>CAJUTQ010000078.1 GCA_910589265.1 uncultured Lachnospiraceae bacterium
ACTGCATGATTCCCTAAAATGCATTCATATGGGGTAAGGGGAATTATATCCTTTTTGGGGATTTTTCGCTTAAATTATTCTACAAAATAAAGGGGCTGTGAAGTTTGGAGTTTTCAACTCCTTTTTTTCACAGCCCCCTTTTTCCCTTTCATACAGCAGCTTACGTTATCCCATGGCGACAGAATATAGTTTTGAAAATTTGCTGGACAGTGAAAGCAGTGCTTCATAGCTTCCCTGTTCCACAATTTTTCCATGCTCCATGACAAGGATTTCATCATATTTTTGTAAAGAACTAGGCGTAAGCTTGTGGGTAATGGCAATACAGGTGACATTTTCCAAAGAGAGGATGCTGTCTTCAATGAGTTTTGTTGTTCCATTATCCATGGCTGAGGTAGCTTCATCTAATAAGAGGACATTTTTTTTGTGCAAAATAGCTCTTGCCACGGCAATTCGCTGTTTTTCTCCCCCAGAAAAGCGGGCCCCATTTTCCAAAACCTTGGTATCTATACCTTCTGGCAAAGATTCTATTATCTTATCTAAACTGGCCATTTTACAGGCTTCTCTTATGGCTTCCTCAGAATAGTCTTCATATAAGGTAATATTATTTCGGATTGTATCATCAAAGAGAAAGAGATTTTGGTGAATCAGAGCTATATCACATTGCTTATCCTGTTTTCCGTCTAAGAGAATTCGGCCCGAATAGTTATTGTAATATCCAGCAAGGAGCTTTAGCAAGGTACTTTTTCCACTCCCACTTTCCCCAACAATCACATACTTTTTGCCTTGATCAAATTGGAGGTTCACATGGTGGATAACAGGGGTATCCCCATAGGAGAAGGTAAGATCTTGGAGTACTAAGGACTCCTTCATATTCAATAGTTCAGGAAGGGATTTTTGGACAATGTCTTTTGGATCGTATTTTTTGATCTGTTCCCAAATAGGTTTACTTCCTTTTAACTGGCTGATTTTTTCAGAGAGTTGGAAAGCAGGAGAGATGACTTGCCCAGTAAGCTGGGTTATGGCGATAATGCTTCCAATCGTAATAAGCCCTTTTACAGCGAATATTCCAGCTAAGGACATAATGAGGAATTGGACGGATATAGAGGAGAAAGTAGTAAGACCATACAGCCAGGCCATTGTATTTCCCATCTGGGCTTTGCTCTTTTCCAATCGTTTAGCGCTGTCACAATGAAGATTCTCTATTTGTGTCTCACAGTGGTAAGATTTGATCACTTCCATTCCGTTCAATATGTCTTTGACTTTTCCATTATAGCCAGCTCCATTTTCCATTATATGACTTTGAAGGACTCCCAGTTTTTTCCCAAAAAATTTGGGAATGAAACTGGGAATGGACATAGCGCCAATAGAAATAGCGGCAATCATAGGGTTAATCCACAGCAAAAGGAGGACAGCCATGAGAATACTGAGAAAGGAGTCATAGATGGAGAGGCTGTTTTTCAAATACTGTTCCTCAAAAGTTCCCAGGTTTTGACTAAGCAAAGTCATGTATTGGGCGCTGTTTTTCCCTTGATGATGGGAAATACTTTTGTTTAAAATTTCATGGAGAATATGCCGGCGTAGGGTCATCATGATTCCTTTCATAGTTGCAGTCTTTGTTTTCTCAGTAAGGAGAATGATTCCCCCAAGAGTAAAGGCGTAAATGACGCAGATAATTCCCCAGTGTATTAAAGAGCTGACGTCTTTGTTTGTAATCGCTGTTGAGACAGCATTAATAAGATGATTGATGAGAATGGCAACCCCTACGGTTCCTGCTGTTCGTATTGTCTGCAGAATTAGGAGAAGGGATAAGTGAAGTTTGTTTTCGCATAAGAAATAGAATTTCATAAGGGACCTGCCTTTCTTGGAGAGCTTATGGGATCATTATCTATTTATATATTTTTATATAGTATTCTTAATGAAATGAATTTGATCAAATGAAAAGAAGTTATTAGAATAAATATCTATTCTTGGCATAAAAGAGAAATCAACATATACTTATAAATTTTATTTCTCCTTTATATGTCGCTGCATTTTTATAAGCGATGTGAAACAATAATCATTATAACTTTCATAATCATGTCTCCCTTCGACAGCAGCCATAAGAGTAGTATAATATAAAGAGAAGAAAAAACCATAACAAAGCATGTTAAAGAAAAAATTACATGATTTGTTATGATTTATTAGGAAGGCTAAAGGTTTAATCCCAGTTCCTTTTTTGCATATTTACGCACAAGATGGGCAAAGTCCTTTTTATGGATCAATTTCATGTAGGGAAGGACTGCCTTTAAAATAGGGATACATTCTTCATCTTTTCCAAGGGAATGGTATAATTTTGCTTTCACAAATTCTATTTCCGGCAGCAGGGACTGCTGAAGGCTGAGAAAACTTAGTTCTTCAGCCATCTCAATATACAGAAAGGGTTCTTGATAACGATGTTCTTTTTCTAATATTTGGGAAAGATTCAGCGCAAGGTTAATTTGTAGTATTTTATATTCTGCGAAGCCCCCTTTATGTCTTTTCAAAGAAGACATTAATTCTTCTCCTAAACGTATTGCCTTTGTAATCTGGCCCAAACGGTAAAAAGTAACGACAAATATATTCAAAATATTTGCTTCGATGAGAGAGAGGAGGACATGGCGGAAGTCTTCAAAGTCAAAGGCTTTCTTTGTTTTGCCAAGAGCTTCATATAATATGGACAAAATTTCATGGGGATTTTCCCCCTCATAAAATTTGATGGAGGCTTCTAATAACAGATAATGCTGGAAATTTAAGTTGTTTGCTTTTGCACTATTTTCCAGACATGAAAGGAGAGATTTTGCCTTGTCTATTTTTTCCTCATAAATGAATCGGGATATTTTTTTTGCTTCTTCCTCAAACCTTTGCTGTTCTTCATTTTTGTAGTAAATTTCACATATTTGATAGGTGCTTGTGCCCAGCTTTGCCAAAAGCCTATCCAATACAGTGCTGGAAGGCATTTGGACTCCATTCTCAATACGAGAGATAGAAACAGGAGAGCAAATGCCTTCTGCCAGTTTCTCCTGGGATAAGCCGGCTTTTTTGCGAAGAGAGCGGATGGTATCTCCTAATGAATGATTTCCCATAACATATTTCCTTTCCCATGTTTTTATTAGAAACATTTAACAGTCTTGTTCCAACATATATAAAAAGTTTATCATGAGTTTTATGGATGGACAAATCTTTTTCAAAGATGATTTTATAAAAGAATAGGAAGGCAAAAAAGATAGGATTTGGAGTCTTGCAAAGAGGGAATGAAACTTGTATAATACTTTAAAAGTCCGTTTTTCTTGGAAGAGGAATGCTCCTAAAAAGGACAGTCATCCGTTATTTATAGGAAAAACCATGAACTATTTGAGCAAAGATGACGATATGAATCATATAAAAATAGAAAAACCATGAAATGGATTTCACATGGATGTTCAAGGAGGAATGGATGATGGGTAAGATAGAGAATGATTGTATGGTGTCAAATTACTACAACAATATCTTGCAAAAACAGCAGAGGGAGATAAAGGAAGGAGCCAGTAAGAAGGCTGGCAGAACAGAGGGAGGTTCCCAGACAGGAAAGACAAAACTTTCTAAAAAGGCTCAAAACCTTTTGGAAAAACTAAGGCAGACATATGGGAATATGGATTTCATGGTGGCAGATTTTGACAGCAGCAAGGAAGCCAGAGAAATTTTATCAAGGGGAACAAAGGAGGTCTCTGTCTTATTTTCCAGCAAAGAATTGGAAAAGATGGCTTCCGATGAAAAATATGAAAAGGAGTATATGGAAAGGGTTCATGGCGCCCTTCGTATGTCAGAACAGATAAACAGGGAGTTTGGCTTTCAATCAGCTTTTGGAACCAATAGGGAAGACGTCCAAATAACAAAGATAGGCATTGCCTGGAATGAGGATGGTACAATGACTTTTTTTGCCGACTTGGAAAAATCCAGTGAAAGGCAGAGAGAACGTATGGAGAAGACTCAAGAGAAGAATAAGGCTAGGGAAAGAGAAGAGGCAAAAAGGGCAGAGAATACAGGAAAAGATCGTATCAGGGAAAAAACGGAAGGGCAATATGAACAAAGAGATTTGGGGGTAAAACGTACAACCCTTTGGGGGAATGCGATGGAGGAGCTGGTGAATAAGCTCAGGAACTTGGACTGGAACGCCATAGAAACAGGAAAAAAGGAAGAGGACAGTAGGAGATTTGATTTTCGTATTTAAGAAGATGAAGGTTTGGAAGGCAGAAAGGCATAAATATGTGGGAAAAGGCCCGCAACAGGCAGAAAAAAGCTTGCTGCGGGATATTTGGCGTACAAGTTTTATGGCAGAGGATAGAATACTTTCCGAAAACTAGGAAATGACAAATTGTGAAAAGGCATGGTGATAAGGATGAAGGTAGCAGTAGTGGGAACTGGTTATGTAGGTTTGGTGACAGGGACATGTTTTTCTGATATGGGAAATGATGTTTGGTGCGTGGACGTAGACAGGGAAAAAATAGAACGTTTGAAAAAGGGAAGAATACCTATTTATGAGCCAGGACTAGAGGGAATGGTAAGTCAAAATTATAACCAGGGTCACCTGCATTTTACAACAGATATAAAGGAGGCGTTGAAATATGCCAATCTCTGTTTTATTGCAGTGGGCACTCCTATGGGGGAAGATGGAAGCGCTGACTTGAAATATGTACTTTCTGTGGCAAAAGAAATCGGAGAGAATATGATACGCCATATGTATGTAGTAAATAAATCTACAGTTCCTGTTGGAACAGCAGGAAAAGTAAGGGAGGTTATCCAAAGGCAGCTCCATAAGAGGGGGAGCGATTTAACTTTTGACGTTATTTCCAATCCAGAATTTTTAAAAGAGGGAACTGCAGTAAGCGATTGCATGAGACCAGATAGAATTGTTATAGGCGTGGATAATGGGGAGGCAGCAGAAATAATGAAAGAGCTCTACATGCCTTATGTCCGAAATACGGAAAACTTTATTATTATGGATATTGCAAGTGCAGAAATGACAAAATACACAGCGAACGCTATGCTGGCAACAAAAATTTCCTTTATGAATGAAATTGCTAATATTTGTGAGAGAGTAGGGGCTGATGTGAATAAGGTAAGAAGGGGAATTGGTAGTGATCAGAGAATTGGATACCAATTTATTTATGCGGGCTGTGGATATGGGGGGAGCTGTTTTCCAAAAGATGTACAAGCTCTTATTCGAACAAGCCGTAAACATGGGTATGAGCCTCAAGTGTTGGAAGCAGTAGATGCAGTCAACCATAGACAAAAGTATGTGATTCCTAAAAAAGTTATGGATAAGTATGGAGAGAATTTAAAGGACTATACGTTTGCTGTCTGGGGTTTATCTTTTAAACCAGATACTGACGACATGAGAGAATCCTCTGCCATTACTACGATTATAGAACTGACAAAAAGAGGAGCTTCTATCCAAGCTTATGACCCAAAAGCAATGGAAGGAGCTAGAGACTTTTATTTAAAAGGCAATGAGAAGGTAAGCTATGTAGACAGCAAATACGATGCATTAAGAGGGGCTGACGCCTTGATTCTTATTACAGAGTGGAAAGAGTTTCGAAGTCCAGATTTTCTGGAGATGAAAGAGCGGCTAAAGAAACCTGTTATTTTCGATGGGAGAAACCAGTATGAAAAGAAGATGATGCGAAAGATGGGTTTTGAATACTATCAGATTGGGGTGGGAAGATGAGAAATCGAGTATTAATTACTGGGGGAGCTGGATTTTTAGGCTCCCATTTATGTGAACGGCTTTTGGAAGAAGGAAATGACGTTATTTGTGCAGATAACCTTTTTACAGGTTCCAAAGATAATATTCGTCATTTAATGGGAAATCCTTATTTTGAATTTATCCGCCATGATGTAACCAATCCCCTTTTTGTGGAAGTGGACGAGATTTATAATCTGGCCTGTCCGGCAAGCCCTGTCCACTATCAGTACAACCCTATTAAAACAACGAAAACAAGTGTGTATGGCGCTTTGAATATGTTAGGTCTGGCCAAGAGGACAGGGGCAAGAATATTACAGGCAAGCACAAGTGAAGTTTACGGAGATCCTGAGATCCATCCCCAGCCAGAACATTACAGAGGATGCGTCAACCCTATTGGAATCCGTTCCTGCTATGACGAGGGAAAGAGAGTGGCGGAAACTTTATTTTTTGATTATTATAGGCAGCATAAGGTAGATATAAAAGTCATGCGCATTTTCAACACCTATGGCCCCAGGATGAATCCCAATGACGGAAGAGTTGTGTCCAATTTTATTGTTCAGGCGCTAAAAGGGCAACCGATTACCATATATGGAGATGGACGCCAGACAAGGAGCTTTTGCTATGTGGACGACTTAGTGGAAGGGATGATAAAGCTTATGAAAAGCAGGAGGGGATTTACCGGGCCAGTGAACATGGGTAATCCAGGAGAATTTACCATAGGAGAGCTGGCCAATCAAGTCATAGCCATGACAGGAACAAAGTCAGAAATCATATATAAGCCTTTGCCAGGAGACGATCCTATGCAAAGAAAGCCTGTGATAAAACTGGCCAGGGAGGAGCTTTCATGGGAGCCAACCATTGAGTTAGAAGAAGGACTAAAGAAGACAATCCAATATTTTAAAACATTGATCTAAAAACAAAAAGGGAGAAAGGGGAGTGAAGATGAAAACATTAGTCATAGCAGAAAAGCCATCTGTTGGAAGGGATATTGCCAGAGTGCTCCATTGTTCCAAGGATCTCCATGGAGGGAAAGAAGGAAAGGACTATATTGTCACATGGGCTCTTGGCCATCTTATTACATTAAAGGATCCAGAAGATTATGAAAAAAAGTATAAAGAATGGAAGATGGAAGACTTACCGATTATGCCAAAGAGGTTGGAAACAACGATTATTTCAAAGACAGGAAAGCAATATCAGGCAGTAAAGGCTCAGATTCATAGAAAGGAGGTAAAGGAAATCGTCATTGCCACAGACGCTGGAAGAGAAGGAGAGCTGGTAGCCAGATGGATATTGGAAATGGCAAATAATAAAAAGCCTTGTAAAAGACTTTGGATCTCTTCGGTAACAGATAGAGCAATAAAAGAAGGGTTTTCCAAGTTAAAGGATGCAAGGGAGTATGATTCCTTATATAAGGCTGCCCTGTCAAGGGCTGAGGCAGACTGGCTTGTAGGTATAAACGGAACAAGGGCTCTAACTTGCAAATACAATGCCCAGCTTTCTTGTGGAAGAGTTCAGACTCCTACCTTGGCCATGATAGGAGAAAGGGAGGAGGAAATTAGAACATTTAAGCCCAGGGCCTATTATGGAATCCAGACGTCAGCGCAAGGATTGACATTTACATGGAAGGAAAACAAAACAGGAAACAGCCAGTCCTTTGATAAAGAAAAAATAAACCAACAGTTAAAAGAGTTATCTGGCCTTCCTCTCATTATAGAAAAAATAGAAAAAAAGGAAAAAAAGATTTCTCCTCCCCTTCCTTACGACTTGACAAAACTCCAGGAGGAAGCCAACGAAAGGTTTGGCTACTCGCCCAAAGAGACATTAAATATCATGCAGCGGTTATATGAACATTATAAAGTCGTCACCTATCCAAGAACAGATTCCTCTTATTTGACCTCTGATCTTTTGGATTCCATACAAGAACGTCTGTCAGGATGCGGCACAGGGCCATACAAAGCTTATACTAGAAAACTTTGGAATAAGACATGGAAAAAGGATGCTTCTTTTATAAACGATAAAAAGGTAAAAGATCACCATGGGATTATTCCAACGGAGGAACCAGTACATCTAGAAGAAATGGGCCTAGAGGAAAGAAAAATATATGACTTAGTTGTCCGAAGATTTCTTTCGGCATTATTCCCGCCTTATGTCTATGGGGAAACTGTCATAAAGGCAAAAGTAGGTCAGGAGAGATTTGAGGCAAAGGAAAAGGTGGCCTTGGAAAAGGGCTGGAAGGAAGTCATAAAGGATGAAAGGGAGGAAGAAGACAAGAAAGCATTTACAATAAAAGAGGGAGAAGTCTTTGAAGAGATTGTATTAAATAGTGTAGAAGGAAGTACAAAGCCTCCCCTATATTTTACAGAATCCACCTTGTTATCCGCCATGGAAAATCCAATCAAGTATATGAAAAATAAAGAAAAAAACATGGTCAAGATTATGGGGGAAAAAGGGGGACTTGGAACAGTTGCCACAAGAGGGGACATTATTGAAAAGCTGTTCCAAAGCTTTTTGATAGAAAAAAAGGATAGGGAGATTCACCTCACCTCCAAGGCAAAACAGCTCTTAGAACTTGTTCCAGAAGACTTAAAAAAGCCAGAGCTTACTGGAAGCTGGGAACTGAAGCTATTGAAAATGGAAGAAGGCTCAATGAAGAGGGAAACCTTTATGGCAGAAATCCGACAATACACAGAGGAAATTCTAAAAGAGATACAAGCTGAAGAAAAAACATTTCGCCATGAAAATGTGACCAATAAGAAATGTCCCCAATGTGGAAAAAGACTTCTGGCAGTAAAAGGAAAAAATGCAAAGCTTCTTGTCTGCCAAGATAGAAACTGCGGTTACAGAGAAACTTTATCCCGTATGACCAATGCTAGATGTCCCCTCTGCCATAAAAAAATGGAAATGAGTAAAAAGGGAGAGGAGGATACTTTTTTTTGCATTTGTGGTTACAGAGAAAGGTTATCTAAATTTGAGGAGAGGAGAAGAAAAGAAGGGGCTGGGGTGAGAAAAAAGGATGTTGCCCATTATTTGAAAAAGCAAAGGGAGGAGGCAAAGAATACAGCCTACACCCCCTTTGCAGCAGCTTTGAAAGAACTTCAGGAAAAGGGTGAAGTTTAACATAGTGAAAGGACTATTTAATATCCCTTTTCCATCATATAAAGAAGCTTTTTCTGATAGAAAGTGACAGGAGGACGCTGTTCTGCAAATTTTCCATCAATGATTTCATTGGTAAAATAATAGTAATCCGGTGTCGTATAAGTTTGCCAGCGCAGAGAATAGTCATCGTACCAATCTCTTGTATGAGCAATATCTATCTTTTTTACAAAGAGGATGAGCACGGCTATGGACATACAGGCTAAGGCAGGATATTCTAAATATTTGGAAAAGGGAATATAACCTTGTATGAAACGATATAGATAAACAAGAGCTTCCACAAATCCAAAGACTAAAAATGGATAGGCGGGGAGTAAAAGACGTTCTGTAAAGTAGCCTTTACGAAAAAGGAATTCTACAAAAAGAAGGAGCAGAACATAAAGGGCAAGAGGAATCATAAAGTCTTGGAAAGACCAATGTCTTTTTATAATCATAAGAACAAGAGAAAGAAGAAAGATAAAGGAAAGGAGCCGTCCTACTTGATAATTATACCCTTCATTGTGTATAAACATACGGACATAGCTTCGGACAAAGGAATCAAAAAAGGAATAATTGGAGGAAAACAGAGGCTTGTCACTGTCTGAAACCATGAAGTGGTAAATAAGAATGAAAAGGGCTAAAAAGCTCATAGGGATGAGGAAGGGCCATTGGGATTTTAAATAAGGAAGGAATTTTTTCTTTTTCACTAAGTGAAAAAGAGCAGCCAATCCAAGGGAGGCCGTTATAAGAAGGGTCACAGTTTGGGCGTAGGCGGATAAAATAAATAGGAAGAAGCATAATGTAAGGGTAGAGTTATGCTCACACCCTTCCTTCTTCCACTTTTTGTAGAAGAGAAGCCCAAATAAGATAATACTGGCGGAAATTCCATAACCCCTTGCCAAGCCAAAAAATTCATCTAAATAATAATTACAGATGAGAAGGAGGAAGGGGAGAAAGGATAGGATCTTCTTTTTGAGCATAAAAAGGGAACAGGACAAATAAAAAAAGAAAAAGATTAAATTGGGAAGGCGGATAAGGAATTCGTCATAATACAGGCCAAAAATGCCTTGGAAAAAATGGATCAAGATGGTGTTTAGCCAATGATTGTTGGCAAAACTGTCTGTGAACATGGATTTCAAGAGGGAAAGATTCCTAATATCAAAATCTTTGGCGTAAATAAGATATGTGTAGGCTTCGTCATAGGTGATTCCTGTATAGGCAGCTCTCACAACGGTCACAAGAAAGACCCATAGAGCAATAAAACAGCCAACATAAAAAAGAAGTGAAGAACCATGAACCATGAGAAAGAAATTTCTTTTTTGTCATAAGACCTCCCAAAAAACAAAGGCAGCAATGTGCCATAAGATAATAAGTTCCATATATGAAAATTATTTTAAAACAACCTATGAATAAAATCAATCCATAGTTTTTCAAATAATGAACCTATTTTTTTCACTTATTATCCAAGGCTCTCCTGTTTCTTTCATAGAAAATTTCCTATGAAAGAAACAAGCAAAGGGAGAAAACCTTTTTTAAAAGAGGTCAATATCAAATACTTCGTCATAATCGTCAAATAAATCATCAAAGTCCATATGATGCCCAAAAATAGAAGTAAAAAGCATAAGCCGAATGCAAAAGAAGAAAATAAAAATACCAACAGCAACAGCGCCGCAGCATAAACCAGTGGAAACCATAGGAGAGGGGGCTCCATGGAACTTCCTTTTATAGACAATGCTAAAGGATAAGGCAAGAATTCCAAGTATAAAGGAAATAGCCGGGTTTAAGGGGATAGATACAACAGCAAGAATTCCGCATATCATGGAAGCCATGACAAAGTATTTCATTTCTTTTTCCATAAAAATTTTCCTTTCTCTGTGTTCAGAATAGTAAACATTTTCTTTTTTCTGTAACTTATCTTAAAGGCAAAATATGAAAATAACATTAAATGAAGAAAAAAGGATGGTTATCTTCTAGTAAAAGAAAAAGGGGGACTTTAGGACGTTAATAAGGAAAGAAATTGAAATGTATTCTTAAATATGCTAAAATGTACTAACTATGGTAATCATACGGAAAGGCATGGGTAGTATAATATGAGAGCATTTTTAATACTGGAAGATGGAACGGTATTTGAAGGAATCAGCATTGGAGCCCAAAAGGAAGCAATTAGTGAAATTGTTTTTAACACTTCCATGGCAGGATATGTGGAAATTTTGACAGATCCATCTTATGCGGGACAATCGGTATGTATGACCTATCCCCTCATAGGAAATTATGGTATATGTAATCAGGACATGGAAAGCAAAAAACCATGGGTAAAAGGATTGATTGTGCGAGAGCTAAGCAGGAAACCAAGCAATTTTCGATGTGACAGGACAATACAGGAGTTTCTATTAGAATACGACATTCCAGGCATTGCTTCTATTGACACAAGGGCCCTTACAAAGATTCTCAGGAAAAAAGGTACAATGAACGGAATGATTACATGTGATGAGAACTATAACATTCATGAAATTCTTCCGAAGTTAAAACAATATGAATTGGGAAATGTAGTAGAGGAGGTAAGCTGCAAAGAAGACTATGAAGTCATTGGGGCAAAGATGTTTGAGGAAGATGAGGAGAACTTAAAAATAGGTTTTGGAAAAGGAGAAAAACAAAGCCCTCCTGTCCTTGTCAAAGAACGAAAGGGAGTGGGAAAAAGGGTGGCTCTCCTAGATTTAGGAGCCAAAGAGAACATTATTCTTTCTTTAGCAAAGAGGGGCTGCTTTATTACTGTCTATCCTGCATGGACAAAGGCAGAGGAAATTTTAAGAAAAAGGCCAGACGGCATTATGCTCTCCAATGGCCCTGGAGATCCTAAGTCTTGTGTTTCTATTATAAAAGAAATCAAAAAGCTCTATGATGCAGACATTCCTATCTTTGCCATATGTCTTGGACATCAGCTTATGAATCTGGCAACAGGAGGAGATACGTACAAGCTGAAATATGGGCATAGGGGAGGAAATCATCCAGTGAAAGATTTAAAAACAGGAAGGGTCTATATTTCTTCTCAAAACCATGGTTATGTAGTAGATATGGATAAGCTGGATAAGAACATTGTGGAGCCTGCTTTTATAAATGTAAATGACGGAACAAACGAGGGACTGCGCTATATAGGAAAGCCCGTTTTTACTGTGCAGTTTCATCCAGAAGCATGCCCTGGACCATGGGACTCAGAAGTTTTGTTTGACAATTTTATAGATATGATGGAGGAAGCAAGACATGCCTAAAAACCCAAATATAAAAAAAGTATTAGTCATTGGTTCTGGCCCAATTGTCATTGGACAGGCAGCGGAATTTGATTATGCAGGAACACAGGCATGTCGTTCTTTGAGAGAAGAAGGGATAGAAGTTGTTCTAGTAAACTCTAATCCTGCGACGATTATGACAGACAAAGAAATTGCAGACTCTGTCTATATAGAGCCTTTAACAAGAAAAGTACTGGAATTATTAATTGAAAAGGAAAAGCCAGATAGTATCCTTCCAACTTTAGGGGGACAGGCGGCTTTAAACTTGGCCATGGAGCTGGAGGAATCTGGATTTTTAAAAAGTCAGGGAGTCCATTTAATTGGCACTACCAGTCAGACGATAAAAAAGGCGGAGGACAGGCTGGAATTTAAAATGACAATGGAAAAGATAGGTGAGCCTTGTGCCCCTTCTCTTGTGGTAGAAACAATAGAAGATGGAATAGACTTTTCCAATAAAATTGGTTTTCCTGTTGTTCTTCGCCCTGCTTACACACTAGGAGGAAGCGGAGGAGGCATTGCTTATAACCAATATGAACTGGAAGAAATATTAGCCAATGGTTTAAGACTTTCCAGAGTGGGACAGGTTCTTGTGGAAAAGAGTATTGCAGGGTGGAAGGAAATTGAGTATGAAGTTATAAGGGATTCTTTGGGAAGCTGTATTACAGTATGTAATATGGAAAACATGGATCCCGTAGGGGTTCATACAGGAGATAGTATTGTCGTTGCCCCTTCCCAGACGTTAGGGGATAAAGAATACCAAATGCTAAGGAGCGCTGCTATCAATATTATTAATGAGTTAAAGATTACAGGCGGCTGCAACGTTCAGTTTGCCCTTCATCCCCATAGTTTTGAATATTGTGTCATTGAGGTGAATCCAAGAGTCAGCCGTTCATCAGCTCTGGCCTCTAAGGCGACAGGATATCCGATAGCAAAAGTAGCAGCAAAAATAGCGTTGGGATATACGTTGGACGAAATAAAAAACGCAATTACAGGAAAAACTTATGCTAGTTTTGAGCCAGCTTTGGATTACTGTGTTGTCAAATTGCCAAGACTCCCCTTTGACAAATTTATTACAGCAAAAAGAACTCTGACCACACAGATGAAGGCTACAGGAGAGGTAATGAGCATCTGCACAAACTTTGAAGGAGCGTTGATGAAGGCCATCCGCTCCTTGGAGCAAAATACAGATTCCCTCTTAAGCTATCGATTTGTCCATTTGGAAAAATGTGAATTAATGGAACGGTTAAAAAGGGTAGATGATCAAAGAATATTTGTTATTGCAGAAGCTTTAAGAAAAGGAATTAGCCCTCATTCCATACACAAAGAAACCCAAATTGATCCTTGGTTTATTGATAAACTATCCATCTTAGTAGAGATGGAGAGAGTATTGAAAAAAAAGCCTCTCACATTGGAGAAACTAAAAGAGGCAAAAAGGCTGGAGTTTCCAGACAAGGTTATTTCTAAACTTTCCAGGGTCTCTGAAAAAAAGATTAAAAAAATGCGGTATGAGAATAATATAGTGGCAGCTTTTAAAATGGTAGACACTTGCGCAGGAGAATTTGAGGCGGCCACCCCTTACTATTACTCTTGTTTTGGAAGCGAGAACGAGGCAGAAGAGACAAAACCAGAGAAAAAAGTTCTCGTATTGGGTTCAGGTCCTATACGTATTGGGCAGGGGATTGAATTTGATTATTGTTCTGTACACAGTACGTGGGCATTTCGAAGAGAAGGATATGAAACCATTATTGTAAACAATAATCCAGAAACTGTGAGCACAGATTTTGACATTGCCCATAAATTGTATTTTGAACCTTTAACCCCAGAGGATATTGAAAATATCGTCCATTTTGAAAAGCCAGACGGCGCTGTCGTCCAGTTTGGAGGCCAGACAGCCATTAAACTAACAGAAAGCTTAATGAAAATGGGAGTTCCTATTTTGGGAACTTCAGCGGAAAATGTAGATGCTGCTGAAGATAGGGAACGGTTTGATCAAATATTAGAAGAATGTGGTATTCCCCGGCCAAAAGGGGGAACTGTATATACAAGTGAGGAGGCAAAGGAGATTGGAGAAAATCTGGGATATCCAGTGCTTGTAAGACCTTCTTATGTGCTAGGAGGACAGGGAATGCAGATTGCCTTTTCTCCCAAAGAGATAGATGAGTTTATCCAAAATATTAACCAGATTGCTCAAGAGCATCCTATTTTGGTAGATAAGTACTTAATGGGAAAGGAAATAGAAGTGGATGCAGTTTGCGATGGCGTGGATATTCTTATCCCTGGAATTATGGAACATATTGAACGGGCAGGGGTTCACTCTGGAGATAGTATTTCTGTCTATCCAGTTCAGACAATCAGCCAGAGGGCAAAGGAAAGGATATTAGATTATACAAAAAGGCTGGCAAAATCCCTCCACGTTGTGGGACTTTTAAATATTCAATTTATCCTGTCTAAGGAGGAAGTTTATGTAATAGAAGTAAATCCTCGTTCTTCTAGAACGGTTCCTTATATTAGTAAAGTAACAGGAATTCCCATTGTAGACTTGGCAGCCCAGGTCATGGTTGGAAAAAAGATAAAAGATCTAGGCTATGAGCCAGGATTGGCAGAGGAAAAAGATTATATAGCTGTGAAGATGCCCATATTCTCTTTTGAGAAAATACGAGGGGCTGAAATCAGCCTGGGCCCAGAGATGAAGTCAACAGGAGAATGTCTTGGGATTGCAAAAACATTTCATGAAGCTTTATACAAAGCCTTTTTAGGAGCAGGAATGGACTTGCCAAAGCATAAGCAGATAATTATTACAGTAAAAGATGGAGACAAGCAGGAAGCAATTGAAATAGGAAAACGTTTTGAGGCTTTAGGATACAAAATATATGCTACAAGAAACACGTCCAAAGCATTGAAAGAAGCCGGCGTACAGGCAAGAATAGTAAATAAAATTACCCAGGAGTCTCCCAATGTAATGGATTTGATTTTAGGACATAAAATTGATTTGGTCATTGACACGCCCACTCAGGGGAGGGATAAATCTAGGGATGGATTTATTATTCGAAGGACAGCTATTGAGGCAGGGATACACTGTCTTACGTCCTTAGATACGGCAAGGGCCTTACTTACTAGCTTAGAACATGGGAATAAAGAAAGATTAAACTTAATCAATATTGCATCTTTATAAAGAATAAAAAGGTTTGGGAAAGGTAGAAAACAATGGGAAAGATAGGAAGAAAAGACAGAAAACTAAAGTTTGAAACAATGCAGCTTCACGTAGGGCAGGAACAACCAGATCCAGTAACAGACGCAAGGGCGGTTCCTATTTATCAGACAACTTCTTATGTATTTAAAAATTGTGATCATGGGGCAGCAAGGTTTGGGTTGACAGACCAAGGAAATATTTATGGCAGACTGACCAATCCTACCCAGGAAATCTTTGAGAAGAGAATGGCAGCCTTAGAAGGGGGATCGGCAGCCTTGGCAGTGGCAAGCGGAGCAGCTGCCATTGCCTATACAATAGAAAATCTAGCAAAATCTGGGGAACATATTGTGGCTGCAAAAAATATTTATGGTGGAACTTATAATTTTCTAGAGCATACGATAGCTGATTTTGGTATTTCGACAACTTTTGTGGATCCTTTTTGCAAGGAAGAGGTTGAAGGAGCTATTAGAGAAAATACTAAAGCTATTTTCATAGAAACTTTAGGAAATCCCCACTCAGAAGTAGGGGACATTGAGGAGATGGCTGCCATTGCCCATAAACATAAAATTCCATTAGTTATTGATAATACATTTGGAACTCCTTATTTGATTCGTCCTATAGAATATGGAGCAGATATTGTTGTCCATTCTGCTACAAAATTTATTGGAGGCCATGGAACGGCCATTGGAGGTGTCATCGTAGAGAGTGGAAAATTTGATTGGGAGGCATCAGGAAAATTTCCTTCCCTTACAGAGCCCAATCCTAGTTATCATGGAATTTGCTTTACAAAGGCAGCTGGTGAGGCAGCCTTTGTGACAAAGATAAGGGCTATCCTTTTAAGGGATACAGGAGCCACTCTTTCCCCCTTTCATGCCTTTCTCTTTTTGCAAGGGTTAGAAACCTTATCTCTACGGGTAGAGCGTCATGTGGAAAATGCTTTGAAAGTAGTAGAATATTTACAACATCATCCCCAGGTAGAGGCAGTACACCACCCTTGTTTATCAAAGGATGAGAGACAAAAAGTTTTATACAAAAAATATTTTCCAAATGGGGGAGGATCGATTTTTACATTTGAAATAAAGGGAGGAGAGGAGAAGGCAAAAAAATTTATTGATCATTTAGAACTCTTTTCTCTTCTGGCCAATGTAGCAGATGTGAAGTCTCTTGTCATCCATCCTGCCTCTACGACCCATTCCCAATTAAAGGAAGAGGAGATGAAAGAGCAGGGGATTTTGCCAAATACTATCCGTCTGTCTATTGGAATTGAAAATATTGAAGATATTATAGAAGATTTACAAGAAGGATTTAAGGCTGTGGAAAATTTATGAGAGTGAATTACCAAAAGAAGTTGGAGGAAATCATAGAAGGATTGGAGAAAGAGGGAAGGAGAGCCTCTCTTCTTTTACATAGCTGCTGCGCTCCTTGCAGTAGTTATGTCATGGAATATTTGAGAAAATATTTTGACATTACTCTTTTTTATTATAATCCAAACATTACAGATTCCATAGAATATGGAAAAAGGATGAAGGAGCAAAAGAAGCTTGTTGAGGAATATAATCAAGGTGGGAAGGAACCTATTCACTTTCTGGAAGGGGTGTATGAGCCAGATAGGTTTTTTCAAGCTTCAAAGGGAATGGAGAAAGAAAAGGAAGGGGGACTTCGGTGTCTTGCCTGCTATGAGCTGCGTTTAGAGGGAACGGCAAAAGAAGCCAGAAAGGGAGGCTTTGAATTTTTCACAACGACTCTTAGTATCAGTCCCCATAAAAATGCGGAAAAACTCAATGAAATTGGGGAAAGAGCAGGGGAAAAGTGGGGAGTCTTACATCTTCCGAGTGACTTTAAGAAAAAAAATGGATATAAGCGTTCAACAGAATTATCTAAAGCGTATGATCTATATCGCCAAAATTACTGCGGCTGTATTTATTCCCAAAGGGAGGCAGGGAAAAGAGAGAAAGCATGAGGGGCCCCAATCATAAAAAGAGAGGAAAGAAAAAAGAAAATGACATTTTATACAGAGCTAAGTGAAGAGGAATTAGAAAAATTAAGAAAAGATTTAAAAAGAAAATTTCGAGATTATCAACAAAAGGATTTGCATTTGGACATGTCCAGAGGAAAGCCTTCCCAGTCCCAGTTGGACATATCTATGGATATGATGGATGTGCTAAACAGCGACAGCGATCTTGCCTGTGAAGATGGAACAGATTGTCGCAATTATGGGGTGTTAGGAGGAATTTATGAGGCAAAGGAGCTTCTTGCCTCTTTGACGGAAGTGACCGCCGATGACATTATTATATATGGAAATTCTAGTTTGAATGTAATGTATGATATGATTTCCCGCTCCATGACCCATGGGGTAATGGGAAACACACCTTGGTGTAAATTGGAAAAGGTAAAGTTTTTATGTCCTGTACCTGGATATGACAGGCATTTTACAATTACAGAATATTTTGGCATTGAGATGATTCCAATACCAATGAGAGAAGATGGTCCAGATATGGATATGGTCGAGGAGCTGGCAGGAGGAGATGAACTGGTAAAGGGGATATGGTGTGTGCCCAAATATTCCAATCCCCAGGGAATAACCTATTCTGACCAGGTAGTAAGGCGGTTTGCAAAATTGAAACCAGCTGCAAAAGATTTTCGTATTTATTGGGATAACGCCTATTGCGTCCATCATTTTGACTTTGAAAATCCAGATATTTTGCTGGAAATTTTACATGAATGTAAAAAAGCAGGAAATCCAGATATGGTATATAAATTTTGTTCCACATCAAAAATTAGTTTTCCTGGCTCAGGAGTTGCTGCCTTGGCCACTTCTCCCAATAATCAAGTAGATATTAAAAAACAGCTGGCTGTCCAGACTATTGGACATGATAAAGTGAATCAGCTTCGCCATGTACGTTTTTATATGGATAAGAACGGGATTTTGGACCATATGAAAAAGCATGCTGCTATTATGAAACCCAAATTTGACATTGTTATCCACACATTAGAACAAGAGCTTTCAGGCTTAGGTATTGGCTCTTGGATTAATCCAAAAGGTGGATATTTCATTTCCTTTGACGCTATGCCAGGCTGCGCTAAGAGGATCGTAAAATTAATGAAAAAGGCAGGGGTTGTCATGACGCCTGCAGGGGCCACTTATCCTTATGGAAAGGATCCAAAAGACAGTAATATCCGTATTGCCCCTTCCTTCCCTCCAGAAGAAGAACTCCAGCTGGCAGCCGAAATTTTTGCTGTATGTGTGAAATTGGCAAGTGTTGAAAAAATATTAGAGGATAGAAAGAAGAACCAAGCGTCGTAAATTTTGTTATGAATTTTTCTTGAGGAAAGGACAAGGTTTTAAAAAGAAAAATGGTAAACAAAAAAGCCAGAAATGTTGTAAAAATAACATTTCTGGCTTTTTATCTCTCTATTATAATAGAAGTAAGAAACCTTTCTCCCATTAGGGCAAAGAAGAAAGAATGCCCCAAGGGATGTTAGAAAAGGTTATTTGTTGGCACTGTTGGAAGACACTGTATAGGAAGCAGAAGACGAAGAAGATCCAGAGTCAGCGCTAATATGGAATTCTTTCTCTAAAGTGCCTTCATCAAATTCAATAATCAGTTTGTATGTTCCTTCTGTCAAGGTGGTAGATGAATTGACAGTCATGGTCACCATTCTAAGATATTTACTAGGATCGGAATCATGGTAAGAAGTTTCCTGGATCCGCGGAGGTTTCGTCATCTGAGATTGGATAATCTGAATGGAAGAGCGGCTTTGTAAATCTCCTACATATTTTTCATCATACGGTTCTTTAAATTGGACGAGGAGCTTTTGAGCAGGTCTTCCTGTTCCCCATTCGGTTCCCCAAGTGACAGTTATATCAGTAATTTCATTAAAATCAGGTTTTTCCTCAGGCTGGGTAATCGTAGTGGGAATTTGTTTCCATTCCTTGTAATCTGCATAATTGCCAAGGGTATCTTCGGCTACCATATAGAAATAAGAATGGCCTGCTGGAACATCAATAACAAAGTCATTTTTCCCAGCATTTAAGGGGCGTTCTATCCCTGTCTGTCGTATTTGTGATGTGGGAATAGAGATAAAATCTTCATAGGAGACAGCGGTTCCATAATGAAGGACTCCGCTTTCATTGGATGTAAAGGTAACTTGTATGCTTGTATCGGACAGACGGTAAACATCAAAAAGGGTTATAGTAGGCCAGTCTAAATCAGCATAGAATCTGCCAGTGGCAACTGTACTATCCGGGAAGGTCACTTTCACATCATAGTGGTTTCCACTAAGGAAATGCCAACCAGTCTCCATATATAGAACATAGGACTGTAAGTCAGAAGTTTCGGCTCTTCCAAGCTTTAGGGCTGCTTGTGCAGGGCATTTGACATAGAATGCACTTATGTCTAATTTAACTGGGGTAGGTTTATTAAATTTAATAAAAATCCGATCATCACTGAGAGGTTTCGCCTCTTCAATTTTTATTTCTGCAGTATCAGGAGATGTCTGCTCTGGTACAGCTGAAATAGGCAGTGGACGTCCCATAATTGGATTTTGCCCGTCTTTTCTGGCAATAGCATAGTAGAGTGTATAAGCTGTTCCTGACTGAAGGCCGGGAATAGTCAATTCATTAACATTAGCATGAATATCTGCAGTCATTCCTTTTTCTTTAATTTCTTCTGGTGTTGTAGGAGCCTGACTGCCAATAACCGAGCGGGCCTTGGAATTCTGTTCTGGCACTACCATATAGTATATGGAGCCAAACGTATCCGAGACAAAGGAGAATTTCGCTGTACTTCCATCCATACGAGATGCCTGTGCATTCGTTATCTGAGGAACATCTAGGTTGGTAGCAAAAGTTTTCTCAAGGACCTTCCCACTAGGGAGAGTAATAGACAATACGTATGTATTATCTTTATAATAAGAAGTACTTAGATGATAAATACGATTTTTGTCTGGTCCGTCAGGTGTAATAGAATTTAAAATAGTCATATCTTGTCCTCTAGGACAACTAATATAAAAATTGGAAGTTTCCAGTTTTACAGGATGGCTCAACTCTACAGTTACTTTGGCAAGGGATGGATAGATCCCAACTATTTCGATTTGCTCTTCAGAAGGACTGGGATTTTCTGGTTTATTGCCTCCTGTACTTTCATTGAGGATTGTATTGCTGTCATTCTGACTGGAGTCCGAAGAACCGGAACTTCCAGAAGAACCTTCTTGTGAAGAGGGAGCAGCAGAGCTGATTGTCCTTGCAGCTGGGTTATTAATGGATACTCCAGAAGAATTTACTTCCAGCTGGGCTAGACTGCCAAAATTGTCAATGGTCACAGGAGCATCTGCTTTCATAGAAGAAATAGAGGAATTTGGAAATACAAGTACCCGACTTCCACCGCCATTTCTTGTAACAGAAACAGAAGCAACGGATCCAGCAGTATGGCCAACTCGAACATCTTTGGCGTCAATGGTGACAGACCCTAAATTACCACAAAGACCTACCATGGTACCTGGGGGTGTATTAGGACCAATAGTAACATCTATGGGACTGGAGTTTGTTTTGGAAGTTGCATCAATAATACATCTTCCAGAAACACCAATAGAGGGAACAGTACTGTTGCCAGTAATCCAGACAATAGAGTCATCCCTGGCAACATTCATTTGAGGGATGGTGCAATCTTGAAATCGAAGATTCTGTCCCCCTTTTCCCGATATATTTCCAGAACCTGTTGTACTTACTCCATGAAAGGTAACAGTACCTCCTCCTTCTGTAATATTTAAATCTCCCTGAATACCTGTATTTTGAACAGTAATGTTTGAGCCTGTCACTTGTACATTGCCAGGAATAGACTGTGGGACAGAGGGATTTCCATAATCGGAAGTAATGACAGGTGGTAAACTGTCAGCATAAAGAGGTACAGGAGCCATTGAAAATGCAATGGCTGTAGATAGTGCACAAGGCAACAGTTTTTGTAGAAATTTTTTTTTCATTTTTCCTCCATTCTAAAGTGTTTTTACTTTTTTATTCAATATTTTCCTTAATTGGTTTCCATGCCATGGACTGCGCTGTCAAGAGCAAATGAGGGACAGTCTGTGCTACTTTTTATGGAAAAGGACAGACTATCAAAGAAAATATATAGATGTCTCACTGCACAAAAGCAATCAAAGAAACAATGTTTAAAAAGAGTATGACAGAAATTTTCTTGATTTTCAATAGGCATTCTGCTGTTTTGGAAAAATGATTGAAAAAGAATTATTTGTTCGATATGATATGTATAATACAAAGAAGAAGGAGGAATGAGTATGAGGAGAAGATGGATCTTATTTTCTATAGTTTTTATTTTGCTTGCCTTAAGTGGTTGTCGCTCAGAAACACAAACCCAGTCAAATCAAAGAAAAACAACACTACAGAACTTGGAAGTACATTTTATTGATGTGGGTCAGGGAGATGCCACCCTCATTAAATGTGGGGATAGGTCTATGCTTATTGATGGGGGAGAAAATGATAAAGGTACGTTGATACAAAATTATATGAATAAGCAGGGAGTTAAATCTCTTGATTACTTTATTGTCACTCATCCAGATTCCGATCACTGCGGCGGTGCAGACGTTATTATAACGAAGTATGATATAGACACTATTATTATGCCCAATTATGAGAAGGATACAGCAACTTATCGAGATGTCGTCCAGTCCTTGGATTATAAGAGATATTCCGTTACCCCTCCCGTCGTAGGCAATACCTATTCTTTAGGAGATGCAGAATTCACCATTATTGGGCCTAACAAGAATGACTATGGAAATGAGTCAAACAATTATTCTGTAGCCATTGTCTTAAAGCATGGAAGAAAAAAATTTGTCTTTACAGGAGATGCAGAGGAAGAAGCAGAAATAGATATAGTCAATAATAAGATGGATATATCTGCTCAAGTACTGAAAGTTGGCCATCATGGGAGCAAATCGTCTTCTGCGGAAAAATTTATACAAGCTGTAAGCCCGGAATATGGGGTTATTAGCTGTGGAGAAAATAATGAATATGGACATCCCCATAGCGCAACACTGAATACATTAAGAAAGGAAGGGGTGAAAGTATTTCGTACAGACGAGCAAGGCTCCATTGTGGCTGTATCAGATGGAAAAGAAATAACATGGAACACAGCTCCTACAGATAGTTGGAAGGCAGGAGAATCTACAAAGTCTAGTACAGATAACAAGAAAAAGGACTCAGAGAAAATGCCAGAGGATCAAAAGAATTTTTCTGGGAATGAAAGAGAGGCACAGGCAGAGGAGACAACAAAGAATACTCAAAAGATAGCATATGTATTAAATACACAGACAAAAAAATTCCATAAGCCGGAATGTGATTCACTGCCTACAACCCATCGTTTCAATTCAGCACAGAAGAGGGAAGAGCTGATTGCACAAGAATATGTGCCTTGTAAGAGATGTAATCCTTGAAATAGTAGATAAGATAAAAGATTATATAAATATATAGAAAGATTATAATATCATTTTTTAGTCTTGTCAAGGTTAAAAATAGGAAATAAAGCTTATGGATAAAGGTAAGGAATAGAGTTTACAAATAAAATAATGAGAGGATGAACAATGGATACGCCAATTCTACTAGTTTTCGATAGTGGACTTGGGTATCCATTGTTTTTTTGAATAGAAGAAAACCAATCTATTCAAAAAAATATTCAAAAAGTACTTGATAGATTGATAGAGTTTATGAGAATATGAACATAGACATGATTTTTGAGCGACTTAGTTTTTAAAATCCTATTCCTAATGTAGCTGTCTGCCTTTTCTTTACGCCTGTTCTTGTTCATATCTAGTATTCAAAAGTTTCTGAATATGAAATCCCTTTTTTTATATGGTAATAGGATAGGATGGCTATTCTGGTTTGAAGGATAAGTATTTAGGTAATCTATGTGAAACTTCATAAATTGTCTTTTTTTGTCTAAATGATGCAAAAATGATGCAGAAATGATGAACTTATGATGCACTTTTTTCGTAAAATTGAGAAAGAATAAAGGGAAGAGGTGAAAATACAGATGAATAAAAGTATATTTTTATATAGTAGAATATTCTGGCTTTTTTTTCTTATTTTTCTTGGAGGAAAAAATAAGGAGAGGTTCGCTTACAGCATAGACAGAGTACCAAAAGATATTTGGGATAGATGGGAAAAAAAGAGGGAGATAGAGTATCCAGTAAAATATCTTGCTTTCCTGGATATAGACGGGGATGGGAAGGAGGAAATGATTGTAAAAATAAGAGAAAGTGCTGAGAAGGCAAATGACAAGATTTATATTTTTGGAAGAGAGGAGGAAGAATTCGTCTACTATGGAAAATTAGAAGTAAGTACATCTAAAATAGGATTTGGTGTTATGAAATGGAAGGAATACAATGCTGTAAATAAATAATGATTGTAAATATATATATATAGGAACAAAGCGGGCAAGCCCAGAACAGCTCCCCATCCCCTCACAGTGACAATGTATTTCCTATGACATAGAAGAAATTGGGGCTGTGAAAAAAAGGAGTTGAAAACTCCAAACTTCACAGCCCCTTTATTTTGTAGAATAATTTAAGCGAAAAATCCCCAAAAAGGATATAATTCCCCTTACCCCATATGAATGCATTTTAGGGAATCATGCAGTTTC
>CAJUTQ010000079.1 GCA_910589265.1 uncultured Lachnospiraceae bacterium
GTCTTTGTCATTTATGTCAGCATGGTCTGCAATCAGAACCCAGTCTTTTGAGCCATTGTTGGTTTTTTCAATATAGAGGTACTGGTACACCACAATGGTTTTCCCTGCAAGGGTGTTGGTTACAATGTTATTTCCATCAGTCCTCACACCTGCTATGGAGAAATGCACTTTATGCTCCCCATTTGGAGAGCCTGGGGTGAATGTTTTGTCAGCATCCCTTACAGAAGCCTTGCTGCCCCTGGCATCCACAAGCTCCCTGCCTGTCCCCAAGTCCATTACCACAGTTTCCACCTTGTAGTTGGCATTTGGGATTAAATTCTTGTAAGTGATGGTGTCCTCAAAGCTGATGGTTGGGCCATTTTCAGCAATGTTAGTGTTTGTTTCCTCACACCTGAGCTTTGTGGTGATTTTAGGAACCAGGAATGTTTCCTTCTTATCATTGATTTCTTTATGGTCCACAATCAAATGGTCATTTTCATACACTTCCACATATGCCACATATTTCTTCCCCTTGCTGTCTGTGGCATCAAAATTGAATGGGACATCCCATGTGCCACTGCCAGATGCACTTGCTGTCCTTTTTTCTTCCCTTATGCCACCAACCATATTCCCAGTTTCAGCATCCACAAGCCAGTATTTAACAATATATGGCCTCTTTTTCTCAAGGTTGGTGTAAGTGATAGTGTCCTTAAGCGCCTGGTCTTTGCCTGCATAAATGATGGACTCCCCAGTGCCTGCCTTCCTGTTAGCATCTGTACCAATAATGCTTGTGGAAATCCCATCAATGATGTAGATTTGCTCCATTTTATCATCCTTGCTGGAGGCTTTGCCAAGGCCATCATTTTCCCCTTTGCCCCAGATGGCAGAGCCTGAGCCATCAGCCCCTTGCTTTACAAGCAGGTAGTTCACAAATACCAGGGTATGCCCTTTTAAGTCAGAAATATCCACTGTGGCTTCCACTTTGAACTGCACCTGTGAGCCAGCATTCACATGCCCATCAGCCCCTGTGCTGAACTCTGTCTTAAACTCTCTCCCAGTTTTGTTCCCCTCTGAATAATTACTTTTTTTCTTCCAGCTCACTGAAAGAGGAATATCAGTCCTGTCGTCTTCTGTACCAAGGTCATACAGCTTTGTGGTTACAAAGTATTTTGCAGAAATTTTTTCCAGTGTGTCAATGGTAACAGTGTCCTGCACACTGATAGTCCTGTAAGCAGAGCCTGCATACTGTTGGTTAGTGTCCAAGCAGACAGCAAGGGAAGAAAGGTTTGGGTTGTCTGGGTTGTCCTCAACCACCACAGCAAGCCCCTTTTCTTCTTCTGGTGTGCCTTCAGGAAGGTTGCTGGCATCTAAAATATTTTCAACAATTGGTTTCCCATCCAAAAAGTATTTGTGGTATTTTCCTTCTTTTCCATCTGCATCAGTAAATGTCTCAACTTTTATTTTCAAGGCAAGCCCTTCTGTGATTTTTGAGGTGCTTGGAAGAGGGTATTCCTTTTCCTCCTCCTGGATGATTCCATCATTGTTTTTGTCTATGTAGCCAACCCCACCCATTTCTCCTGAAAGAGAAAATCCAACAGGTGCTTCAATCTCCCTTATGACATAGGTTCCCTGCTTTCCAAAATAAGCATTGTATTCATCCTTCCCA
>CAJUTQ010000080.1 GCA_910589265.1 uncultured Lachnospiraceae bacterium
GGCTGGCTTTCATTTCTAATCTTCTGTAAGCCATGCTTGTTTCCACAATAATTTTCTGCCACATAATGAAAAATTCATCTTGTAAGGGAATCCCAAAAGCCCCCAGCCATCCCCTTACAGTGTGCCTCTCTGTAGCATCCCCACATCCTGGTGTGCTGAAAATGTATTGCACATCATCCACAGAAACCTCCCTGATGTTCCCTTCTGTGTCACCCACTTGCAGGACCCTGCCTATAGGGAACAGGGCACAGACAGATGGCTTGGATTTGTGGACTGAGCATTTCCTGTCTTTCAGCAAGGGGCATCTTTTCACTGAGCCTTTGGGCTTGATCCTTACTATAGGGATTCTGGAGCCATCACCAATATAAGTTTCACAGTACTTCAAAAACAGCTCCCCTGGGGACATCCCTAATTCCTTGGACATGCTGTAAATGTCCCTTGGGTTCAGAAGGATATCCTCCCTGTGGATGCAGCATTTTCCACACTCTGTGCAATGGAATCTAAACTCTTCATCCATTCCAATCTGTCTTTCACCAAGATTGGTTATGATGTTTTTTAATGTTTCATCCATCTTCTTCTCCTCCTTTCCTCCTCCATTGTACCTTCCTTTTCCCTCTTTTAATTTCTTGCAAAAATGCACTTTCTCTGCCCATCCTGCTTCTGCTCCCTTCAGCTTAATAAAACCTTGTCTGTGATGTTCTGGCATGACAAAAGGGTGATCCCATCTGGTTCTAACCTTAGGTCAATAACCCAGAATTCAGTATTTTCCTGCAAATCTGCCCCAAAGAGCCTGCTCAGTTCCCTGCACAGGAAACCCTTCATCTTGTCATTCAGCCCATGCTGGAACACTGTCAGGAGAATAAACCTCTTATTTCCATTCTCCATCCTTGAAACCATATCCCTATACCTTACAGCCTTCCCATCAGTCAGCATCAGGGACTTTACCTGCAACCAGCCATCCCCTGCTGCATTCAGGATGGCATCTGGCACATTGACTTCAATATAGGCATCCCCTAATATGAAATCTGGCTCTGCCTCCTCCCTGCTTTCTATTTTCCTGCTAACCATACATTCACCAACC
>CAJUTQ010000081.1 GCA_910589265.1 uncultured Lachnospiraceae bacterium
ACTGCATGATTCCCTAAAATGCATTCATATGGGGTAAGGGGAATTATATCCTTTTTGGGGATTTTTCGCTTAAATTATTCTACAAAATAAAGGGGCTGTGAAGTTTGGAGTTTTCAACTCCTTTTTTTCACAGCCCCCTTTGTCAATGAACATGCCACAGAGGATATGTTCGATTCTTTTAGAGATTCTCTTGACAGACTTTGCAACATTGTAGATAAAGAAATAAAAAATATGTTCACTATAACAAATTCACCCATATGGTTTGCAGTATTTGATAAATTCAAAAAAACAAATATAGGAGATTTACAATTCAAAGAATTTATAATATACATAAGTAATTCCATCGATCATTTAAAAGTGAATGGAAAATCTTTTATATCTATTTATAAAAGCAAAAGTACAAGAGATAGATCAGTAGTTATTCGTAAGGTGAAGGGACTTATACAATTGCTAGATGAATTTTTACATAGGAATGGATATGAAAGTATGGAGGAACCCATAGACGTAAAGACATTTCTTTCAAAACATGTTGGCATTACGAAGGAAAGTATAGAAAAGGACTTGGAGCTTTACAATGAAACATTAGACGATCTGGAGGAACATACCATTCGTCATGGGTCAACATTACTTGAAAAACAGAATCGCTTGTCTTTATTGGCAATGGTAGCCTATTCCTATAAAGAAGACATTGATCTTGATGAATGGATGCTGGAATATGCAAGAAAAAACAATACCTATTTTCCAGATCAGAAGAAAAATTATTTCCATATGAGAGATGATTTACATCGGTTTCTAAAAAAGAAAAAGAGGGCATAAAAGGAGGAGAAAAAATAAGATGAAAGGCATGGAATATCAAAAGGAGGCAATGAGAACAAATGATGGAAAGGCATCCTATCGCCTAAGAGAAGCTCAAGAACATAAAAGGAACCTTGACCTTGGGGGCATTATAAATGCATGTCTTGGACTTTCTGGTGAAGTTGGAGAATTGAATGATCTTATAAAGAAGTGGATTTTTCACGAAAGAGAAGTGGATATGGAACATTTGAAAAAAGAATGTGGAGATATACTCTGGTATGTTGCCATGTTATGTCATTCTCTTCAATGGGATATGGATGAAATTATGAAGATGAACATTGATAAGCTAAAGGCCCGTTATCCAGAAGGATTTGATACTATTAAGGCGAATGATAGAGAGGAGAAGGATCTTTAGAAGGATTCCCTCCCATTTATGACGAAAAAAATATAAAAAGTGAAAAGGAGAAGAGCATTGAAAACAGAAATCATCATAAAGCTGGATACTATTGAAAATATAAAAAAATTTGCAAGTGCTGCAAATAAGTTTCACAGCGACATTGACATAATAAGGGGAAGATATATAATAGATGGAAAATCAATAGTAGGTATTTATGCTATGGGTGCAGAAAATCCAGTAATTGTAAGAATTAATAGTGATGATTATGCAGAAATTACCCGTTTTAACGAAATAATGGAAGAATTCAAGTGAAATTTTGTGCATCATGTAGCAAAAAAGTATTCTGAAATTATTAGCACTCGTATAAAATGAGTGCTAATTTTTTCTTGACTTTTTTTCACAGGGGTATTAATATAATTCTTGAGCAAAGAAAAAGAAGAGGAAGTGATTAAAATGGCTAATAAACATGGAAATTTATCAATTCATAGTGACAACATATTCCCTATTATTAAAAAATGGTTGTATTCGGATCATGACATTTTCTACAGGGAGCTTATATCTAATGGATGCGACGCTATTACAAAATTGAAGAAACTGGATATGATGGGAGAGTATTCCCTGCCCCAAGATTATGAAAGCAAAATCCAGATCATTGTAAATCCAGAGGAAAAAACATTAAAATTTATTGATAATGGGCTGGGAATGACCGCCGAAGAGGTAGAAGAATATATTAATCAAATTGCCTTTTCTGGAGCTTCTGACTTTTTAGAGAAGTATAAGGATAAAACAAATGAAGATCAGATTATTGGACATTTTGGATTAGGATTTTATTCTGCCTTTATGGTTGCCGATGAGGTACACATTGATTCTCTGTCTTATAAAGAAGGAGCAGTTCCTGTACATTGGGAATGCGACGGGGGAACAGAATATGATATGAGGGATGGAGAACGAAAGGAAATAGGTACTGAAATCACCTTATTTATCAATGAAGACAGCTTGAAGTTTTGCAATGAATATGAGGCAAGGGAAGTTGTAAAAAAATACTGCTCTTTTATGCCTGTTGAAATATTTTTGACAAAGGCAAACGCTGAACCAGAGTATGAGACTATTTTACCTGAGGAGAAGACAGAAAAAGACACAGTCATAGAGACGATTATTGAAGAGGCGAAGACAGAAGAAAAGGAAAATGAACAGGGAGAGAAAGAAATCGTTGAAATTTCTCCTAGAAGGGAAAAACTAAAAATATTAAAAAGACCAGTTCCCATAAATGAGATCCATCCTTTATGGACAAAACATCCCAATGACTGCACGAAAGAAGAGTACTTGGAATTTTACCGGAAAGTCTTTTTAGATTACAAAGAACCTTTATTCTGGATCCACCTGAATATGGATTATCCCTTCCATTTAAAAGGTATTTTATACTTTCCCAAAATTAATATGGAGTATGATTCTATTGAAGGAAAGATAAAGTTATACAATAATCAAGTATTTATTGCGGACAATATAAAGGAAGTTATCCCAGAATTTTTAATGCTGTTAAAAGGAGTGATTGATTGTCCAGATCTACCTTTGAATGTTTCCAGAAGCGCTTTACAAAATGACGGATTTGTCAATAAGATTTCGGAGTATATTTCAAAAAAAGTTGGGGACAAGCTCTCAGGAATGTGTAAGACAGAGAGAGAAGAATATGAGAAATACTGGGATGACATAAGCCCCTTTATTAAGTTTGGATGTTTAAAAGATGATAAATTCTGTGAGAAAATGACAGATTATATTTTGTTTAAAAACTTAGAGGGGAAATATTTAGCTCTTCCTGAATGTTTAGAAGTAGATAAAACCGATGTAGAAAAAATAACGGCTTCAGACGCTGAGACAGGGGAAACTGTGGAAGGGGAAGTAGTTGATGAGAAGGATGAGGAGAAGAAAGAGGAAAAAGAGCCAAAGACCATTTATTATGTAACGGATCAACAGCAGCAAAGCCAGTATATTCGTTTGTTTAAAGAGCAGGGAATGGATGCAGTTATTTTAACTCATAATATTGATCAGCCTTTTATATCCCAGTTAGAATCTAAAAACGAAGGAATTAAATTCCAAAGAATAGACGCAGACTTAACAGATTCCTTAAAAGAAGAAGGGGAAGATGAAGAAGAATTAAAGAATTCTACAGAGGAGCTGACCCAAGTGTTTCGTAAGGCTCTGGGCAAGGAAAAGCTGGAAGTGAAAGTAGAGAGGTTGAAAAATGCGGAGATTTCTTCCATGATTACCTTATCAGAAGAGAGCAGAAGAATGCAGGATATGATGAAAATGTATACAATGCCTGGTATGGATCATGATCTTTTTGGAGGAGAGAGTGGAACAACCTTAATCTTAAATGGAAACAATGAGCTTGTCCAATATATATTAAAAGAAAAAGAGGGAGAGAATGTTCCTATGATTTGTGAACAGCTTTATGACTTGGCCATGCTTTCCCATGCTCCTTTAAAACCAGAAGAAATGACGAAATTTATATCTCGTTCTAATAAGATAATGGTTATGCTTACAAAAGAAAAAGAATAAAATATTGTTTTACAGGAAAGGGCGCTGCTCTTGTCATGGAAGAATAGGAATCATGACAGAAGCAGCGCCCTGTTAGTATTTTGTAAAATGAGTTATTGCTTACGGTGTAGGTGTAGGCGTAGGAATTGTTCCTTCAGGAGTAGGGGTAACGGTCTGAGGCACCTGTGGTATAGTGGGCAGAGGGGTTCCTGGAAGAATAGGGATTGTATTTGTATTTGGATCAATCTGGCCTGGTATAGTTGGTATAGTGGTAGGATCAAAGAGAGGAACGCCGTTAGCATAGCTATGGGGACAATATCCGGCAGTTGCCAAATCCGCACCTAAGGGATTGATGGTAATACTTCCCTCTACTCGGTAAGGGCAGGTTTCCGAAGCCCGAAGCCCAGTAAGAGAACAGACGAAGCCACTAATATGGCTGTCGCAAGTTTCCGTAGGCTCTGTTCCAGTGGCAAAATATTCTGATATAGTGCTGCCATCCAACATACAAGTAGCTCCTGCCAATTTTCCACTTTTCCTACAGACAGTAGCTGTTGTAATATCCTTTGGTGTAGTAAAGCTTTTATGTTCAAGTCCTTCATGGATTTGAGACATAACATTTTTCCATAATGTTTTTGCAAGATTTTTGTCAGAGCCAGTGAGCTTATAATTGTTATCATACCCAGCCCAGGTTGTAGCAGTGTAATAGGGAGTGTATCCAGAAAACCAGACGTCATTGTAATCGGATGTGGTACCTGTTTTTCCTGCAATGGGCATATTTCCAAAGTTGACACTTCCCCCTGTTCCTTTTGTGACAACGTCTTCCATAGCGCTTGTGAGAAGGTAGGCTGTTGTTTCTTTAATAACCTGCCTTGTTTGAGGCTCGTTTTCAATGAGAACGTCTCCATTATGATCTAAAATCTTTGTATAAAAAAGAGGTTTTGTGTAAGTACCCATGTTGGCAATGGCCCCATAAGCAGCATTAAGCTCTAGATTGGTAACGCCATCCGTAATGCCTCCCAAAGCCAAAGACTGAGTAATATCAGAGACAACTCGATTGTCTGATTGCACTCTTTTGGAGACTAAGGTTGTAAAACCAAAGTTTTGCAAATAATCAAAGCCAAGCTGAGGGGTTATATCTGTTAAAGTTTTCACGGCAATAATATTTAAAGATTGTTCAATAGCATAACGGAGGGTACAAGGACCTTTATAGCCGCTGGAATACCAGTTGGATACAGGACGGCCGTTGGCATAATTAAAGGGCTCATCAATTTTCACAGTGGCCAGTGTCATGCCGGCGCTGTCTAAGGCAGGGGCATATGTGGACACTACTTTAAAGGTAGAGCCAGGCTGCCTTGTAGTATTGGTAGCTCTATTTAATGTAAGGCTTGCCTCCTTTGTTCCCCTTCCTCCAACAATGGCAACTACATGGCCAGTGGACTGATCCATGACAGTGATAGAAGCCTGGGGCTGGGGAGTTAAGGTCACTTTTTCTGCAATAAAGAGATCCGTATCTTCCATGACAAAAGATTTATAGGCTTCAATTTCTTCCATGGCGGCTTCTTTCGATGAAAAAAGAAGACTATTGCCATAAGACTTAATATTTTTTTTATCTTTGTAATACTTATCCATCATTTGGGTGCTGAAATTTTCCTGCTCTCCCTCTTTTGTTTCGATACTCAGCTCATATTCTAAAAGCCATTGGCAGCTTGGAAAATTCTCTTCGTTAAGCATTACTTCATCACAGATTCTCTGGATCTTTGGATCCTGGGTCGTATAAATGGACAGACCCCCGCTAAATAATGTATTGTATGCCTGAGTATAGGCGTAGCCTTTAATATCTTGAAGATCTTGAATTACTTGTTCTGTCAGTTCATCTACAAAATATGTATAGATGGAACTTTCCTCATTTTCCTCATTGACATTTTTAATCCGGCTGTATACGTCATCTTCTATAGCTTCTTCATAGGCGCCTTGGGTAATATATCCCTGATCCAACATATTAGAAAGAACTTTGGAGCGTCTTTTTTCATTTTCCTCAGGATGGGTAATAGGGTTATACTTTGCAGGATTTTGAGTGATGGCTGCAATAACGGCACATTCAGAGAGGGTCAAATCGGAGACCGATTTATTAAAATAACGCAAAGATGCTGTCTGGACTCCTAAGGTGTTTTGCCCTAAGTTAATAGTATTCATGTATTTTTCTAATATGAGGTCTTTATTCTGAACAGTTTTTTCTACCTCAATGGCCAGGTACTGTTCTTGAATCTTTCTCTTTAAACGTTCCGCAAAGGTGGATTCATCGGGCCAGCCTTTGAATACGTTATTTTTCAAAAGCTGCTGGGTAATGGTGCTGGCCCCTTCTGTAAATCTTCCCCCATTTCTTAAGCCTACAAAGGCTGCCCGCACAATACCTTTAATATCAATTCCATTATGTTCATAAAACCGTTCATCCTCTATGGCCACAAAGGCATGCTGCAGATCTAGGGGAATCTTTTCAATAGTCTGATACTTTCTATTGGAGTCAGCGGCAACTAAGGTAGTTATCTGATTTCCTTCCGAATCATATACAGCTGTAGAAAAACCAGAAGGATCTAAATCCAACACAGAAAGTTCTGGTGAAGAATCCAGCACTCCTTTAAAGAGACCTACGCCAGCACATAATCCCACAACTCCAACTGTCAGGATACCTAATAAGATGATTTTAAATGCTGTTATTCCTAACATTTTGGCAATTTTTGTTGACCGGGAAGTCAGTGACTGTTGCCGCCTTCGGACGCCTTTTTTTCCATAATTCATATTATCCTCCATTCTTGCACAGCGTATTTTGTATGTTGTCTCATAGAAGAAAGGTGCATAAGACATAACACTTATACGATGCATAAAATATTGACTTCATAAAATATTTCTCTTTATTCCGCCTTCAGTGGCGCAAGGAATGTAGTGAATGTTTAACCTATTATAGCAAAAAACAGCTTCTAAATAAAGAAAAACTTCTTTAACCTTCTATCATCATAGAATAAATGTTCTTGTTCACATCTAAGTTCCCACAAGAAGGAACCATACTCTTTGTCTTTAGAATTGGCTGTTTTTCAAGATTTATTCCCTTTCAAAGACAAGCTTTTTGAACATGACTTGAAACTAGGTAGGAGCCATGGTAAAATAACAGGAAATAGAAAGGGATAAAGGCAGGCAGAAGATGGAAAGATACATATATGAAGGCAGTCAGACAGAGATTATTGAAAAAAAGTCCAGGTTTATTGCGGCAATTGCTTCTGTAAGGACAAAGGAAGAGGCGGCTGCCTTCATAGAAGAGAGAAAAAAACAGTATTGGGATGCATCCCACCATTGTTCTGCCTTTATAATAGGCAGCAATCCAGAAATAACGAGATGCAGCGATGACAAAGAGCCTTCAGGGACAGGGGGAAGGCCTATGCTGGAAGTGTTAAAGAAGGAGTGTATCAAAGATGTTGTGGCTGTTGTCACAAGATATTTTGGGGGAACCCTTCTTGGGACAGGAGGGCTGGCCAGAGCTTATGCCAGGGCGGTAAAAGAAGGATTAAACTTGTGCAAAGTCATAGAGAGACAAGAAGGCATCCAGATCCTTATACAGGCAGACTATGGAGAGGTGGGAAAGCTGCAGCATGTATTGGGGAAGAGGGGCTATCTTATATTGGAAGCAGTGTATAGGGATATGGTATCTTTCCAAATATTAGTTCCAGAGAAAGAAAAAAATAAATGGAAGGAAGAGCTGCTAAATGCTGTCAATGGAAAGATAGAAATCGGAGAGGAAAGACAAGTCCTTTACGCAAAGGCAGACAGAGACATTTTGCTGTATGATGGAGGAGAAGAACAATGGAAAAAATACGACAATTCATAGAGAGCAAACAATATACTCTTCTTCGCAAGGAGCTGACAGAATACAATCATGCAGATATTGCAGAGCTTTTAGAGGAGCTTCCAAAGGAGGAAGCCTTTCAGATTTTCCGTCTGCTGCCAAAGGATATGGCAGCAGATGTCTTTTCCTATCTTCCTATTGACTTAGAACAAATGGTCATCATCTCTTTGACAGATAGGGAGGCGGCAAATATTGTAGATAATCTCATGGCAGACGATGCCACAGATTTAATGGAAGAAATGCCTTCCAACGTAGTCAAACGTCTGTTAGGGAATGCCAGCCAGGAGGCAAGGAGAGCCATTAATCATCTCCTTCAATATCCAGAAGACTCTGCGGGCAGTATTATGACTGTAGAATTCGTAGATCTTAAGGAGAGCCTAACAGTATCCCAGGCCATTGATAAAATAAGAAAAATTGGCTTAGATAAGGAAACAATCAATATTTGTTATGTACTGGATAAGAGGAGATGTCTTATTGGAACCGTTGCCCTTAGATACCTCCTCATTAGCGAGCCAGACGCTGTCATTGGGGATATTATGAATGACAAAGTCATATCGATACAAACATTGATGGATCAGGAGGAAGTGGCAGATATTTTCCAGAAATATGATTTTACAGCAATGCCTGTTGTAGATAAGGAAAACCGTCTAGTGGGGATTATTACTGTAGATGACGTAGTAGACATTATGCGGGAGGAGGCCACAGAAGACATTGAAAAGATGGCAGCTATTGTCCCGACAGACAAACCGTATATGAAGACAGGGGTGTTTGAGACATGGAAGAAAAGAATTCCCTGGCTTTTGCTTTTAATGATCTCTGCCACCTTTACAGGGCAAATTATTTCTTATTATGAAAATGCATTGGGCACTTATGTGATTTTAACAGCTTTTATTCCCATGCTCATGGACAGCGGAGGGAATGCAGGAGGGCAGGCTTCGGTTACAATTATCCGGGGAATCTCTTTAAATGAAATTGCCTTTTCCGATATTTTTCAGATTATTTGGAAAGAAATTCGAGTTGCTGCTGCTTGCGGCATAACTCTAGGAGCTGCCACCTTCTGTAAGCTTATGTTCTTTGACAGAGTCAGCCTAACCATTGCCTCTGTTGTATGTTTCACCTTGGTTGTCACCATATTCATTGCAAAAGTAGTAGGATGCACCCTTCCCATGCTGGCCAAAAAAGTTGGATTTGATCCAGCGGTTATGGCCAGTCCTTTTATTACTACTATTGTGGATGCCCTTTCTCTCATTGTGTATTTCCAATTTGCCACCCACTTACTCCGTATAAAGACTTAGAAGGGAAGGGGATGGTGGTGGACTATTTTTTAGAATGAAAGGGAGAGGGTAAAATATCGGTTACATGGAATAGAAAAGGTAGGGGGATTTTTGGAATAAAAGCTGGATCAAGATTTTTTCCTTTTTATTGTAAGTTCCCTTTTAGCGACTGTCATAGAAGGGAAAATTTTTCCTTCTATGACAGTTTTTTCTTCCAATATTACCTGAGTATGATAAAAATTTTCTAAGGAAATCTATAATATGAAAAATGGGGAATTTCCACATAATACTTTTGGTAAACAAGACAAGAGTATCCATGTCTCCCCATTTTATGGGATGGAATGCTTCGCTGCTTTCTATTATAGAAAAGCCTATCTGTTCTAATTTTCTTTAACCTATCTTTCCTATTTGTTTTAAGGCATAAAAATAAAGTGTTATCTCCATTGATAGACTTATTGTTTTTATTTAGTTAGAGAATGATAGACAGTTTTTGCATAAAATTATGGATTCAAAGGTAACTATTTCTTTATATAATAAAATTTCTAATTTTAAAAGAGTAATGGATAAACAAATTTCTGAAAAATGTTTGGAGTTATAGGATATTATGCTTAAAAGGTAATTGGGTTCCATAGAGAGAGCAGCAGAAAGTGAATGGAAAGATAATTACTTGAATGGACTAGTTATCACGAGAGTGTAAGAGCTTTTCATTGCTGGAGGAACAGTATAGGGAAGGCAACAAAAGAGATATGTACAGCGAAAGTATCCATATACTAAATAGAGAATGAAATAGAAGTCAAAGGTAAAGATGAAATTGACTGCCTTACTATGACACAAAGATGTGAGTTATTTTAGACGAGTAAAACCAGTATTAGGGAGAAGATGAAACATATATTTGAAGAAGGAGAAATGGGCGAGACTTCAGTTATTCTAAAATCCCCAACAATTGGATCACATGGGAGGAACTATCCAAGTAAAATTATTATCTTGGTATAATAATTTCACTTGGATATTGTATGAAATCTTTCATTGCTACTTCATTTCAATGTGGGGCAACGGAGGGTTTAAAAAAATATACAATAAAAGGCTTTATAATGGATAATGAGTGGGAAAAATCTAGGTGGAGAGATATAGAACATGTAGAAGAGGCTTTTATGATACTTAAAAATTTTTTCTGGTAATTTATATCAAAAGATATTGGCATGGTAAAAAATGATATAAGTGAGGAAAAATAGAGGATTTTAAACTATTATGTCAGAATGTATAGACTTTGTGGAAATTCCGACTATGCTTCATTACCTTGTATATATCTTACGATGTAGAATGTCTTAATAACATATTGGAAATAACTGGAGTAAAATTATTGGAGGGAGCAGGAAGGATTAGCTATGTACAGGCAAAAGAGAAAGTATAGAAAATATCAGGTTCAACATTTATCTTCCGTTGAAGAAGAGTCTACAGAAATAGCTGCTCAGGCGAGATTTTAAAAGTGGCCAGACAATACATACCTGTCTTTGAAATTCTTCATACATTCGGCTCATCTCATTCAGGTCATTGTTTTTTTTAACATGGTTTATCTCCTATTTAGAAAAGATAGACTGTGATCAAAGAAAAAGTCAAAATGTCTACCATAGTTTTCAATAAACGTATAGGAATATAAAAAATACTCATAAATTTGGAAAGTCCCGTGAAGCAATTACCGAAGGCACTGTTGGAAAATATATGTGGGAAATGGGTATTCATGCTTAGTGGATGATACTCTGGATAACTTTCAATTATCAATCAAACAATCCCAAAGAAAAAGAGCAATCTATACCTAGTGATAGAATTGCTCTTAAAAATTTATATATGAAAATTTTTCCGAGGATGTTTAGCAATTAGAATATCCCTTTGTTTAGCGACAGCTACATGAGTATAAATTTCTGTAATATGGATAGAGCTATGGCCTAACATTTCCTGGATAAACCGTATATCAACATCTGCTTCCAAAAGACTTGTTGCAAATGTATGGCGGAACATATGAGGAGTAATATGTAACTTGATAGAAGCAAGAGAAGAATACTTGTTAATCATTCTGCGAACGATTTGATCCGATAAGATTTTGCCTCCTTGATTGACAAAAAAGTGATGACAAGCTTGGATTTCCCTGTAAAAATTACTTTTATACTGTTTTAAAATATGAATAACGGATTCATTTCCAATTTGAATAAGCCGTTCTTTGCTGCCCTTACCATAGATGAGAACTGTGCCATCATATAGATTCACATCCCTTTCCTTTAATGAGCAGAGCTCGGATATTCTCATGCCAGTGGCGAATAATAGTTCAGTAACAGCAGCATCCCGTAGGGCATTTCTTTTTTGGTATTCTGTCCTAGCGTTCCGATATTGTTTATAAATGGTGGATAAGAATATCTCAACAGTATGTAAGGGTATTATTTTAGGCAGTATGATAGGCTCTCGAAAACGTATTTGTAGTTTGTTAAAAGGACTTTGTTCAATAATTTCTCTATACTCAAGATAGCGAAAAAAGGCTTTTACGGAGGCAATTTTTCGCTTTACTGTTTTAGGCTTATATTTTGGATGTAGCTCCCCAATATAATTTTCCAATAGAGAGGATGTAATCTCATGGCCTTCTGAAGGAGAAATGTATTGGGAAAATTGTTGTAAGTCAATCTTATATGCTTTTAAAGTTTTTTCATCTAAACATTTCTGGGTATGGCAGTATTCTAAATAATTTTTCAAGTGTGTTTGTAAATCATGCATTGTAAAATCTCCTTTTTTTGAATTTATTTCACAAGGATATTATCATACATAGATAGTTGTTACTCTGCCAATAGTATAAAAAATCATGGGAGAAATAAGAAGACAATTAATTAGTAAAAAGTAAATGCATAGTTCATAAGAAAAACCTGCCTATTTTTTTTATAATGCTGATTTATTTCTAGTTCAGTACTAAAATATAATATTTACACAGAAAATAACATTTGATATAATACAAAACAAGGAAAGTACGTGAGGAAAAAGGCGGATCCTTTCAGACGAAAGAAAGGAGAGCGATACAATGATTACATACGATTCTGTACCTTTCTGGCTGTTCTTACCAGTCATTTTTAGGAGATTTTTAAGGACAAAAGACAATAGTCGCCACTAAGGCAATCGTGATGACGGATGCTATAAAGCATTCTGTTTATTCGTTGTTGAGGGCAGTTCCTTTGGGGACTTTTTCTATGTTTTTAATATATGACAAGTATTCCGTGAGTTCGACAAGCTTTTCATGTTCACCAAATATGGAAAAAATGAGAGGAAAAATTCCAACCTTTCACATAAGGAGTTCCATTTTTTATGGTATAATAAAAATGTTCGTTTTTCAGTCAGCCATATAGGGGATCTGAAGAAGAATGAAACAACGATAAATTTTTCTAGATGGACACAGCAGCGGAAAGGAATGGATAAGAAGATGAAATGTATTTCATGGAATGTGAACGGGCTTAGAGCCTGTGTGGGAAAAAATTTTTTAGATTTTTTTAAGGAAGTGGATGCAGATATTTTTGCAGTGCAGGAGACAAAGCTTCAGGAAGGACAGATTGCGCTTTCCCTGGAAGGATATGAGCAATACTGGAATTATGCAGAGAAGAAAGGATATTCTGGCACTGGTATTTTTACGAAGAAAACCCCTTTGGCTGTCCATAGAGGGATGGGAGTGGAGGAACATGACAGGGAAGGACGTATCCTTACTTTAGAATATGATGATTTTTATTTTATGACCGTCTATACTCCCAATTCTCAAAATGAGCTGGCCAGGCTTTCCTATCGAATGGAGTGGGAAGATGCTTTTTTAAACTATTTAAAAGAACTGGAACAAAAGAAACCCATTGTTTTTTGTGGAGACTTAAATGTGGCCCACAAAGAAATTGATTTAAAAAATCCAAAGTCAAATAAAAGGAACGCTGGCTTTACTATAGAGGAGAGGGAGAAATTTTCCCATTTGTTGGAGGCGGGATTTACAGATACTTTTCGGTACTTTTATCCAGAAAAGGAAGGGGCCTATTCCTGGTGGTCCTATCGTTTTAAGGCAAGAGAGAAAAATGTTGGATGGAGAATTGACTATTTTGTTGTCTCCAATGCCTTACAGGAAAGATTGGAAGGGGCCTGTATTCACAGCCAAGTATTGGGCTCAGATCACTGCCCTGTGGAATTAATCCTCTCATAAAGGGGGGATTCTTCCCCAGAGGCAGGGGTTTTCATTTAGCATCCTATCAATTCTCAAAGGATCTTTGGATTATTTTTTCATAGCTCTCTTTCTAAGAGTCGAGTCTAATATTTTCTTTCGTATCCGCAAATTCTTTGGAGTAATTTCCAGCAATTCATCTGTATCAATAAATTCTAAAGCTTGCTCTAAACTTAAGATTTTGGGAGGCGAAAGGCGGAGAGCCTCGTCGGCGCTGGAAGAGCGGGTATTGGTCAGCTGCTTTTTCCGGCATACATTCAGCTCAATATCTTCGGCCTTTCCATTTTGACCTACCACCATACCAGAGTAAACTTTTGTGCCAGGACTAATAAAGAGGATTCCTCTCTCCTGGGCGTTGAAGAGACCATAGGTAATAGCTTCCCCAGCTTCAAAGGCAATGAGGGAGCCTTGCTTTCGATATTGAATATCTCCTTTGTAAGGACCATATCCATCGAAAATAGTGTTCATCACTCCGTTTCCCTTTGTATCTGTCAAAAATTCTCCCCGATATCCAATGAGTCCTCGGGAGGGGATAGAAAATTCCAAACGGGTGTAGCCCCCAGCAGCAGTCTTCATGTTGCGAAGTTCTCCTTTTCTTTGGCTTAACTTTTCAATGACCGTGCCGGAAAATGATTCTGGGACGTCAATATAGGTTAATTCCATAGGCTCTGTCCTTTTTCCATTCTCATCCTCTTTATATAAAACTTCTGCTTTGCTTACAGCAAATTCATACCCTTCCCGGCGCATAGTTTCAATAAGAATGGACAGATGGAGTTCTCCCCTTCCTGATACTTTATAGCTTTCTGTTGTATCTGTCTCTTCCACTCGAAGACTAACGTCTGTATTTAATTCCCGAAAAAGACGTTCCCTTAGATGACGGGAAGTGACATACTTTCCTTCTTTGCCAGCAAGGGGAGAATCGTTTACAAGAAACTGCATGGCAATGGTAGGTTCGGATATTTTTTGAAAGGGAATGGGAGAGGGATGGCCCAGGGAGCATATAGTATCTCCAATTTGAATATCCCCAATGCCGGCAATTGCCACAATGGATCCTATGCCTGCTTCTGTTACTTCTACTTTATTTAAACCGTCAAACTCATATAATTTGCTGACTTTTACTTTTTTTTGCTTTTCTTGTTCATGGGCATTGACAAGGACTACATCCTGGTTCATTTTCAGACATCCATTGTACACTTTTCCCACACCAATACGGCCCACATATTCATTATAGTCAATAGTGCTAATAAGAGCTTGGGTGTCAGCCTCTGGATCCCCTTTGGGAGCAGGAATGGATTGTAAAATAGTCTCAAAAAGGGGAACCATATCCCTTCCCTCTTTTTCTATCTCCAGACTTGCAGTGCCCCGTTTGGCTGATGCAAACAGAAAGGGACAGTCTAATTGGCTTTCATCAGCTTCTAGGTCAATAAAAAGTTCTAATACTTCATCCATGACTTCCTCTGGCCTTGCTTCAGGACGATCCATTTTATTGATACATACAATGACAGGGAGCTTTAATTCTAATGCCTTTTTTAGAACAAATTTTGTCTGGGGCATGGCTCCCTCAAAGGCGTCCACGACTAAGATAGCCCCGTCAGCCATTTTCAGCACCCGTTCTACTTCCCCGCCAAAATCAGCATGTCCTGGCGTGTCAATAATATTAATCTTTGTATTTTTATAAAAAACAGCTGTGTTTTTCGATAAAATGGTGATTCCTCTTTCCCTCTCTAATTCATTGGAATCCATGATGCGTTCAGTTACTTCCTGATTTTTGCGGAAAACACCGCTTTGCTTTAATAATTCGTCTACTAAAGTTGTTTTTCCATGGTCTACATGGGCGATAATAGCAATATTTCTTATGTCTTCTCGTTTTGTAAGCATATATATCCTCATTTCTACAAGGTTTTTGTACCAAGAGCTTTTGTAAAGTCCTGTATACTGAATCTTTATTAACTCATATAGTTTATCACATATTTTAAAGATTACAAGATGTAAAAAAAGTACTTGTTTCTATTTCTTCGACTTAGAGAATGAAGAAAAAGATTGTAGAATTTTATGAGAAAAGGGCAAAAAAAGGAGAATATGGAAAACAGGTTTCTTTTAATAATTGGAATATATTTACAATTACCATCATATATTAGATAGTACGATACAAGAAAAAATTCTTAAAAATAAGAAGGGAGAACATTTATATGACAGATAAGGTAATTGAAAATAACCAGGTTTCTATCATAGGGACAATTGTAGGAGCGTTTAGTTTCAGCCATGAGGTATTTGGAGAGGGATTTTATATTGTGGATGTTGAAGTGGCTAGATTAAGTGATTCTGCAGATATTATTCCTTTGATGGTATCGGAAAGGCTTATGGATGTAAAGCAGAATTATGAGGGAAGGACTATTTTAGTGACTGGACAGTTCCGCTCTTACAACCGCCATGAAGAGAAGAAAAACCGACTGGTATTATCTGTCTTCGTTAGGGAAATTGAGTACATAGAGGAAGTGACGGACGCCCAGAAGACAAATCAGATTTTTTTGGATGGATATATTTGCAAAACTCCAGTATATCGTAAAACACCATTAGGCAGAGAGATTGCAGACCTCCTTTTAGCAGTCAACAGGCCTTACGGAAAATCAGATTATATCCCTTGTATATGCTGGGGAAGAAACGCCAGGTTTGCGTCCACCTTCGAGGTGGGAGGAAGAACCCAGATTTGGGGAAGAATCCAAAGCAGAGAGTATATGAAGAAAATAGGGGAGGAGCAGATGGAAAAGAGAATTGCTTATGAAGTTTCTGTAAGCAAGTTAGAATATATAGAATAATATGGACTTTTCAGGGAAGATTATGGTATGATGGGCATATCAATCGGAGAAAGGTATGAAATGGGTGCAATATGAGCCAAGGAAAGATACAAATCTTTTGTGGACATGGTAAAGGCAAGACAACGGCAGCTTTAGGGCAGGCAGTGAGAGGGGCAAATGCGGGAAAAAGCATTATGATTATCCAGTTTCTAAAGGGAAAAATGCCGGAAAGCATAGAATTTTTAAAACGTATGGAACCAGAAATACAAGTGTTTTGTTTTGAGAAATTAGCAGAACCTTTTGAGAAGCTGACAAAGGAGCAGAAGGAGGAAGAGATACAGAATATAAAAAATGGTTTGAATTTTGCAAAAAAGGTTCTTTCAACTGGAGGCTGCGATCTTTTAATTCTTGACGAAGCCCTTGGGCTGTTGGATAAGGAGATTGTCAGCGTGGAAGAATTGCGCACTGTTGTTTTGGCAAAGTCAGAAGATATGGAGCTTATTTTAACAGGAATTGAGCTGAAGGAAGAGCTTTTGTCCTTTGCTGACGAAGTTTATCAGATAACAAGGATAAAGCCATAAAATTTGTTGACAGCTTTCTTGTAAGATGCTATTATCAAAAAAGATATAGAGAATATTGATAGAGGTTGCGTTTTTCATAAGTACGTTTTTGGATGTGGCAGAAGCAGAAGAAAAGAATGGAAAGGGGACAACGCCGAAAAGGCATGGAATCTGCAGTCATGCTTTTGGGCATACAGTGAATAATTGTATGACTGTCATCTTTTTGGAAGATGGAGTGCTATCTGTTAAATGAGTAATGTATTACGCAGAAGTCGGCCATCGGTTGGCTTCTTTTTTTATATCATAGGAAAGAATTTGTTACTGTGAAGCAATTAAGCATACGACTTTCCTATGATAGAAAAATAGTATGGGCACTTGTGGGAAAGGTATTATGTCCTTAAGGCGGCCGCACTGGGCGCAGCAAAGCGCTCAAGCCTCTTATGAGTGAGGGGATGGGGAGCTGATGTGGGCTTGCCTGCTTTGTTCTTCATGACAATAGAATCCTCCCAAAGGGCGGATTCTATTGTTTGCAAGGGTGCATAGGGAAATTTGTTGCTTACGCAGCATGGGCCCTACGGCGAGTAGGGGAAGATAGATTTTCCCTGCCCCATTTTCATTAGATTTTGTATTGTTGCTTTTAAAGAAATTGGTTATAATGGTTATAAGCCGCAGCATATTTTTTTGGAATGGAAGAATCCATAAAATGGAGCAGCGCAGAAACGAGGTAAAACATGAGTATTTTTACAGGGGCAGGAGTAGCGATTGTTACCCCCTTTCAAGAAAATGGAGAAGTAGATTTTCAAAAATTTGGAGAAAATATTGACTATCAAGTTGAGAATGGGACGGATGCAATCATTGTATGTGGAACAACAGGTGAATCTTCAACTTTAACCCATGAAGAGCATATAGAGTGTATTCGTTTTACAGTGGAGAAAACGGGAGGAAGAATACCTGTCATTGGCGGTACGGGCTCCAACTGTACAGATACAGCTATTTATTTGTCCAAGGAGGCGGAGAAGGCAGGGGTAGACGGGCTTTTACTAGTGACTCCTTACTATAATAAAGCGACCCAGAAAGGACTAGTGGAACATTTTACAATGATTGCCAAAGCAGTGAACACGCCCATCCTTTTGTACAATATACCTGGAAGGACTGGGGGAGTGAACATCTTGCCGGAGACGACTGCAAAACTGTGTAAAACTGTGGATCTCATTGTAGGGGTAAAGGAGGCAACAGGAGACATTTCCCAAGTTGCCAAACTCATGCATTTGGCCCAGGGAGAAATAGATGTGTATTCTGGAAATGATGATCAGACAGTGCCCATTCTTTCCCTTGGGGGAAAAGGAGTAATTTCCGTCTTATCGAATATTGCTCCAAGGCAGACCCATGATATGGTAGAAAAATATTTAAAGGGAGATGTAAAAGGCAGTAGAGATTTACAGCTAAAAGCCATCCCTCTCATTGAGGCTTTATTCTGTGAGGTAAATCCTATTCCAGTGAAAAAGGCAATGAGCCTTATGGGAATGGGAACAGGAGTTTTGAGAAGACCTTTGACAGAAATGGAAGAACACCATGTAAAACAGCTAGAGCAGGCAATGAAAGACTTTGGATTGCAAAGATAAAAGAACAATGTAAATAAATGGAGGAAACCATGGTAAAAGTAATTATGCACGGCTGTCTGGGGAAGATGGGGCAGACGATTACCAGGCTGATAGCAGAAGATGATGAAGTGGAAATAGCAGCAGGGGTAGATATTGGAAAGGGGGAAGGATGTCCTTATCCAGTATTTACCTCTATGAAAGACTGTAATGTAGAGGCAGACGTAGTTATTGACTTTGCCTCGGCCAAGGGTGTGGATATGCTTTTGGAAACTTGTGTGTCAAGGAAGCTGCCTTGCGTTTTGTGTACGACAGGATTATCAAAAGAACAGCTTTTAAAAGTGGAGGAAGCCAGCAAAAAGACAGCCATATTAAAATCAGCCAACATGTCTCTTGGAGTTAATATGTTATGTAAGCTGATTCAAGATGCAGTGAAAACCCTTGTGCCTGCTGGATTTGACATGGAAATTGTAGAAAAGCACCATAATCAAAAAATAGACGCCCCAAGCGGTACTGCCTTAGCCTTGGCAGACGCAATGAATGAGGTTCTTCATGGGGAATATGAATATTGTTATGATAGAAGTGCACAGAGAGAACCACGCTCCAAAAAGGAAATTGGCATTTTAGCAGTGAGGGGTGGAACCATCGTAGGGGAACATGACGTCATTTTTGCAGGGACAGACGAGGTGGTAACTTTTTCCCATAAGGCTTATTCCAAAGCAATATTTGGAAAAGGAGCCATAGAAGCTGCAAAATATTTAAAAGGGAAACCGTCGGGACTTTACACAATGAGGGATGTAATGAAAGTGGAGGATGAACATGCATGAATTAGAACTAAAGCTATTAAAAAGCATAGCAACCCGCTATCCTACCATAGCAGCGGCAGCTACGGAAATTATTAATTTGCAGTCGATTTTAAACTTGCCAAAAGGGACAGAACACTTTTTAACAGATGTACATGGGGAATATGAGCAGTTTAATCATGTATTGAAAAACGGCTCTGGCTCCATTAGACGAAAAGTGGACGAAGAGTTTGGCAATACGTTGAGCAATAAGGACAAGCGCTCCCTGGCGATGCTTATTTATTATCCCCAGGAGAAACTGGACTTGGTGTTAAAAGAAGAGGACAATATTGAAGATTGGTATAAAATAACGTTGTACAGGCTTGTACAAATTACAAAAAGAGTTGCTTCAAAGTATACAAGGTCAAAGGTAAGAAAGGCCCTTCCAAAGGAGTTTGCCTATGTTATTGAGGAGCTAATTACAGAAAAGGCTGAGGTACAGGATAAGGAAGCCTACTATAATGAGATTATTCACACAATTATTCGAATTGATCGGGCAGAGGAGTTTATTGTCGCTTTAAGTAATTTAATCCAGCGTCTTGTCATCGATCATTTGCACATTGTGGGGGATATATTTGATAGAGGACCAGGCCCCCATATTATTTTAGATACCTTGATGAAGCATCATTCTGTGGATATTCAATGGGGAAACCATGATATTGTATGGATGGGGGCGGCAGCAGGGCAGCTTGCCTGCATAGCCAATGTTTTGCGTATGTCTGCAAAGTATGGAAACTTAGATACTTTAGAGGAAGGATATGGAATTAATTTAATTCCTCTTGCTAGTTTTGCCATGGAAGTATACAAGGACAGTACATGCGATCGGTTTGCCATACATTATAACACAGATTATAATACGAAAGATTTAAACATGGATACCCTTATGCACAAAGCTATTTCTATTATTCAGTTTAAGCTGGAAGGACAGATCATTAAGAGAAATCCTGAGTTTGGAATGGATGATCGGCTTCTCCTTGACAAAATTGATTATGAGAAAAAGACAGTGCGCATAGGAGATAAGGAGTATGCCATGGGTGATGTGGACTTTCCAACTGTAGACAGGGAGGATCCTTACCGCTTAAGTCCTGAGGAGGAACATCTCATGGAGCGTCTAAGGCAGGCCTTTTTAAAATGTGAGAAGCTCCAAACCCATGTAAGATTTTTATTTTCCAAAGGGGGACTGTATAAAATATTTAATTCCAATTTACTCTATCATGGCTGTATACCTATGGATGAACAAGGAAATTTTGAGAAGGTAAAAGTTTTTGGTAAACAGTATAGTGGGAAAGCTCTTTATGATGTTTTAGAAAATTATGCAAGAAAAGGATACTATGATGTGGGGGACGGAAAGGAATACCAGAAGGGACAGGATATTCTTTGGTATATATGGGAGGGTCCTCATTCTCCAGTATTTGGAAAGGATAAGATGGCAACTTTTGAAAGATATTTGGTGCCAGACAAAGAAACTCATAAGGAAAAGAAAAACAGCTATTATACTTTGTACAACCAAGAAGAGGTGCTGGATAAGATTTTTAAAGAGTTTGGCCTCAATATAGAGAATTCCCATATTGTAAATGGACATGTGCCAGTGGAACAGAAAAAGGGAGAGTCTCCTATTAAAGGAGGAGGAAAGCTTTTCATCATTGACGGAGGCTTTTCAAAGGCATACCAGGGAAAAACAGGAATTGCCGGTTATACATTAGTATCCAATTCCCATGGACTGCGCCTTGTAGCCCATAAACCTTTTCAATCTGTAGAAGATGCAATTTTAAATGAGACAGACATTCATTCCGATTCTATGATTGTGGAGACAAAGCAGCAGCGTCTCAGTGTTGCAGATACAGACGGAGGAAAGGAAATTAAAGAAACGATCCATCAATTGGAAAAGCTGTTAAAGGCATATCAGGAAGGAATTATAATAGAAAAGTTTGATGAGTAATGATGAAGCTTTTCTTGACGTAATGAAAAAGGCCTCAGATATTGCATTGTACTATATCAGAGGCCTATTTGTTTTGTAAAAAAGTTCCTATTCTTTAGGGCAATGAGGAACTAGGCGCCAGAAAGAACTTCCCTTTGTAGAGAATGGCGTAAACATACTTTTTCTTTATTGTACAGTAGTGCTGCCAGCAGAAGAGGAAGAGCTTGTACTCGTTGTATTGCCAAGGGAGTTTGTACCTTGAGATGTGCTGCCAGTACTATTATCCATTCCTGTAGTATTACCTGTTGTTGCATCATTAACCGTAGATTGGTTTGCATTGTTCATATCGTCTCCTATATTTTCCACCCCATCTACAATATCATCTCCTACATTTTCTGTACTGTCCATAACGTCATTGACAATATCATCTACAACTCCTCCATTGTTTTGATTTGTCCCATTTGTTATATTCCCGTCATTGGATGGTGTTGTATCGGTTGTATTGTTTGTCGTTCCCCCATTGGTAGATCCATTATCCATATCGTTATTATTATTTCTGGATCCACATCCTGCCATAAAGCAAAGGACGAGAGAGAGAAGACAGACAATGAAACGATTTTTTTTGTTTTTCATAATAATTTCTCCTTTTCTTTGCATAATAATATTGAGTGTTCCTATATCCATTATGCACTTTTTTCTTATTTTCTATGCAAAAAGAAGGATTCTCTTGCGAAAAAGTGAAAGCTTCCTGTAAAATAAAGAAAGAAAAAAAGAGAAAGAAGGGAAAAAATGGAATTTCGTCCATGCATTGACATACATAATGGTAAAGTGAAGCAAATTGTGGGGGGCAGTTTACTAGACAAAGGGGATCTGGCAAAGGAAAACTTTATTTCTTCCATGAATGCTGCCTACTATGCTTCTTTCTATGAAAGGAAGAAACTAAAAGGCGGCCATGTCATTATGCTAAATGGCAGGGAATCCATCTATTATGAAAAGACGAAATGCCAGGCATTGGAGGCTTTAAGAGCTTATCCAAAAGGTTTGCAGGCAGGAGGAGGGATTCAAAGGGAAAATGCCGGGGAGTTTTTGGATGCTGGGGCTTCTCATGTTATTGTGACTTCTTACATATTTTCTGGGAGTGAGCTTCACTATGGGCATTTAGAGGATATGAAGAGGGAGGTTGGCAAGGAACAACTCGTTTTGGATTTAAGCTGTCGAAAAAAAGATGGACAATACTATATTGTAACGGATAGATGGAAAAATTTTACGAATATTATTCTCTCTCATCAACTTCTGAAAGAGTTGGATTCCTATTGTGATGAATATCTCATTCATGGAGTGGATGTGGAGGGGAAAAAGCAGGGAATGGAAGAGGAGCTAATTAAAATGTTAGGGGAACATAGGGGGAATTCTATTACTTATGCAGGGGGTGTTAGCAGCTATTCGGATATAACATTGCTAAAAAAACTGGGAAGAAACAAAATTCATGTAACGATAGGAAGCGCCCTTGATCTATTTGGAGGGTCATTGGAAATGGATAAGGTTCTTTCTTGTATTTGAAAAGAGTTCGAGTAGAAATAGAAAAAATGTCTTAGATAAGGGTAAAGCCAAAGAAGAACTACAGGATATTTTAACTCCCCTGCAATTTGACATGACACAAAATAACAAAGCAGACTTTTCCTCAAAGGATAAATTCCTGTTTTCTTTTCATGAAGGATTAAAAGCTATTGACCAACAGTGAAAAAGAAAAAGGGTGATTTTATCACGGAAAAACTTCTTACTTTTGCATATAGTAAGACTATCAGAAGTAAGGAGGATAATGTATGGATAAAACAAAGAGGAAAAAGCGCAAGGCTTTTGTAGAGCAGGATATTTGTGTTTCCTGCGGTTCTTGCGTGAAAGTTTGTCCATTAGGGGCAATCCAGATTGTGAAAGGAATTATGGCCGAAGTAGATATGAATAAATGTGTTGGATGCGGAAAGTGTGCAAAGGAATGTCCTGCGTCTATTATTACCATTCAGGAAGTGGAGGAGGAGTATAATGAAAAAAAATTGGTATGATTATCTTTGGATAGTATCCTTAAGCTATTTGATTTTAGGTTTTTTTAATATTTTATTTGCATGGCTTGGACTTTTTTGTTTTTTTATTCCTCTTCTTATTTCCATTATTAAGGGAAATAAAGGATATTGTAACCGGTACTGCGGAAGGGGACAGCTGTTTGGACTTTTGGGAGGTCGATTTGGACTTTCAAGAAGAAAAGACATACCTCATTGGATGAAAAGTAAATGGTTTCGCTATGGATTTTTAATATTCTTTTTAATTATGTTTTTTCAAATGCTCTGGAATACCTATTTAGTATTTGCAGGGACAGATAATTTAAAACAGGCAGTAACCTTATTGTGGACTTTTAAACTTCCATGGAATTGGGCTTATCGCGGAACATTTTTCCATCCTGGCATTGCTCAGTTTGCTTTTGGTTTTTATAGTGTTATGATGACGTCTACTCTTCTTGGCTTTTTTACAATGGTTTTGTTCAAGCCTCGCAGCTGGTGTGTTTACTGTCCTATGGGAACTATGACTCAATTCATTTGTAAGGTGAGAAATGGAAAGGAATAATGTTTTAACCTCATCATAAGGGAAAGAGCGCCCGCTGATGTGTTTTATGAATCAGCGGGCCTTTTTCTATGGATTATGTAGTTTTTTAAGCTTGTTTATATTTGTAACTTCAATAGAACCCCTGGAAAGTTTCACCATACCTTCGTTTTGAAAATAGCGCAGCATTCGGGTTACGACTTCCCTGGCAGTCCCTAGATGGTTGCCAATAATTTCATGGGTGATTTTTAAGGAGTTGGTTTCTTCTAGAGCAGTTTCTTCTAAAAGAAAGGCTGCAAGCCGTTTATCAAAACTTTTCCACATAATTTGTTCAATGAGCCACATAACGTCTGAAAAACGGCTGGCCATAATCTCGTTTGTATAATTGGCAAGGGGAGCAGACTCTTCCATAATCTGATGGTAAACTTCAGGAGGAATGACCAAGACGTTGGAATCTTTTTCTGCTTCAATGGTAATGGCAAATTGGATACTATGCATGATACAAGAGGCGGAAAAGAGACAGATATCCATGTCAAAGAGGCGGTAAATGGTAATTTCCCGTCCTTCATCGGAAAGAATATAAGCTCTTAGCTGACCAGTGGAAACAAGGAGGAGTCCCATACAATCCATGGAATCGTTATGAATCATCGTATTTTTTTGAAAGGATTTTTGGCAAACAGAACGAGCCATTTTATTTTGCTGTGCAGGGGTTAACTTATCCCATATTGGAAAATAATCTGCAAGTGGCATAAAAGCCCTCCTTTTTGTATTTCTGTTCCCAGAAAGCCAAGCAAAAGGTAAATGCTAAAAAGCTTTCAATACCTTGCGGCTTTGGGTGGGATATTGCATTTATTGGATTATATTATAAGAACATTTACAGCATATGTCAAATATTTGTTGACATGAAATAGAAAAATTTGTATACTTAACTACAACATATATGGCAAATAGATGGAGGCGAGGAAGGTGTCAAGACCTAGAAAGTGCAGGAAAGTATGTGAAATGCCATTGATAAAGGAATTTCGTCCAGTTGGCAGCTCGTCTTGTGAGTCAACCGTTATTTTGACAGTAGATGAATATGAAACGATTCGTCTCATTGACAAGCAAGGCTGTTCTCAGGAGGAGTGCAGCGCTTATATGCTGGTAGCCAGGACAACGGTGCAAATGATCTATAGCTCTGCAAGAAAAAAATTGGCAGATGCTTTAGTAAACGGATTGTCCATTCGAATTGAAGGAGGGGATTATAAGCTTTGTGACAAAAGAGAGAAGAATTGGGGCTGTGCAAGGAGCTGTACATATACTTATCAATAGTGAAGGAATTCACTGTATTGTTCCTATAGGATGTTTCCCTTAAAATATAGTAAATAAAAAAACTGTTTTAGAAAGCCTGGATTTTTAAAAGAAATCTGGGATTTTTTATTCTTATTCAAAAAAAAGATATATTAAACAAGGGAAAAGAGGAGGGATATACTAGAAGGAAGATGCCAAAGGCATATTCCTTCATAGGAAGGGTTCTTGGTATGGGCAGTTTGCATAAAAAGGATTGGTTTGCTTTACTTAGTAAAAACTTTGCTGCGTTATCTGGGAAAAGTTGTTGAAATCTTATGAAAAATGGGATATGATAGACAAGATAGTTCAATCATTCCTAAAAGAATAAAAAGGAAAGAAGGGATAGAAGAAGTGGAATGTAAAATAGGGTGTATCCATGGTGATGGAATTGGGCCTGAAATTGTAGAAGAAGCAAAAAAAGTGTTAGATAAAGTAGCTTCCCTTTACGGCCACTCATTTCAATATACAAACATACTCCTAGGAGGGGCATCAATTGATGTTCATGGAGTTCCTCTGACAGAGGAAGGAATTAAGGCGGCAAAAGAGAGTGACGCAGTTTTAATGGGTTCTATTGGAGGAGATGGCAGTTCTCCTTGGTATAAGCTTCCCCCTGAAAAAAGGCCAGAAGCAGGTCTTCTTAAAATACGCAAGGAGCTGAATCTTTTTGCCAATATCAGGCCAGCAGTATTCTATGAAGAGCTGGCAGAATCCTGTCCCCTAAAAGAGGAAATTATTGGAGAGGGATTTGATATTCTCATTATGAGAGAGCTGACAGGGGGACTTTATTTTGGAGAGAGAAAGACCATCAAGGAGAATGGCATTCGAAAGGCTATAGATACTTTGACCTACGATGAAAAGGAAATACAACGTATTGCGGTGAAAGGATTTGAGATTGCCAGAAAAAGAAGTAAGAAAGTGACAAGTGTTGATAAAGCTAATGTTCTGGACTCTTCTAGACTTTGGAGAGCCGTTGTGGAAGAGGTGGCTAAGGACTATGATGATGTCATCTTAGAACATATGCTTGTGGATAACTGTGCTATGCAGCTGGTAAAAAATCCAAAACAGTTTGACGTTATTTTGACAGAGAATATGTTTGGAGATATTTTATCTGATGAGGCAAGCATGATAACAGGCTCTATTGGAATGTTGGCATCTGCCAGTTTAAATGATACAAAGTTTGGGCTTTATGAACCAAGTCATGGCTCTGCCCCAGATATAGCAGGTAAGAACTTAGCAAATCCCATGGCAACTATTTTGTCAGCAGCTATGATGCTGCGGTTTTCCTTTGACATGGACAAAGAGGCCAAGGCAGTGGAAAGAGCTGTAAAGGAGACGCTAAAAGCAAAGTACCGCACAATGGATATTATGAGTGAAGGTAAATGCCAAGTGTCCACAAGGGAAATGGGCGATTATATTGCAGAAAGAATTGGGAAATAGGAGGAAAAGAAAATGAGAAGCGATTCAGTCACAAAAGGGGTTCAGCAGGCGCCCCATCGATCTTTATTTAATGCATTAGGCTATACAAAAGAAGAAAGGGAAAGGCCTCTCATTGGCATTGTAAGCTCCTATAATGAAATTGTTCCAGGCCATATGAACTTAGATAAAATGGTAGAGGCAGTGAAAATGGGCGTTGCCATGGCAGGAGGAACTCCTGTTGTGTTCCCTGCTATTGCAGTCTGTGATGGAATTGCCATGGGTCATATAGGAATGAAGTATTCCCTTGTGACAAGAGATTTGATCTGCGATTCAACAGAATGTATGGCCATGGCCCATGGATTTGACGGTCTTGTAATTGTTCCCAACTGTGACAAAAATGTGCCAGGATTACTAATGGCAGCTGCCAGAGTAAATATCCCTGCCATTTTTGTGTCTGGAGGCCCTATGCTGGCAGGAAAGGTTCAAGGGAAGAGAACAAGTCTCTCTAGTATGTTTGAGGCAGTTGGGGCTCAGGCAGCAGGAAAAATGACTATGGAGGAGTTAGAGGAATTTGAAGAAAAGGCATGTCCCACCTGCGGATCTTGTTCTGGAATGTATACGGCCAACAGTATGAATTGCCTAACAGAAGTATTAGGCATGGGTTTAAAGGGAAATGGAACTATTCCAGCTGTCTATTCAGAGAGAATTCGTCTGGCAAAACATGCAGGTATGCAGATTATGGATTTGGTGGCCAGAGATATTCGGCCAAAGGATATTATGACAGAGCATGCATTCCTCAATGCCTTAGCAGTGGATATGGCTCTTGGCTGCTCGACGAATTCCATGCTTCATCTGCCTGCCATTGCTCATGAGGCTGGAGTTGAGCTAAATGTAGACATTGCCAACGAAATAAGTGCAAAAACCCCTAATTTATGTCATCTAGCGCCAGCAGGCCCTACTTATATGGAAGATTTAAACGAGGCAGGGGGCGTCTATGCAGTAATGAACGAATTAGTGAAAAAGGATCTTCTCTATACAGACTGTCTTACAGTTACAGGAAAGACAGTAGGGGAGAATATAGAGGGGTGTGTGAATAAAAACAACGAGGTCATCAGGGACATTGACAATCCTTATAGTGAGACAGGAGGAATTGCTGTTTTAAAAGGAAATTTGGCTCCAGACTCCTGCGTTGTAAAACGTTCTGCCGTTGTTCCTGAAATGATGGTTCACGAAGGGCCAGCCAGAGTGTTTGACTGTGAGGAGGATGCTATCAGCGCTATTAAAGGAGGAAAAATTGTACAAGGAGACGTAGTTGTCATTCGTTATGAGGGACCAAAGGGAGGTCCTGGAATGAGGGAAATGTTAAATCCCACATCAGCTATTGCTGGTATGGGCTTAGGATCCAGTGTTGCACTGATTACAGATGGAAGGTTTTCAGGGGCTTCCAGGGGAGCCTCCATAGGCCATGTTTCCCCAGAAGCAGCTGTGGGGGGACCGATTGCCCTTGTAGAAGAGGGAGATAGGATCAAAATTAATATATTGGAAAACTCTTTACATGTAGATATTAGCGAGGAAGAAATGAAAAAGAGAAAAGAGAAGTGGCGTAAAAGAGAGCCAAAGGTGACAACAGGCTATTTAGAACGGTATGCCAAGATGGTTACCAGTGCAAACAGGGGAGCCATTCTGGAATTTTAAGAGAGGAGTGGGATACGTATGGAGTTAAGTGGAGCAGAAATTGTGCTGGAGTGTTTTCTTGAGCATGGAGTAGACACAGTATTTGGATATCCAGGAGGAACCATTTTAAATATTTATGATGCATTGTATAAATATAGAGATAAAATTACCCATTATCTTACTTCTCATGAACAGGGGGCTGCCCATGGGGCAGACGGTTATGCAAGGGCTACTGGTAAAGTAGGGGTCTGTCTTGCCACAAGTGGTCCTGGGGCGACGAACTTAGTAACAGGAATTGCCACAGCATATATGGATTCCATTCCTTTAGTAGCCATTACTTGTAATGTAAACCTTCCCCTCCTTGGAAAGGATTCCTTTCAGGAAGTGGATATTGCGGGAGTGACCATGCCTATTACAAAACATGGATTTATTGTAAAGGATATAAGAAAGCTGGCAGAGACGATTTATAAGGCTTTCGCCATAGCAAAGTCTGGAAGGCCTGGGCCTGTTCTTGTGGACATTACAAAGGATGTGACCGCAGCCAAGATGGACTATAAGCCTTTGAAAATAAAGAAAAGGGAAGAAGAGAAAACTTATTTAGAAGGGGATTTGTTATCGGCTGTTGAATTGATTACAGAGGCAAAGAAACCTTTTTTATATGTAGGAGGCGGTGCAGTTATTTCCAATGCTTCCAAAGAACTGAAGGAATTTGCAAATAAAATCCAAGCTCCTGTATGCGACACTCTTATGGGAAAGGGAGCTTTTGACGGCAGTCATCCTCTTTATACAGGAATGATTGGAATGCATGGAACAAAGGCTGCAAATTTAGGCGTTAGCAGGTGCGATTTACTGATTGCCTTGGGAGCTAGATTTTCAGACCGGGTTGTGGGAAATGTAGGTAAGTTTGCTAAAAATGCAAAAGTACTCCATATTGATATTGATCCTGCAGAAATTAACAAAAATATACAGACAGATGCATATATCGTAGGAGATATAAAAGAAATTCTTTCCAAGCTTAACGAGAGGATAGAAAACCAGAACCATGGAGAGTGGATAGAGGAAATACAGCAGCTGAAGACATCCTTCCCACTAAAATATCCAAAAGAAGGATTAACAGGCCCTTATATTATGGAGGAGCTATACCGGGTGACAAAGGGGGAGGCAGTGATTGTCACAGATGTAGGGCAGCACCAAATGTGGGCGGCTCAGTATTATTCCTATAAAGAGCCAAGGACCTTCTTGTCTTCAGGAGGTTTGGGAACAATGGGATATGGATTAGGAGCCTGCATTGGAGCAAAAATTGGAAGACCAGATAAAATAGTAGTCAATATTGGGGGAGACGGATGCTTTCGCATGAACATGAATGAGCTGGCAACAGCAAGCCGGTATCGTATTCCTATTATACAGATTATTATGAATAACCATGTCCTGGGAATGGTAAGACAATGGCAGGATTTATTTTATGATCAGCGTTATTCCCACACAGTCTTGAGGGATAAGGTAGATTTTATTAAAGTAGCAGAGGGACTTGGATGCGAGGGACTGCGCATTACAAAAAAGGAAGAAGTGGCATTGGCAATAGAAAAGGCAGTGGAATCTCAAGCGCCATTTGTCATAGAATGTGAAATTGGCAGTGATGAGAAAGTGTTTCCCATGGTGCCGGCAGGGGCAGCCATTGACGAAGTTTTTGATGAAGATGATTTAAAGACAAATTAATTAAAGGAATGGGAAAATCCAGGAATGATGAGACGGGCAGGGAAATTATTATGGATAGGAGCAATAGCCCTTTTCCTAGCTGGGGTTGTAAGTTATGTTAGTCTGACACTCTATTATAGAGAGCGTTTTGTCAGTGGCACATGGATAAATGGAATTTACTGCACTGGGTTAACTCCTGAGGAAGTGGAGACAAGGCTTTTGGAGGGAACAGAGCCTTATACCCTTACTATCCATTTGGAAAACCAGGATATGGAAACAATTGAGGAGAAAGAAATATTATATTATAAAGATTATCATACGAAAATACAAAGTATAAAAGAAAAACAAAAGGCTTTTTTATGGCCTCTCTCCTTTATGAATCCGCTTACTTATGAAATAGAACCTAGGCCAGTTTATGATAAGGAAGCTTTGGAAAGAGCAGTGTTAGGGCTAAATTGTATGAACCGGAAAAAACCAGAGGGAGAAGTTTATGCCAAAATTGAAAAGGGGCAGGATGGATATGTTCTTGTGGAAGAGGAGAGAAATCAGATAAGCGAAGAAAAAATAAAGGCAAGGGTGAAAGAGGCAGTAGAGGGGGAAGAGAGGGATATTTATATCGTAGAAGAAGACGTGTACGAAGAGTATTTTATTAATGAGCAGACACAAAAAGTATACGATGCCTTTGCAAAAATTCACGCTTTTCAAAATGCATCCACTGTTTATGAAGGTCTCAAAGAAGAGGAAGGCATTACGAAAGAAAGAATTGCCCAATGGATTGTTTTTTTGGAGGAAGAACCTTATATTGATGAAGAGAAAGTAGACGATTATGTGGAGTATTTGGGGGATAAGTATGATACTTTGGGAAAGGATAGAGTATGGAATAAAACAGGAGGGGGAACAGTTACAATCCATGGGGGAACATATGGATTTTTAATCGATAGAGAGGCGGAGAAAAAAGCAATTATAGAAACCCTTCAATCTGGGAAGCCTGTAACAAGAGCTATGATATTTAAGGAAAGTAAGCTAAAAAGGCCAGAAGGAGAAGAGGACATTGGTAAGACGTATATTGAGATAGACATGTCAAGGCAGACATTGTACTATTATGTAGAGGGTGACCTCTATTTAGAAAGTCCCATAGTAACAGGAAACCTAAAAAGAGGCAGAGGAACACCTGCCAGAGTATGTTATATTTATGGAAAACAGAGAAGAAGAATTTTGAGAGGACCAGGATACGCATCCTTTGTCAATTATTGGATGCCTGTCAACGGAAACATTGGCCTTCATGACGCCACATGGCGGAAAGAATTTGGCGGAGAGATTTATAAAACGTCAGGCTCCCATGGATGTATTAACCTACCTTATGAAAAAGCGGAAAAAATTTTTGAAAAGGCAGAAGTTGGTCTGCCTGTCATTATGTATTACTAATAAGAATGAATTGGAAAAATGGAGGATGGAATAGCAATGAGCAGAGTTTATAATTTTTCAGCAGGACCAGCTGTTTTACCAGAAGAAGTGTTAAAAGAGGCAGCAAATGAGATGTTAGATTACAATGGGACAGGGATGTCTGTGATGGAGATGAGCCACAGATCCAAAGCTTATGAGGAGATAATTCAAGGAGCCCAAAAGGATTTGAGAGAGTTGATGAATATTCCTGATCATTACAAAGTACTCTTTCTTCAAGGAGGGGCTAGTCAGCAATTTGCTATGATTCCAATGAACTTGATGAAAAATAAGGTGGCAGACTACATTGTAACAGGCCAGTGGGCGAAAAAAGCCTGGCAGGAAGGCTCCATTTATGGAAAGGCAAATAAAATTGCAAGCAGTGAGGATAAGACTTTTTCCTATATACCAAACTGTGAGGATTTACCTATTTCAGAGGAGGCAGATTATGTATATATTTGTGAAAACAATACAATATACGGAACAAAATATAAAAAGCTTCCGAATACAAAAGGAAAAATATTAGTATCAGATGTATCCTCCTGCTTTTTATCAGAGCCTGTGGATGTTACAAAATACGGAATTCTTTTTGGAGGAGTACAGAAAAACATTGGACCAGCAGGGGTGGTCATTGTCATTATAAGGGAAGACTTAATAAGAGAGGACTGCCTTCCAGGAACTCCTACCATGTTAAAGTATAAAATTCATGCAGATAATGATTCTCTCTACAATACACCTCCTGCATATGGGATTTACATATGCGGAAAAGTGTTTAAGTGGTTAAAGAAAATGGGCGGTCTAGAAGCAATGAAAGAACACAATGAGAAAAAGGCAAAAATTTTGTATGATTTCTTAGACGAGAGTAAGCTTTTCCAAGGGACTGTTGTAAAAGAAGACCGTTCTCTTATGAATGTGCCTTTTATTACTGGAAAGGAAGAGCTAGATGGAAAATTTGTCAAGGAAGCAAAGGAAAAAGGACTTGAAAACTTAAAAGGCCACAGGAGCGTAGGAGGAATGAGGGCTAGTATTTATAACGCAATGCCTATACAAGGCGTGGAAAAGCTTGTGGAATTTATGAAAGATTTTGAAGAAAAGAATGCATAAATCAGAAGGGGAGGAAAAGATCATGAATTTTAAATATTATTGCTTAAACCCTATTGCCAATGTGGGGCTTGAGAAATTTAAAAACTTTTATGAAAAAACAGAAACAATACAAGAAGCCCAAGGAATTTTAGTAAGAAGCGCTTCCATGCATGAGATGGAACTGCCAGAGGACTTACTTGCAGTAGCAAGAGCAGGAGCAGGAGTAAACAATATTCCTTTGGATAAATGCGCCCAAAAAGGTATTGTTGTATTTAATACTCCAGGAGCAAATGCTAATGGGGTGAAAGAGCTGGTAATTGCGGGAATGCTTTTGGCGTCCAGAGACATTGTAGGAGGAATTTCCTGGGCAGAGTCTCAAAAGGACAATTTAGAAATTGCAAAAGCAGCAGAAAAAGAAAAAAAGGCATTTGCAGGTACTGAACTTCAAGATAAAAAACTGGGAATTATAGGATTAGGAGCAATTGGTGTGAAAGTTGCCAATGTGGCAAAACACATGGGCATGGAAGTATATGGTTATGATCCTTATGTTTCTGTAGACGCTGCATGGAATTTAAGCAGGGATGTAAAACATGCCCTGAATGTAGAGCAAATTTATGAAACATGCGATATCATTACAATTCATGTTCCTCTATTAGATTCCACAAAGGGAATGATCAATGAAGAAGCCATTGCAAAAATGAAAGATGGGGTCATTCTTTTGAACTTTGCCAGAGATTTGTTAGTAAAAGAAGAAGATGTTGTAAAAGGAATTGAGACTGGAAAAATTCGAAAATATGTGACGGATTTCCCTAATCCTACTGTTGCAGGAAAAAAAGGCTGTATTGTTATTCCTCATCTGGGAGCATCCACAGAGGAATCGGAAGATAATTGTGCCAAAATGGCTGTTAAGGAACTTATGAATTATTTGGAAAATGGAAACATTGTAAACAGCGTGAATTATCCAAACTGTGATATGGGAGTCTGTACAAGAGAGGGAAGAGTGGCCATTTTTCACCAAAATATAACAAATATGATTACAAAATTCACTGCTTTAATTGGAGAGGCAGGAATCAACATTTCGGATATGGTAAATAAATCAAAGGGAAATTATGCATATACAATGATCGATGTGGAAACATCTTTGTCAAAAGAAATAATCGAAAAATTAGAAGCAATCAAAGGTGTTTTCCGAGTGAGAGTCGTAAAATAAGTTTGTAAGTGATGGAAGATGTTTGCTATTGTTATATATGGGGGAATAGAAAGTGCCAATTAAAACACAAAGGGAATTACCAGCAAAAGAGATATTAAAAAATGAGAATATATTTGTCATGGATGAAGACAGGGCAAGACATCAGGATATCCGTCCAATCGAAATATGTATTTTGAATCTTATGCCTTTGAAGGAGGACACGGAGCTGCAGCTTTTGCGCTCCATGTCCAACACTCCATTACAGGTGAATATTACCTTTCTCCATATGAGCAGTCATGTTTCCAACAATACGTCCACAAATCATCTGAACCAATTTTATACAAATTTTTCTCAAGTAAAACATTTAAAATTTGATGGTATTGTTATAACAGGAGCTCCCATAGAGCAGCTGGAATTTACAGAAGTGGATTATTGGAAGGAATTATGTGAGATTATGGAGTGGACAAAGTCCAATGTCACTTCCTCCTTTCACCTTTGCTGGGGAGCCCAGGCCGCCTTATATTACCACTATGGTTTGGAAAAAAGAATGCTTTCTAAAAAGCTGTCTGGCGTTTTTGAGCATAAAGTATTAAATCGAAAAATTCCTCTTGTACGAGGCTTTGACGATGTCTTTAAGGCACCCCATTCCAGGCATACAGAAATCTTAGCCCAGGATATTCGAAATTGTAAAGACCTGACCATTTTGGCAGAGTCTGAGGAGGCAGGGATTTTTTTGGCCATGGCACAAGAAGGAAAACAGATTTTTGTAATGGGACATCCAGAATATGACAGAATTACTTTGCACAAGGAATATATAAGGGATAAGGAAAAGGGCTTAAACATTGAAATGCCAGTCAATTATTACCCAGATAATGACTATACCAAAAGACCTCTTTTACAGTGGAGATCCCATTGTAATAACTTATATACCAATTGGCTTAATTATTACGTATACCAGGAGACTCCCTATGAGTTGTAGAAAATACTTGAATTTTTAGGATTTACATACTATTTAAGAATGCTAAAACGAATAAATTTTCACGTAAATTCATTTAGGGTACAACGGCCATTTTAGAAAAAATTCTTATAAAAGAAAAAGACTTAATAGAAGGGTGGAGCAATTCACTCTTTTATTGCATAATAAGGAAGAATAGACAGAAGGGAAAGCTTGGGTTTATCTCATGGATGATTGAAGGAAACGTATAGAGATAAAATTTTTTCTTTCCAAAATAAAAAAAGAATGATTCAATGAGACAGCTACATGTCATATTCCATGTGCTATCATTGATTTGTAACATAAGGAGTGGATAAGATGCAAATAGAGCGTTTGGTTCAGATGGTCTTTTATATTGTCAATCATGGACATGTTACAGCGAAAGAATTATCCCATTACTTTCAAGTATCAACAAGAACAATATATCGGGACATAAATGCCTTGACCATTGCAGGGATACCTGTATTATCTACAAAGGGAACAGGCGGAGGAATATCCCTCATAGAAGGATATACGATTGATAAATCTTTATTGTCTAAAGAGGAACAGCAGAGTGTAATCCAAGGTCTGCAAATATTACAAGCTACTAAGTACCCAAAGGCAGAAATGGCATTGAGTAAAATGAGAGCGATTTTTAGAAATGCTTTGGATCCAAAATGGCTTGAGGTCGATTTTTCTTACTGGGGAAGCGAGGAAAAAGAAAAAATTAAAATTTCTGACTTACAATTTGCGATTCTCCATAAGCAAATCATTACCTTTCACTACTTTAATTCAGAACTCTTAAAATCAGAAAGAGTCATAGAACCTATGCGGCTCGTTTTTAAATCCCACGCCTGGTATATTGTTGGATACTGCAGACACAAAGAGGAAATAAGAGTTTTTCGTCTGTCTAGAATAAAACACCTTCAAGTTATGCCAGAAATTTTTGAACGTGATTTGCCTTTTGATTTTTCACTCCCATCTAAATGCAAAGAGGAATGTAATTTTCCCCTTTTAAAGTTAAAGTTTTCCCCAGAAATTGCACACAGACTGTACGATGAATTTCAAGAAAATCAAGTTTGCTTATGTGAGGATGGAAATTATTATGTTACCATTCCCTATGAATTGAATAACTGGACATTTCATTATCTTCTATCTTTTGGGAAGTATGTGGAAATTATGGAGCCAGAAATAGCTCGTACTATGCTCAAAGAAAGGGCTATGGATATTGTGAACATGTATACATAGTTTTGGAACAAATAATCTTTGATTTTTCTATTATAATATGGAATGAGGAGGTTTCAATATGGAAAAATGGTTATACGTAATGATAATAAAAAAGGGAAAGTCCTATAACAAAGTGACAAAAGCTGTTATTATAAGGCATGTAGAAAATTTGAAAAATTTAGATTCTCAAGGAAAAATAGAACTTTGCGGTCCCTTCAAAGGATATTCAGGAGTTGCGGGTATGGTCATTTTTAAGACACAAAGCTATGAGGAGGCCGAAGCTTTGTGTAAGCAAGAACCCTTAGTTGTCGAGGGATATGCAACTTATACTCTTGCAGCATTGCAGGTGGCCCATAAAGAGAATCATTATTTACTTTAAAAAATCAAGAAAGGAGAGAAAGGTCAAAAATGGAATCTAATGCCAAAATAGGCAGCCAGGATGGGAGTATGTAATGGATCCTGTACCTACATCGGAATGTGGAAAAACATATAGAAAACTTAAAAACAAAATGGCAATGGTTACAGGGAAAAACAGCGGTATAGGAAGAGCTGTTGCATATGATTTTGCTAAAGAAGGAGCTTGTGTTGTCATTGTCTATTATGATGAAGAAAGAGATGCAAAGGAGACTGCCAAAAGGATAGAAGAATTGGGAGGCAGATATTTGCTTATACAGGGAGACTTAAAGTATTCTGGCTTTGCAAAGTATTGTGTAGATAAGATAATAGAATATTTTGGAAAAATAGATGTACTAGTGAATAATCATGGAGTTCAATTTGTCCAACGAAGTATTTTGGACATATCCTATGAACAGCTAGAATTTATATTCAAAAACAATGTATTTTCCTTTTTTTATTTGATTCAGTATGCCTTACCATATATGAAAAAAGGTGGGAGCATTATTAACACAACGTCTGTAACAGCTTATGAGGGAAATAAAGACTTAATGGATTATAGTGCAACAAAGGGGGCAATGGTAGCTCTTGCAAGATCCCTTTCTTTATCTCTTGCAGAAAAGGGAATTCGAGTTAATGGAGTAGCTCCTGGCCCAATATGGACGCCCCTTATTCCGGCCTCTTATTCTTCAAAAGAAGTTGCCACTTTTGGAAAGAAGACAGCTCATGTTCCAATGGATAGAGCAGGTCAGCCTTGCGAAGTATCTCCTTGTTATGTCTTTCTTGCATCGGATGATTCCGCTTATATGACAGGACAGGCGCTTCATCCAAATGGAGGAACTATGGTAGGGTCTTAATTCAAAAAAGTGTAAGTCTTAGAGAACATGATAATGAGATTTACACTTTTTCATTTTCGTAGAGTGAAAATAATGCTCCTCCTGGTGTGATAAGGAAGAATATCGAATATTTGTTCTAAAAAAATAAAGATATGGGTTGAAAATTTATGAAGAACAACGTATAATGTAAAATTATACCGAAAAAAGCGGAGGATGAAAAAATGGAATTGGTTCAATCCATTCTAACATTATATGTAGAGCGTTGGGAGTGGTTTGCAGAATTACTAGGAGCTCATATTTTATTATCTATAACTGCTATTTCCATAGCAGGGATATTAGGACTTTGCCTTGGAATTCTTATTGCCGAGTATGAAAAGCTGGCTCCAGTTGTAATTGGAATGTGCAATATATTTTATACAATTCCTGCAATTTCTCTTTTAGGAATCCTCATTCCTTTTTTGGGAATTGGGGACAAGACAGCAGTGACAGCTCTTTCCATATACGCTATGATGCCTATGGTAAGGAATACATATGCAGGGATTACATCTATCGACAAGGAAATAGTAGAAGCAGCTAGGGGAATGGGAAGCACTAGACTGCAAATTTTATTCCGTATAAAGCTTCCTCTGGCTGATAGCATTATTTTAACAGGTATACGCAGTATGGCAGTGATGACCATTTCTGTAGGAGGAATTGCATCTTTTATTGGAGCTGGAGGTTTAGGGGTAGCCATTTATAGAGGAATTACTATTTACAATCCAGCTATGACTTTTGCGGGAAGCCTTCTCATTGCCCTTCTGGCTCTTAGCAGCGATTTTTTAATAGGATGTGTAGAAAAAAACAGAAAGAAAAGAAGGAGAATAAGTGTATGAAAAAGAAGAAAATCATAGTATTTTTGGGCTTAGTAACAACTCTTGTTTTGGCAGGATGTTCTTCAAAGTCTCAGACAGCAGAGGAAACAGAGAACAAAGCCCAAGTGGAGACTGCTTCTGTTGGAGAAGAGGAAAGAGAGGAGACTCCAAAGGAGCCTATTCAGATTGCAACAAAACCGATGACAGAGCAATATATTTTAGGAGAGATGTTGAAAGTATTAATTGAAGAAAAGACAGATTATCAGGTGGAAGTAACGAAAGGAATTGGAGGCGGGACAAGCAATATTCATCCAGCTATGGAAAAGGGAGATTTTGATCTCTATCCAGAGTATACATCCAGCGGATGGGTATTAGTGCTGGGCCATGAAGCAGGAGAAGTGCCTGACGATGAAATATTAGTAAAATTACAAGAAGAGTATGAGGAGAAGTTTGGCATGACTTGGATTGGACTATATGGATTCAATAATACTTATGCTGTCGCCGTGCGAAAAGAAGTGGCGGATGAGCATGGGCTTACATCCTGCTCAGATTTGGCAAAAGTATCGCAGCAGCTTGTTTTTGGGGGAAACGGAGACTATATAGAGAGAGAAGACGGGTTTTTAGCATTATGCAATGCCTATGGGATGAATTTTAAAGAAGTAAAGGATATTGATATTGGATTAAAATATCAAGCCCTGGATAACAAAGATATTGACGTGACCAATGCATTTACAACAGACGCTCAGCTGAGTAAGGATACGATAGTTCCTCTTTTGGACGATTTGGCATTTCAAGTGAATTATTATTGCTCTACAGTCGTACGTCAAGATACATTGGAAGAATATCCTGGTCTAGGCGATGTATTAATGCTTATGGATGGACTTTTATCGGATCAGGAAGTGGCAGAACTGAATTATCAAGTAGAAGTGGATGGAAGGGAAGAGCAGGAAGTGGCAAAAGAGTTTCTTTCCTCAAAAGGAGTATTGTAAGGATTCTTTTTAGAGAGAGGAACATAGAGAGGCAGGGCAATGAAGGTAGAGGATGGGATTATCTGTTTTGAACATGTCTGGAAAGGCTATGGAGGAGAGGATGTGTTACAAGACTTTTCTCTATGTATTGGGAGAGGGGAGTTTTTGACAGTCATTGGCCGTTCTGGTTGTGGTAAGACAACTGCTTTAAAGCTCATAAATGGGCTTCTGGCCCCAGACAAAGGAAGGATTTTGGTAGAAGGGGTGGACATAGCCAGGACAGATCAAATTGCATTGAGGAGAAGAATTGGATATGTAATTCAAAGTATTGGTTTGTTTCCTCACATGACAGTAGCCAAAAATATTGCTTACGTGCCTTCCCTGGAAAAGAAAAAATGGAAGAAAGAGGAAGAGAGAAAAAAGGTGGAAGAACTTTTGGAAGTGGTAGGGCTTTCACCAAATCTTACCTCCCGTTTTCCAGATGAACTATCAGGAGGGCAGAAACAACGGGTTGGAATAGCAAGAGCCTTGGCGGCCCGGCCAAAAATCTTACTCATGGATGAGCCCTTTGGTGCTGTGGACGATATAACAAGACGCACTCTTCAAGATGAGATAGGAAGACTTCATAAGAAATTACAGGTTACGGTTGTTTTTATTACCCACGATATGAAAGAGGCGTTAAAGCTGGGGACAAAGATGTTAGTCATGGATAAGGGAAAGGTTGTTCAGTACGATACTCCCTCAGAAATTGCAGCACACCCAGTAAATGACTTTGTGGGGGAACTGATTGGAGTAAAGGAGTTTTTATAATACTTCTAGAAAGTAGAAGGGATGGTTTCGTTGAAAATTATTCATACAGCAGACTGGCATTTGGGAAAAAATTTAGAAGGGAGGAGCCGCCTGAAGGAACAGGAGAGGTTCCTCTCTGATTTTATACAAATGGTAGAGGAGAAGGAAGCAGATTTGATTTTAATCGCAGGAGATATTTACGATTCTCCCAATCCCCCTGCAATGGCTGAAAAATTATTTTATAATACATTAAAAAAAATAACAGACAAAGGAAAAAGAATGGTTGTCATTATAAGTGGTAATCATGACAGTCCAGAACGCCTTATGGCGGCGGCTCCCCTAGCAATGGAACATGGAATATTAATAGCAGGAACCCCAAAAACAGTCATAGAAACTGGGACATATGGAAAAAATAAGGTGCTTCGTTCAGGAGAAGGTTATGTGGAGATTGATATTAGAGGAGAGAGGGCTGTTATTCTCCTCATTCCTTTTCCCAGTGAAAAGAGATTGGATGAAGTATTGTATAAAATAGATCAAGAAGAAGAGGAACGAGGAAAGAATTATGAGGAAAGAATGGACTTGCTCTTTCGTAAGCTAGAGAAAGAACTTAGTGAAGATACCATTCATCTTTTAGTAGGGCATTTTTTTGTTATGGGAAGTAAGGAAGGGGGATCTGAGAGGGGCGTCCAACTAGGGGGAAGTTATTTAATAAGAGGAGACTTAATACCAAAAAGTCTCCAATATGCGGCTCTTGGACATATACATAAGCCTCAAAAAATTCCAGGATGTAAGATAGCCCGCTACAGTGGATCTCCGTTACAGTATAGAAGGGGGGAAGAGGGGTATGAGAAACAGGTGATGTTTGTGGAAGTAAAAGCAGGGGAGAAATGCAGCATGGAGGAAATACCGATAAAGCAGTACAAGCCAATTGAAGTATGGAGGTGTAAAGGTATTGAGGAAGGGATTAAACGCTGCAAGAAAGAACAAGGAAGAGAGTGTTGGGTTTATATGGAAATACAGACAGATAGAATGATCTTAGATGAAGAAATGAAAAAAATGAAAGAGTATAAGGAAGACTTATTGGAAATTCATCCTATTTTTCAAATGTTGGAGGATGATAGAGTGGAGAGAAGACAGGAAAAGCCCTTCCTAGAACTTTTTAAGGAGTTTTATAAGGAGGAGAGGGGAATACAGCCATCAAAAGAAATGATAGAAATGTTGGAAGAGATTATAGGAAGGGAGAATAGAGATGAGACCTCTTCGATTGACAATACAAGGATTGAATAGTTTTATAGATACTCAGATTATTGACTTTCAAGCATTGTCCATACAAGGGCTTTTTGGCATTTTTGGACCGACAGGAAGTGGAAAGTCAACAATTTTAGATGGGATGCTCCTTGCCTTATATGGGAGAAAGGCAGTGTCCAGGGGAACAGGGGAATTTGTGAATAAAAACTGCAAAACTGCAAAATTGTCTTATGAATTCCAAGTCCGTACTGCAAATGTAAGAAAATACCGGGTAGAGAGGGAGTTTAAGGGAGGAGAACAGGAGGGCAGAGCTTTAAAGTGCCGACTTTTGGATATTACAGGAGAAGAGAAAGTATTAGAGGAATCGGTGACTGGAGTAAATAGGGCATGCGCTGAATTGATTGGGTTAAGTGCAGAAGATTTTATGCGTACAGTAGTTCTTCCCCAAGGAAAGTTTAGCGAGTTTCTAAGGGCAGGAGGAGAAGAAAGAAGGAGAATGCTGGAGAGACTTTTTGGATTAGAGAGATATGGAAAGGAATTGGATGAAAAAATAGCAGGGGCACTCAATAACAAGAAGGAAAAATGCCAATTTTTGCAAGGCAATTTGGAAGCGCAGGGAGACATAACAGAAGAAGAGTTAGAAAGAAGGGAGGAAGAAAAGGACATTCTGGAAAAAGAATTATGGGATACAAAGAAAGAGGAGGAGAGGGCAAAAGCAGAATATTGGGAATGTGAGGAAGTTTTTTCTCTTCAAGTGGAAAAAGAAAAATGGATGGAAAAGGAAAAGTCTTTGTCTCAAAAAGAGGAACAGATAGAAAAAAAGAAAAATCAGGTAAAAAATGGAAAAAGGGCAGAAGGGCTTCTCCCGCTGCTTTTTGGCTATCAACAGTTGGAAAGGGAGAAGGAAGAGATTGACCTAGAGATTGAAAAAATGGAACAAAAGAGAACTCTCCTTTATAGTAAAAAGGAGGAGGAAAAAGACAATTATATTCAACAAAAAGAGCAAAAAGAAAGGGAAGAGCCTAGGTTAAAAGCTCAAATACAAGAAATAGAGGAATGGAAGAAGGAATGGGAGAGACTTCCAGTTTTAAAAAAGGAAGAAAAACTTTTGGAAAGGGAAAGGAGGAAGGGAGAAGAAAAAAAGGAAGAGCTGAAAAAGAGAGGGGAACAACTATACAGAAATAAGAAGGTTTTATTTGAGAGAAAGGAGAAAATGGAACAAGAAAGAAGAGAGCGAACAATAGGTAAAGATTTTAGGGAAAAAGTAGAAGAAGGAATAAAGCTTTCCACATTTCTTCAGTCTCTGGAGAAAGATTTATGTGAAAAAAGGAAGGAAAAAGAGAAAATACAGAGGGAGATAGAGGAGGTTCAGAGGGAAAAAAAAGAGGAAGAAGAGAAGGAAGAGAGATGGAGAAGAAAACAAGAAGAGCTTTTGCGAAAGGAAGGGGAGTTAGAGGAAGACATTAGAAATATTCAAATTCATCGATTACGAAGGGAATTGAAACAAGGAAGTCCTTGTCCAGTATGTGGTTCTGTCCATTATAAGAAAAACAATGAAGAAAACATACAAGAGATAGATTGGTCAGAGGCAGAGAAAGAAGGAAAAAAAGTGAAAGCTTCCTTATTAAAAAATAGTGAGGAAGGAAAAGAGATTTTTGCAAGAAAGGCAGCTTTGTCAGAAAAGGAAACTTTGCTAGAACACCAGAAAAAGCAATGGCAGGATGGGATAGAGGGAAAAGAAGAAGAGAGAAAAAAGGAAGGGGCTATTCTTTTAAATATACAAAAGGAAGGGGGAATAGAGGACTTTTTTAAGGAAAAGAAGAGGATCGAGGAATTTGAGAGAAGAAAGGAAGAATTAGAATTTATATTATTAAAAGAAAGGGAGGAGGAAAAACAGTTAGAGGAAGAAATAGAAGGAATTAGAAAAGAGCTGGAAAAAGTAGAAAAAGAGCTTTTTGAAACAGAAGTAAAACTCATCCCTTTAAAAGAAAGGATAAAAGAAAAGGAAGAAAAAATAGGGGAAAAATTAAAGGGAAAGAATCCCTATGAGCTGGAAAAGGATGTAGTTGAAAAACTGACCTTTGTAAGAAAAGAGTGGGAAGAGGCAGAGAAAAAAAGAGAGCAGTCAAAAATAGAGTGGGAGGAGGCAGAGGAAAGATTTCACAAGAAAATAGGAGAGAGAGAAGGAAATAAAAACACATTACAAAAGGCAGAAAAACAACTAGTAGAGGAAATGAGGCAAAAAGAATTTTCCACAATCAATGAGATTGAGGAGGCTCTTCTTCAGAGAGAGCAGTTCCTTTTTTTTGAAAAGGAGATCAAAGATTTTGAAGACAGGAGGAAGGAGGCAAAGGCTTTTATCAATTCATTGGAAGAAAAGTTACAGGGGAGAAAGGCAGAAGAAGAGGAAAGGGAGGAGAAGAGAAAGAGATACAAGGAGATAAAAGAGAAAAGGGAATGTCTGAGGGAGAAATGGGGAGAAGTAAAAGAGAAGATTCATGTTGGAAAAGAGAAATTAGAGATGCAGAAAAAATACAAAGAAGAGCTTAAGAAGGTTAGGAGACAGGCCAGTATTTTGGAAGAGCTTCGAAGTGTTACAAGAGGAAAGAAATTTGTGGAATACATGGCTGTAGAGAGGCTTCGGCTTATTTCTAAAAGGGCATCAAGCCGATTAATGGAAATAAGCCAGGGAAATTATGAAATTCAGACAAATTCCAAGGGAGAATTTGTCATTCAGGATAACAAAAATGGAGGTACGAAAAGACATCCTTCTACTTTGTCAGGAGGAGAAACATTTATTACTTCCCTGGCTTTAGCTCTAGCCTTGTCAGAGGAAATACAGAGCAGAGGGACTGTGCCATTAGAGCTGTTTTTCCTAGATGAGGGATTTGGAGCTTTAGATGAGGAGCTTTTAGATCTGGTTATGGATTCTCTGGAGAGAATACGCCACAGCAGACTTACCATAGGTATGATATCCCATGTGGAGGCAGTAAAAGCAAGAGTTCCCGTCCACCTCTTCGTGGAGCCAGCAGGGACAGGAAGGGGGAGCAAGGTAAAAATGGAATATTTATAAAGTGTTCAGCTTCTTATGGATGAAATTTTTTCAAAGTATGTATTGTTTCCTTAAGCTCATGGAGAAATAGTTTCTCTGTGTTAGAAAATTTATAACCTTTTGGATAAATTAAAACATCTTGTAGTTTTCCATAAGGGCAGGGATAATCTTTTTGAATGAGACCATGCGCTTTTAAGAGCTTATCTGGAATAGGAGAGGTAAACATATAAGCGCCAGGAATGGAAGTAAGTAGTTCAAACTGACTTCCTCTATCATAAATAAAAATTTGGCGTTTTCCTCCTTTTCCCTTTTTCGGTTGAAGAGGATTGTCCCCATCATCTTCAAGAGCTATTTCTGTATATTTTTTCAACATAGATGGAGTAATTTCCTTGTAGTCTGCCAGAGGATGATTGCCTGCCAGGGTGATCATATATTCAAAAGAAAATAAAGATTCATAGCCTAGCTGACGGAGTTTTAAGGTGGAAATATAGTATTCCTCTTGGACATCTTGGTATTGGATAATGCCTAAGGCATGGTGACTGCTTGCAATACGATGAATCGCTGTCATGGAACTAGACTCATGAAAATGGATATGAAGCTTTTGACTGCTGCCAATACGACGGACAAAATTTGAAAACGCTTGGCTAATGTAGTTTGTCCTTGGAGCAAACAGACTAAAAATAACCGTATTTTCTGCACTATCAGAGCAAAAATGTTCCAAGGCATCATATTGGGTTAAGGTTTTTTTTGCCAGATAGATAAATTCCTGTCCCCTTTTTGTAGGAATGGCGCCTTTATGACTTCTGACAAAAATGGAAAAGCCTACTTCCAGTTCTAAGTCTTTAATAGCTTTGCTTAAGTTAGGCTGGCCAATCATTAGCTTCTTAGCAGCATTTGTAATAGAGCCGCATTTTTCTACTTCAATCATATATTTTAAAGAAGTCATATTCATATTTCTCCGGCCTCCTTTCTTTTGTTTCAATGTGCTGTCATTAGCATAACTGGTTTTTTTTAGTATTGCAATAGATATATAGACTACATATAAAAAATAATATAGAGAAATAATAGGATGTAGAGGGCAAAAGTTATTTTTACCTTCGTATTATAATATTAAAAAGTATATGGAAGGAATATGCATATTGGTATTATGTAATTTCTAGCAAAATGAGGTATAATATAATACGAAATATAGTGAAGAAAAACAAATTGTAAAAGAAAGAATGAAAGGAAGTTCTGCTATGTCAAGAAAAATGAAAACAATGGATGGTAACCATGCAGCATCCCATGCTTCTTATGCATTTACGGATGTTGCGGCCATTTACCCAATTACTCCATCGTCTGTTATGGCAGAGGTCACAGATGAGTGGGCTACAGAAGGAAGAAAAAATATTTTTGGTCAGGCGGTACAGGTGACAGAAATGCAGTCGGAAGCAGGAGCTGCAGGAACGGTCCATGGATCCCTTTCCGCAGGGGCATTAACGACAACTTACACAGCAAGCCAGGGCTTGCTCTTAATGATACCCAATTTATATAAAGTGGCAGGAGAACAGCTCCCAGGCGTATTTAACGTGTCTGCTAGATGTGTTGCTTCCCATGCTCTAAGTATTTTTGGAGATCATTCAGACGTGTATGCATGCCGTCAGACAGGCTGCGCTATGTTGTGCAGTTCCAGTGTCCAGGAAGTCATGGACTTAACCCCAGTTGCCCATTTGGCAGCTATAAAAGGAAGGATTCCTTTTATTAATTTCTTTGATGGATTCCGTACATCTCATGAAATTCAAAAAATTGAAACATGGGATTATGAAGACTTAAAGGAGATGGCGGATATGGATGCCATTGATGCTTTCCGCAGGCATGCCTTGAACCCTAATCATCCTTGTCAGAGAGGTTCTGCCCAGAATCCAGATGTTTTCTTCCAGGCAAGGGAAGCATGTAATCCTTATTATGACGCTATGCCGGACATTGTTCAGGAATATATGGACAAAGTGAATAATAAAATCGGTACAAACTATAAGCTGTTCAACTATTATGGGGCAGAGGATCCAGAACAAGTCATTATAGCTATGGGTTCTGTTTGTGAGACGATTGACGAGACCATTGACTACATGATAGCAAAGGGCCAGAAGGTAGGTGTGGTAAAAGTTCGTCTTTACAGACCATTTTCTGCCAATGCATTTGTTCAGGCCATTCCAGATTCCGTTAAGAAAATAACAGTTTTAGATAGGACGAAGGAGCCTGGAGCTTTGGGAGAGCCTTTATATTTAGACGTAGTAGCGGCTCTGAAAGGGACAAAATTTGATAACATTCCTGTTTATGGAGGACGTTATGGTTTAAGTTCCAAAGACACAACTCCAGGACAGATTTTGGCCGTTTATAATAATACAGAGAAAAAGAGATTTACTATTGGTATTGATGATGACGTGACCTATTTGTCTCTGGAAATTGGAGAAGATCCTATTACAACGCCAGAAGGAACAACAAGCTGTAAGTTTTGGGGGCTTGGAGCGGACGGAACGGTTGGTGCAAACAAGAACTCCATCAAAATTATTGGTGATAATACAGACATGTATGCCCAGGCATATTTTGACTATGATTCTAAAAAATCGGGAGGAGTTACCATTTCCCACTTACGTTTTGGAAAAACACCTATCCGTTCCACATACTTAATTTCCAAAGCAGACTTTGTGGCATGTCATAATCCTGCTTATGTAAATAAATATAATATGGTGCAAGACGTAAATCCTAATGGGGTATTCCTTTTAAACTGTCCTTGGGATTTAAAAGGTTTGGAAGAGCATCTTCCTGGACAGGCAAAGAGATATATTGCAGAAAATAATATTCAGTTATATACTATTGACGGAATTAAAATAGGTAAGGAAATTGGTCTTGGAGGACGTATTAATACAGTGCTACAGTCGGCATTCTTTAAGCTTGCCAACATTATACCTGAGGAAAGCGCTGTTGAATTAATGAAATCAGCTGCAAAAGCTACTTATGGAAGAAAAGGCGAGCAAGTAGTAAAAATGAATTATGACGCTATAGACGCTGGCGCAAAGCAGGTTGTAAAAATTGAAATACCAGAAAGCTGGAAAGATGCAAAAGACGAAGACATTACAGGAAGCGCTGCAACAGGTGGAAGGAAAGACGTTGTAGACTTTGTAAATGTTGTTCAAAAGAAGGTAAATGGACAGGAAGGAAATCGTCTGCCAGTTTCTGCATTTAAAGAGTATGTAGACGGATCTACCCCTAGCGGAACATCCGCCTATGAAAAACGAGGCATTGCCGTAGACGTACCTACATGGAAGCCAGAAAACTGTATTCAGTGTAACTTCTGTTCTTATGTATGTCCTCATGCAGTTATCCGTCCAGCAGTTATGACAGAAGAGGAATTAAAAGGAGCTCCAGAAGGTACAAAGACAATAGATATGACAGGAATGCCAGGAAAGAAATTTGCAATTACTGTTTCTTGCATGGATTGTACAGGATGTGGATGCTGTGCCAGCGTATGTCCCGGTAAGAAGGGAGAAAAGGCTCTTGTTATGACTCCTTTGGAGAATAATTTACAACAAGGAGAGATCTTCGAATATGCCCATTCCCTTCCAGTAAAAGAGGATATTTTAGAGAAATTTAAAGAAACTACTGTAAAAGGTTCCCAGTTTAAACAGCCTCTTTTAGAGTTCTCAGGAGCATGTGCAGGTTGTGGAGAGACTCCTTATGCAAAATTAATTACCCAGTTATTTGGAGACAGAATGTATATTGCTAATGCAACAGGCTGTTCCTCTATTTGGGGTAACTCTTCTCCTTCCACACCATACACTGTAAACAAAGAAGGAAAGGGACCTGCTTGGAGTAATTCTTTATTTGAAGACAACGCAGAATTTGGATATGGAATGTTGCTGGCCCAAAATGCTATTCGAGATGGACTGAAAACAAAAGTAGAAGGGGTTATGGAAGACGACAGAGCAAGCAGTGAAGTAAAGGCAGCTTGTAAAGAATTCTTGGATACTTTTTATGTAGGCGCTCTAAATGGAGCTGCCACAGATAAGCTGGTGAAGGCATTAGAAGGCATAGACTGTGATGTTTGTAAAGACATTGTAAAAAATAAAGATTTCTTAGGGAAAAAATCCCAGTGGATCTTTGGAGGAGACGGATGGGCTTATGATATAGGATTTGGAGGCCTTGACCATGTATTGGCAAGTGGAAAAGACGTAAATGTTATGGTATTTGACACAGAAGTATATTCCAATACAGGAGGTCAGTCTTCAAAAGCAACACCTACAGGAGCAGTTGCCCAATTTGCAGCAGGTGGAAAGGATGTTAAGAAAAAAGATTTGGCAGGTATTGCTATCAGCTATGGTTATGTTTACGTTGCCCAGATTGCTATGGGGGCTGATTATAACCAGACGATAAAAGCTCTGACAGAGGCAGAGGCTTATCCAGGTCCCTCTTTGATCATTGCCTATGCTCCATGTATTAATCATGGAATTAAAACAGGCATGAGCCAAGTGCAGACAGAAGAGAAGTTAGCTGTTGAGTCTGGCTATTGGCATAATTTCCGTTTCAATCCAGCAGCAAAAAGCAAGTTTACTTTGGACAGCAAGGCTCCAACAAAAGACTATCAGGAATTCTTAAAGGGAGAAGTACGTTATAGTTCCTTAATACTTAAAAACCCTGAAAAAGCTACAAAACTATTTGAACAATCAGAGGAAGCGGCAAAGGAAAGGTTTGAACATTTAAGTAAGTTAGTTACCCTTTATGGAAACAATGAATGATGATTGCATATGAATGATAAGGAAGCCATATCCTGTATTGCAGGGTATGGCCTTCCTTTGAAAAAAAGGAGTTTTTATAGACTCCATAAAATATTGTGGAAAAATTAACAAAATATAGATTTTAATTCCTAATTTATGATATAATCTCTTTTAGCGATACAAAATCCATAAAAGAAACATCTGAGTATATATAATCAGGAGTCAGCAGCATGACGTATACCTAATGGATGTTAGGAACGGAGCTGATTTGCATATATGGCACTATGAGTATAAATTGAAAAGAAAATTATGAAAGAAAAAAGGAGAAAATGAAATGTATTGCACAAGAAAGATATCTGAAGATCTATATTGGGTAGGTGGAAACGACCGTCGTCTTACATTATTTGAGAATATTTTTCCCATTCCTCGAGGAGTGTCTTATAATTCGTTTGTTCTTTTGGACGAAAAAACAGTTTTATTTGACACAGTGGACGCTGCTGTCAGTCGCCAGTTTTTAGAAAATATAGCTTATGTATTGAATGGAAGGACATTAGATTACCTTGTTATTAACCATATGGAGCCTGATCACTGTTCTGTAATTGAAGATATTGTTATGAGATATCCTCAAGTAAAATTAATTGGAAATGCCAAGACATTTCAGATGGTTCAACAGTTTTATGAATTTAAAATGGAAGAAAGAGTCATACAAATAAAAGAGGGAGAGGAGCTTTCTGTTGGAAAGCACACCTTACAGTTTTTTATGGCTCCTATGGTTCACTGGCCAGAAGTTATGGTAACCTATGATCAGTGTTCAAAAGTGTTGTTTTCTGCAGATGGATTTGGTTCTTTTGGAGCTTTAAATGGAATTTTATTTAATGATGAAGTAAATTTTGATAGAGACTGGATTGATGACGCCAGAAGATACTATACAAATATTGTAGGAAAATATGGATCTCAAATGCAAGGGCTGTTAAAGAAAATGGCGGCCTTGGACATTCAGATCATTTGTCCTCTTCATGGGCCAGTGTGGAGAAGCAACCTAGATTATCTCTTAGGTAAACATCAGAAATGGAGCACATATGAGTCAGAAGAAAAGGGAGTCCTAATTGCGTATGCATCTATGTATGGGAATACGCAAAATATGGCAGAAGTTTTGGCAGGAGAGTTGGCAGAGGCAGGAATTACCAATACTTCCATGTACGATGTTTCAGGAACCCATTATTCTTATGTAATTGCCGATGCATTTAAATACACAAATATAGTGCTGGCTACCCCAACATATAATGGAGATATATATCCTGTCATGCAGCAGCTTCTTGATGATATGAAGGCATTAAACGTGCAGAATAAAACAGTTGCTATTATGGAAAATGGTTCTTGGGGGCCTACTGCTGCTAAGAAAATAAAAGAGAGTTTGGAAAACATGAAAAATATGACGATTTTAGAGAATACAGTGACCATTAAATCTTCTATGAAGATAGGGGATAGAGCTTCTGTTAAGGCATTGGCGGCTAAAATTGTGGAGACATTATAAATTCGTTATGTGGAATATAGAAAAGGAGAACTGTCTCATAGTGGATGTTTACTATGAGACGGTTCCCTTTTTTAGCGTTTATCCAAAGGAAGATAGGTACCGTCCAGCAATATTCCTTTGTAAGCAGGACGAATAATTTTTCCCATGTTTATTAGCTCTTCCATTCGGTGAGCGCTCCAGCCAGCAATTCTGGCAATGGCGAAAATGGGAGTGAACAGTTCTTCAGGAATGTCCAGCATACTGTACACAAAACCGCTGTAGAAATCTACATTTGCACTAACGCCTTTGTAAATAGCTCGTTCTCCTGCAATAATTTTGGGGGCCATTGTTTCAATCATTGAATAGAGTTTAAAGTCTATATGACGATTTTTAGACTCTGCAAGTTGACGGACAAACTGTTTGAACACTTGGGCTCTTGGGTCGGATATGGAATAGACGGCATGCCCCATACCATAGATGAGGCCTTTTTTGTCAAAGGCTTCACCGTGGAGAAGTTTTTCTAAGTATCTGCAGACTTCTTCTTCATCTTCAATATCCTTTACGTTTTCCTTTAAATCTTGAATCATCTGTACTACTTTAATATTGGCTCCTCCGTGTTTTGGCCCTTTTAAAGAACCAAGAGCAGCGGCAATGGTAGAGTAGGTGTCTGTGCCTGAGGAAGTGACTACATGGGTAGTAAAAGTAGAATTGTTTCCTCCCCCATGTTCCATATGGAGAATGAGGGCAAGATCTAATACTTTGGCTTCAAGAGGGGAGTATTCCTTATTAGGACGAAGCATTAAAAGAAGGTTCTCAGCAGTGGAAAGTTCAGGATCTGGGCGATGTATGTACAAGCTGTCTCCCTGTTCATAATGATTATAAGCGTGATAGCCATAAACGGCCAGCATAGGCATTGTACTAATTAATTTCAGACATTGTTCCATAACATTGGATAAGGTTAAATCGTCTGGCTTGTCATCATAAGAGGCAAGAGTTAAAATGCTTCTTGACAAGGTATGCATCATATCTTTACTGGGAGCTTTCATAATGACATCTCTTGTAAAGTTTGTAGGAAGGGTGCGAAAGGCAGCCAGCAAGGCTTTAAATTCTTCCAGCTCTTTTATATTGGGAAGCTGTCCGGTGAGGAGGAGATAAGCAGTTTCCTCATAACCATATCGGTTGGATTCAATAAAACCTTTCACAAGTTCTTGCACATTGATCCCTCTATAGAGGAGAATACCGTCACAAGGTACGCTTTTTCCATCTTTTTCTGCGTAGGCTTGGATATTGGATATTTTTGTCAGTCCAGTGAGAACTCCTTTTCCATTAATATCTCGTAATCCTCGCTTTACATTATATTGTTCATAGAGAGCTGGATCGATTTCACTGTTTTTTAGACAGGTGTTTATGAGAAACTGCAATTCTTCTGGATTGACATTGTTGTAATCTGCCATATTATTTCCCCTTTCATTCATGTAAGGACCACCCCAGGGGGCGATGCCCGTTGTTTTCTAGTAGTTGTGATAATGTATGTAAATTTATTATAGAAAGAGATTTGGAAGAGGGATTTATTTTCATCTCTCTTTTGTAGATTAACATAAAGCAGTAGAAAAAACAACTATTATAGAATAGATAGAATGAAGTTCATAAGGAGAGAAGACTTGCAAAAGGGGAGGAAAATGGGATAAAATAGAGAAAATAAAAAAGAAAGGCGTATAAAAATATGAAACAGGCAAATGATTTAAAAGCACTCTTAGTATCCATTGATAGGAAGGGATATCCTGCTTATAAAGAAACAAGAGGAATTTACCAGTTCGAGGGATACCAGCTTTCTATAGATCATGTACAGGGAGATCCCTTTGCCTCTCCATCCAATGTGAGTATCTATATAAAAGAGAAAGATGGAGGATTTCCAGAGGAATACAGGAAAAAAAAGGAGACAAAAATTGCTCTTGAGGATTATATCCTAAGGAAATTTGCTTTTTTGCTGGAAAAGTATCATTTTAAGGCCAAGGGTTCTGGAAAGAGCGGCTTGATTTCCACAAGTAAATGTGGGCAGGAAATATTAGAGCGTACAGCCTGCCATATAAAAAAAGATACTGGAGATATGATAGTAAGACTGGAAATAGGATTTCCAGCGAATGGAAGAACCGTTAATTCCAGAGAACTTATAAAAATATTCTTTGATTTTTTGCCAGACTGTGTGGAGAAAAGCTTATTTTATAAGAGTCATAAAGAAGATGAGGTAAGAGAAATCATAGAGCTGGCAGAAGATCAGCAGTATATGAGAGAACAATTAAAGGAGTTGGGACTTTGTGCCTTTGTGGCAGATGGCTCCATTCTGCCAAGGGAAAGCGGGGTTTCCAGTAAGCCTATGAGGGGGGCAGTTCCCTTTGCCTCTCCTCAATCAATGAGAGTGGTTCTGAATTTACCCCACAGAGGAAAAATAACTGGAATGGGAATGAAAAAGGGAATTGTCCTCATTATAGGAGGAGGATATCATGGAAAGTCTACTTTGTTAAGGGCGTTGGAGCTTGGGGTGTATAACCACAGAAAGGGAGATGGAAGGGAGTACGTAGTAACAGATGAAACGGCTGTAAAGCTAAGGGCAGAAGATTCCAGAAGTATTGCAGGAGTGGATATTTCTATGTTTATTAACCATCTTCCCAATAAAAAGAATACCCTTTCTTTTTACACAAAAGATGCCAGCGGAAGTACATCTCAGGCGGCAAATACAGTGGAAGCAATGGAGGCGGGAAGCGCTTTATTTTTAATTGATGAGGACACTTCTGCCACAAATTTTATGATTCGGGATGAGCTGATGCAAAGAGTTGTGAAAAACAACAAGGAACCTATTACTCCTTTTATCAGTAGAGTAGGTACTCTCTATGAGAAGTTTGGTATATCTTCTATAATTGTGGCGGGAAGTTCTGGCGCTTATTTTCATGTGGCAGATCAAATTATTCAATTAGATTGTTATGAGCCTTTTGATGTGACAGAGGCGGCGAAAAAGGAAGCAAAACAATTTCCCATAGTAGCTGATCTAGATAATCATTGTGAAAAACCAGAGTTTCATCGGTGTCCAAAGCCCAATATGGCGTTGAAAAAAGCAGATCGGGTGAAAGTAAAGGTTATGGGACGAAATTCTATACAAATAGATAAAGAAAATGTGGAACTTCGGTATGTGGAGCAATTGGTAGATGGCGAGCAGCTGGCGGCATTGGCTTATTTATTAAAATATGCCCAGCTAAAAATCATGGATGGAAAAAAGACTTTATCCCAGGTTGTCAATGAATTGGAAATGATAATGGAGAAAAAAGGAATGGAAGCTTTGTCAGACGCTTCTTATCTGCCCATGGCTTTGGCAAGACCAAGAATCCAGGAAGTTTTTGCCTGCCTAAACCGATATAGGGGGTGGCCTATGGAATGAAGAAGAATAGGACTTTGTTTTTAGATATAGGAATTATGTTTCTTTTCATACTTGGCATTTTGTCTTTCGTTCTTTCCAAAAGACAGGATTTATTTGGATTGGATGAAGATATAAAAAAGGAAGAAGGGAACCTGTTAGGAGGTTATCAAAATAATTTTTCAGGCAATACAATGGATTTCATTGCCAATGCTTATATTAGCAGGGAAGTGGAAGGGCTTATTTTGGAAACAAAGATGTTTGACACAGTGCAGGTTGTTCCTTATTTAAAGCTGGACTTAACAGATGTAATGGAAATAAATCATGAGTTTTATGTTCTTTCTCCTAATGAACAGGGATATTTAAAAGATTCCTATACTTATGAGGAGGAGACCCAGGCAGGAGCAGTAAGTGAGACTATACACAATTATCTGCCTAATGAGAGAATTACTAAGACCTTTGTACCAAAGGGAATTATCCTTCCTGAACAATCATCCATTGCAGTGACAATGAGCAGGGAGAATATGTCAGGAGAGGGACAGGAAGGAGAAGGTTCTGTTTCTGTTCCCGTAGATCCATCCTTTTATGAAATGATTTCCGATGCAACAGGAATTCCAGAGGAAAATATTTCTATAAATGCTTATGAAAGACAGGCGCCAGAAAAAAGGGAAGAGAATAAAAATATGGAAACAATCCTTTCATCGAAGGTGTTTACTATTGTTCAGATTGGAATAGGAATACTGCTTTTCTTGTTTCTTGCATTGCGTTTAGGAAGAAGGGGGAAAAAGGAAGTGAAGAAAAAAGAATTGAAAAATATTCCTACTATAGAAAATATTCCAGTACAGGAAAAGGAAGATTCGAAGCCTAAGCTAGAGCCTTATAGAAATAAGAGGCTGGAGGAATATGTAAGAAAGCATCCTGAGGAAGCAGCACAATCCCTAAGAAAATGGATAAAAGAAAAGTAATGACAGAAAAAAAGCCCATTGGCAGGAGAAAGGCATGGTTGTTAAAATGCAAATAGAAGCAGTAATTTTTGATATGGATGGAACGTTATTTGACACAGAGAAAGTGTCTCAAGATTGTTTTCTTAAAGTAGCCAGAGAGATAGGATACCCTCATATGGAGGAGATCTCTTTGGATTGTATTGGCTTAAGCCGAGGAGACATTCTTTCCTTACTTCAAAACAGGCTAGGCAAGTCTTTTCCAGCTGAGGAATATTTACAAATGACGTCAAGGCGGATGAAGGAGACAATGGAAAAGGATGGTCCTCCAATTATGGATGGTGCGGTGAATCTTCTAAACTTTTTAAAAGAAAAAGGCATGAAAATGGGCTTGGCTTCTTCAAGCAGGATAGATACGATAAAATCCCATTTGGAAAGGACGAATTTGACATCCTATTTTTCCATTTACATTGGTGGGGACATGGTAGAGTATAGCAAGCCTAAGCCACATATTTACTGGAAGGCATGTGAGGAACTTAGAGTAGCGCCAGAAAATTCCTTTGCAATAGAAGATTCTCCTAATGGGGTACGTTCCGCTTTTCAGGCAGGTTTAAAAACCATTATGGTGCCCAATATGATTAAGCCTGCAAAAGAAGTGGAGGATATGTTATTCAAAAAATGTTCCTCCTTAGAGGAAGTACAGAATTATTTTGAAAAGATCTTATAACAAAGGATAGTCATTTATTTGTACTATGTAGAGAAATAAATATTTATGAAGGATACTAGTTGATTATGGTACAAAAGTATGCTATACTCATCCATAGACAGAACAGAGTAGTTCTGGACTGTATAGTAATGAAAAGAAAGGTATTAGGAAAGGAGATTAAAAAAGTGAAGTATAACAAAATACTGAAAAGATTTACAGTAGCTTCTTTGGCGCTTAGCATGTTTGCATCGAATGTTTTTGCATTTGTTGTGACGCCAAAGGATCACCATGCATTCCAAGGGGAAGTCGTAGAATTTGCAGCAGCAAGAACGACCGAAGAAGAAGAGAGCATGACAGAGAATGATGTAGAGTGGTATGTAGACGGAGAAAGGATTGGCACAGGTTGGGGAATTACGGTAGACACCTCAAAATATAACATAGGCGATCAAGTAAACGTAAGAGCTGTTGCAAATTGGACGAGCGTAAGCGGCAATTCTGTAAGCGGCAATGGACTTCTTACAGCAGAAGACCAGGCAACAATGTATGTGGACGATCCAGCAGGCAATCCATATCCAGGAATTGATATTACAAGTCTAGTAGTATTTAGCAACGATACGGTTTTAACTGACAACTTAAATCCTAATAGAGATATTACTGTTCGTTTGGTTCCAAGAACAATGTCTGATGAGGAGATTAAGGCAGCGTTGGCTTCAAATCCCAGCCTTCAATTTACAGGAAGTCAAATTTATGTAGTGGAAATCAAATTAGTAAGAAACTTTGAGCCAGAAAAAGAAGTAAACATGGTTCAAGGAAGCGCCCAAGTTTTGATTGGTGCAAAATCAGCAGTGAACATTGACGTAAATGAGAAAGTGATTGCAGCTCATATTGTAGGTAATACAGCAGAACATGTGGGAACAAGCGAGCCTGGTACAGACGCAATCATTATTGAAACAAGATCTTTTAGTCCATTTGTATTTGGAGTAGGATACATAGGAGAAAGCTCCAGTACTGAAGAAAGCGGATCAGGAAGTTCAGGAAGCTCTTCTTCCAGCACAGTTGTTGACAGTTCTGTTCCTTCTACGTTAAGTGCAGGTACTGTAACTTTAGCAGGAGGAGGAAGCCTCATAGCGCTTGGAGCAGACGATTTGACCTTTATGAACACAACAATTGCCTCTATGTTCTATGTGGCAAATACATTCCCAGGATATTTGGCAAACGTATTAGCTATTAATACTTTTGCACCTCCTCTTGGCTATGTAGATGGAACTCCTGTAACGATTAACTGGAAAGTGGATGGAGTAAATAGTGGTGATGTTATTTTTGCAGTACATTACAATGAGAACACAGGGGAAATGGAATACATACCTTGCGTTGCAGGACAGGGAGTTGTTTCCTTTGAAGTTACCTCTTTTGGTAACATTGGATTAGTAAGAGTGTTGGCTCCTTCAGATGTTGCCACATCCATCATTTTGAATACAGTCGTTCAAAGATAAGGTGATTGAACAAGGGTCTTTGGCCCTTATAAAACAGTATAGGTTATTTATGGGAAACGGTTACAGCTTCGGCTAGGCCGTTTCCTCTATTTATATGGTACATATAAATTTTATAGGGTACATATAAATATAAAAAGAAACTGCCTCTTTATGATCTTGGATCATAAAAGGGGCAGTTCCTTTCATTGAGGGGGGAGATAGTGAGTGTTCATCAACTATCCTCCTTTACTATAGAGGAGAAATGTGTTCTAACTGTGTTAGATTTATAAAAAAAATCGAAAGAATATAAAGTATGAGTTCATAAGTCATAAGTGGCTAAGAGGCATTTTTAAGGACATTTGAAAATCTATGGAAATTATGGTATTCTAAATCATAATATAATACAGAATGGATGTAAAAGGCGGAAAGGACATGATTATTAAGAAATGATAAAGTTAAAGCAATTATTGGAAGGCATCGAGTATGAACAAATACAAGGCGATAGGGAATTGGAAATTACCAGTGTAGAATTTGACTCAAGAAAGATTCAGGAAGGGTGCTTATTTCTCTGCATAAAGGGAGCAAACTTTGACGGCCATAGGGCTGCCTTAGAGGCAGTGGAAAAAGGGGCAAAGGCTCTTGTAGTAGAAAGGGATGTTATGGTTCCGAAAGAAGTAGCCTTAGTGAAAGTAAAAGACAGCCGGTATGCTATGGCTTTTATTGCAGCACATTATTTTGGAAACCCGAGTAAGGAAATGAAGATCATTGGAATTACAGGGACAAAGGGAAAGACAACAACAACTTATCTTGTAAAGTCTATTTTGGAGAGTGTAGGTAGAAAGGTTGGTCTCATTGGGACCATTGAAGTTATTATTGGAGATAAAAGAATTCATGCTAATAATACGACACCAGACTCCTTTTTGCTTCAAAGTTATTTTCGACAAATGGCTGACTGTGGATGCGATACAGTTGTTATGGAAGTTTCTTCTCAAGGGCTTATGCTCCATAGGACACAAGGATTTCTATTTGACTTTGGGATTTTCACAAATCTGGAACCAGACCATATTGGTCCTAATGAACACAGCAGTTTTGAAGAGTATATGGAATGCAAATCCTTATTATTTCGTCAATGCAAAATAGGGATTGTCAATCGAGACGATCCACATTGGGAAAGGATAGTAAAAGGGCATACATGTCAGTTGGAAACTTTTGGACTATCTAAGGAGGCAGACATTAGGGGAGAAAATCTTACTTTTATCAAAGAGCCAGGCTATTTAGGAGTAGATTTTCATGTCAGAGGTAAAATGGATTTTCCTGTTCAAATAGGCACACCAGGGAGGTTTAGCGTATATAATGCCCTTACAGCTATTGCCATTTGCAACAATTTTCAAGTACCCATTTCAAAGATTCAAAAGGCTTTAAAGACAGCAAAGGTAAAGGGGCGTATTGAAATGGTTCATGTATCCAAAGATGTTACATTGATGATTGATTATGCCCATAATGCCATGGCATTAGAAAGTTTGCTTACTACTTTAAAAGAATATGAGCCAAAGCGTCTTGTCTGTCTTTTTGGATGTGGTGGAAACCGTTCGAAATTAAGACGTTATGAGATGGGAGAAGTTGCTGGAAGACTGGCAGATTTTACTATTATCACTTCTGATAATCCTAGGTTTGAGGAGCCTAAAGATATTATAGAAGATATTAAAGTAGGAATAAAAAAGACAAATGGGGCTTATATAGAAATTTGCGATAGGAAGGAAGCCATTGCCTATGCAATTCATCATGGAGAGCCTGGAGATGTTATTGTGCTGGCAGGTAAGGGACATGAAGACTACCAAGAAATCAAAGGGGTGAAATATCCCATGGATGAACGAATTTTGATAGAAGACATACGAAAAGAAGATAGGAAATGAGCGTGGAAGGAAAATACGTTAATTTGATTATTGATATTTCCCATGAAAAATTGGATCGTACTTTCCAGTATAAAATACCAGGACATCTTCTTGGAAAGATTCAAATAGGTATGGTTGTACAAGTTCCTTTTGGAAAGGGAGGAAAAATCCGTAAAGGATATGTTATGGAAGTAACGAATAGAGCCTTGGTGGAAGAGGAGAGGATGAAATGGGTGGAAGGAATTGCTCCCCATAGTCCTGTTGTGGAAGAAAGGTTTATACAGCTGGCTGCGTGGATGAGAGAACATTATGGATCCACAATGGCAGCAGCCCTAAAAGTAGTACTCCCTGTAAAAAAAACAATAAAGCCAAAGGAAAAAAAAGAGATTCATCTTTTATATTGTATGGAAGAGGCAAAAGAAAAACTTTTCTTTTTTATGAAAAAAAAACAAACAGCCAGGGCCAGGCTTTTGGAAGCGCTTATAGAAGAAAAGACTCTTTCTTATGAGAGAGCGATTGCCCAGTTAAAAGTCTCTTCTAAAGTTATACAGGCATTGTGTGAAATGGGAGGCATTGAAGTTTCCACAGAACAGATTTACAGAAATCCAGTAAAGGGATGGAACTATGTGGAGAAAGAGAAAACATTAAGCTTTGAACAGGAAGCAATTGTGAAAGGGTTCATAGAAGATGATGAGAAGGAAATTCGAAAAGTTTACCTAATCCATGGTGTTACAGGCAGTGGAAAGACGGAAGTGTATATGGAAATGATCCGTCACATAATAAAAACAGGCAGGCAGGCCATTGTCTTAATTCCAGAAATATCCTTAACGTATCAGACCGCTATGCGTTTTTATGGAAAATTTGGAGATAGAGTTTCTATTGTAAATTCCAAATTATCCAAGGGCGAGAAATATGATCAGTTTGAGAGGGCAAGAAGGGGAGAGATTGACGTAATGATAGGCCCACGCTCTGCCTTATTCACACCATTTTCAAATTTAGGGCTTATTATTATAGATGAGGAGCATGAAGGAACTTATAAAAGTGAGCCTCTGCCTAAGTATCATGCGAGGGAAGTTGGCGTACAATTGTCAAAACTTTGGGGGGCAAGCTTAGTATTAGGTTCTGCTACTCCTTCTTTAGAAGCGTATTATCAGGCTCAAATAGGGAATTATAAATTATACGAGTTAAAAAACAGAGCGGCAAAGGGAAGCCTTCCTTTTGTCCATGTAGTAGATTTAAGAGAAGAACTAAGAAGAGGAAATCGTTCTGTCTTTAGCAAAAAACTAAAAGAGTTAGTGGAAGACCGGCTAAAAAACAAAGAGCAAATCATGCTGTTTTTAAACAGAAGAGGATATGCAGGATTTCTTTCCTGTCGCTCTTGTGGCTATGTTATAAATTGCCCTCACTGCGATGTATCTTTATCTGCCCATAAAAATGGACAGCTTCTATGCCATTATTGCGGTTATCGCATGGCAAAGCTTCCTTTATGTCCAAAATGCAGTTCAAAATATATTGGAGGAATGAGGCTTGGGACACAGAAAGTAGAAGAGATGTTAAAGAATGCGTATCCTGAGGCAAGAATACTGCGTATGGACACGGATACAACAGGAGAAAAGGAAGGGTATGAGAAAATACTTTCTTTGTTTGCGAATAAGGAAGCAGACATATTAATTGGAACACAGATGATTGTAAAAGGGCATGATTTTCCCTTGGTAACCTTAGTAGGGGTTTTAGCAGCAGATATGTCCCTTGGAGTAGGAGACTACAGAGCGTCAGAGCGAACATTCCAACTTCTGACCCAGGCAGCAGGAAGAGCAGGAAGAGGAGAGAAACCAGGAGAGGTTGTCATTCAAACATATAACCCAGAACATTATAGTATTATGGCGGCTTCGAAGCAGGACTATAAAGCATTTTATGCTCAGGAGATGGAATACCGTAAATTGTTAGGTTATCCCCCAGCAGCCCATCTAATGGCTGTACTTATAGAGTCGCCAGACAAAGGCGCAGGAGAGATATGGGGAAAGGAGCTTACAAAATACATTTTCCACGAGGCCAAGGAGAAGAGAGTTTCGGTCATTGGGCCTACAGAGGCCTCTATTGGAAAAATTAATGATATTTACCGTCAGGTTTTTTACTTAAAATCCGTTGATGAAAAGAAATTGATTTTTCTTAGAGATAGGATGGAGCAATACATAGAGGGAAGAGGGGGAGGGAAGACAAGAGTTCAATTTGATTTTGATCCAATGAACCCTTATTAAGACAAAAGTGTAATAGTAGAATGGAGGAAAAAATGGCAATACGAAAAATTAGGGAAATGGGAGATAAAATTTTAACAATGTCCTGTAAAGAAGTGAAGGAAATGACCCCAAGATTAAAGGAGCTTGTTGAGGACATGTTAGAGACCATGTATGATGCTTATGGAGTGGGATTGGCTGCTCCTCAAGTAGGGGTTCTAAAACGCATTGTAGTTGTTGATGTAGGGGAAGAGCCCATTGTGCTGATTAATCCAAGAATTGTGGATAAATCAGGGGAACAGACAGGGGACGAAGGCTGCTTAAGCATTCCAGGAAAGGTAGGAGTAGTCACAAGACCTCAGTATGTAAAAGTAGCTGCTTTAAACAAACATATGGAACCTATTGAAGTAGAAGGAAGGGACCTTTTGGCAAGGGCTATTTGTCATGAATTGGATCACCTAGATGGGGTGTTATATGTGAAACATGTAGAGGGAACTCTTCGAAATGTAGAGTCAAAAGAGGAGGAAGAGGAGGCTTAAATGAAAATAGTGTTTATGGGTACCCCTAATTTTGCAGTGGAAACATTGGAAGCCTTATTGGAAGCAGGACACGAGGTGAAGGGAGTTGTCACCCAGCCAGATAAGCCCAAGGGAAGGGGAAAGTCTCTTGGAGAAACTCCTGTAAAGATATGTGCTAAAAAACATGATATTCCTGTTTTCCAGCCTAAAAAAATAAGAGATAAGGAAGCAGTAAAACAGCTTAAAAACTTGGAAGCTGATATTTTCGTTGTAGCTGCTTTTGGGCAGATCTTACCAAAGGAAGTGCTGCAAATGCCTAAGTTTGGCTGCATCAACGTCCATGCCTCTCTTTTGCCTAAATATAGAGGAGCTGCTCCCATTCAGTGGGCCATTTTAAATGGAGAGAAGGAGAGCGGAGTTACCATTATGCAGATGGATGAAGGATTGGATACAGGCGATATGCTTTTAAAAGAATCTGTTCTTTTAGAGGAAAAGGAGACATGGGAAAGCCTCCATGATAAACTGGCGAAAAGGGGAGGAAGTTTATGCGTGAAGGCGCTGGAGCAAATAGAAGAGGGAAAAGTAGTAAGGGAAAGGCAGGATAATAGTAAGAGCACGTATGCAAAAATGATCTCTAAAGAGTTTGGAGAGGTAGATTTTTATACTTCTTCCTCTGAAATTGAGAGAAAAGTGCGGGGGCTTTATCCCTGGCCAAGCGCTTATACGTATTATAAAGGAAAAACATTAAAAATTTGGAACGCCCAGGTGTCTATGGAAGATTCTAGCCATTGTCCAGGGACAGTGAGCCGCATAGGAAAGGATTTTATTGGAGTTTCCACAAAAGATAAGGAGCTGAAAATATGGGAAGTTCAGCTGGAAGGAAAAAAGAGGATGTCTGTCAAGGATTTCCTTTTGGGGTATTCTATAAAGGAAGGAGAACAACTAGGCAGACAAAAATGATAAGAGAAAGGTAAGGTGATTTTTATGTATGGGATGTACTATTATTACGATCCTACGTATTTTTTAGTTATCATTGCTGCCCTCATATCTATGATAGCTTCAATGAGGGTCAATTCCACATTTCAAAAGTATTCAAAGGTGCGCTGTGCCAGTGGCATGACAGGAGCTGATGTGGCGAGAAAAATATTGCGTCTTTCTGGCATTACAGACGTGGAGGTGGAACATGTGTCCGGAAGATTGTCAGATCATTATGACCCTAGGAGAAAGGTCCTTAGACTTTCCGATAGCGTTTTCAATTCTCAGTCTGTGGCAGCTTTAGGTGTCGCTGCCCATGAATGCGGCCACGCCATCCAGCATCAGAAGAAATATGCTCCCCTTGGACTTCGCTCCCTTCTTGTGCCTGCTGCCAGCTTAGGTTCTAACCTTGGGATACCCCTTGTCATAGCAGGACTTATATTTGGAGCTTTGGATTTTCTAGTTCCTATTGGAATTTGGATTTTTATATTTGCTGTATTATTCCAAGTTGTCACTCTTCCAGTAGAATTTAACGCTTCAAGGAGGGCCATTAGAGTTTTAGGAGATTATGGCCTAATGCAGAGAGAAGAAATTGGAATTGTAAAAAAGGTGTTAGGAGCCGCTGCTATGACCTATGTGGCCGCTGCAGCAGCTAGTGTACTCCAGCTGCTGCGCCTTGTCATTTTAGCAGGAGGACGTCGTGACAACTAAGGAAAACACAAGGGCTCTTGTTTTAGAAATTTTAATGCAGGTGACAAATCAACAAGAGTACAGTCATGTTGCTATACGAAATGTTTTAAAAAAATATCAATACTTGGATAAAAAAGACAGGGCTTTCATTCAAAAAGTTGCTAAAGGAACCATTGAGAGGAAAATTCTTCTAGACTATATGATCAGCCAGTTTTCTTCAGTTAATATAAAAAAAATAAGGCCTGTTATCAAAAATATATTGCGTATGAGCGTTTACCAGATGATGTTTCTGGACTATATCCCTGACGCTCCCATTTTACATGAAGGGGTAAAGCTTGCAGAGAGAAAGGGATTTAAAAATTTAAAGGGCTTTGTCAATGGAATATTAAGAAATATGAGTAGACAAAAGGATAAAATAGCCTTTCCCAAAAAGGAGGAAGGAGTTGACGCATATTTATCTATTTTATATTCCATGCCTTTATGGATTGTACAAGAGTGGCTTTCTGCCTATGGTGAAGAAAAGACAGAATGTATTTTAAAAGGACTGATAGAACAACGTCCTGTAACAATACGGTGGAACAGCAAAAAAGGAACAATGGACAATCTGACAAAAAGGCTAGTGGAGGAGAAGGTATGGGTTGCTCCAGTAAAAAGCTTCCCTTATGCTTTTGAAATACGCAAAATAGATTGGGTAGGAGGGCTGTCTTCTTTTAAAGAAGGGCTTTTTACTGTACAGGATGTAAGTTCCATGTTAGCAGTAGAGGCCACAGAGGCAAAAAAAGGAATGCATGTCTTAGATATTTGTGCCGCACCAGGGGGAAAGGCAGCTTTTTTATCCCAGCTTGTAGGGGAGGAAGGAAGGGTCATAGCAAGAGATTTGGGAAAACACAAAATTGCCCTTATGGAAGAACGTTTCCAAAGACTAGGTCTTAATAACATTCAAACAATGAGTCAAGATGCTTTAGAAAAGACAAAAGAGCTGGAAGGATGGGCGGATGTTATTATTGCAGATGTCCCATGCTCAGGACTAGGTGTGGCAGGCCGGAAACCAGATATAAAATATCGGATTACAAAAGAAGACCAAGAAAAACTTTCACAGCTTCAGAGGGAAATGATAAAGACCATTTATCCTTATTTGAAACAAGGGGGAACGCTGATCTACAGTACATGTACAATAGGTAAAAGAGAAAATGAAGATAATGTTCAATGGATATTGGAAAACCTGCCTCTAAAGGCAGTTGATTTTACCCACTGTCTGCCAGAAGAGTACAAGGATGGCACAGTACAAAAGGGATATATTCAATTATTACCTGGCATTCATCCATGTGATGGGTTTTTTATTGCTAGATTTACAAGAAAAAGTTAGAAGGACAAAACTAGGGGATTTTGTACTCATAGAGCTAGAAGGAGCATTATAAAAGAGGAGGGAAAACAAAACATACAATGGAAAAAACCGATATAAGGTCTTTGGATGTTGACCAGTGGAGAGAAGAGATTGAAAAAATGGGGGAAAAGTCATTTCGGGCAGGGCAGATCTTTGAGTGGGCGCATAAAAAGCAGGTGGAAAGCTTTGAAGAGATGACAAATGTATCAAAGACTTTGAGGGAAAAGTTAAAAGAGAAATATGCATGGTTCCCATTAAAAGAGATATTTGTCATGAAATCTCAAATAGACGAGACGAAAAAATATGTATGGGAACTGGCAGACGGACATTTTATAGAAAGTGTCTGGATGAAGCATCATTATGGCAACTCTGTCTGTATTTCTTCCCAAGTAGGCTGCCGCATGGGGTGTACTTTTTGCGCTTCTACGCTGGATGGTCTGGGACGTTCCTTGACTGCCTCAGAAATGTTGGGGCAAGTTTACACAATGGCAAAGAGGAATGGAGAAAGAGTATCCAATGTAGTTGTCATGGGAATGGGTGAGCCATTAGACAATTATAACGAATTAGTCCAATTCATTCGTCTTTTGTCCCATGAAAAGGGAAGTCATTTAAGTCAGAGAAACATAACTGTATCCACCTGTGGCATTGTGCCAAAAATATATGAACTGGCAGAGGAAGGTTTTCAGATTACCTTGGCTATTTCCCTCCATGCCCCTAATGATGAGAAAAGAAAAAGGATTATGCCTATTGGAGAGAAATATTCCATAGAAGAACTCCTCTTAGCATGTAACTATTATTTTAAAAAAACAGGTAGAAGACTTACCTTTGAATATAGTCTTATAGAAGGATTTAATGATAGGCAGGAAGATGCAAGCCAGCTGTCAGAGCTTTTAAAAGACCTGTGCTGTCATGTTAATTTAATTCCTGTGAATCCAATAAAGGAAGGCGGTTTTGTAGAGTCTAGAAGGAAAGATATTTTAAACTTTCAAAATAACCTTGAAAAAAATTCAATAAATGTTACTATTAGAAGGGAAATAGGGCGGGATATTCAAGCTTCATGCGGTCAGCTGAGACGGTATGTAAACCAAGGACCCATGCATAAGGAAAGAGAAAGGAACGATGATCCATGTTAAAGACGTATTCAATGACAGACGTTGGAATGATGAGAAAAGTGAATCAGGATTATGTGTTTACTTCAGAAGACCCTGTTGGAAAGCTTCCAAATTTTTTCATGGTGGCAGATGGCATGGGAGGGCATAATGCAGGGGACTATGCTTCGAAATATGCAACAGAAATTATTGTTGATGAGATTTTGGCTAATCCAGAAGAGGATCCTATCCAAATTATAAGGAGTGCAATAGAAGTTGCAAATCATTGCATTCGGGAGAAAGCTTATTGTGTGGAGGCATACAGGGGTATGGGAACGACTGTGGTGGCAGCAACGTTCATAGAAAACTATTTATATATAGCCAATGTGGGAGACAGCCGTCTTTATATTGTCAACGACAGTATTAGTCAGATTACAAAGGATCATTCCTATGTAGAAGAAATGGTTCGTCTTGGAAAAATAAATAAAAAGGAAGCTAGAAATCACCCTGACAGAAATATGATTACAAGGGCAGTAGGTGTGGAAGGGACTGTAAAAATAGATTTTTTTGAAATACGATTACAGAGTGGAGATATTGTTTTAATGTGTTCTGATGGTCTTACGACTATGCTGGATGATGAGGAAATTTTTACAATCATAAGGGGACAGCAGTGCGTAGCGAAAAAGGTGGAAGGATTAATAGAGGCGGCGAATCACAGTGGGGGAAAAGATAATATCGCCGTTGTTATTATCGATCCATTTGCAGGTGAGGTGAGAGAATGATAAATGTGGGAATGATAATTGGAGAGCGCTACGAGATTCTGGAAAAAATAGGGACAGGAGGCATGTCCGATGTTTATAAGGCAAAATGTCACAAATTAAATCGTTTTGTGGCAGTAAAAGTTTTAAAATCAGAATTTAGTGAAAATAAAAGTTTTGTATCAAAGTTTTGGACAGAAGCTCAGGCAGCTGCAGGATTAATGCATCCAAATATTGTAAATGTATATGATGTAGGGGAAGAATATGATATCTATTATATTGTCATGGAACTTGTAGAAGGAATTACATTAAAAGATTATATAGAGAAGAAGGCAAGACTTTCTATAAAAGAAGCTATCAGTATTGCTATTCAAGTGTCCATGGGAATTGAGGCAGCCCATAATAATCATATAATTCATAGAGACATTAAACCTCAAAATATTATTATTTCCAAAGAAGGAAAAGTAAAAGTAACAGATTTTGGAATTGCAAGGGCGGCTACTAGCGATACCATTACTTCCAATGCAATGGGTTCCGTTCATTATACGTCTCCAGAGCAGGCCAGAGGGGGATACAGTGATGCAAAAAGCGATATTTATTCTCTTGGAATTACTTTGTTTGAAATGCTCACTGGAAGAGTGCCTTTTGATGGAGAGACAACCGTAAGCATTGCTATTAAACATATTCAAGAGGAATTTCCATCTCCAAGAAATTATATTCCAGAAATCCCTTTAAGCGTGGAACAAATTATTTTTAAATGTACGCAGAAAAATCCAGACAGACGTTATGGAAAGATGGAGGAGCTTATTGGAGATTTAAAACGTTCCCTTCTCACACCAGATGAGGACTTTGTAAAAATGATTCCTCTTGGGGGAGAAGGAGAGACAAAAGCCATATCCGATGAAGATATGAAAAAAATTAAACGTCATACAGGAAATATAGAGGTGGAGCTTCCTCCCTATCATATGGTGGAAAGAGTTAAGGAAGATGAGGAGGAGGACTACGAGGAGTTTTCTGATGAAGATTATTATGAAGATGATGGCTATTATGAAGAAGATGAGGAGTATTATGAGGAGGATGAGGAGTATGAGTCTGACTATTATGAAGAAGAGGATGAATACGATTCAGAGGATGAGGACTACTATGAGGAAGATGGGTACTATGAAGATGAGGACTACTATGAGGACGGTTATGAGAAAGAGGGAATGGACCCTAAGATGGATAAACTAATGACCGTTTTAGCTATTGTCGCTGTTCTTATAGTAGGAAGCATTGCTATTTTTTTGGCAGGCAAGGCAATTGGTTTTTTCAAGGACGGAGCAAGAGTCCTTACAGAAGGAGGAGAGGAAGAGGGACAAATACCAATGATTAGCGTTACAGGCATTGACTTTGAGGAGGCGAAGGCAAAATTAAATGAGTTGGAGTTGGGAGTACAAGAAACCTATGAGAATTCCAATGAAATTGAAAAAGGCAAGGTCATTTCCCAAGATAAAGAAGAGGGAACTTTGCTAGATAAACATACGACTATTGGACTAGTAGTGAGTTTAGGAAAGGGAGGAATTGAAATCCCTTCTGTTGTAGGCAAGACGGAGGCAGAGGGGAAAGTAGCTCTGGAAGAGGAAGGATTTGTTGTAGAAAAGGAGTACAGTGATAGCGATACTGTAGAGGAGAAGCTTATTATTTCCCAGAGGCCAGGAGCTGGTGCGAACTTAGAAAAGGGGGGAACTGTAACCATTGTCATAAGTACTGGAAAGAGCACTCAGGAAATTGAGATGCCAGAACTAAGAGGTCAGACAGAGGCCAATGCAAAATTAATGTTATCTGCTGCAAGAGTTTTACTAGGAAAAATAGAGGAGGCTTATAGCGATGAGTATCCCCTTGGCACTGTGGCTGCCCAAAGTTATACCCCAGGAACAAAGGTGGCAGAAGGGACGAGTGTGGATTTAGTGATTAGCTTAGGAAGTCAAAATGTAACATATAAATGTAGTTACAGCGTGATTGCACCAGCAGGTTATACAGGAGGAACGGCTCAGATTGCCGTAATTCGAGATGACACTGGAGAGATTCTTCACACAGCTTCTACCGAAGTATTTCCTTATCCTTTAAATTTAACAGGAATTGCAGGGGAGGATCCGACAGTTCTTGCTTTAAATGCCACAGTTACTATAACGTATATGACAGATACAAGCGCCCCAGGAGTCGATGAAGCTGGAAATCCAACAGTTATTACGACAACAGAGCAAAGGGCAGAAAACCAGCCTATCCTATTAACAAAAGAATAAGAGGATTTTATGTACGGAAAAATAATAAAAGGAATTGGGGGGTTTTACTATGTTCACCAGCAAGAGGGAAAAAAGGGTGCCATTTATGAATGTAAGGCAAAGGGCATTTTCAGAAAATGGAATCAAAAACCCCTTGTAGGGGATTTCGTAGAAATTGAGGTGACAGATGAGAAGGAGAAAAAGGGAAATATTCGGGAGCTTTTTGAAAGAAAAAACGAGCTCATTCGTCCAGCAGTAGCCAATATTGATCAGGCAGTTATTTTATTCTCTATGAAAAAGCCAAAGCCAAATTTAAATTTGTTAGATCGATTTCTCGTCTCTATGAGGGTGAAAGGGTTAGATACTATTTTGTGTTTCCATAAAAAGGACATTGTGCCTAAGGAAGAAATAGAAAAAATGTTTCAAGTATATAAAGACTGCGGCTCCCTTGTCCTTTTTACAAGTGTATATGAAGAAGGAGGGTTAGAAGAGCTTCAGGATGCACTCAAAGGGAAAACAAGTACAATGGCAGGACCTTCTGGGGTAGGGAAATCTTCGGTAATGAATTGTCTTCAATCAGAAAGCCATATGGAAACAGGGGCTGTCAGTGAGAGAATAGACAGGGGACGGCATACAACGAGGCATGCAGAAATTATTTTGATTGATCAGGAAACCTATCTCATTGATACTCCTGGATTTAGCTCTCTCCATATGCCAGATTTAGAAGCGAAAGAGCTAAGGCTTTATTATGAAGAATTTAAGGGGATGGAAAAGGACTGCCGATTTCTAAGGTGTACCCATACCCATGAACCGGATTGCGGGGTAAAGAAAGGACTGGAAGAAGGGAAGCTTAGTCCAATACGTTATAAAAATTATGTACAGCTTTATAAAGAGCTTGAAGAGATAAATAGCAGAAAGTATTAGTGTGAGAAGAAGCTTCTAAGCTGCAAAAAATCTAGCTAAGAGTTTTAAATTTCATTCGTGGATTTTTTTTAGTAGGAAGATAGAGGTATTTCTTTCTGTAAAATATGGGACAAAGGAAAGGGCATTGTTAAGAAAATGAAAAAGTATATAAAAATCGCAAGGCCGGATCACTGGGTAAAAAATGCATTTATTTTGCCTGGGGTGGCCATTGCTATCTTACTGACAGACAGCATCATTGACGGACTTACTTTTGTCCGTTTACTATGGGGATTTTTTGCAACTTGTCTCATTGCATCGGCAAATTATGTTATTAATGAATGGCTAGATGCAGAATTTGACCAGTACCATCCTACAAAAAAGTTTCGTCCAGTAGTATCCAAGGGCATGAAGCTTTCTCTTGTGATGGCAGAGTACATTTTCCTTATTGGAGCTGGAATTTTTTGTTCCATGCAAGTTTCCATTATTTTTATGGAGATGGAAGTATGGCTTTTGATTATGGGTGTTTTGTACAATGTGAAACCCCTTCGGACAAAGGATATTCCGTATTTGGACGTTTTAAGTGAATCGGTCAACAATTTAATCCGGCTTCTACTTGGATGGTTTCTTGTTACAGAAACATATCAGCCTCCCATTAGTATTCTCATTGGCTATTGGATGGCAGGGGCTTTTTTAATGGCTACAAAAAGATATGCAGAATATCGAATGATTGGAAATCCAGAGCAGGCAGGACTTTATAGAAAGTCTTTTTTGTATTATAATGAAAAGCTTCTCCTCATTTCTTCTTTCTTTTATGGGATGAGCGCCACTTTTTTTATGGGAATTTTCATGATTAAATATCGCATTGAATATTTAATAGCAATGCCATTTTTATTTGGACTTTTTAGTATGTATTTGTATATAAGCTTTAAAGAAGATTCAGCAGTGCAAAAACCAGAGAAGTTATATAGGGAAAAGAAGCTTCTTTGTTTTCTCTTTGTTTTTATTGCTGCTCTCATTGTCCTCACATTTGTGGATATTCCTATTTTAGATTATTATGTGGAGATTCGATTAATAGGAGTTTGAGATATGCCAGTAAAAATGCATATAGAAAAAAAATTAAAAGATTACAAGGCAGTAATTTTTGACTTAGATGGAACCTTGTATTTTCAAAATCAGCTTCGCATACATATGGCTATGCGTTTGGTGAAATACTATGCCCTTCATCCATTTCAATTAAAGGATTTAATGCTTTTAAGGAAATTTCGCCTTGTACGGGAAGAATGGGAAACATTGGAAGTTCCAGAAGATTGGAAAACATGGAGTATGGATCAGGCTCAGTATGCATATGTGGCAAAAAAAATGAAAAGTACAAGAGAGAGAGTAGAAAAAATTGTAGAGAGATGGATGTATGAGCAGCCTTTGAAAACACTTTTTAAATGTAGAGATGAAAAGCTGGCATATCTTATGACTTCTCTTAGAGAAGAAGGAATTCCTGTTCTCGTTTATTCCGACTATCCAGTAAAAGAGAAATTAAAAGCTCTAGAAATAAGGGCAGATGGGATGTACTCTGCCCTTGACAGAGAGATTATGAGCCTAAAGCCAGAGCCAAAAGGATTGATAGAAATTTTAAGACAGTGGGAGCTAAAGCCTTCAGAAGCAGTAATGATTGGAGATAGAGACTGCAAAGACGGACAAGCAGCCAGAAATGTTGGGATGGATTATATTATATTAGAAAAGAAGAAAGGGAAGCGAAAACTCCTCTATGAGCAGCTATGGAGATAATGTTGGGTATAGGCAAGACAGCGTATAAATACATACGCTGCCTTGAACTTTTTGAATCCTACCAAGGAAAAGAGAAAAGATGTCTATGAAGCGCACAGCCAAAGTAGGATAAAAAACAAAAAGAACTCAAATGTTTACGGTTAGAGGGAAGTAATTTCAGATTAGGCGGTATAGCCCCGATTACAAGGGCTATACCGTCTTTTTGAGTTCCTATGCGCCTTGCCGTTTCGGTTGCATGTCAGAAAGGAAATTGAGTTCACCCACAAA
>CAJUTQ010000082.1 GCA_910589265.1 uncultured Lachnospiraceae bacterium
TTGGATGCCACCAGCCTTAACAAGAAGCTGGCTTTTATCCAGTGTAGTTATTCGTTCGATAATTGCAATATTTTTTTCGCACATCCCATAATCACCGATATACACATAACTTATCAATTTATCCTGTTCTACAGCATCAGTGATGGGTACAACAGTGACAAATGAAGAAACTTTGCTTTCTCTGCAATCTGAAACTACCAGAACAGTCTGTTTTACCTGATGTAAAGTACCTGTCATATTCTTTTCTGCAATGTAAATATCTCCATATGTGCACATATTAAATACCTCCATTTATTGAAATTTTTAATTCATCAAAAATATGACTTTTACAGAAAAATAAAAATTTCTATGGCAGTTAATCATAATCCTCTAAATTAAATGGAAGTTTCTCCTCCTCCTCATTTACAGGTCCGCTTTCTATATGCCTGCTCAAAATTTCATAAATATCATGTATATCACAGTCTGCCTCCGAACAATATGCTCCTGAGCAATGACAACAGTATTTTGATATTACCTCCGAAATTTCGTTAAATTGATCATAAGTTATTGAATCCATAATAATATCCCCCTTACTTATTTTGGTGCTGCCAATTACATGGCAATTAACTAATCACAATTAATATGATAGATTTTTGTATAATGAAAAGAAAAATCCAAAAAAATTTTATCAAAAAAATTCCAATCCTTGTTTCCCAAACACATTACAAGATTACCCTTATATCAGTCCTATGATGCTATGCGGTATTTTGATTCAAAATATAATTCATTTTAAAAGAAAGAAAAATAAATAAGAGGAGGATTTAATTATGGCACACAAATTGAAGTTAAGAGATTTAGGTATGGATACTATGGAAAGATTATATTATGAAAGAAAAGAAGCCAGACAAAAAGCTTATGCAGCAAAAAGGAGAAAAACAACCAAAATAAAAGAAAGACCTGATATAAGGCTTCGAAAAAAGTCGGAAACTGATGTATTTAACATTTCACTCAAAAAAGCCATTTAATTAATATGTACACTAAACATCTATGTGTCCAACTGGTTATAATAAGACAACACATAGCTGTTTTTTATTACTGAATAATCCCGTATCTGTTAAACAACTGACTGTCATTCTGGCATGACCTGAATAATACTATAATATGCACTGTTACTCCCTGAATGGAAGTTTGTCATCCTCCAAGTCTATGCCTAATTCTTTTGCAACCAAATCCAGGTCAGTTTTTTCTCCATCTTGCTTTGTATCATCCCACTCCACATGATCACACAGGATTTCGCAAATCATATGGACATCACATTCTGCCTCGGCACAATACCAATTTTTGCTGGTGCAGGGACAACAATACTTTGAAATTAAACCAGAAATCTCTCTATACTCTTCTTTAGTTATAATAAACATAATATTCATCCCCCTTTTCATTATGATAGTCTCTCGGATTCTCCAGCCCTTATCTTCTGCGGCTTTCAAATCCAGTTTTATAAAAATCCCCCACTTTTTTTGCCAAAAACACTTGACAAACCCGTCAAAAAATGCGGCGCTTCGCGCCTATTAATTAAAA
>CAJUTQ010000083.1 GCA_910589265.1 uncultured Lachnospiraceae bacterium
AAACTGCATGATTCCCTAAAATGCATTCATATGGGGTAAGGGGAATTATATCCTTTTTGGGGATTTTTCGCTTAAATTATTCTACAAAATAAAGGGGCTGTGAAGTTTGGAGTTTTCAACTCCTTTTTTTCACAGCCCCTTACTTTTTTATGGGATTGCTCTATTGATTACTATCTTTCTTTATAAGGTGGAGGCAATTTGTAAGAGGGAACTAGCAGCCTCGTTTACCTGGCGGATAGTAGAAAAAATGTGATCCATTTCCTTACTAATAGTTGTAACAAGGGAGTGAAGCTCTATGACAGCTTCAGAACTTTGCTTACTGTCAATTCGTATTTGGCCAAGAATATTTTCAATTTTTTCAATAGAAGCTTCTGTATTTTGGGAAAGATTGCGCATTTCCTTAGCAATGACATTAAAGCTGCCGTTGTGTCCCCCAGAACGGGCGGCTTCAATAACTGCATTCATGGAAAGAATACCACTTTTGCGGGCAACAGTGCGTACAAAGTCCGTAATGGATTTTGACTCTGCAATCGTGTCCCCTGTTCTATCTGTGCTTTTCATCAGGTGATCACTGCCCAGTTTCATCTTTTCCATTTTTTTAGTAAGTTCAGTAGAAGTTTGAGAGAGTTCCTTAATACTCGTGGAAAGATGGGCAGAGAGCTGCTTGATTTTATCCTCAGATTCGGTAGGTTTAAGAAGGGCGCAGGCGCCTTGGATTTTTCCTTTTTCATCTTTCAAAGGAAAGGTCCGTACAAGATACGAAATGCCAAATGTATCTGCAGAACCTCGCATAGATTCTACACTGCCCTGGGTAAGAGATCTGCGTATAGCTGTTTCTGCTGGAATAGGATCTCCTGGTTCAATATGTAGATCCAGCTTGTCGCTGGGTAGATAAAAAATGTACTGATTCATATCTGCAATAGCCACACTATAGTTCATGGCCATCCCAACGGCCTGTAGGGGTAATACATAATGCTGGAGTAATGTCTTGTTTGAATAATGATTCACAGTAAAACGCTCCTTTCAAAACAAAGATAATGTGTAAGGGTCTGCTTTAAAGATTGCAAAGTTTTTTATGACAAGGATGCCAAATTTTGTCAGTTTTGAAAGCAGTGCCTTTGATATACTTGTTTGTATATATTTCATAAATTATACTATAAGTAAACTAGATTTGTCTAGCTTTTGGCTAAAAAAATATAGAGATGGATTTCTGTTTTTGTACATTTGTACAAAAATTATAACTATCTTACCTTTATTTCTTTATAGTTTTCAGATGATTTTCAATATTTTTATTTTTTTCCATTAAAGCAATAAGTACAAAGCTTGGAGGATGGCAGCCCAATAGAAGCAATTAAATCATCTAGCCGGTGAAATTTTAATGTTGTAAAATTTTGTTCTTTTCGAATTTCCTCTAATAATTCACCATATTGTTGACTATTCGGATCCCCATATTTGTCCAAAGCTTGTGCAGCTTTTTCTCCTTCTCTTTTTAAAATGATTCTCCTTGTAATGAGCTCCAGCTCTGATTTAGAGCGGGAGAAGTTTAAATAAGGGCAGCCATAGAGAAGGGGGGGACAGGCTGGACGGACATGAACCTCCTTGGCGCCACTTTGATAGAGGAATTCTGTTGTCTCTTTAAGCTGGGTTCCTCGGACAATAGAATCATCAATAAGTAGGAGTTTTTTATTTTCAATGAGTGAGGGGACGGGAATGAGTTTCATACGGGCAATTAAATTTCGTTGTTCCTGATTTTGGGGCATGAAGGAACGAGGCCAGGTAGGGGTATATTTAATAAATGGCCTGGCATAAGGAATTCCTGATTCATTGGCATATCCAATAGCATGGGCTACCCCAGAATCGGGAACTCCGGCAACTATATCAGGTTCAATTTCTCCCTTATCCCACCGGGCCAAAAGACTGCCGCACCGATAACGCATTTCCTCCACGTTTACTCCTTCGTAAGAGGAGGTAGGATATCCATAATATACCCATAAAAAGGAGCAAATTTTCATTTCATTTCCAGGCTTATGCAATGTTTCAACTCCATCAGGAGTAAGAAAAACAATTTCTTCTGGACCAAGTTCTAAGTAGTCTTCATATCCTAAATTCCTATAAGCAAAATTTTCAAAAGATACACAAAAAGCATCATCCCTTTTTCCAATAACAAGGGGAGTTCTTCCATATCTATCTCTGGCAGCATACAGTCCTTTGGAAGTCATAATGAGTAGAGTTATAGAGCCATCTATTTGTTCTTGTACGTATTCAATTCCTTCTAGGATGGATTCCTTGTGACTGATTAAAGATGCAATGAGTTCTGTGGCATTAATTTGTCCACCGCTCATCTCTAGGAAGTGGGTGTGGCCTTGGGAGTAGGAAAGATTTATTAATTCTTCCATATTATTGATCTTTCCTACAGTTGTAATGGCAAAACTTCCAAGGCGGGACTGGACGAGTAAAGGCTGGGGCTCATAGTCAGAAATACAGCCAATGCCTAAATTGCCAAGAAGTTCACCAGCATCTCGTTCAAACTTTGTGCGAAAGGGTGAATTTTCAATGTTGTGGATAGCTCTTTGAAAACCGTCTTTTCCATAGACAGCCATTCCAGCTCTTCTTGTTCCTAAATGTGAGTGATAGTCTACACCATAAAATAAATCTAAAGTACAATTGCGCTTTGCGGCAACGCCGAAAAAACCGCCCATAATTTTCCTCTTTTCTGCATAGCTTTTTAAGTAGGACAGAAGCTTGTGGAAGCCATGCAGACACAAGCTTCTATTTGATAAATGTCATGTAACAAAAATTTCTTATTTAGAGTAACACAAATAGAGAGAAAAAAACAAGGCTTTCCTGAAAAGAAGTCAGAATAACGGAAAAGTTTCATGCATATACATATAACCAGTAGAACAAGGGGGTATATTGTGAAAAATAAAGTATACACATGGAAATTTGCGTTTGCGCCAAAACTTACAGGCTATGGAAAGGCATGGTGATTTTTTATGGACATATCAAAGGAGTATGATGTTTACAAAGATATACAGGCGAGAACAAACGGGGAAATTTATATTGGCGTAGTAGGGCCTGTGAGGACGGGAAAATCCACGTTTATCAAAAGGTTTATGGATTTGCTTGTCCTTCCTTATATTCAGGAAGAACATGCAAAGGAGAGGGCAAAAGATGAGCTGCCTCAAAGCTCTGGGGGTAAAACGATTACAACGACAGAACCTAAATTTATACCAAAGGAAGCAGCATCAATTACATTAAGTGCAGATGTTAATGTGAAAGTACGCCTCATTGATTGTGTAGGTTATATGGTAGAAGGAGCAGTAGGACACATTGAAAACGATGAAGAGAGAATGGTAAAAACTCCTTGGTTTGACCATGAAATTCCTTTTACATCTGCTGCGGAAATTGGAACGAAAAAAGTAATTAACGACCATTCTACCATTGGCATCGTTGTAACAACAGACGGTTCTTTTGGGGAAATCCCAAGAGAAAATTACATATCTGCGGAAGAAAAAACGATTATGGAATTAAAAAGATTGAAAAAACCTTTTCTAGTCCTTGTAAATTCCAACCGTCCCTTTGGGGATGACGCAGTCAATACAGTGGAAGAACTAAAACACAAATATGAAGTAAGCGCCATGGCGGTCAACTGCGAGCAGCTGAAAAAGGATGACATCTATCATATCATGGAGAAGGTACTTTTTGAATTTCCCTTGTCAGAGCTTCAATTTTATGTTCCCAAGTGGGTGGAAATGTTGCCTAATACCCATAGAATGAAGGGAGATATTGTAAATAAAGTGAAAGAAACATTAAAAGGGTTGTCTTCCCTGCGAGATATTATTGAGCATCCAGTTTCCATTGACAGTGATTATGTTAAAAAATGTAAAATGGATCAGATTAATTTAGCAGATGGATGTGTCAAGGTAAGCTTAGATGTAGACGATTCTTATTACTATGAGATGTTAAGCGACTTAGTAGGAGAAGAAGTAACAGGAGAATACCAACTCATGGGAATGCTCCAGGAAATGGCAAAGATGAAGAAAGAGTATGAAAAAGTGCTAAGTGCTATGACATCTGTACGACAAAAGGGCTATGGAGTTGTGACTCCTGAAAGAGATGAAATTACATTAGAAGATCCTGAGGTAATCCGTCATGGAAATAAGTTTGGAGTAAAAATCAAGGCAGAAAGCCCAAGCATTCATATGATAAGAGCAAATATAGAAACAGAAATCGCTCCCATTGTGGGAACGGAAGAACAGGCAAAAGATTTAATCCGTTTTATTTCTGAGGCAGCAGTGACAGAAAAAGGGATTTGGGATACGAACATTTTTGGGAAATCTATTGAACAATTGGTAAATGATGGAATTTCTAGCAAAATTTCTTTAATTGGGGATGAAAGTCAGGTCAAACTTCAAGAAACAATGCAAAAGATTGTCAATGATACGAATGGGGGAATTGTCTGTATTATTATATAAGGAACTCTTTTTAGAAAACAGAATATTATGGATAGTAACTGCCGTAAAAATAAAGAGGGAATTTCATGGCACAATGGCCAATGTCCTTATGGGCGTTACTTGGAACAGGGCTGACCTTCGCCATGACAGCGGCAGGGTCAGCTATGGTTTTCTTTTTTCGAAACGAGATGAAGGGAAAGGTGCAAAGTTGTTTTCTTGGTTTTGCAGGAGGAATTATGATGGCTGCTTCTGTATGGTCTTTGCTCATTCCTTCTATAGAAGAAACAATCATGAGGGGACAGATTGGATGGATACCTGCAGCAGGGGGATTCTTTTTTGGAGGAGGTTTTCTCTATGCTTTGGAAACAGGAGTGTTAAAATACAGAAAGAAAAAAAATAAAACTCATGAAGTTTCCATGCTTTTATTTGCCGTTACTTTACACAATATTCCGGAAGGAATGGCCGTTGGCATTGCCTTTGCCATGGCAGGCATTACAGAAAATTCTTCTATGGCTATGGCATCTGCGATTGCTCTAGCCATTGGCATCGGGATACAAAATTTTCCAGAGGGAGCAGCTGTTTCCATTCCTTTAAGGCAGAGAGGGTTAAGCCGATGGAATGCTTTTTTTAGGGGGAGCGCCTCTGGAATTGTAGAGCCTATTGCCGGATTTGCCACAGCCCTTTTTGTAGGGAGCATTGCCCCAGTCATGCCTTGGCTCTTAGCCTTTGCCGCAGGAGCTATGGTGTATGTAGTTATTGGGGAGCTTATCCCGGAAGCGCTGGAAAAAGGAGATTCTAAAATTGGAACAATAGGATTTATGGCTGGATTTCTTCTCATGATGATTTTTGATGTAGCCTTATAGGGAAGCCTTTGTTATAATGGAACAAGGCAAAAGGAAATGGAGAATGTAAGGCGAAGAAGCCGCTGCCTTTCCGATGTAGACATTATAGCGGAGAGGCAGGGCAAAGAGAGGAAAGGAGTTTTAGCCATGAATCCAGCATATGAAAAATTAGTAAGATGTTATGAGAGCATTTGTAAAAAAGTGAGTTTTAAACCAAAGGTAGCCTTAGTCCTAGGCTCTGGGCTGGGAGATTATGCCAATGACATGAAGGTGGAGGCATCCATTGATTACAGCGAGATTGATGAATTTCCTGTTTCGACTGTGCCAGGACATGAAGGCAAATTTATTTTTGGATATGTGGGTAATGTACCAGTAGTATGTATGAAAGGAAGAATTCACTATTATGAAGGATATCCAATTTCTGATGTTGTTCTTCCTGTCCGGCTGATGAAGAGGATGGGGGCAGAAATCCTTTTTTTGACCAATGCTTCAGGAGGAATTAACAAAGATTTTCAGGCAGGAGATTTTATGCTTCTTGAGGATCATATTTCTTGTTTTGCTCCCAATCCTTTAGTAGGGGAAAACATGGACGAGCTTGGCACGAGATTTCCAGATATGAGTCATGTGTACGATGAAGGATTAAAAGAGATCATTGTAAAAACAGCAAAAGCTTTAAATATTAAGCTTCAAAGAGGAATTTACTTGCAGCTGACAGGTCCCTCCTTTGAGAGTCCTGCTGAGATAAAAATGCTTCGTAATATGGGGGCAGATGCTGTTGGCATGAGCACAGTAGTGGAAGCCATTGCTGCAAATCATATGGGGATGAGAATTTGCGGGATTTCATGTGTATGCAACATGGCGGCAGGAATGACAGAAAACCCTCTGACCCATGAGGAGGTGCAGGAGGCGGCGAATAAGGCGGCGCCTTTCTTTAAACAGCTTTTGACAGAGTCCATAAAGGGATTTTGCATGGAGGGGTAAGAGCTTGCTAGAGATATATGGCTTATAATTTGGTAGTAAAGGATAATTATAAAAGGTATTGTTAAAGACTTTATTAGGAATTAAGATTTTATAAAGAAATTTGATACTTCTAAAGAACTTCTGTTATACAACCCAAAACAGAGGTTCTTTCTTAAGATAGAAAAGATTGCTAGAAAGAAAAAAATATAGAAGTAATTACCCAGGTATATGCAAATTTAAAATATAAATATTGAAGTGGGCATTTTTAGCATAAAGGTTAACAAATAGACAGGAATTTTACATGATTAAAATTTTACCTACAGGAAAAGGTACTCTAATAGAATACGAAAGTATTGTACAATGCCAATCTCTTTTCTTTGTATTTCTAATTTAATCTGATACAATTCCAGGTTATATGTTATCTTAGGTGAAATCAAAGACGTTATGATAGATGTATTTACAAACTGTGGATTTTATTATGGACAATGTGGTGATATAATCGTAGAAATGATGAAAATATGGACAAAAAAAGAAAAGCGATAGTTATAGAAACGTTCTATCTTTTGCTACATTTTATTAAAAGAAAATGCAGAGTCCCCACAAGATAATATTGTAAAGGTTATCAAAGAATTTGTCAGCCTTGTAGAAATAGTAGCACATACATTTTTTTTGACTTTTCTAAAGTATAAACAGATAAAAGTGGTAGATGAGTCTATATTGTTATTTGGAACAAATGAGAAAAATATAAAAAATATTTGGTTTTTTATTCAAGCAGGTTTTTTAAAATCTATACAACGTGATTTTCAGACTTTTCATTGCCATATTATTGATTTTGATTCGTTAGAAGACAATAAATTTGTAGTTGATAAGATAGTGGAGGAAATTACTAGGATAGATCCTTATATGGAGACGGCATATTAGGTACAGATCCACATCGCCTTATAAAATATATCAGATAAAGATGGAATAGCCCAGTAGAACTTGGGAGAAAGGAGTAATAATCCAATCAATATCTAACATAATTGGATTATACGTGAATAATATGGAACATGATAGAAAATCGTCACATAGCACGTAGGATAGTGAATATCATCTGATATGGATCACAAAATATTGGGAAACGAGTGATCACTGGAAAGATAGCAATAGGAACGAAGGAATTGCTCCGAATTGTTTGCCAAAGTAATGAAACAGAAACCTTGACAGATTATATCAATATGTGAGTATTTGTGCCGTCCTACTTATCTGCAAGTAAATGGGTTCAATATATGAAAGGGAACATATCCAGAAACATGCAAATGGAATATAAAAAATGAAGCAGAGCATTCTGGGGACAGCATTTGTAGAGGATACTTTGGGGAAAGTAGTGGCAATGTAACAGATGAAATCATTATAGAGAATATCCAAAAACAGAATTTACAAGAGAGAAGCAAATCGGATAACTTTGAGAGGGGAATTTCCATATTTAGAAAGGCTGTTTTAGCTGCTGTTCATCTTGTATAGTTTTTCTTCTACACTATAATTTTTACAATGAAGTGGTTGTATGTGCACAAATATGAAAAGGTTCATACATTTTAACTGAAAATACTGGAAAATTTATGCATCCTTACTTTTTGGCCTGATGATAGGCTTAACTATCTATTGAAATCAGATAATAATTATGTTAGTATAGAAGCGTAAAACAGATATAGCTGTAAAAGAGACAATCAGCTATAGGAGGATAGGTTTATTCATAGGAGGATAAGGTATGAAAAAGAGATTATTAAGCTCCATTTTATGTGCAGCAGTTGTTTCTTCCATGCTAATGGGATGTGGGGGAACAAGTCAGGAAACCCCAGCCAGTGGAACGACGGATACAGAAACGACAGACACAGGGGAAGAACCCCAGGCTGCTGACTCTGGAACAACCAGTGATGGGGGCGCAGAGCTGGCCTTAGTGACAGACTTAGGAACAATAGATGATAAGTCCTTTAATCAAGGCTCGTGGGAAGGTTTGAAGAAATACGGAGATGAGAATTCCATTTCTTACAAATATTATCAACCTCAGGAAGGGACAACCTCTTCTTATGTAGAAACGATAGGACTGGCTATAGAAGGAGGAGCAAAGCTCGTTGTATGTCCTGGATTTTTATTTGAGGAGCCTATTTACATTGTCCAGGATGAATATCCAGATGTAACCTTTATTCTCATTGACGGGGAGCCCCACAATGCTGACAACTCAGACAGGAAGACAAATACCAACGTACTTCCTATTTTATTCCAGGAAGATCAGGCAGGCTTTTTGGCAGGTTATGCGGCAGTGAAGGAAGGCTATACAAATTTAGGTTTTATGGGAGGAATGGCTGTTCCAGCAGTTATTCGTTATGGATATGGGTATATTCAAGGAGCTGAAGCCGCTGCAAAAGAAATGAACGTGCCTGTTACCCTCACTTATCATTATACAGGAAACTTTGATGCAACACCTGAGGCAAAGGCTATGGCTGCTTCCTGGTATAAAAATGGAACAGAAGTTATATTTGGATGCGGCGGAGCCGTGGGCAATTCTGTAATGGCAGCAGCAGAGGAGGCAGGTGCGAAAGTAATTGGTGTAGATGTGGATCAGAGCTCAGAATCGGAGACTGTCATTACTTCAGCAGTGAAACTTCTTTCGAACTCTGTATATGACGGGGTGAAGTCCTATTATGACGGATCTTTTAAAGGGGGAGCAACAGCAGTGCTCACTGTGGAAAACAATGGACTGGGATTGTCCATGGAATCCTCCAAATTTGAGACCTTTACCCAAGAGGACTATGATGCTGTTTATGCAAAATTAGCAGGAGGGGAGTTTACAATCAACAATTCCATTGAAGATGGAACAACAAAAGACTTAACATTGGAAAAGGTAACTGTATCCTTTGTAGAATAGTAGATCATAAAAAAGGGAGGGGTTCTGTAAGAACCCCTTTTTTGACAAAGGACTTTCTGGAATTTCCTTCTTTATTATTGATTTTCTGAAAGTTCTTTCCAAAGGTTCACTGTTTTTACAAGTTTTGTGCCGCTGATAATGGGTTGTTATGGATACTTCCCCTTTTGCGGAGGAATGGAGTATTACTATGGAATACATTGTAGAGATGTTGCATATTACAAAGAGATTCCCTGGAATCGTTGCCAACGATGACATAACTTTGCAGCTGAAAAAAGGAGAGATCCACGCTTTGTTAGGAGAAAATGGGGCGGGAAAATCTACGCTCATGAGCGTTTTATTTGGCATGTACCAGCCAGAAGAAGGAATCATTAAGGTTAGGGGAAAAGAGGTTCGCATGAAGGGGCCTTTGGACGCCAATGCCAGGGGAATAGGCATGGTACACCAGCATTTTCAATTAGTCCATAATTTTACAGTGCTTCAGAATATTGTTCTTGGAGCTGAGACAGTAAAGGGTGGATTGCTTCTCATGGATGGCGCAAGAAAGAAGGTTATGGAATTAAGTGAAAAGTATAATCTTCTTGTGGATCCAGATGCTATTATTTCTGATATTACTGTAGGTATGCAGCAAAGGGTAGAAATTTTAAAAATGCTTTACAGAGATAACGATATTTTAATTTTTGATGAGCCGACAGCTGTACTTACTCCTCAGGAAATCAATGAGCTTATATTGATTATGAAAGGATTGGTAAAAGAAGGAAAATCCATTTTGTTTATTACCCATAAGTTAAATGAAATTAAAGCAGCCGCCGATCGGTGCAGCGTCTTGAGAAGAGGAAAATATATAGGCACAGTGGATGTAGCAGCTACGGACAAAGAAGAAATGTCTGAGATGATGGTGGGCAGGAAAGTGAACCTGACTGTTGAAAAGGAGGAGGCAAAACCCAAGGAGGTTGTGCTGGAATTAAAGGATGTCTGTGTGAAATCTACAAGAGAAGGTCATGTTAAAAATGTGGTGGATCACGTATCTTTAAAAGTGCGAAAGGGAGAGATTGTCTGCATTGCAGGAATTGACGGCAACGGCCAGACAGAATTGATTCAGGCCATCAGCGGCATTGGGCCTATGGATGGGGGACAGCTGTTCATAAACGGGGAAGACATGAGGGGGAAGTCTATCCGTTATAAAAATACCCACGGTTTGTCTCATATTCCAGAAGACAGACATAAACATGGACTTGTCTTAAAATATAATCTTGCCTATAATTTGATTTTACAGCAGTATTTTGAACCGCTGTTTCAAAAGGGAGGATTTTTAAAAAAACAAAGTATTTATTCCTATGGAGAAGAATTAATTAAAAAATATGATATTCGTAGTGGGGAGGGATGTTATACAACGGTTGGCAGTATGTCAGGAGGAAACCAGCAAAAGGCCATTATTGCCAGGGAAATTTCCAGACATCCAGACATCCTCCTTGCCGTTCAGCCTACAAGAGGATTGGATGTAGGGGCTATAGAATATATTCACAAAGAACTTGTAAAACAGAGAGATAAAGGGGCGGGAATTTTGCTTGTCTCTTTAGAGCTGGATGAAGTTATGAACTTAAGTGACAGAATTCTTGTTATTTTTGAAGGGGCATTGACCGCAGAGTTAAATCCTAAAGAAGTGTCCATGCAGGAATTAGGGCTTTATTTGGCTGGTTCAAAGAGAGGAGGTCAGGAAGATGGAAGATAAGAGACAGAGAGGACAGGGAAGTCTTTTGCCCCTCCTTTCTTCTATTAGTGCAATTTTTGTAGGACTTCTCATAGGGTTTCTTGTACTTTTATGTTCCAATGCATCCCAGGCCTTACCAGGTTTTGGAGCTATTTTGACAGGAGCTCTTACCCATGGAATGAAAGGAGTAGGACAGGTTTTCTATTACGCTACCCCTATTATGATGACAGGCTTATCCGTAGGCTTTGCCTTTCAGTCTGGACTATTTAATATTGGTACCCCAGGTCAGTTTATTGTAGGAGGTTTTGGGGCCTGCTATGTGGGAATTATGATGAAATCTTTGGGAGGAGTTCATTGGATAGTAGCTTTATTGGCCAGTATTTTGCTTGGCGCCTTATGGGGATGTGTTCCAGGTATACTGAAGGCTTTTTTTAATGTTAATGAAGTGATTGCAGCTATTATGATGAATTATATTGGAATGTATGGGGTAAATTGGATTGTTAAAAGCTATAAGCCAATGTTTAACAATTTAAGAAATGAGTCAAACCCAGTGGCAGCTACAGCCAACATTCCCAAAATGGGTTTGGATAAGCTTTTTCCAGGATCCAGTGTCAATGGAGGCTTTTTAATTGGAATTGTCTTCATTATTCTTATTTATTTATTATTAAATAAAACAACCTTTGGTTATGAGTTAAAAGCAGTGGGACATAATAGAGATGCCAGTAAATATGCAGGAATCAATGAAAAGAAGAGTATTATTGTTTCTATGGCTATTGCTGGAGCTATTGCAGGATTGGCAGGAGGTCTTCTCTATTTGGCTGGGAGTGGAAAACATATTGAGGTGGTAGATGTCCTGGCTTCTGAAGGATTTACAGGAATTTCTGTAGCTCTTTTAGGATTTAATAATCCGATTGGTATTTTTGTTTCCAGTATATTTATTGCCTATTTGACTGCAGGGGGATTTTACTTACAGCTTTACGAATTTTCTGTAGAAATTATTGATATTATTGTTGCCGTTATAATCTATTTCAGTGCTTTTTCTCTTGTAGTAAGACTAATTCTTGCAAGGATTAGGCAGGGTAGAAAAGGAGGAAATAAGCTATGAATGTCCTTTATTTTATTTTTCAGCAGACGATGTTTTTTACGATTCCTCTTTTGCTTGTTGCCCTTGGAGGTATGTTTTCAGAGAGGAGCGGAATCATTAATATTGCCCTGGAAGGCATTATGACAATGGGGGCTTTTACTAGTGTTGTTTTTTTAAACCGTACAGGAGGAGTGATGGGAGGCCAGGGGCAGCTTCTCATTGCTATCCTCATCGCTATGGGAACGGGTGCTCTTTTTTCTCTGCTACATGCTTATGCTGCAGTAAATATGAAGGCAGATCAAGTTATTAGTGGAACAGCATTGAATATGCTGGCTCCTGCTTTTGCAATTTTTATAGGAAGAATTTTAAATGGAGTGCAGCAAGTGCAGTTTAATAATACTTTTCGCATAGAGTCTGTGCCTATTCTTGGAAAGATTCCTCTTTTTGGGCCTTTGTTTTTTCAAAATACCTATATTACTACTTACTTGGGATTTTTGATTTTAGGTTTGTCTATTCTTGTATTATATAAGACAAGATTTGGTTTAAGGTTAAGAGCTTGTGGTGAGCATCCTCAGGCAGCGGATTCAGCGGGAGTGAATGTTTATCGAATGCAGTACTGTGGCGTCATTATTTCAGGAGCCTTAAGCGGTCTTGGAGGACTTGTCTTTGTCGTTCCTACATCTACTAACTTTAATGCCACAGTGTCTGGCTATGGATTTTTAGCCTTGGCAGTATTAATTTTTGGCCAGTGGAAGCCAATAAAAATTTTATATGCTTCCTTATTTTTTGGATTGATGAAGGCAATTGCAGCAGCTTATTCAGGTATTCCATTTTTGAATCATTTAGGAATTTCCAGTAATTTATATAAAATGATTCCCTATATTGCTACATTAATTGTTCTTATTTTTACTTCGAAAAATTCCCAGGCCCCTAGAGCGGAAGGAATTCCTTATGATAAAGGGGCAAGGTAAGGGATAGAGAATGACTGTATTATGACGTAGCTGACAGGAAATCGATAGGGAACAAGAAGGGAATGGTAAAATGAAGGAATTAGTGTTAAAAGCCATAAAGGCTATGGAACAGGCTTATACTCCCTATTCTCATTTCCAAGTGGGAGCAGCCTTGTTGACCGAGGAGGGAAGGATTTATACAGGATGTAACATTGAAAATGCAGCGTACACTCCTACCAACTGTGCTGAGAGGACTGCCTTTTTTAAGGCAGTCAGCGAAGGGGAGAGAAACTTTAAAGCAATAGCCATTGTAGGAGGAAAGGATGGGGTTTTAACAACGTATACTCCTCCTTGCGGAGTTTGCAGACAAGTAATGATGGAATTTTGCAATCCTAAAACATTTCGTATATTTTTAGCAAAATCAACAGAGGAGATAAGGGAAATGACATTGGAGGAGCTTCTTCCGCAAGGTTTTGGTCCAATGGATTTAAAAGAAGGGGATGATAAATAGTGAGAATTCGCTTTTTTCACGTAAAAATTTTAACCATGGAGAAGGGCCGTCCTATTTTTGACGGAGAGTTATGGGTGGAAAATGAGAGAATCCTTTATGTGGGGGAGGGAAAGGCTTCCACAGAGGGAATTGCCTTTGACAGACAGATTGACGGAAGGGGGAACCTTCTCATGCCTGGATTTAAAAATGCCCATACCCATTCTGGCATGACCCTTCTTCGCTCTCTTGCAGACGATCTTCCTTTGTTTGACTGGCTTAATCAACAGGTTTTTCCAGTGGAAGAGAAGTTGACAGAGGAAGACATTTATTATCTCACAAAGCTGGCAGTTCTTGAATATGTGACAAGTGGAATCACAGCCATTTTTGATATGTATTTGACGCCAGAGACTATTGCACAAGCAGTGACAGAATGTGGATTGCGCTGCGTCCAGGTGGGCGCAGTAAATAACTTTAGCCAGTCTGTGAAGATGATGGAAGAAATGTATAAAAAATTAAATCATCTAGGACCCTTGTCTACTTATATATTGGGATTTCATGGAGAATACACATGTAAAAAAGGGTTGCTGGAAGATATTGCTGCATTAGCCCATCAATATAAGGCTCCTATTTTTTCCCATAATTCAGAAACCCTATTTGAGGTAGAAGAATGCAAAAAACGATATGGAAAAACCCCCACTGCTTTTTTAGATTCTCTTGGCATGTTTGATTATGGGGGAGGGGGCTATCACTGCGTTTATATGACCGAAGAAGATATTTGTATATTTAAGGAAAGAGCGCTTTCTGTTGTCACGAATCCTAGTTCCAATTTAAAATTGGCCAGTGGAATTGCCCCAATCAAAGACTTTTTGCGAGAGGGAATCAATGTAGCGATAGGGACAGACGGGCCTGCCAGCAACAATTGTCTGGATATGTTTCGGGAAATGTTTTTAGTGACAGGACTTGCCAAGTTTCGAGAAAAGGATGCCTCTGCAGTTGACGCAGACCAGGTGCTTTCCATGGCTACCCTTGGGGGAGCAAAGGCGATGCATATAAGAGAGAGCGATGTTTTGGCAAAGGGAAAACTGGCAGATATGATTATGCTTGATCTTCACAGGCCCAATATGCAGCCTATAAACAACATTTCAAAAAATATTGTTTATAGTGGAAGTAAGGAAAATGTAAAGATGACTATGGTCCATGGCAAAATTTTATATGAAAAAGGAGATTTTTTTGTAGGAATGGATCCAGAAGAAATTTATAGAAAGGTAAACGATATAAAAGAAAGGATCGTTTAAAAGAAGAAAATGAAAATTACGTATATTTATCACAGTTGTTTTACAGTGGAACTTGAAAAAAGCGTGTTGATTTTTGATTATTATATGGGGGAACTCCCTGCCTTTTCAAAGGATAAGAAGATCTATGTCTTTGCCAGCCATAATCATGGAGATCATTTTGCCATAGAAGTATTGGATTGGATACACCAGTATCCTCATATTTCTTTTCTTTTGGGAAGTGATATTCCAGTGGATGCCCAATATCTTAAGAAAAATGGAAAAGACATAACAGTAAAAGATCATATTAGAACAGTAAAGGAACATAGTACCCTTACTTTGGATGACATGTATATCCAGGCTCTTCATTCTACCGACGAGGGGGTTGCCTTTTGTATTGAGCTGGAGGGGAAGAGTATTTATCATGCTGGAGATCTGAATTGGTGGCATTGGGAGGGAGAACCAGGGGATTTTAATAAAGATCAAGAAAAGGTTTACAAACGGGAAATAGATTCCATTGGGGGAAGGCATTTTGATGCTGCCTTTGTTCCAGTGGATCCAAGACTTATGGATGCCACCTACTATGGCATTGACTATTTTATGGCTCATACAAAAACAGACCATGTATTTCCCATGCATTTTTGGAGAAAGTATGATATGTTTCAACAACTGACCAATAGGAAGGAATCAGAGCCTTATAGGGATAGTATTATGACTATCAAAGAAGAAGGACAAAGCTGGGAGCTGTAAAATGGAGTGGCTTATATTTTTATCCCTTCTCATTTGTGGACTGATGATTTTCTTTATAAGAGGTATCCTTGAAGAGAAAAAAAAGGAAAAAGAGTTTTTACGTCAGCTAAAAGAAAACTATGGAAAGAATCCAGACAGGGAATATGAATTCCAGGAATACGAAGTCATTAGCCGGTATTATAAAACCCGCCATCAAGAGGGATTTACAGTAGACGATATTACATGGGAAGATTTGGGAATGGATTTCCTTTACAAATCCATGAACTATACTATGTCTTCTGCTGGAGATGAATACTTTTATTATCTCCTTAGAACCCCTGTCTTCTCTATGAAAGAGCTAAAAGAGAGAGAGAGGCTCATTTCTTACTTTATGGAAAAGGAAGAGGAAAGAAGGATTCTCCAAAATAAATTTCACAAAATGGGGCGGACAAAAAAAGCCTCTATAACAGATTATATGAACTGGCTAGAAAATGTACAAGAGGAAGGAAACTTAGGCCATTATACGGCCTCTATCCTTCTTGTAATCTCCTTGATGATAATGGCCTTTTCTCCCTCCATTGGTGTGCTATTGTTTATTGGGGTTGTTTCCTTTAATATAAAAACATATTTAACAAGAAAAGGAGAGATTGGCCCTTATCTTGTAACCTTTGCATACATTCTTAGGATGCTAAAGGAGATAGAAGAATTTCAGTCTTTAACTATTCCAGGATGTGAGCATTATTTGGAACGAATGATGGAAGCAAGAAGGAAGTTTCAAAAATTTCAGAAAGGTTCTTATATTTTGATGAGTTCTGGAAAGCCTACAGGAAGTATATTGGAAATCCCTCTGGAATATATGAGAATGTTTTTGCATATAGACTTGATAAAGTTTAATAAAATGTTAAAACAGTTAAAAAGTCTCCGAGGAGAAGTGGAGGAAATTTTATTTATTATTGGCTATTTAGAAAGTATGATAAGTATTGGGGCTTTTCGTAAGTCTCTTCCCTACTATACGGTTCCTCAATTTTCCAAAGAGCTTCATATTCATTGTGAAGGTTTAGCTCATCCCTTATTAGAAAATCCTGTTAGCTGTTCTTTAAAAGAGGAGAGGGGAGTTCTCGTCACAGGATCCAATGCATCAGGGAAATCAACTTTTTTAAAAGCAGTAGCTGTGAACATACTGTTGGCCCAAACAATCCATACAGTGTATGCCAATTATTATGAAGGAGCTTTTGTGCGTCTTTATTCTTCTATGTCTTTAAGAGACAATTTATTATCAGGGGAAAGCTATTATATGGCAGAAATTAAGGCGTTAAAACGAATATTAGATGCCTCTAAAAAAGAAGCTGAGCCACCGGTGTTCTGTTTTGTGGATGAAGTACTTCGAGGAACGAACACAATAGAGAGAATTGCCGCCTCCTCAAAAATATTAAAAACTTTAACTTCAGAGAGAAGTCTTTGCTTTGCGGCAACTCATGATGTGGAACTTACGTATATTTTAGAATCTATTTATACGAATTATCATTTTGAGGAGGAAGTCAGGAAAGAAGATATTTATTTTTCTTATGAACTTCATAAGGGAAGGGCAATGACAAGAAATGCCATTAAGCTTCTTAAAATTATGGGTTATGAGAATAATCTTGTACAGGAGGCGGAAGAACTGGCCAGCCATTTTATAGAAAAAGGGTATTGGGAATCCGTATGATTTTATATAAGTGACAGGAAAAGTGAGGAAGGGACATGAAAGTAACAATATATACAGATGGGTCTGCCAGAGGAAATCCAGAAGGGCCAGGAGGATATGGAACAATTGTGCATTACGTAGATCCAAAAGGGGAACTTCATGAAAGAGAGTTTTTTGCAGGATATAAGAAAACAACAAATAACCGCATGGAGCTTATGGCAGCCATTGTAGGTTTAGAAGCATTGACAAAGCCTTGTGAGGTAGAGCTTATTTCTGATTCTAAGTATGTCACAGACGCTTTTAACCAGCGCTGGATAGAGGGATGGCAGAAAAGGGGATGGAAGGGCAGTGCAGGAAGAGCAGTGAAAAATATAGACTTATGGCAAAGGCTTTTGAAAGCAATGGAACCCCATCAGGTAACTTTTATATGGGTAAAAGGACATGCTGGCCATTTGGAAAATGAACGATGCGATAAGCTAGCCACTTCAGCGGCGGATGGAGATAACTTATTAGAGGATGTTGTTGTTTAACTATGGTGAAAAGCGAATAGGGAAGGACAGAAGAAAAAACTTGAAAATATAGTAGAGATATGGTAAAATAATTAATATGAAAATGAAAAAAGGAAGAAATAAAGGACAGGTGAGAATATGCAGAATGTAATTGCATTTATTAACCAATGGTTAAGCTATTTTTTAGTATATGTTATATTTGGAGTTGCAGCTGTAGCAGCTGTAATGATTGGAAAAGGGCTAAGAGAAAAACAGGATGCAAAAAATTAGTTACAAATCCAGCATTTTTTAATTTATGGAAAAAAAGAGAGAGAAAGACAGTGTTCATGTTTATGATTCATAAGTATGGGCACTTTTCTATATTTATGGAAATGAAAACCTTTTGTAGGCAATAGATGGGAGGAGAGGGATGAAATCCATACTCATTATAGGACTGGGAAAGTTTGGACATCATTTATGCCGAAACTTAGCAGATTTGGGAAATGAGATTATGATTGTGGATAACAAGGAAGAGAACCTAGAAGATTTACTTTCCTATGCCACAAGTGCGAAAATTGGAGATTGTACGAATGAGGATGTTTTAAAAAGTTTAGGAGTGGGTAATTTTGACCTTTGTTTTGTATGTATTGGGACAAACTTCCAGAGCAGTTTAGAAGTGACCAGTCTTTTAAAGGAAATGGGAGCTTCTTATGTGATTAGCAAAGCCAATAGAGATATACATGCAAAATTTCTTCTAAAAAATGGAGCAGATGAAGTAATCTATCCAGATAGAGATATTGCAGAACGCCTTGCCATGCGCCACAGCGCCAATCACATTTTTGATTATATAGAAATTACAGACAGTTATGCAGTTTATGAGATTTCTCCCCTTCCTGCTTGGATTGGAAAGACTATCAAGGATGTAAATTTACGAGCCAATTATCATATGAACATTATAGGAATTAAAAGAGGGGAGACCGTGGACTTTTTACCTATGGCTGACAAAGTATTTCAGAAGGAAGAACATTTGATGGTTGTTGGAAGAAAAGAGGATATAGAACCTTTATTGAAAAAATGGTAAGAAAAGGGGAGAGATAGGAAATGAATCTTCAGCTGGCAAATAGAATGGCAGATTATAAGGAAGGAATTTTTCAATTATTAGATAAAAAAAAGGAAGAGCGTCTTAAGGCGGGTAAAAAAGTATATAATTTGTCTGTAGGAACTCCAGATTTTTCCCCAGCATCCCATATTATGGACGCTCTTTTAGAAAGTGCAAAAGAGCCAGGAAATTATCGATATTCATTAAAAGATAGAGACGAATTAATAAAAGGGGTACAGTATCGGTATGAAAAAAGATATCATGTTGAGCTTGCCTTAGATGAAATTACAAGTGTTTATGGTACCCAGGAAGGAATCGCCCATATTGCTTTTACTCTTTGCAATCCAAAGGATGTTGTTTTAGTTCCAGATCCAGGCTATCCAGTCTTTTCCATTGGCCCCTCTTTGGCAGGGGTAGAAATTGTCACCTATCCTCTAAGAGAGGAAAATAACTATCTTCCTCGTTTAGAAGATATACAAGAAGAGACGTTAAAAAGAGCGAAGATGATGATCGTTTCTTATCCTTTGAATCCTGTCTGTGCAGCAGCTCCAAGAGAATTTTACGAAGAATTAGTAGCTTTTGCTAAAGAAAAGGAAATCATAATTGTACATGATAATGCATATTCGGATATCATTTATGATAACAGAGAGGGAATTTCTTTTTTGTCTATAGATGGGGCTAAGGAGGTGGGGGTAGAATTTTATTCTCTGTCAAAGTCCTTTAATTTGACAGGAGCAAGAATTTCTTTTCTAGTTGGCAATGCTCAAATTGTATCTGCCTTAAAAAAGTTTCGTTCTCAAATAGACTATGGAATTTTCACACCGATTCAAAAGGCTGCTGTGGCTGCCCTGACAGGACCTGATCAATGGGTAAAAGACCAATGCAGGGAATATGAGAGAAGAAGAGACACCCTTTGCAAAGGGTTTAGGAACATAGGGTGGAATGTGCCTGACAGCCAAGGGACAATGTTTGTCTGGGCGCCTATTCCCAAAGGATTTGACAGCTCTATTCATTTTGCTATGGAGCTTTTGGATAGAACAGGAGTTTTATGTACACCAGGAAGTAGTTTTGGAACTTTAGGGGAAGGTTATGTACGCTTCGCCCTTGTTTTGGACGTACCTCTTTTAGAAGAGCTGATACAAGAGGTAAAAGAGTGGGGCATTCTTTGGTAAATGTTTCTTGACTTTTCCCCCGTCTATTGTTAATATCTATTTACACACTATATATAGTTGATAATACATAAATTTAGGCATAAATACACTATATATAGCAGGATAAGCATATGGTTATAAAGGCAAAAGGGGGAAAATCAAGAATGGATGTATTGGAGCTTCAAAAGGTAAAAAGAGATTTTTCGCTTGTATATCAAAGGAAAATCCCAATAAAGGTTTTGAAAAAAGATGGAAGCAGGGAGGCATTTCAAATACAAAAGGTAATAAACGCAGTGGGAAAATCTGCCTACAGGGCCATGACAGAATTGACCGAGGAAGAGAAGGAAAGGCTATGTCAGGGGGTCATAGAGAGAGTAGAAGAGCTGGAATACCATGAGATCCCTATTGCCATGATGCATAATATTGTGGAAAGCACATTGGAGGAAGTAAAGCCTGCTGTGGCAAAAAGCTATCGGGACTATAGAAATTACAAGCAGGATTTTGTTCGTATGCTTGATGATGTTTATAAAAAGAGTCAGTCCATTATGTACATAGGCGACAAGGAAAATTCCAATGCAGACAGTGCCCTTGTTTCTACAAAGAGAAGCCTTATTTTTAACCAGCTCAATAAACAATTATATGAGAAGTTTTTCATGACTGCCGAGGAAATCCAGGCGTGTAGAGATGGATATCTATATGTCCATGATATGTCTTCCAGAAGGGATACGATGAACTGCTGTCTTTTTGATATAAAAAATGTCCTTACTGGAGGCTTTGAAATGGGAAACATGTGGTATAATGAGCCAAAAACTTTGGATGTTGCCTTTGACGTTATAGGAGATATTGTATTAAGCGCTGCAAGTCAGCAGTATGGGGGATTTACTGTCCCAAGCGTGGAACTGATTTTAGAACCTTATGGTGAAAAGTCTTATAAAAAATATGTGGATAAATACAGAACAATAGGAATTGATAAAGAGAAAGCAGAGGAAATTGCTTATCAAGATATTGTACGGGAATTTGAACAAGGATTTCAGGGGTGGGAATATAAGTTTAATACTGTGGCCAGCAGCAGAGGAGATTATCCTTTTATTACTGTAACAGCAGGAACAGGTACAGGAAGATTTGCGAAACTGGCAACAAGAAGTTTATTGAAAGTGAGACGGGAAGGCCAAGGAAAGAAAGGGTGTAAAAAACCCGTTCTTTTTCCTAAAATTGTATTTTTATATGATGAAAATCTCCATGGAGAAGGAAAACCTTTGGAAGATCTTTTTGAAGAAGGGATTTTGTGTTCTTCCAAAACGATGTATCCTGATTGGCTGAGCCTTACAGGAAAAGGATATATTTCCAGTATGTATGAAAAATATGGTCAAATCATATCGCCCATGGGATGTAGAGCTTTTTTGTCTCCTTGGTATAAAAGGGGAGGTATGTATCCTGCAGACGAAGAAGATACACCAGTTTTTGTTGGTAGATTTAACATAGGCGTAGTCTCTTTACATCTTCCCATGATTTTGGCAAAGGCAAGAGAGGAAGGAAGGGACTTTTTTGAAACTTTGGACGAGTACTTGCAATTGATCCGACAGATACATATCCGTACTTATGAGTATTTAGGGGAGATGAGAGCCTCCACAAATCCTCTTGCTTACTGTGAAGGAGGATTTTATGGGGGAAATTTAAAGCTTAGAGATAAAATTAAGCCTCTTTTAAAAGCTGCGACTGCCTCCTTTGGCATTACTGCTTTGCATGAACTGCAGGAATTGTATAATGGAAAGTCCTTGGTAGAAGATGGTAAGTTTGCCTTAAAAGTGCTGGAATATATTCATCAGCGGGTGACAGAGTTTAAAGAAGAGGACGGAAATTTATATGCGATTTATGCCACGCCAGCAGAAAATCTATGTGGCCTCCAAGTAGAGCAGTTTCGAGCAAAATATGGGATTATAAAAGGGGTTTCTGACAGGCCCTATGTGAGCAATGGCTTTCACTGTCATGTATCAGAAAATATTTCTCCTATTGAAAAACAAGATTTAGAGGCTCGCTTTTGGGAGTTATGTAATGGAGGAAAAATACAATATGTAAAATATCCTATTGATTATAACTTGACAGCAATTAAAACTCTTATACGAAGAGCAATGAATATGGGATTTTATGAAGGAGTAAATTTATCCCTATCTTATTGTGACGACTGTGGATATGAGGAATTGGAAATGGATATTTGTCCAAAGTGTGGAAGCCAGAATTTGACGAAAATTGACAGGATGAATGGATATTTGTCTTATTCAAGAGTTCATGGAGATACTCGTTTAAACAGCGCAAAAATGGAAGAGATTAGGGAAAGGAAAAGCATGTAAATGAGGTATCACAATATTACAAAGGATGATATGCAAAATGGGGATGGACTAAGAGTCGTTCTGTGGGTTGCAGGATGTTCCCATCATTGTAAAGGATGTCAAAATCCAATGACATGGGATCCTTTTGGGGGAATACCTTTTGACCAGGAGGCGAAAAGAGAGATATTTGAAGAATTGGAGAAGGATTATATTTCAGGGATAACATTTACAGGAGGGGATCCTCTCCATGAATGCAACAGAAGAGAGATCCAAGAGCTGGCAGTTGAAATAAAAGAAAAATATCCAGAGAAGACCATATGGTTGTATACAGGAGATTGCTGGGAAGAACTACGCCATAACCCTTTTATGGAATATGTGGACGTCCTGGTGGACGGTGAATTTAAGGAAGAAGAAAGGGATGTTAAACTCCTATGGAAGGGAAGTAAAAATCAGAGGGTTATTGATGTGAAGGCTTCTCTTTATAGAGAAGAAGGATGGGAGCCTATTTTCCACTGCGGGGAATATTACGAAAGAAAGGGATAGGGAGAAAAGATGCAGAGAGTTGGGAAATTCCATAAGGTAAGCTATGAGCAGTTTTTAAAAAATTGTCAGGAAATAGAACCAAAATGGGATGAAAATAAGGCAAAGAAACTATACGAGAGTATTTCTCTTCCCAAAAGAGCTACGAAAGGATCCGCTGGTTATGATTTTTATAGTCCAGAAGATTTTTCATTACGACCTGGGGAGACGAAATGGATTTTGACAGGAATACGCGTAGAGATGGAAGAAAACTGGGTGCTAAAATGCTATCCCAGAAGTGGACTAGGCTCTCGGTACCGCCTTCAGTTAAATAATACTGTTGGAATTATTGACAGCGATTATTTTTATTCAGATAACGAGGGGCATATTATGGCAAAGATGACAAATGATTCGAAAGAAGGAAAAAACGTTTCCATAGAACAAGGAATGGCATTTATGCAAGGAATATTTACAGAATATGGAATTACAGTAGATGATGAGGCAAAAGAGGTGCGAAATGGCGGATTTGGAAGCACGACAAAGAAAGGTGGTTTTTCATGAGACGAAAAAAAGGAAATGGAATAAAAATAGCAGCCTTTTTTCTTGTTTCTATCTTTACGATGGGTGTCATGGGAAAGGAAGTAAAGGGGAGCAGTCTTTCTTTGATACCTTCCAATGGACATATAGTAGCCATTGACCCAGGACATCAATCAAAAGGTATGTATGAGCAGGAGCCCATTGGTCCTGGCTCTTCTGTAAAAAAAGCCAAGGTTGCTTCTGGAACAAGGGGAATTGCCACAGGAAAGCCAGAATACGAGCTTACATTGGAAGTTGCAAAAAAGCTTCGAGACGAGCTGATTCAAAGAGGATATGGGGTTGTTATGATAAGGGAAACACATGAGGTAGCTTTGAGCAACAAGGATAGGGCAGAGATTGCTAATGCATCCAACGCTGAGATTTTTATAAGGCTTCATGGAAATGGCTCAGAGGACACAAGTCAGTCAGGAGTATTGACTCTAGGTCCTACGAAATTAAGCCCTTATATTCCTGCTCTTTATGAGGAGAGCAGCAGACTTTGTACAAATTTAGGTACCCAGTTATCTCTGGCAACGGGGGCAAAAAATAGGGGAATTTGGGAAACAGATACTATGAGCGGCATTAATTGGTCTCTAAAGCCAGTATCTATTGTGGAGATGGGATTTATGACTAACCCATTGGAAGATAGTCTCATGGCTTCAGAAGAGTACCAAAAAAAGATGGCAACAGGTTTAGCCAATGGAGTGGATGCCTATTTTGCAATGACTCCATAAAAAATGAATAAAAAAACTCCTTTTTGGCAGAATACTAATGTATGGACACATAATATAGTATTGGTTGGAAAAGGAGTTTTTATAATTATGGGAGAAGGAAAGAAAGATTATGGAAATGTAAAGAAGAAAATTGAAGAAAATATCTCCTTTTTAAATAAAATATTTGCAGTGGATGTTAACTTTGATATTATTCATAAAGTCGTGGAAATTGGAGGAAAGACTTCTTGCATTTATTTTATTGATGGTTTTAATAAGGACGATATTACACAGAAAATACTTCAATATTTTTATTCCATTCAGGAAAAGGACATGGCAAAGACAGCTAGGGAAATGTCTGTAAAATATATGCCTTATGGTGAGACAGAGCTGACAAATAAATTTGAAGATGTTATAAAGTTTGTTTTATCAGGACAAATGGCCCTTCTTATTGACGGATTTGAAGAATGTATCATGATTGATAACAGAGAATATCCTGTAAGAAGTGTGGGGGAGCCAGAGAAGGATAAAGTTCTTAGAGGATCCAAAGATGGATTTGTAGAGACCATAGTGTTTAACACAGCTTTAATACGAAGGAGAATACGCAGCACGGATTTATGTATGGAAATTACAAGTGCAGGCAATTCCTCAAGAACAGACATTGCCCTTTGTTATATGAATGATCGAGTAGATCATGGATTTTTGGAAAATATTAAAGATAAAATTAGACGTCTAGATGTGGACGCCTTGACAATGAATCAAGAAAGTTTGGCAGAATGCCTCTACCAGAGAAAATGGTATAATCCATTTCCAAAATTCAAGTTTTCAGAAAGGCCAGATACAGCATCTGCACAGATTTTAGAAGGAAATGTGGTCATTTTGGTGGATAATTCCCCATCAGCTATGATACTTCCCACAACAATTTTTGATGTGATTGAGGAGGCGGATGACTATTATTTTCCTCCTCTTACAGGAACATATTTAAGGCTTTCCAGATTTTTAATTGCTCTTTTGACTTATTTTATTCCCCCTACTTTTTTATTATTGATGCTTCACCCTGAATGGATACCAAAGGGATTTGAATTTATTTTAGTACAGGAATCTATCCATGTACCATTAATTTGGCAGTTTTTGATTTTAGAGCTGGCCTTAGATGGTTTGCGTCTTGCAGCAGTGAACACCCCAAATATGCTAAGTACACCTTTAAGTATTATGGCTGCTCTTGTTTTAGGGGAGTTTTCTGTGAATTCAGGATGGTTTAATTCGGAAGTCATGCTTTATATGGCTTTTGTCGCCCTTTCTACTTATACACAGCAAAGTTATGAATTAGGATATGCTATAAAATTTATGAGAATTATTACCCTTATTCTCACCCAGTGGTTCAGTATATGGGGATATGTGGGAGGCATTCTTTTTACTATGATTGTTATTGCCACAAATAAAACAATTTCTGGAAACAGCTATATTTCCCCTATTTATCCCTTTGACGGAAAACAGCTGAAAAAGCGTTTTTTAAGGACAAGGCTGCCTCATACCTATCATGAGTAAAAAGAAATTATATTAAGAAATGTTCGTTTAGAAAGTCAGAAATTGTTTGGCTCTGTTTCCAAATAATTTCTGATTTTTTTGAAACAAATTCTTGTTTTTTATACACTATATATAAGAAAGGAAGGGATCAAAGGAGGAAATGAGGTGGGAAAATGAACCAAAATATGGAATGGGTAAGGGAGGCAAGAGCTGGGGACTCAGAGGCATTTTCTAAGTTGTATGAGACCGTTTATAAGGAATTGTATAAATTCGCCTTATATACGTTAAAAAATACATATGATGCAGAAGATATTGTAAGTGAAACTGTCATTGCTGCATGGCAGGAAATTCCTAGACTGAGAAAGGAAGAGGCATTTCATGGTTGGATATTTAGAATTTTGACGAATAAGTGTAAAAGGAGGCTGAAACAGTATGGGGAGAAAACAGTTCAGATACAAGAGGACCTTCTATGTGAGGAATGGGATGTCTGCCAGGAGATGGATGTGAGAAAAGCATTTTTTCAATTGTCTGATGAAGAACGGCTTATATTATCCATGAATTTATTTGGAGGGTATAGTAGCAAGGAGATTGGAAAAGAGCTGAAAATGAAAGATAATACTGTGCGGACAAAGCAGAGAAGGGCTTTAAAGAAAATGGAAATATGTTTAAGAGAATAGAAGGGAGGATATAGGATGGATGAAAATAAATGGAAGGAAGCAATACAAAGATCAGCAAGAGATTTAAAAATACCAGATTCTCTTACTCCAAAAAATGTGGAGGATGTAATCAAAGAAAAAAGTCAGAAAAAAGAAAGGAATTCTTTTCCCTTTGTTCTAGGGGCAGCTGTCTGTGCACTATTGTTTTTCAATTCCGCATGGAATCAAGAAAGGGAGGCTGTCCATAAGGAAGAAATAGTCCTAGCAGAGGGAGAAGAGGAAAAAGAGAGAGAAATAAAAGAAAAAACCAAAGATATATCTATTCTTTTAAAGGGAGGACTCCATACAGCAGAAAGTTATGAGGAGCTAGAGGCTGTCCTATTAAATTGGCATTCAGGAAATCTAAGAAAGGAAAGTTCTTATTTGGTGGATGAGGATGGGGCTGTTATAGAAAATTATGTTTCTAGAGAGGAAGAAGGAATAGAACAAAAACAAGCCAAGATGGAAACTCAGACTTCTTATGCAAGATTACAAAGTTCTCTAGAGGATGCAAGGGACGATTATTCTCGTACAAATGTTCAAGAACAATATGTGGAAGAAGGAGACATCTTGAAAACAGATGGGAGTTATTTATATGTCTTGAACAAAGAGGAGAGAAAAGTAAACATTGTCAAGGCAGAGGAAGAGACATTAAAGGAGGAGGGAAGTATTCTTTTCACCCCATTAAATGAAGACATAGAGGAGATGTATTTGGATGAGGAAAGGCTGTATCTTATAACAAAGGGAACAAAACATTCTGTGGAGGAGGAGAGAGAGGATACTTATTATCTCTCCCAAAATACATATACAACATTATACACATATGATATTGCAGACAAAAGCTCCCCAAAGCTCATGGGAGAGGTAGAAATAGACGGGAATTATCGGACATCGAGAAAGACAGGGGATTATTTTTATATATTTACAGAGTATTCTCCCCAATTTGTGACGAGATATACAAAAGACTTTGAAGGGAAAGAAGAGTTAAGAGGATTTATACCTCTTGCAGGAGGGGAAAAGATGCCAGTTTCCCATATTTTATTGCCAGATAGGATACAGGACTCTTCCTATTTAGTCATTGCCTCTGTAAATGTTCATGCCCCAAAACAAATTGCGGATAGCAAGGCAATGGTATCCTCTGCTTCCCTGTTTTATGTAAGTGAAAAGAGTATTTATATTACTTTGCCTGATTTTCAACAAGGAGAAGAGGATACCCAAATTTTAAAATTTCATTATGAAAATGGAAGGATTGATGCAAAAGGGGCAGGTAAGGTAAAAGGTAGATTAAAGGATTCCTTTTCGATGAATGAATACAAAGGATATTTAAGAGTTGTAACAACGAATTACACCCAAGAAGGGGAGAGAAATTCGTTGTTTGTATTAGATGAACAGTTAAATATATGGGGAAAGATAGAAAATTTAGCAGAGGGAGAGACTGTTCAATCCGCTCGGTTTTTGGGAGATATGGGATATTTTGTAACATTTAGACAGACAGATCCCCTCTTTGCCGTGGATTTAAAAGATCCAGCCAAGCCTAGCATTTTAGGAGAGTTAAAGGTGACAGGATTTTCTTCTTATCTTCATTTTTATGGAACAGATTTACTGTTTGGATTGGGATATGAAGTAGATGCCTATTCAGGGAAACAACAAGGAGTAAAGCTTTCTATGTTTGACATTAGAAATCCGGAAAAGATGATGGAAGAAAATAAATATGTCCTTCAAAATGAACATATCTGTCCTGCTATTGAAAATTATAGGGCATTAACTATTCATCCGCAAAAAAATATAATAGGATTTTTATGTGGGGATGCGTATTATTTGTTTTCTTATGAAAAGGAGAAAGGGTTCCAGATCAATCTCAAGGAAGAAGGATTTTCAGGAGACGTCAGGGGAGCTTATATTGGGGAGATGTTTTATGTAGCAGATAAGGATAAAATAAATGCCTATCATATAAAAAATGGATTTGCAAAGACAGGAGAGTTACATTTTACTTCCTAACTCCTATATCCCTGTTTTAGCAGATGCTACAGTTTGCGGATAAGGGCTAAAATAGGAGGGTGGTTTGGACGGTTATAATACTGAGATAAGACAACGAAATATTTTTTACTGTCTAAGTTTTTTAAATAATGGAGAAGGGCGTTTTGTTCTCCAAATCCAGTATCTTTGCCCCTATAAATACAAAGAGTCATAAGGCCTTCTTGTTTTAATAAAAGGAGGCCCTTTTTAATAGCTTCTAAGCTGGAATCTGCCCTCGTACATATGGAATGATCTCCTCCAGGCAGGTAGCCAAAGTTAAATGCAATGCAGCTGACTGTATTAGAAGAAATATATTGATCCATGTGAGCATGAGAGTCCAGTATGAGTTCATAAAAGCAGTGCACTTGTTTTTCTTGAAGTCTTGCCCTTGTACGGTCAATGGCCTGCTGTTGAACATCAAAGGCATAAACTTTTCCTTGACTTCCTACGAGATGACACAAGAAAACAGTATCATGTCCATTACCTGCTGTTGCATCAATACAAATATCTCCAGGCAGTACGTGATTTTGGATAAAATGGTGACACCATTTTGTGATAGGTTCAAAGTTCATTTTATATTCTCCTTATGAAGAAGGAGTTCTTGAAGAGGAGAGAGAACTGCTAGGACGGGAGGAACTAGACGTATTCTTATTTGTGTTCAAACTTTCAGGATTATCTATCATTTCCAATGTAGCTTTTACTTTGTCCAAATTTGTCTGGGTAAAAGTGCTATTCTCATTATCCACTCCTCGGTAAACATAAGCGATAGAAAGACAGGCGCCTTTGCCTAAGTCAGAAAAAATTTCTTTTTCAGGATCACTTTGGCAGGCATATTGAAGGTAATACCCATAGTATAACGCTTCTTCCATGACCTTGTTATTTTTAAAAAAATTCTGAGAGTCATAGCGAATATAATTGACAGCCATACGGATGGAGTCATCCGAAGCATACTTGGCCTCTTCTTTGGCATTTTCTTCTATTTCCATTACTTTTTCCCTAGTGTTTGCTTGGATGATGGGAGTTTCTGCCAAAGAGGGAAAGTCATGGTTACTATCTGGACTGTCTGGAGATTGTCCAATATCTTCTTCCAAGGAAACTTCTTTTTTGTCTTGGTTTTCTTCTGTCATGGAATTGGAAGAGGAAGAAGGAGCGTCTTTAGGAGAATTCTCCTGCATTTCCTGCTTAGACCTTTGAGAAGAGGTATTCGATAAATCTTCAGAAGTTTCTTCTTGCTGGTTTTCTTTGCTCGGTTCTTCTATGCTTTGAGAAGAGCTATTGGAAACAGATGCAAGGGAAGGACGATTGCCCTCAGAATTTACGGCGCTGTAAATGCCAATGGCAGAGGATAGTCCAATAGTAGGAATGAGGAATATCCCGCATATTCCAAGCGCTATTTTTTCAGACCGTTTCATAAATTTACACCTCTTATGTATGAATTTTCTGTACTGAATTGATAGTAACATGTATGAAAAGTAAAATCAATAAGCAGGGATGAGAAAATGTAGAGGATTTCTTTACCATTTTTAGTTAGTATAAGAAGAATGAAAAAAGGAAAGAAAATACCTTACCAGCAAGGGTCTTAGTCCATTGGAAAAAATGCAAGAGAAACCCCAAAAGTTTTCTGACTTTTTGGGTTAGGTTATAGGATAACATTTTACTAATAAAAGAAAGGAGTATCCTCCCCTTTTTTGTAGTAAAAAAGCTATGTTCGTTAGACAAAAATTTTATAACAGGTTTCCTAATTATCCTTCATGGGTTATGTATAATAATATTATGTAGTAAAAATACAGTCTAGGGCATCATCATCAAAATGCTTAATGAGATAGTAAAATTCCTTCTTCATTTGTAATCCTTCTGTGTTTAGCTGTTCTTTTTTTGTATATGTCATTTACTTAGTATTGCTATTACAGAGATGTTGACACAAATGCTGAGTATATGTTTTATACTCTGGTACTGTAAAGGATACTGCCAATCACAAAAATGCAATTGGCAGATTAAAATTTTATTTTTTCTCTTGTCTACTTGACAGGGAGTGGTTCAAAATATCGCTATTAATGGATAGATGTTTATTCTTTACATTCGCAATCAGATTTGTTCTGATCAAACTCTGGATTGATAGCATAGAAATTTTTACTATTTAAATCATCTTGGATAAGCCTCAAACCTTCCCCGAACCTTTGGTAGTGTACAATTTCACGCTGTCTTAAAAAACGGATGGGATCACAAACCTCTGGATCTTTAACAAGACGAAGAATGTTATCGTATGTGGTGCGGGCTTTTTGCTCTGCTGCCATATCTTCATGTAAGTCTGTAATAGGATCGCCTTTTGACTGAAAATAGGTTGCAGTCCAAGGAGAACCGCTGGCTGCTAATGGCCAAAGAGCCAGTGTATGATCCACATAATATTTGTCAAAACCAGAAGCAACAAGTTCTTCCATACACAGATTTTTGGTCAGCTGGTAAACAATGGCACATATCATTTCCATGTGGGCCAGTTCTTCTGTACCTATATCTGTAAGTAATCCAGCTACACGCCGATCACACATGGAATAACGCTGGGAGAGATAGCGCATGGAAGCGGCTAATTCTCCATCAGGGCCTCCAAACTGGGTAATAATGATTTGGGCTATCTTTGGATTTGTATGGGTAATTTTTACTGGATATTGTAATCGTTTTTCATAGTTCCACATGAATTAGCACACTCCTTCCCATGGCCATGGCTGGGTAACCCATTTCCATTCATTCCCACAGTTGCAAGCATCTCGAATCGTTAATGGTCCATATAGTTTGGCGTATTCTTCTAACGCATTATTTTTTAATTGGTTATAATAATTAAAATATTCCAGCGCTTCTTGGCATTCAGGATGGGTATCTAAAAATTCGTTTAATTCTATAACAGCAAAATCAACCATACCGATATAGAGAAGAAGCCTGTTTTTTTCTATATTATCTGAATTTTTCATTTCTGGCATCTCCTTCCTTCGAATGGTTTATCTAACGCAGGGAAAATAGTTCCAATTTCAAATGCTTTATCCAATTCATATATAGGTTTCCATTCCTGCCATGGAACATAGGCCATGGCAAGGGGGTAATTGTCAGGATAAAAATCTTGGTTACAATTTTGCATGAAAGCAACCTTCCTTTCTTTCTCTGGAAATGATTTATTATATAGTATGAATCTTTCAACAGATGGTGCAAAAGAAAAGAAGTAGAAAAATTATGTCAATTATTGAAAAAATAGTTGACGAATAAGAAAAATATGCTATAATAATTTCAGTGCAAACATGCATAAAATATGCCCAATCAGTCGTTTGTTACTAGGAAGGGACTGAAGGGAGGTTAGGTGTGAGACTATGTCGAATGTAATCGTAAAAGATAACGAGACTTTAGATAGCGCTTTACGTCGCTTTAAACGAAATTGCGCAAAAGCGGGTATCCAGCAAGAGATTCGTAAAAGGGAGCATTATGAAAAGCCAAGCGTAAAACGTAAGAAAAAATCTGAAGCAGCAAGAAAACGTAAATATAACTAAAGAAAGCATCCTTGGCCAAATGGACCAGGGATTTTCTTTTCGAAGATTTTCAGGCTTCATGTAAAACCTGAAAGGAGTGTATTGTATGTGGACGAAAGAGATGTTCGGTACAGATGTATATCATTTAGTTTCCTGGTTTATAATATACAGTATGCTGGGCTGGCTGATTGAATCTATTTACATGTCTTTTTGCAATAGAAAGCTTACAAACAGGGGTTTTGCTAAAAGTCCTTTTTGCCCTATTTATGGGTTTGGAGCAGTTGGAGCCTATCTGATGCTTCGTCCTTTGGAAGGCGATTATGTCAAATTATACCTTTGTGGAAGTATGTTGGCAACCTTATTTGAATTTTTCGTTGCTAAGCTGATGATTCGCCTATTTGGCGAAGTATGGTGGGATTATAACGAGAAGCCTTACAATTATAAAGGGATTATATGTTTAGAGAGCACAGTGGCCTGGGGATTTTATACCGTTTTTTTGTTTTTATTTTTACATAAGTTTGTGATGGCATGGGTGGAGAGTTATTCCTATTATCAAGGTATATTCTTTTGTAAAATGATACTCACCATATTTTCCATTGACTTTTTTTATCATTTCTTTAAGGCGCTCCATTTTAATTTCAGCGAATGTAGGGAGAAAATGATTACAAATTATCGAGAATTTCGGGCAAGATTTTAACAAAAAGACAGAATCAAGAAAAATTGGTTCTGTCTTTTTGCTCTTTATGATGTAGGTAAGAATCAAAGGGATAGAAATAGCATTTTTTCCATAGAATCTTTATATAATAGGTAGTAACAGAGCCATAGGGAGGAATGCAATGAACAGATTACATGGAAAAAGAAAAAAATACATATGGGCGGCAGCCTTTTTTGCTGTTATGTTTTGTTTAAACAGCTTCACGTTTATGAAAAGGAGTGTATTTGCCTCAGAAGGTGAGGATCCTTCCATGTTCGCTGAAACAGAGGAGGAAGGATCCGAGGAGATGGTTCCAGTGACGGATCAATCAAGTTCGCCTATTGAAGAACAAGTTTCCATTACGGACATAGAAGAAGGGGTGCCCTCAGATCCAGTCTCGGAGCAGATTGTAGTAAAAGCCCAGCCAGATGCCTATGGGTTGACATTGTCTGCGCCTTCGGCAATTTTAATGGAGGCATCTACAGGAACAGTAATTTATGAGAAAAAACCAGATGAGATATTAAGGCCTGCCAGCATAACGAAAATTATGACGTTACTCCTTATTTTTGATGTGTTGGAGGGAGGGAAAATATCGTATGGAGATGCAGTAACTGTTTCCGAATTTGCGGCTTCTATGGGAGGCTCCCAAGTATTTTTAGAACCAGGAGAAGTACAAAGCGTGGACACTATGATCAAATGTATTGCTGTTTCCAGCGCCAATGATGCCTGCGTAGCCATGGCAGAACATATTTATGGAAGTGAGGAAGAATTCGTAAGGCAAATGAATAAACGAGCAAAAGGTCTGGGAATGAATAATACAACTTTTGTAAATTGTAATGGATTGGATGCAGAAGGGCATGTGACAACAGCAAGGGATGTAGCTATTATGTCTAGAGAACTAATAAACAAGTACCCAAAAGTCCATGAATATTCACAAATATGGATGGACACAATTACTCATACGACAGCAAAGGGAACCTCAGAGTTTGGGCTTACCAATACGAATAAATTAATTAAACAGTACCCCTATGCTACAGGATTAAAAACAGGTTCCACAAGCCTTGCTAAGTTTTGTGTTTCTGCTACAGCGAAAAAGGATGATTTGGAGTTAATTGCAGTCATCATGGCCTCTCCAGATGGAAATTCCAGAGTGGCAGATGCCACAAACTTGTTGAATTATGGATTTGCAAATTGTACAATTTATAGAGATAACCAACCAGTAGAGCTGCCCATGATAAAGGTGCAAAACGGTGTTGTGCCAGAAGTAGAAGCAAAATATAATAGTATATTTACTTATGTGGGAACCCAGGGGGAAGATTTTTCCAAGGTAGAAAAGACAATCAGTATTCTTGAGCCTATTTTAGCACCTATAGAGGAGGGACAGAAATTAGGAACATTAAATTACCATCTAGGAGGAAAAAATTTAGGAAGTATTGACATCGTGGCGGCTAAAGAAGTGGAGGCGGCAAAGTACAAAGATTACTTAAAGACAATATTTAAAGCATGGATTATGTAAAGGTAGGGCAAGGAAGAGTTATAACTCTTTCTTGCCAGGCTGAAAATCTATATGGTATAATAATTGGGCACAAAAAAGGAGAAGAAAAAAGTGACTGTTTATCATGGAGTAGGGATCCTATTTGCTTTAGGGATGATAGGATTTTTTTGTATTTATTTAGAAAGCAAAAAATTTGAAGTAAATGAGTATGTTTTTTTGACTCATAAGCTTTTAACAAAGAAATATACATTCGTTGTATTGTCAGATCTTCATAACGTAGAATTTGGCAAGGGGAACGAACGACTTTTAAAAGCAATCCATAAAGTTCACCCAGATGCTATTCTGTTTGCTGGGGATATGGTAGAAGCGAAAAAAGGAGCTTCGTTCCAGCCAACAATCCATTTTATAGGGGAGCTTGCAAAGAAATATCCCATTTATTATGGTATGGGCAATCATGAACATAAGTTGAGGGACTGCCCCAAAAAATATGGGACAATGTACTCAGCATTTACAAAGGCTATTGGGAAATTTGGGGTTCATATAATGGAAAATGAGGAAATAAAGATTGGCAATACAGGTATTAAAGTGTATGGTTTAGATTTAGAGCATATGTATTATCGAAGGCTTATAGAAAAAAAAGTGCCAGAAGGATATTTAGAGAAAAAATTGGGAAAAGCTGACCAAAAAAGTTATAATATTTTATTGGCCCATCATCCAGATCCCTTTCCCATCTATGCAAAATGGAGTCCCGATTTAGTCCTTTCTGGACATATCCATGGAGGCATTGTACGTATTCCAGGATTTCGGGGAGTTCTTTCCCCTCAGCTTAAGCTTTTTCCAAAGTATGATAGGGGATTGTTCAAGGAGGGAAATGCAACTATGATATTAAGCAAGGGAATTGGAACGCATACCCTCCCTGTAAGGATTTTTAACAGAGCAGAGATGATAGTCATAACATTAAAGAAAAAAAGAGGTTGATGCCTATGGCCATACAAGTGAAGCTTCAATCTTTTGAAGGACCTTTAGATTTGCTTCTACACTTAATAGACAAAAATAAAGTAGATATTTATGATATTCCTATTTCTATGATTACAGAACAATATATGAAATATATTGAGGAGATGGAAAAGAGTGACTTAAATATTATGAGTGAATTTTTAGTTATGGCAGCAACTTTATTAGATATTAAATGCAGGATGCTCCTTCCAAAAGAAGAGAAGGAAGAGAAAGAAGAAGATCCAAGAGAAGAGCTGGTGGCAAGGCTGCTAGAATATAAAATGTTTAAATTTATTTCTTTAGAACTAAAGGACAGGCAGGTGGATGCAGAAAAATCTCTTTTTAAACTTCCTTCTATTTTACAAGAAGAGGAAGACTACAATGAGCCAATTGACTATAAGAAGCTTATAGGAAATATGAATTTAGCAAAGCTAAACGCTATCTTTCAATCGTTAATACGCAGGCAAAAAGAGAAAATTGATCCTATACGAAGTCAGTTTAGCAAAGTGGAAAAGGATGAAGTGAGTATGGAAGAAAAAATACGTTATGTAGAAAATTATGGAAAAACTCATGGCACCTTTCGTTTTCGTACTTTGCTTAAGGAACAGGAGAGAAAAATAGAAATGGTTGTGACCTTTTTAGCCCTTCTGGAGCTTATGAAAACAGGCGTCATACGTATTGAGCAGAAGAATTTATTTGATGATATACTTATCTCCTATATTGCCTGAATAATGATAAAAAGGGGGAAGGAAATGAGATCCAATAGGAAAGAACCCAAAATAGAAGCAATATTGGAAGCCATTCTTTTTGCCATGGGAGATTCTGTGAAATTAGACAAGCTGTCAGCGGTTTTAGAAATGGAAAAGGAGGAGATTCGGGAAATTCTCTATAAGATGATGAAGCGTTATAAGAGGGAAGATAGAGGAATTGTCATGGTGGAGCTTGAGGATGCATTTCAACTGTGTACAAAGACAGAAATGTATGACTATTTAATGAAGATTACGAAAACACCAAAAGAGTATACATTGACAGATACCATGTTAGAAACCTTATCCATTGTTGCCTATAAACAGCCAGTGACCCGTTTAGAGATTGAGAAAATCAGGGGGGTGAGCAGTGATCATGCAGTAAATAAATTAGTGGAGTACCATTTAATTTGTGAAGTAGGAAGGCTGGACGCCCCAGGCCGGCCCCTTCTGTTTGGAACGACAGAAGACTTTTTAAGATGTTTTGGCGTAAAGTCTATTGAACAGCTACCTGTTTTAACCAATGAGCGTATCGAGGAATTGAAATTACAGGCTGAGGAAGAGGTGACAAGGAACTTAAAAGGATAGGAATAAAGATTCTTCTTTTTTCATAAGAATTACATAAGGATGGAAACGGCGGAGCCTTATGAAAAAAGTATATGTTAGTATTATTTTATGGATAACCCTCATGATTCCCCATACTTATATTTATGCAGATTCGAAAGAACCTGCCGATTTGTACGCCCTTTCAGCAGTGCTTATGGACGCTGATTCTGGGCGTGTTTTGTATGAAAAAAATGGGTATGAGCCAATGCCTATGGCCAGTACGACAAAAATTATGACCTTAATTGTTGCATTGGAAAATGGCAATCTAGAAGAGGAGACCGTTATATCCAACTATGCGGCAAAAATGCCAAAAGTCCATTTGGGTGTAAGGGAGGGAGAATCTTATTATTTAAAAGATCTCCTCTATTCTCTCATGTTAGAGAGTCATAATGACTCTGCAGTTGCTATTGCAGAAAAAGTAGGAGGCAGTGTGGAAGGCTTTGCATCTATGATGAATCAGAAAGCAAGAGATTTAGAATGCTTTGATACCTATTTTATAACGCCCAATGGATTGGACGCTGTAGTTACTGGAAAAACAGGGGAAGTACAAAAGACACATTCCACGACAGCAAAAGATTTAGCAAGAATAATGCGCTACTGTATAAAGGAATCCCCAAAAAAGGAAGAGTTTTTAGAAATAACTAGGGCCCCTTCCCATTCTTTTACAGATATTTCGGGAAAAAGAAGTTTTACTTGTCATAACCATAATGCGTTTTTACATATGATGGATGGGGCTTTGTCAGGAAAAACAGGTTTTACAGGAAAGGCAGGTTATTGTTATGTGGGGGCAGTACAAAAAGATGGAAAAACCTTCATAGCTTCCTTGCTGGCTTGTGGATGGCCCAATAACAAAACATATAAGTGGAAAGATATGAGAAAGCTTATGGAATATGCTTTTGACAATTATGAATATAGAGATGTCTATGAAGAAAGAGAGTTTAAACCTCTCATTGTAAATAAGGGTATTCCTGAGAGTGGAAATTTAGAGGAAGTAACCTATGTGGATATTGGACTGACAATTCCAGAGGAGGAAAAACATATAGAGCTTTTATTAAAAGAGGAAGAAAAGGTAAAAATAGTATGCGAAGTGAGAAAAGAGCTGGAAGCCCCTGTAAAAGCAGGAATGTCAGTGGGGAGTGTGAAATATTACTTGGGAGAGGAAGTTGTGAAGGGCTATCCTATTGTTGTGAAAAAGGATGTGGAGAGAATTACAATGAAATGGTGTGCACAATGGATTTTCAGTAAATTTCTCGTAGGCCAATGAAAGTATAAGAAAATTCCTAACGGGAAAGGCGTGAAAAGAAATATGCAAAAAAAATGGTGGGTATTTGGAAGCTTTTTCTTGTTCGTGCTGTTGTTCTTTTTATTTGAGATTGGAAAAAAGGAAAAGGTAATAACCGTAGACAGGGCAGTGGAGCAGGATTACATAAAATGGGTGGATTTTAAAGTGACTTGTGAGGCAATGAAAGAGGCCTATGAATATGATGTCCAAAGTTGGAATGAAGAAGTACACCTTCCTTGGATAGAACTTTTAGCCTATTTAGGGGCAAAGTATGGGGGAGACTTTTCCCATTATAAACAAAAGGACATGGAAGAAATTGTACAAAAGTTAAGGGAGGGAGAAGTAACTATCCAGGAGCTAAAGAAGGAGATGAAATATTTCTCTTATTATTTAGAGGCATATGGAGCAGTACTAGGAGGGATGGTAGGAGAGTACGAAATAGAAAGAGAGGAAGAGGGGGAGAAGAAATGGGAAAAAATATATGGACTCAAGGCATTTTCCCCTATTCCCAAAGGTTTTCCCTATAGTGATTACGACGATTTTGGGGTTTCAAGAAGTTATGGATATAAGAGAACCCATCTAGGTCATGATGTAATGGGGCAGATTGGTACCCCGATTGTAGCTGTAGAGTCTGGTTATGTGGAGGCTCTTGGATGGAATCAGTATGGAGGGTGGAGAATTGGCATTCGAAGCTTTGACAAAAAAAGATACTATTACTACGCTCATCTAAGACAAAATTACCCTTATGCAGAAAATTTAAAAGAAGGAGATATTGTGATAGGGGGAGATATTATTGGATATATGGGGCACACAGGCTATAGCAAGAAAGAAAATGTCAATAATATAGATCAAGTACATCTTCATTGGGGATTACAGTTAATTTTCCATGAATCCCAAAAAGAAGGAAGTAATGAAATCTGGATTAGTTGTTACGAACTCATGAAATTTTTGCGACAAAATCAAGTAGAGGCAAAAAAGGTAGAAGGCACAAAGGAATGGAAAAGAACCTTTGAAATGAAAGACTTAAATGTTGCCCATCCATAGGGCAACATTGCCTTTCTTGTTTTCTTATGGTAATATGAAACAGAAAAAATATACGGAGAATAGAACACAATATGTATAAAATATGGATTGTGGAAGATGACAAAACAATTGCAAAGGAAACAGCCAGTTTTTTGAAAAAGTGGGGATATGAGACAGGCTATGTAAAAGATTTTAAACAGGTAGAAAAAGAATGTTTAGAGTTTTCCCCTCATTTAATACTTATGGATATCTCCCTTCCTTTTTATGATGGATTTTATTGGTGTCAGGAAATTAGAAAAAAATCCAGTGTGCCTATTTTATTTTTGTCTTCTTCCAGTGACAATATGAGCATTATTATGGCAGTCAATATGGGGGGAGATGACTTTGTTACAAAGCCCTTTGATCTTCATGTACTGGCAGCAAAAATTCAAGCCCTTTTGCGAAGGACTTATTCTTACCAGGAGCAGATTACATACATGGAACATAAGGGAGCTCTGTTTTATACTTCAGATGGCACCTTTCACTATCATGGTAAGAAAATAGACCTAACGAAAAATGAGTTTAAAATTATGCAGATTTTATTTGAAAATAAAGGAAAGATTGTCAAAAGGGAAGAAATAATGGTGCGCCTTTGGGACGATGACTGTTTTGTGGATGACAATACGTTAACTGTGAATATGACAAGGCTTCGAAAAAAATTAGAAGAAATATCCCTAGAAAATTTCATTCAGACAAAAAAAGGACAAGGATATAGAATAGGAGAGGAACATTGAAAAAAGAGAGAAACTCTATGGAAAGAAAAGAGGATAGTCCCCTTTCCCTTGGAGAGCTATTAGTCTTCTATTGTAAAGAAAGGAGGAAGTTTTTTTATCTCCTTTTGCTTGTTATGGCAACCATATATAGTTTGGGGATACTTTATCAAATACAAGAAATAAGACAGCTTTCCTATGGGATGATTCTTTCAGCTTTTTTTTGTTTGTTATGGGGATGTATGGATTTTTATAAGTATATAAAGGAATACAAAGATTTATATGAGTGTAGACTTTGGATTGGGGACACATTAAAAAAACCTTCCCATCAGGGACTAAAGGCTAGGATGTATGGGGAAATATTAGAAATATTGTGGAAGGGACAAAGAGAGCTTATTTTTCAAAAGAGATGGGAGGAAAAGGAAAGAGAGGACTATTATACTCTTTGGGGACACCAAATAAAAACACCCATTGCAGCAATTTACCTTCTTTTACAAAGAGAAGAAATTAGGAATAGAATGGAACTGAGGGAACAGGTTTTTTTAGTAGAGCAATATGTGGATATGGTCCTTCAATACTTGCGTCTTCATAGCATATCCTCTGATCTCCTCTTTAAAAAGTATGATATTTATGAGATTGTAAAAAAGGCGGTAAAAAAACAAAAGGTTTTTTTTATACAGAAAAACCTCACTTTAAAGCTACAGGAATTTTCTTATGTTATGGTTACGGATGAGAAATGGCTATTATGGGTGTTGGAGCAAGTAATTCTAAATGCAGTAAAATATACAGAACGGGGAAGAATAGAAATTTGTATGGAAGATGGTATCCTAAAAATTTCTGATACAGGAATAGGCATTCGGACAGAAGATTTACCAAGAATTTTTGAAAGGGGATTTACAGGATATAATGGGAGGGAACATAAGAAATCGACGGGGATTGGTTTATACCTTTGTGGAAAAATATTGGACAGGCTTATGATTCCTTATAAAGTGGAATCAACTTTGTCGAAGGGCACGACCTTTTTTATGGACTGTTCTAAGGAGAAAAAAGAAGAAAGCTTACAAAAATGTAAGAAATAAGGTGGGAAATGTAAGCCATATCCATGGCAGTACATTTCCTTTTCTATTAATATAGAAGAAGAACAGGAAAAAGTAAGGAAGAGAGGTTAAAAAGATGGCATTATTGGAAGTGAAAAATGTAAAAAAAACATATGTTACAAAATTAGGAGGGAATAAAGTCAAGGCGTTGGAAGATGTAACTTTTTCTGTAGAAAAGGGGGAGTATGTGGCTATTATGGGAGAATCAGGTTCAGGAAAGACAACCCTTTTAAACATTTTGGCAACTTTGGATCAGGCTACATGCGGAGAAGTATTGCTAGATGGAGAAAACTTAAAAAATATGAAACAAAGGCGTTTAGCTACTTTTCGACGAGACAATTTAGGATTTGTATTTCAAGATTTTAATCTTCTGGATATTTTTACATTAGAAGAAAACATATGCCTTCCTTTGGTTCTCCAAGGAAAAAAGCCAGGGGAAATGAAAGAACAAGTACGGAATTTGGCTAAGAGGCTTGGAATGGAAGAGATATTGAAAAAATATCCATATGAGGTGTCAGGTGGACAAAAACAAAGAGCAGCGGCGGCCAGAGCTCTTATTACAAATCCCAAAATTATATTAGCTGATGAGCCTACAGGAGCTTTGGATTCAAAGTCAGCCGCTAAGCTATTACAAGTATTTAAAAAAATTCATGAAGAGGGACAGACAATTCTTATGGTAACTCATAGCGTTCAGACTGCAAGCCATGCAAAGAGAGTTTTATTTATAAAGGATGGGTCTGTTTTTCACCAGATATATAAAGGAGATGGAGATTTTGACCATATGTACCGTATGGTTTTTGATACAATGACATTACTTCAGATAGGAGGGGAAGAGGAGAAATGAGTTTTTCAGGAAAGTGGCTTTTGCCAAGGCTGGCATGGATTGGTATATGGAGAAATAAAGAGACTTATATTCCTTATATAGGGGCTGGTATTTTTTCTGTGTTTTTATATTTTGTTTTTCTTTTAATTAGCAATAATGATATTATGTATACTTTGCCAAGAGCTAGTTATGTAATGGTCTTAATGCTTTTGGGAAGCTGGCTGTTGGCCGTTATATTGATTTTGTTTTTCCTATATACCAACCGTTTTCTCATGAAGAGAAGAGCAAAGGAGTTAGGCCTATACAGTATTCTTGGGTTGGAAAAGAAACATATTGGCATCCTTCTTTTTATAGAAACAGGAATAATCTATACAATAGCCCTGTTAGGTGGTGTTGTATGGGGGCTTGTTTTTTCAAAACTTATTTTCCTAATTTTGTTAAATATGGCAAGAATTCCATTGGATACAAGCTTTCAGTTTAGCATAAAAGCATTGGTATCTACCTTATTATTTTTTGCAGCAGCCTATGGGTTTAACTTGATGGTCAATCTATATCAGGTAATGAGATCGAAACCTGGAAGTTTATTTCAGGATGGAAAAAAGGGAGAAAAGGAAACAAAACATCCTATTTTGACAACGATAGTAGGGATTGCGTTGTTATTAGGGGGGTATTCTTTATCCCTTACTTCCCAATTAGACGGGACCATTTTTTCTGATTTTTTTCTTGCCATTTTCTTTGTTATTTTTGGGACCCATTGCTTTTTTCGTTCAGGTCTTGGCTTTTTACTAAAAGTACTGAAAAAAAGGGAGACTTTTTACTATAAGAAAAACAACTATGTTACGTTAGCAGGAATGTCTTATAGGACGAAGAAAAGCGCTTCCAGCTTGTCGAATTTATGTATTTTCAGTACAATGGTTATTATTACCTTACTCTGTACTATATCCTTGGCCTTTGGAATGAAGGATATTTTACTTTATCGCTTTCCTTATGACGTGGAAATGAATTTTTTAGCAGAAAAAATAGAGAATAGAGAAGGGATTATTAAAGAGGGAGAAAGAATCGCAGAACAAAATAATGTGTCTGTATCAAAAGAGACAGACTACTTTTATACTAGAATAAAAGTGGAAAGAAAAGGAAATACCTTTTTAAATATAGGGGAGGATGCGAACACCTGGGAGAAGGAAGGGCTGTATGAAGTGCGCCTTTTAACTGAGGAGGAGTTCCAAAGAGTAGAAGAAAAGGGAGCTGTATTGAAAGAAGGGGAGATCTTTACATTTAGCGATGGAAAAAGTATGAAAGCTTCCTCTCTGAAATTAGCAGACACAAACTATATCGTAAAAGAAGAATTTGAAACATTTCCCTTTGTGGAAAAAAGAGAAAAAGCTGTGTTTGGAGAACATTATTTTATTGTTGTCAAAGATAGGGAAGAAATAGAAAAGCTTCTCCAATATTATGGACAAGGAGAAGAGATTTTCAATATGCGTATGTGTGTCACAGGAGGGGAAGAGGAAAAACAAAAGTTTGCAGAGCAAATGGAAAGTTATGGGGCAAAGAAAGAAGGTATGATAAGTGGATGGAATGGGGCAGAGCAACGACTGGAAATTCTGTCCATGAATGGAGGCCTTATTTTTCTGGGTATTTTTTTGGGTATTGCTTTTCTCATCTTTTTACTTATTATTATGTATTATAAACAAATTACAGAGGGATATGATGATAGGGAGAATTTTATGATTATGGAGAAAGTAGGAATGACGGATGAAGATGTGAAAGGGACAATAAAAAGGCAGGTACAGCTTGTATTCTATCTTCCCCTTTTCTTAGCCTTTTGCCATACGGCCATTGCCCTTCCCATGATTCATGCTTTATTTGGAGCTATTTCTTTATTTCAGGAGAAATTGGTGTTTTTTTGTGGACTAGGAAGTATGGGATTCTTTTTCATACTTTATGCAGCAGCTTACCGTAAGACGGCAAAAGTATATTATAAAATTGTCAAACATTCATAGATAGGATAGTGATTGACAGAAAGGTATCGTTATTATTATGATTGAAATTTATGCAATGGCTCTTTTTCCGTTGGAGGAGGAGAAGACATTTCGAGAAAACCTTAGAAAAATTTCAGGAGAAAGAAGAGAAAAAATAAGAAATTTAAAAAATAAAAAAAGTCAGCGCCAATCTTTAGGCGCTGGGCTTTTATTGGAGTATGGATTAAAAAAACTAAAAATACAAAAGGGGGAGATAAGTAGGACAGAGAATGGGAAGCTATATGTAAAGAACAGGGATGAAATTGATTTTAACATTTCCCATTCAGGAGAGTATGCTGTTTGTGCCATAGGGTATGAAGAGGGAAGGGGAATAAAAGTAGGAGTAGATTTGGAGAAAAGGAGAAAAAGAAATATATTATCTATAGCAGAACGATTTTTTCCTTTGGAGGAATATGAAAAGATAAAAGAGTTAAAGGAGGAAGAAGGAGTAAAGCTTTTCCATTCTTTGTGGACTGGGAAGGAAAGCTATGTAAAAGCAATAGGAATAGGAATAACCTATGGCCTGGATTCCTTTATGGTAAAATCTTGTCCAAGTCAGGCTATAGGGAAGATCATAGATAAAAGAATGGTAGAATCTTTTTTCATAAAGGAATACGATGAGATAGAAGGATATTCCTTAACAGTATGTGGGAACAGGGAAGCATTTGCAGAAAAAGTAAAGTGGGTAAATATTCCCTTTGACCTTTAACCTTTACATAGATAATTTCTTTGTATTAGGAAAATTTTTCCATAACTCTTTTTAGAAACAGTTCGGCCGCTGAAGAAAAAACGGAATATTTCTTCCATATCATATCCAGTTTCGCATCCAGTCTTGGTTTCAGAGGTCGAAAGCAGAGACGACTGTTTTCGGAAGTGTTCGCAATCTTATCAATAGTAATAGCATATCCAATTCCCTTATCAACCATAATGGCTGCATTGTAAACGAGATTAAAAGTCGTTACAATATTCAGTTTTTCAAATTCAGAGCCAAACCAATGGGTAAATTCATTTTCCCCATGGCTATCCGTGATGGCTTGTCTGGAACATATTAAAGGTAAATCCAATAAATCTTCTTTTATAATGTGGGATTTCTTTGCTAGGAGGCAATCCTTACGCATGAGTACACCCCATCTGTCTATAGCAGGAATATGGAGGCAGTCATATTTTATCAAATCTGCTGGCTGCACGAGAATTCCAAAATCCAAGAGCCCTCTGTCTAGGCGCTCTGTAACATCAGCAGCATTTCCACTATATAAATGATAGTGAATATGAGGATATTCTACACGAAGTTTACTAATCACTTCTGCAATGAGCCCTATGGCATCAGTCTCCCCTCCCCCAATATAAACGTCACCGGCAATGTCCTTTTCCATGGCCTTAAATTCTGCTTCTGTTTTATCTACCATGGATATGATTTCTTCTGCTCTTTTGCGAAAAATCATACCTTCTTTTGTGAGCTTCATATTATGACTGCTGCGAATAAAAAGTTTTTGACCCAGTTTTTCTTCTAAATCTTTAATTTGGCGAGAGAGAGTGGGCTGAGTAATATGAAGAAAATTTGCTGCATTGGTGATACTTCCTTCTCTAGCTATAGAAAGAAAATAGCGAAGAACTCGAATTTCCATCTTTCTTTCTCCTTTTCATTATAATAAATGGATTATAGCATGCTCTTTTATGCCTGAAAAGCATTTCATGTATTTTGATTTAAGTATTGGCTATTTTTTAAATCATGCATTACAATCTTATGGAGGAAGAAGATAAAAAGATGAATGGAGGATATTGATGATGGAAGAAAAACAAATATTAACATCAGAATGGGATAAGACATTTCCAAAAAGTGAAAAGATCCATCACTGTAAGATTACATTTCACAATCGTTATGGCATTACTCTTGCGGCTGATTTATATGAACCCAAAAATGCAGAGGAAAAGCTTTCAGCCATTGCAGTGTGCGGACCCTTTGGTGCGGTTAAAGAACAGGCAGCAGGCTTGTATGCTCAGACAATGGCAGAAAGAGGATTCTTAACTATTGCCTTTGATCCCTCTTTTACAGGAGAAAGTGGGGGTCAGCCCCGTTATGTGGCGTCCCCAGACATAAATACGGAGGATTTTCAGGCAGCTGTTGATTTTTTGTCGTTGCAAGAAAAGGTGGACCCAGAGAAAATTGGTATTATTGGCATTTGTGGTTGGGGAGGAATGGCTATTCAAGCAGCAGCCATTGATACAAGAATTAAAGCGACGATTGCTTCCACCATGTATGATATGACTAGGGTAAATGCAAAAGGTTATTTTGACGCAGAGGATAGTGAAGAAGCCCGATATGAAAAGCGCAAATCTCTCAATGCCCAAAGACTCAAAGATTACAGAAATGGAATCTATGCCCTTGGGGGAGGTGTGGCAGATCCGATGCCAGAAGATGCCCCCTTTTATTTAAAGGATTATTACAATTATTACAAAACAGGTAGGGGATATCATAAGCGTTCTCTGAATTCTAATGGGGGATGGAATGTAACCTCTTCCCTATCTTTTATGAACATGTCCATTATGGAATATGCCCATGAAATACGGAACGCAGTTTTACTCATTCATGGAGAAAAGGCTCATTCTTGTTACTTTAGTAAAGATGCATACAAGAAATTAAAAGGTGACAATAAAGAACTGATGATGATACCAGATGCAATTCACACAGACTTATATGATAGGATGGATGTGATTCCTTTTGATAAGATGGCAAAGTTTTTTCAAGAGAATTTGATATAAATCATATAGGAGGAAAAGGAAAAGCATGATGAAACGAACATTTATCATTGCAGGCACTGCAGCAATCGTCTTATCTATAACAGCATGTAGCGCACAAGAAAGAAATCAAATAGAGACAGAGATGACAGAATCAACAGATAAGGCAGAAAATCCAATCCAGGAATCTAATATGAATGAGCCAGTACAAGAGAACATAGAGAAAGTGAATTACGGGGATATGTCAGATACAACTATCCAAGGAGAGGAAATAGTACTTACAACGAAGTGGGATAAGGTATTTCCTTTAAGTGAAGAAGTAAACCACAAAAAGGTTACCTTTGTCAACCATTTCGGGAATACTCTGGCAGCAGATCTTTACGAACCAAAGGACTATACAGGCAAACTGCCTGCCATTGCAGTGTGCGGCCCATTTGGAGCTGTTAAGGAGCAAAGTTCTGGACTCTATGCCCAGGAAATGGCAAAGAGAGGGTTCCTTACAATAGCCTTTGACCCTTCTTTTACTGGAGAAAGCAGTGGCAGCCCAAGGTATTTTCATTCTCCAGATATAAATGTTGAAGACTATCAGGCAGCCATTGATTTCCTTTCTGTACAGGACAATGTGGATCCAGATCAGATTGGGATCATTGGAATATGCGGATGGGGAGGAATAGCCGTACAGACGGCAGCTCTTGATACAAGGGTAAAGGGGACAGCAGCTATAACTATGTATGATATGAGCCGGAACACAGCCCTTGGATATTTTGATTCCATTGATGAGGAGGGAAGATATGAGGCCCGTGTAGCATATAACAATCAAAGAACCCAGGATTATAAAAATGGGGAATATACTTTAGGCGGCGGACTCCCAGAGGAAGCCCCAACAGAAGCTCCCCAGTACTTAAAGGATTATGTGGCCTATTATAAGACAGAGCGAGGCTATCATCCCCGCTCCCTCAATTCTAACAACGGATGGGCGGCTACTGCCAGTGGTTCCTTAATGAATATGCGGATGTTTGCCTATGCACCAGAAATTCGAAGTGGAGTTCTTCTTGTCCATGGAGAAAAGGCTCACTCTTTTATGTACAGTCAGGACACTTATGAGCTACTTACGGGAGAGAATAAGGAGTTGATGATCATACAAGGAGCAAATCATACAGACTTGTATGATCAGATGGACAAGATACCTTGGGAAAAGCTGGAAACCTTTTTTTTAGAGAACTTTGGGAAGAATCTTGAATAAGAAATAAGCATGAAAGGGGAGAAGCCTGAGTTGGATCAGGACTCCCCTTTTTTGCGTAGGGAACAATGGGCGCCAGATGTCTATTGATAATTCTACCTATACTGTGATAGAATTTATAAAAGGCAGGAAATGATATGATATTAAATATAGGCAACAGGACAGATATACCTGGATTTTATAGCGATTGGTTTTATAAACGAATACAAGAAGGATATGTATTCGTACGTAATCCATACAATCCATTTAATGTAACAAAATATTTATTCGATCCAGAAATAATAGATGGAATGATTTTTTGTACAAAAAATCCCTTTCCAATGCTGGAAAGAATTTCTCTCTTATCCATATATGATACCTTTTGGTTTGTAACAATTACTCCCTATGAAAAGGATGTGGAACCTTATGTGCCAACAAAGGCTAAGGTCATCCATTCCTTTCAACTCCTTTCTGAACAAGTAGGAAGAGAAAGAATAAGCTGGCGGTATGATCCTATCTTTATTACAAGTAAATATTCTATAGATTATCATATAGAACAATTTGGGCAGATGGCAAACGAATTATCAAAGTATACGAGACAATGCGTCATAAGCTTTCTGGATTTATATGAAAAAACGAAAAGAAATTTTAAGGGTGTGGGTAGTGTCACAAATCATGAACAGGAACAACTGGTTTATGCCTTTTCAACAATTGGAAAAAAATATGGATTACAAATCCATTTATGCTGTGAAAACAAAAGTCTTGTCAGAGAGAATGTGGATGCAGACGGTTGTATGTCAAAACATGTCTTAGAGAAGGCATGGGAGTTTCAGCTAGAGGTGCCTAAAAAAAAGATGGCCAGAAAGGAATGTCCTTGTCTTATTACAGCTGATATTGGAGCCTATAATACTTGTGGTCATGGCTGCTTGTACTGTTATGCGAATGACAACAGGGAGAGAGTTATGAGAAATATGAAAATGCATGATAAGGATTCTCCCCTCTTAATAGGTAAAATAAAGGAGGAAGATGTGATTACATTAGGGGAACAAAAGTCTTGGAAAAACGGACAAATCCATATGTTTGATATCATGTAATGAAAAGGTGAGAGTATGAATAAGGAAAAGTACTGTTTCATGATTGCAAATGCTTATGGAGAAGTATCATATATAAAGAAGTCATTGGATAAAGTATTATATTCAGTTAGACGATAGGGTCTGTGAACTAGAAGAAAAGAAAACAGGTTTGTTTCATAATAAAGAAAAAAATTTTGTCGACAGGAAGTATACGATAAGGAAAGGTGAGGGAAATATGGATTATAATACGTTACGTGATCTGGCAATCATTGTCATTGCAGCAAAATGCCTGGGAATTGCTGCAAGGTACATGAAACTCCCGCAAGTAGTAGGAGAAATTGTGGCAGGTTTGTTCATTGGCCCTAGTGTATTAGGGATTGTGGGGCAGTCTGATTTTCTAGCAGTTATGGCAGAAATTGGTGTGATACTCTTAATGTTTTCAGCTGGCCTCCAAAATAAGCTTTCAGATTTGCTAAGAACAGGCCCAAAGGCCTTACTCATTGCATGTGGGGGAGTTTTTGTACCTCTAATCATGGGCGCAGCTTTATTCATGGCTTTTTATGGAGTTTCTCCATGGGGGTCGGAGGGATTCTATAAAGCCGTATTCATCGGCGTAATTATGACAGCTACCTCTGTTAGCATAACGGTGGAAACATTGCGGGAGATGGGAAAACTAAGGGGAAAATGTGGAACAGCCATTATAAGCGCTGCTATCATTGACGATGTTCTTGGCATTCTCGTGTTAACCTTTGTGATTGGTTTCCAAGATTCCTCGGTACAGCCTCAGAAGATTATGCTCAATACGGTGTTGTTTTTTATTTTTGCTATTGTTGTCGGTATTTTGTTGTATAAAGTGTTTCAAAAGATTGACCAGTTGTATCCCCATACGCAGAGAATACCAATCCTAGGACTAGGGCTTTGCCTGCTGATGGCTTATATTGCAGAAACTTATTTTGGAATTGCGGACATAACAGGTGCGTTTGTGACAGGAGTGATTCTCTGCAATCTACCAGATTCAGAATACATTGAGCAGAAAATGGATATTACCTCTTATATGCTCTTTGGACCAGTATTCTTTGCAAGTATTGGCCTCAAAACCGTACTTTCAGGAATTACACCACAGATAATCTTCTTTACCGTTAGTTTCGTTTTAGTAGCCCTTTTAAGTAAAATTATAGGTTCTGGTCTGATGGCAAAAGTGTGTGGCTTTTCCAACCGGGACAGCATATGCATTGGCGTTGGTATGATGGCCCGCGGGGAGGTTGCACTCATTGTTGCCCAGAGGGGGCTGAGTGTAGGGCTTATGGATGGAGGGCTATTTACAACAGTAATTCTACTTATCATAGTTTCATCTATTGTGACTCCAATCCTTCTTAAAATCTGCTTTGAAGATCAGGAGCAAAAAACAGTGCTTTCTTGAGCATATTCTGGTTGTTATAATAGATTGGTCAGTATATGAGACAAGGTGTACATAATCATAAAGAAGTACAAGAAAACTATCCCACAGGTATAGGGTGCAAAAAAAGGCAGAGCTAGCTTCTTCTAGATAGGCTTTAGGCTTTCGTCTCCAATGCCTGATAGGGCAAGTATGCGACAATCATCCACATGAAATGTATTTACAAGATAGATGGACCTTTGTTCTAAAGAACAGTTGAAATACTATTGGAATTTCAAATGGTTGCTAGGAAAAGATCTTGCCTCTTTGTTCCATGTTAACCCCCCAACGATTGTAAATTGGGAAATAAAGGAGGACCCGCCATGACACATAAGGAAAAAAGGCTATATTTGATTAAAGAGCTTTTATTAGAGTTGCCTCAATATAGGAAGGTGGAAATCCCAAACAATGTAGAGGAACAGAAACAACTTCTTAGAAGCCTTATGAATATACGTTCTCCTCGTCCCATTGGAAAGGAATTTCTAAAAATACAGGACGAATATCTAAGTGCAGAGGTTGAGGAAAAAGGGATTACGGATAGTGATACCTTGCCTGTATCTCCTATCAATAGCAGACTTATCCTTTGGCGTGGTGATATTACCACATTAAAGGTAGATGCAATAGTAAACGCTGCCAATAGTTCTTTAAGGGGATGTTTCCTACCTTGCCATTCTTGCGTGGATAACATTATTCACAGTGTCAGCGGTATTCAGCTGCGTTTGGCTTGCGATGAGCTGATGACAGAGCAGGGAAATGATGAGCCCACGGGCATGGCAAAGATTACTCCAGCTTTCAATCTCCCATGCCGTTATGTTTTGCATACAGTGGGTCCCATTGTGTATGGGCAGCTTACAGAACAACATTGCAGACAGCTTGAGGACTGCTATCGATCCTGTATGGAGCTTGCCGCTAGTAATGGACTAAAAAGCATTGCTTTTTGTTGCATTTCTACAGGGGAATTTCATTTCCCACAGAAAAAAGCAGCTGAAATTGCCGTGCAAATAGTTACAAAGTTCTTACAGAACAACGCACAAATAGAAAAGGTTATTTTTAATGTTTTTAAGCAGGAAGATTATGACATTTACAAAGCAATATTATATACTTGAATAGTTCATCCTGTCCATATAGGATGTAGTATAGTATTTCTAAAAATGTTGTAAATAATTGTAAGGTGAGTTTATGAATAAAAGAAAATGAATTATCTGAACTATTTGTGGAATAAGACTTGCGATAGAAATAGGAAAGATACTGTTTTGAAAAATTAGCCTCTTTGTTGTCCAAAATGTAAACAGGAAACATTGGTGAAAGCAAAGGATTGATAAATAGCAGTCATTATAGAGCAAGATACATAGATACAGATGACCATGTTATAATAGGGACAAGTTAGAGGAACCCAGAAAATCAAAGGGTTATATTAACTTGTCTTATTATTTGCCCGGAAAAAGAGCAAACGGAATCCCCGCATTTCTGCTTTCCTTCTGGGAGCTGTACATATATTGCTGGCCTATGAAAGTTTGATAGCGATTAAAGCAACCACAACTTACAGCGCCCATATTGTTGTGATAGTTGTGAAGTTTTAGTGCAGCGGAGATTTTGATTTTATAGATTAACATATCGTTTCCTTTGGAAACAAACTATTTCGGTTTTGCAGGGAGTGGCACAGGCCAATTGTGCTTGGGAGCGGTCTTTGTAAAATCCCAAATATGGGTAATGCAGAGGCAGTGGAAAGCTCAATTGCGGGCTGGTGGAATGATATTGTAAAAGAGATTACAAAGCCAAACGGCCAGGACACAGCGGGAATTTGTGGACACCATTGAGCTGTTGACAAACCTCTTGCTAAAAAGATTTATATATTGGAAAATATATATAGATTAATCCTTGGAGTTAAATCTTTGCTGGGATAAAAAATGTAAATGAACCTTTTGAGCCACTATGAGTTATGAAATCGCCTTTCCCTAAAGAAGAAGTGGAAAATCCGCCCATTTTTATTCTCATATAGACACTTCCATAATGGATAGGAAACATAGTTAGCTGTAATTTTCTATATTGTTTCAAATCATGAAAAATTTTACCATGAAAAAATGGCTATATAAATATCATTCAATCTCTTGTAGTTGCATTACAGCCGCCACTTGCTTTGATATGATACCTCTAAAGTAGACAGGAGAAATATAAAAAACCGGTTGCTTTGGAAGTGTTTTTCATGCCAGTCTCTAAAGACACAGGGGAATTTAGAGGCAGGGCATTCCAAAAATATATAGATGGAATCAGTTTTATACCATTCCTTGCCAATAAGAACAGAATTTATACTAAAGAACTCAAAAAAAATACGTAGAAGCAGTGATGAATAGTGATGGCTCCATGAATGCATCATTGTCTGGAATGGAATATGCAACCGTTCTGTTTTAAGACAATGGATGAAGATGTAGAATGCCTATTGAGAACGTAAGGATTAGACTCCAAAACAGGAGGTCTATAGGGCACAAGCACAGAGAAACCAACGATAGAAGAACAAAGAGAAATCGGAGATTATTGTATAAATCAGAATATTTTTTCCCCATGAACCTTAGAGAATATAACTTCTCCTTCTCTGTTTTTAATTAACAATTTGTTTTGTAGTGAATGGTCTGGGAGAAGTTGTTTCACATAAAATAAAAAATATCAGATGTATGGTAAAAGAGAAAAAGGTAAAATTTCGTCTTGATAAAGTATATAGGATACGCCATAGGCTGAAAAGCCACCTGTTAACTTGTGATGAGAAGATAGTAAGGCAAGTATTTGAATGTGTAGCCATGGAGTAAAAAGAAAGACAGTGTTTATGGGTGGGCTGAGAATTTGTCAGATTTTTTAAACATATACAAAAACAGAAGAATGGCATACTATATAAGAAATAAGGATAGCATTAAGGAAGAATAATATATGAAACGATGCGTTTTGCTGGAACCAGCTGCTAGAGATGTCTGTAATCAAAGTTCTGTACCTCCGTTGATTTTTCAACTACCCCCAGAGCAAGGTAGAAGAGTATTGGAAGAAATGCAGGATACGCCTGTATATAAATATCCTGCAAACATATCCTCTGAGTGCATAAACACCGGAATATGGGGTAGTATCCCGGTGTATTTTATTGTGCCAAAGGACGAAAAAATAAGAAATATTATATTTTATATTCACGGTGCAGGTTGGGTATTCGGAAGCTTTCATACACATGAGAAGCTGGTCAGAGAGATTTCGGCAAGAACAAATTCACTAGTTGTCTTCCCTGAATATAGCCGATCGCCAGAAGCAAAATATCCTACAGCCATTGAACAGTGTTATTTTATCCTTTCTCATTTAAAAGAAATTATTGGGGAGCGATTTTCATTTGTCAATTTTCCTGCACTTACAGTTGCAGGTGACAGTGTAGGCGGGAATATGGCCATAGCTATGGTTCTTATGTCATTAATGAGATGTAGTTGTAGTATCCATAACCTGCTATTATATTATCCAGTAACAAATGCCTGTTTTGACACAATAAGTTACTGTCAATTTGCAGAGAATTATTATTTGTATCGTGAAGGAATGAAATGGTTCTGGTGCCAATATACGAGCACTATGGAGGAACGAAATCAGATAACTGCGTCTCCCCTTCGAGGGAGCATAGATTGTTTGAAAGGTTTTCCTCGGACTATGATTATCAATGGTCAGGCAGATGTATTGCGTAGTGAAGGAGAAGCCTTTGGAGAAAAACTTCGATGTGCTGGTGTCGATGTAACCGCTATACAGATACAGGGTACTATTCATGATTTTGTAATGCTTCATGCACTGGATCAGACGAATGCCTGCCGTACTGCTATGGATGCGTCTACAGAGTGGATGAACCGTTTTTATGACAATGTAATGTAGAGATTTTTTTATTATTTTGAAATAGCAGTGTAAGTTGAGTGTCTGATAGTGATTCACTTTCAGACACTTTTTTGTATCATAGGAAAGACCTTGTTGCAGTGAAGTGATAAAGTATACGGCTTTTCTATGATAGAAAAATAGGATGAGCACTCGTGGGAAAGGTATATGTCTCTAAGGCGACCGCACTGGGCGCAGCGAAGCGTTCTAGTCCCTCATGAGTGAGGGGATGGGGGTGATAAAAGATATGGCAAAAAAGAGAATAGACATTAATTAGAGAATTTAAGGCTTATAGAATAAAAAAGAAATATCTTTAGGATACAAAGAAGCTAAATATAAAAAAACAAAAAGGAGTTTTCTAAAATATTGGATGCTCCTTTTTGCTTTAAAAAACATTACCTCATAGGCGCTCATCGGATATGGGAATTCTTTATTGTTAAAAAGGTTTTCAAATGGAAAAATGAACAGTACAATTAGTTTATAATTACTAAATATTTCAAAATATTGTTGAAGAAAGAGGATTTTACGTGATATAATATTCACCTATGCTGGATTCTTTTTCTTTCCTTAGGAGGAGTTCGTATATGGGGAAAGGACATTTTCCAGAAAAAAGAGAGAAAGTATTTAGATTGTTCTTTGGGAATATGCTCATAGGGGGCATACATTTGTTGCACATGTAATGGAAGCCCAGGATGCAGTCTCAAATGCTTTTTGGACATGCAAGTAAAACGACTACAGAACTCCTATATATGTCGCTGATACAGACTGTTTCCCAATTTGAATCAAACTTGGTTATTAGGAATCTTTTTAAAGCTATAAGGGTTCCTTTCTGAGCCAAAGGGATCGTAAAAAGATGATAGCAAGAGGCGACATTGACTGTCTAAGCCGTAAATGAAGTTGTTTCAACAGAGATAAAATTTCGTGATTCGTATATACTCAGTTCTCTATAAGAAAGATAATAAAGAAAAAAATAAGCTCAGGGAAACCATTTTTATTATGTTTTGTGCCTGAGTGAAGTGAAAGGAATGGATATAAAAATGAAACTAGGAATCGTAGGACTGCCCAATGTAGGAAAAAGTACATTGTTCAATTCTTTGACAAAGGCAGGGGCAGAGTCTGCCAATTATCCTTTTTGTACCATTGATCCTAATGTGGGTATTGTAGCAGTTCCTGATGAAAGGCTGGATTTGCTGGGAGAGATGTATCATTCCAAAAAAATTACTCCAGCAGTCATTGAATTTGTGGATATTGCCGGTTTAGTGAAGGGAGCCTCAAAAGGTGAAGGGTTGGGGAACCAGTTTTTATCGAATATTAGAGGGGTAGATGCCATTGTCCATGTAGTACGTTGTTTTGAAGATGAAAATATTGTCCATGTGGATGGAAGTGTTTCCCCTCTGCGGGATATTGAAACCATTCAATTGGAACTTATTTTTTCTGATATGGAAATGTTAGAGAGACGAATAGCAAAGACAAAGAAAGGGGCAAAAAATGACAAGGATCTGGCAAAAGAACTCCATTTGTTGGAAAGAATAAAGGAACATTTAGAAGAAGGAAAGCTGGCAAAGAGTTTTTTGCCTGGTGATGAGGAAGAGGAAGAATATTTGGCTTCTTATGAGCTCCTAACTTATAAACCAGTTATTTTTGCAGCCAATGTAGGAGAAGACGATTTGTCTAAAGGAGCTATGAATAACAGTGATGTACAGAAAGTAAAAGAATATGCAGACAAAGAGGGAAGTGAAGTGTTTGTTCTTAGCGCCCAGCTGGAACAGGAAATTGCCCAGCTAGATGAAGAAGAAAAGCTTCTCTTTTTAGAAGAATTGGGATTAAAAGAATCAGGATTGGAAAAACTCATAAAGGCTAGTTATCGTCTTCTTGGCCTTATTAGTTATCTGACAGCAGGAGAAGATGAGACGAGAGCCTGGACTATCCAAGCAGGGACAAAGGCTCCTAAAGCGGCTGGAAAAATTCACTCGGATTTTGAGAGGGGGTTTATTCGGGCGGAAGTAGTGAACTATAAAGACTTGCTTACCCAAGGGTCCCTAAGTGCAGCAAAAGATAAGGGACTTGTAAGACTGGAAGGAAAAGAATATATTGTCCAAGATGGAGATGTTATTTTATTCCGGTTTAATGTGTAGGAGTGTAAAAAATATGGATGTAAAAGATATTGCATTTCCTCATTTAGAAATTTACTTGAAGAATGTCCCAAAATCTTTTGAAGTTTTTGGGATTTCCATAGCTGTTTATGGAATGGTGATTGCTTTTGGAATGATGGCAGGGGTTCTACTAGCAGCCTATGACGCTAAGAAAACAGGGCAGGATCCAGATATTTACTGGGATTTTGCTCTCTATGCTATTTTCTTTTCGATTATAGGGGCAAGAATTTACTATGTTGTATTTTCTTGGGACTATTATAAAGATCATTTGCTAGATGTTTTTAAGTTAAGACAGGGGGGACTGGCTATATACGGAGGTGTCATTGCCGCTTTTCTGACACTTTTTATATATGGAAAGAGAAAGAAAGTGTCCTTTTTCCAGATGGGGGATACAGGTACAAAAGGACTGGTTCTTGGCCAAATCATTGGAAGATGGGGGAATTTCTTTAATAGAGAAGCCTTTGGAGGATATACAGACAACCTATTTGCCATGAGGCTCCCAGTGGAAGCTGTCCGCTCAAGTGATGTCACCTTGGAGATAATGTCTCATGTAGAGGAAGGAATTTCTTATATTCAAGTACATCCTACCTTTCTCTATGAAAGTTTATGGAATACAGCCCTTCTCTTTCTTATGCTTTGGCTGGAGCCTAGAAAGAAATTTCAGGGAGAAGTTACATGCATGTACTTATGTGGGTATGGAGTTGGAAGGTTCTTTATTGAAGGTCTTCGAACAGATCAATTGCTTATTCCAGGAATAGGGCTGCCGGTTTCTCAACTATTGGCCTTTTTCATGTCCATTGTTTTTGGTTTATGCATCCTTGTTTTTGAATGGAAATTTAGAAAAAAGAAGAATTGATGTGGGTTTTCCCTCCACTTTGGAAGCTGTAAATAATGCCCAATTTAGAAGAGCACGAAATCTTGTGTAAAGAAAGGATTTTTAAGAAAAAAAGCACAAAATATAGAGCTTTAAGAAGAAAATGTCTTGTTGAAAGGCATTTTTTTTATCTGGCTTTTTTGGAAAAGGTCTTGATATTTTTTGGGTTCTAGTATAGAATGTGGTTATGAGTGGTAGAAAGTGGTGTTAAGTGGAGGAAAGTGGAGTAGGGAACCACGCATTTGACAGAAGGACCATTTTCTTAAGAGGTGTTTAGTATGTTCATGGGCGAATATAATCATTCCATAGATACAAAGGGCAGACTGATCATCCCATCAAAATTCAGGGAAGCATTAGGTGATGAATTCGTTGTGACGAAGGGATTAGATGGATGTTTGTTTGTCTACGATTTAAAGGAATGGAACGCCTTTGAGGAAAAATTAAAAGCACTGCCACTTACAAATAAAAATGCAAGACAATTTGTTCGTTTCTTCTTATCTGGTGCTGCCAGTGTGGAAGTGGATAAGCAGGGAAGGGTTCTGCTTCCAGCTTCCTTGAGGGAATTTGCCAAGCTGGAAAAAGACGTCGTTCTTATTGGTGTGGCAAGTAGAATTGAAATATGGAGCAAAGATATGTGGAATGATGCTAGTGTCTGTGATAATATGGACGACATAGCAGAACAAATGGCAGACTTAGGTCTTGGCATATAGGAAAGGAAGAATGCTTCTATGCGCTTTGAGCATAAGTCTGTATTATTGCAGGAAACTGTGAGCGGCCTTCATGTGAAACCAGAAGGGACCTATGTAGATGGGACGTTAGGGGGCGGGGGGCATGCCTATGAAGTTTCTAAAAAATTATCCGATTTGGGGAGAATAATCGGGATAGATCAAGACGATGCGGCGATTTTAGCCGCAAAGAATCGTCTAAAAAATTTTGGCAGTAAGGTCACTTTTATTCAAAGTAATTACTGCCATATGAGAGAAGAACTTTTAAAGTTCCATATTACAGGTGTAGACGGAATACTTTTAGATTTAGGTGTTTCTTCCTATCAACTTGATGAAACAGAAAGGGGCTTCACTTATAGAGAAGACGCTTTACTGGATATGCGGATGGATAGAAGAAACTCTTACACAGCAAAAAACATAGTGAATGAGTATAGCGAACAAGAGCTTTATAGAATAATACATAATTATGGGGAAGAAAAGTTTGCTAAAAATATTGCAAAGCATATTGTATTATTCCGTAAAACAAAGGAGATTACCACAACAGGTCAACTAGTGGAAATTATCAAAGGCGCTATTCCTATGAAAGTACAAAAGACAATGGGCCATCCGGCAAAGAGAACATTCCAGGCTATCCGTATTGAGTTGAATCAAGAACTGGAAGTTTTGAAAAATTCTTTGGAGGATATGATAACACTTTTAAATCCAGGGGGGAGAATATGTGTTATAACATTCCATTCCTTAGAAGACCGGATTGTAAAAAGCATATTTCGAAGGAGTGAACATCCATGTATTTGCCCGCCAGACTTTCCAGCCTGTGTATGCGGAAAGAAATCATTGGGACAAGTTGTGACAAGAAAGCCTATTGTTCCAAGCAAGGAAGAGATCCAAGAAAACAAAAGGGCAAAAAGCGCTAAACTTCGAATTTTTGAGAGGAGCATGTAATTGTTAGAAGGTTAGAATGAGAAAGAAGTGGGAAGTAAAATGCTGAGAAGACATCCAGTAAGTCAAAGGGGAAAAAATGTAACAAGAAAACAGTTTGCATATGTGGAAGGAAATACAGTAAGAAGACTTGAGACAGCTCCAAGAAGATTAGAAGAAGAGACAAAAAAGCAAATAAGCCATCGAACGAGAAAAAATCGGGAGAAGGCAGCCCATATGAATCCAGGATATGTGTTGTTTTTAAGTATGGCTATTTTAGTTACTGGTATTGTTTGTATCCAATATTTACAAATTCAGTCTGATATTACAAACCGTTTAGAGAATATCGCTTCTTTAGAATCTCAGTTTAATGCCTTAAAGACAGGGAACGATGAAGAATACAATCGTATATTAGGGACGGTAGATTTGGAAGAGGTAAAGAGGGTTGCAATGGAAGAACTAGGTATGACATATGCAAAAGATGGACAAGTCATTGTATTTCAAAGTGAGGAAAGTGATTTTGTAAGACAATATATAGATATTGAGTAGAGAAGAAATGCAATAGCTGTAAGGGAAAAGTCCAAAACAGCTCAGGAGTGAAGAAAGACATGGCTCGAAGAAGTGAAGAACCAAAACGATTTACATTAAGAATGCAAAAGAAGCTGGCAGTATTATTTCTATTTATACTGTTGGCTTTTATCACATTAAGTGTAAGATTATATGCAATTACAAGAGATGATGGGGCAAAATATAAAAGGCAGGTATTATCTCAAAGAGGTTATGACAGTAAAACGATTCCTTTTCGCAGGGGAGATATACTAGATAGAAAAGAATTGAAGCTGGCAACAAGCGACAAGGTGTATAATGTCATATTAGATGCCAAAATCATCATGGAAAAAGAGGAAAAAAAACCAGGAACCTGTCTGGAACCTACCATTAGCGCTCTGTCAGATTGCTTTGGCATTGATGGAAAGGAAGTAAGGGAGTACATTGCAGGTAATCCGTCCTCTAGCTATAAAATATTAAAAAAAGTAGTATCCTTTGAGGATAAGACACGTTTCTTGGAAATGCAAAAAGGAGATGGAACAACAGCAACGGGGATAAGCGGGGTTTGGTTTGAGGATTCTTATATTCGTACTTATCCTTATGGTTCTTTAGCAGCAGATGTCATTGGATTTGCAAGACAGGACAATGTAGGAATGAATGGATTAGAGGAGTACTATAATAATACCTTGAATGGATCTAATGGAAGAGAATATGGATTTTTAAACAATGATTCTAATTATGAAAGAACATTAAAACCTGCCATTGATGGAAAAACATTAGTGATGTCGATAGATATGAACCTCCAAACAATTGTTGAGAAACATATAGGGGCTTTTAATAAAAAACATGCTGGAGAATTTCGAGAAGGAGAAGACGGAAGTGTAAACACTGGAGTTGTTTTAATGGATCCAGATAATGGAGAAGTTCTAGCCATGGCAAGTGCACCTGGATTTGACTTAAACGATCCATGGAATGTAGAAAAGGTTATGACAGAGGGAGAGGCTGCTACTGCCTCTGAGGAAGATAAGCAAAATGCCTTGTACGATCTTTGGAAAAACTTTTGTGTTTCTTATGCCTTTGAGCCAGGATCCACAATGAAGCCTTTTACCATTGCAGCAGGATTAGAGTCTGGAAAGCTTTTAGGAAATGAGGCATATGACTGCCAAGGGCTTTTAGAAATAGGGGGATGGAAAATCCGATGTAATAATAAAATGGGACATAAATTACAGACTTTATCCGATGCAGTGGCAAATTCCTGCAATGTTGCTTTAATGAGAGTTGGAGAAAAGATTGGAAAATCCACCTTCATGGACTATATGTTTGAATTTGGATTTGGTTTAAAGACAGGCATTGACTTAACAGGGGAACCTAATACAAGCACTTTAATATTTAAGGAAGAAACAATGACTCCCACAGATCTTGCCATAGGTTCCTTTGGACAGGGATTTAATGTTACAATGATAGAAATGATAACAAGTTTTTGTTCCCTTATAAATGGAGGATATTTCTACGAACCTCATGTAGTGACAAAAGTAATAAACAGCGACAAAGTTACATTGCAAGATATAGAACCAAGAGTGCTAAAACAAACTGTTTCTGCAGAAACATCTAGAAAGATTGTAGAATATCTAGATAATGCAGTAGCAAATGGAACAGGAAAAAATGCAAGGCCTGCAGGGTATACAATGGGAGGAAAAACAGGGACAGCAGAACGATATCCTAGAGATAAGACAAATTACGTCGTATCCTTTATAGGCTATGCCCCTGCATCCACCCCAGAGATTGCTATTTATGTTGTTGTAGACAGGCCTAACGTAAGTAAACAGGACAGTGCTTCCTATGCTGTGGAGATTACGAAAAATATACTTACAGAAGCGCTTCCTTATTTAAATATTCCTGTGACGGAGACAATATCCCAGGAGGAAATGGAGGAACTTTCCGCATTTGAGTCCACTTTTTCCACAAGTGTTATGGGGATATTGGAAGATAAAGTAGAAGAAGAGGAAGAAGAGGGTCAGGAATCTCAAGAGGAGGCTGAGGAAGAAGAGGAAGAAGAAGAGGAGACGGATAACATCCAATATGATCCAGAAACAGGCTATGCCCTTGACCCAGAGACAGGAGAGTTTTTAGATCCAGAAACAGGGGAAAGTATTGAGAATACTTCGGACTTAGGAGGAGCCGGAAGTCCAGTACCTCAACAGGAGGAGAATCCAGAAGAGGGAACGGGAGTTCCTTGGTAAAATGTAAGGAGAAGGATGAGACAACGCATAACCTCATAAAAGGTGTAATAAATTATAGTAAGCACTTTTATGAGGTTTCCTATGTTAAAAAATAAAACCTATAACCGAAAGAAAATATGGATTATTTTTGTCTGTTGTTTGGCAGCCATCTTAGGTCTAAGCGCAAGGCTTGTCCACCTTATGATTTTTAAATCAGAATATTATATGGAAAAGGCAGAGTCTCTTCACGAAAGGGAGAGGGATATTAAAGCGGCCAGAGGAAAGATTGTAGATTCTAAAGGAGTGGTTTTGGCAGATAATAAAACAGTGTGTACCATTTCTGTTATACATAGCCAGATTAAAGAGGCAGAAAAAGTGATTGAAGTATTGGCAAAAGAGTTGGAATTAGATGAGGAAACAGTTCGAAAAAGGGTGGAGAAGTTTTCTGCCATTGAAAGAATTAAAACAAATGTAGAAAAAAGTGTAGGGGATAAGATCAGAAGCTACAATTTAGCTGGGGTAAAGGTAGATGAGGATTATAAGAGGTATTACCCCTTTGGTTCTCTGGCGTCCAAAGTAATTGGCTTTACAGGAGGAGACAATCAAGGAATTATTGGATTAGAAGTTATGTATGAGGAATATTTAAAAGGAAAAAATGGAACAATTCTTACTATGACTGATGCCAGAGGGGTAGAGCTCTCGGAGCAGGGAGAAAGCAGGGTAGAGCCAATAAATGGAAATACATTACGCCTAAGTTTGGACAGCAATATCCAAAAATATGGGGAACAACTGGCAAAAAAGGCTATGGAGGCAAAAGGGGCAGATGGAGTAGGTATACTTGTCATGAATCCTCAAAATGGAGAAATTATGGCTATGGTGAATGTTCCTGAATTTGATTTAAACGATCCTTTTACTTTACCTGTTGGAATGGATAGTTCTTTGCTCACAAATGAGGAAAGGCAGGATGCCTTAAATAAAATGTGGAGAAACGGCTGCATTAATGATACTTATGAACCTGGGTCTACCTTCAAAATTATTACGGCAGCGGCTGGATTGGAATCCAAGTCTGTATCTGTAAACGACCGCTTTCACTGTCCAGGATTTGTCATTGTAGATGATAGAAAAATACGATGTCATAAAGTAGGAGGACATGGGGCTGAAGATTTTATTGATGGAATAAAAAATTCGTGCAATCCAGTTTTCGTAGATGTAGGACTGCGTATAGGACCTGAGAAATTTTACAATTATTTTAAACAGCTAGGACTATTGACAAAAACAAATATTGATCTTCCAGGAGAAGCTGGAACAATTATGCACAAGGAAGAGAACATTGGACCAGTGGAGCTGGCTACCATTTCTTTTGGCCAGTCCTTTCAGATTACTCCCATTCAGCTGGCAACGACAGTTAGTTCTATTATTAATGGAGGGACGAGAGTCACCCCTCATTTTGGCGTTGCAGTAGAAGATGAAAATGGAAAAATAATAAAAAAATTCCAGTTTGAGGAAAAGAAGCATATCGTTTCTAAAGAAACGTCAGAAACGATGAAGGAGCTTCTTGAGAAAGTCGTGTCAGAAGGAAGTGGAAAAAATGCTTATATCGAAGGATATCGAATTGGGGGGAAGACGGCCACAAGTCAAACTCTGCCAAGGGGGAGTGGGAGATATATTTCTTCATTCTTGGGATTTGCTCCTGCTGACAATCCCCAAATTTTGACTCTTCTTATTATTCATAATCCCCAAGGAGTATACTATGGGGGAACGATAGCAGCGCCCCTTGTAAAAGAACTCTACGAAAATATTCTCCCTTATTTAGAAGTTGAAAAAGAAGAGATTTCGGAAAAGTAGTTGATTCATAGAGATAGAACAATTATACTAATGCATAGTATGAAATACACAGGGGAATTGGAGAATGGCAGACGAAAGAACATAGAGGTGTGGAAATGGAATATAAGATAGTAATACCAACGCTTATTGCATTTGCAGTTAGTGTTGTTTTAAGCCCAATTGTCATCCCTTATTTAAGGAGGCTGAAGGTAGGGCAGACAGTGAGGGAGGACGGACCTCAAACACATTTAAAAAAATCAGGGACTCCCACAATGGGAGGAGTGATTATATTAGCAGCTGTCACGATAGCTTCTCTGTTATATTTAAGAAATTACCCGAAAATCATTCCTGTTTTATTTGCAACTCTTGGGTTTGGATTAATAGGATTTTTAGACGATTACATTAAAGTTGTCATGAAACGTTCCATGGGGCTTCGGGCCTGGCAGAAGATGGTTGGAGAGATTTTAGTAACAAGTATTTTATATGTATATATTGATCGTTATACAGATGTTAGTTTTGCAATGAGAATTCCTTTTGTGTCAGGTCAATACTTGAGCATTGGCGTTTTTACTCTTCCCTTCTTTTTTGTTGTAATATTAGGAACTGTCAATGGAGCAAATTTTACAGATGGATTAGATGGCCTTGCTTCTTCTGTAACGGTTCTCATTGCTACCTTCTTTACTGTAGTGGCTATTGGATTAAACAGCGGGATTGAACCTATTACATGTGCCGTTGTAGGCGCTTTATTAGGGTTTTTACTCTTTAATGTACATCCAGCCGCAGTTTTTATGGGGGACACAGGCTCTTTGGCACTAGGAGGCTTTGTAGCAGCGGTGGCTTATATGATGCAACTGCCCTTATTCATTCTTATTGTAGCCTTTATTTATTTGGCTGAAGTATGTTCTGTTATAATTCAAGTTTGCTATTTCAAAATCACTGGTGGAAAGCGTTTCTTTAAGATGGCGCCTGTTCATCATCATTTTGAGATAAGTGGATGGGCAGAGACAAAGGTTGTTGCATTATTTTCCATTGTTACGGCTGTCCTATGTCTTGTAGGTCTATTGGCATTATAATAAAAATGACAGAATGGAGGATGACAATGAATTGGAATGGAAAAAAGGTACTGGTAGTTGGAAGTGGAATTAGTGGAATTAGTGCCTCTTGTCTCCTAGGAAAGATGGGAGCTTACCCCTATTTATATGATGAAAACAAAGAGAAATCCAAAGAAGAATTAATAAAGAAAACAAAGGGTTATCCAAAAGAAATCATCTTGGGAGAGATGCCAGAAAAGGTGTTAGAAGAAATAGAACTTGGGATTTTCAGCCCAGGGGCGCCTGTGGATTCTCCATTAGGAAAGAAACTAAAGGAAAAGAAAATTCCTATTTGGGGAGAAGTGGAACTGGCGTATGTCTGTTCCAAAGGAAATGTAATTGCCATTACAGGAACAAATGGAAAAACAACAACAACAGCCCTTGTTGGAGCTATCATGAAAAGCTACTTTAAAGAAGTATATGTTGTAGGTAATATTGGAATTCCTTATACAGAAAATGCAGAGAAAAGAGGAAAAGAGGCAGTGAGTGTTGCGGAAATCAGCAGTTTTCAGCTAGAAACAATTCATTCTTTTCGCCCGAAAGTAGCTGCCATACTAAATATAACGCCAGATCATTTAGATCGTCACCATACAATGGAAAATTATATAGCTATGAAAGAAAGGATTGGAGAAAATCAAACAAAAGAAGATATTCTTGTCTTGAATTATGATGATCCAAATACAAAAAAGGCAGGAGAAAAGGCAAAAGGAAGAGTGCGATATTTTAGCTGCAAAAACAAACTGGAAGATGGAATATTCCTGGAAAAGGATAGTATTCTATATAAAGAAGGAAGCTTTCAAAAAGAAGTTCTAAAAATTGGTGAGTTAAAGCTTTTAGGTGAACATAATGTAGAAAATGTTATGGCAGGGCTTTTAATTGCTCTAAGCTTTGGAGTGCCGCTCCATTGTGCACAAAAAGTTGTGAAAGAGTTTCAAGGAGTAGAGCATCGTATTGAATTTGTGGCAGAGAAAAAAGGAGTTTGCTACTATAATGATTCAAAAGGAACAAATGTAGATGCTGCCATAAAGGCAATTAAAGCAATGAGGAGGAACACGGTTTTAATTGGAGGGGGTTATGATAAAGGAGCCAAGTATGATGAATGGATCCAGTCCTTTGAAGGGAAAGTAAAGCATCTCATTCTCATAGGACAGACAAAGGAAAAGATTGCAGATTGTGCAAAAAAACATGGTTTTTCCTCCATTGATCTTGTAGATACGTTAGAAGAAGCGGTAAATCTCAGTGCAAAAAGAGCTTATCCTGGGGAAGCCGTCTTATTATCTCCAGCTTGTGCAAGCTGGGGAATGTTTTCCAATTATGAAGAAAGAGGAAATCAATTTAAAGATTATGTGAATCATCTAAAGGAGGATTAAATGGCCCATAGAGCTGGAATCCAAAAAAGGAAAAAGAGACTAAGGTATATACCAAAGACAAAAGAAGGAATAAGAACAAAAACAAAAACAGAGTTTTTTTTTGATTATACTCTTTTGTTTGCCATTGTTTTCTTACTCTGCTTCGGGCTTGTTATGCTCTATAGCGTAAGCTACTATGATGCAAGTCTGAATAAGGGGAGTTCCACCTGGTATTTGCGAAAACAGGCGTTTGCTTCTGTTTTAGGCCTCGTTGGGATGATGGTTGTCGCAAATATTGACTATCACTTCTGGCAGAAGTTCGCGGTACCTGCTTACATAGTATCGGTTATTTTAATTTTACTAGTGAAAACAAAGTTGGGAATTACGGCAAATGGAGCTACAAGATGGATTAGTATTTTTGGTCTCTCCCTACAGCCGGCAGAAGTAGCAAAGCTGGGCATGATTGTATTTTTTGCCAGTATGATTTGTAAGATGGGTGGGGCGATTCGAACGAGAAAGGGCATTATGGTTCTTTTAGGAAGTGCAGTTCCCATTGCTCTTCTTATATATATTGTAACGAAAAATTTAAGTTCTGCCATTATTATTTGCGGCATTGTTATTTTAATGTTGTTTGTGGCAAGTCCCCATTATAAATATTTTATTTTAGGAGGAGTAGGAGTTCTTGGTATAGCATCCGCAGTTGTTCTTGTAGTATCTCAGGGACTTTTGCCAGAAGGGACTTCTTTTCGTCTCACAAGGGTGCAGGCTTGGATGAATCCAGAAGCTTATCCAACAGATCAAGGTTTCCAAACTCTTCAGGCATTGTATGCGATTGGATCGGGAGGAATTTGGGGGAAAGGCTTGGGAGAAAGTATGCAAAAACTAGGATTTTTGCCAGAGGCTCAAAATGATATGGTATTCTCTATTATTTGCGAAGAATTAGGATTATTTGGCGCTTTTTCCATAATTATGCTTTTTTTACTAATTATATGGAGGTTTATGGTTATCGCAAACAATGCCCCTGATTTATATGGAGCTTTGCTTGTTGTAGGAATACTAGGGCATATTGCCATACAAGTTATACTAAATTTAGCCGTTGTAACAAATACAATACCGAATACTGGAATTACCCTTCCCTTTATTAGTTATGGAGGTTCTTCCATATTGTTTCTTTTAACAGAAATTGGTTTGGCCTTAAGTGTTTCTAGAGGGATTCGGTTGGAAAAGTAAAAAGGCAAGTTCCCTTTTTTTCGTTTAGCCATATAATATGATAGATGTTTTCCTTAAACAAAGAATGTAAGAGGGTGAACAATTGGCTTCTATCGAAATGTATGGCGGAAAACCTTTGTGTGGAGAAATAGAAATACAAGGATCAAAAAATGCAGCTTTGCCTATATTGGCAGCTACAATTTTGATAGATGGAATTACAATACTTCATAACTGTCCGAAAATATTGGACATTTTCTATATGGTAAAAATATTGGAAAGTCTTGGCTGTAGCGTTTTGTGGGAAGGACATAGAATTCAGGTAGATGCAAGACCGTGTAAAAAAATATGTGTGCCAGAAGAATATGCAGGAAAAATGCGCTCCTCAGTAATTTTTCTTGGCCCTCTTTTAGCAAAGAAAAAGGAAGCTTTTCTTCCTTATCCAGGGGGATGCGTCATTGGTACAAGGCCCATAGACCTTCACATGAAGGCATTATCTTCTATGAATATTTTTTTTAAGGAAGAGGGACCCTGGATTCATGCAAAAGGGGAGCCTATTTTGGGTGGCAATATCGTTCTAGATTTTCCAAGTGTGGGAGCAACGGAAAATATTGTGCTGGCGTCTGTATTGGCCAATGGGATAACTAGGCTTGAAAATGCTGCAATGGAACCAGAAATAACAGAGCTTTGTTGTTTTCTAACAAAGGCTGGAGCGAAAATACAGGGGATAGGCACTTCGGTTTTAGAAATTCAAGGAGTAAAAGAGCTAAAGGGAGTGGAACATACTATCGAAGCAGACCGTATTGTGGCAGGCACTTACTTATTTGCCGCATTAGGGACAAGAGGACAGGTACTTTTACAGAATGCACCAGTAGGACAAATGAGAGCTACACTTGAAATTGCCCAAAAGATGGGGGCGCTGCTTTGTGAAAAAGATGGGGATCTTTTTGTGGATGGGAAAAATGCCTGGGAAAGGTTGCCCTATATAAAAACAGAGATTTACCCTGGGTTTCCCACAGATCTCCAATCTCCTCTTTTATCCGTTTTAAGTGTGGCAAAAGGAAACAGCATTGTAGAAGAAACTATTTTTGAGAGCCGGTTTAAAGTAGTTGAGGAGTTAAGAAGGTTAGGAGCTTCCATGGAAATAGAGGGACGCCAAGTTATTATTCATGGAAAGGAAAGACTCAATGGTTGCTGCCTAAAAGCACAAGAGCTTCGGGGAGGAGCAGCCTTAGTCATTGCTGGTTTAATTGCCAAAGGAAAGACGAGAATTATCCAGACCCAATATATAAAAAGAGGCTATGAAGATATTTGCAGAGATTTAAAGGCATTAGGGGCTAATATTTTTTATTCGTAAAGTTAGAAAAGTATGAGAAGAACTACTAAGTTACAAAAAAATGTCCATTTCAGAAGTCCTAAATCTTCCGCTAGATTATTTGTGCCTTTTGTAGGTCATAGCTGGAAATAGAAAGTGGGCTTTAAAATGATAAAAGGTACCAGGTATAGAAAGATGGATAGGGATAGCATTGCTGTTATTTCTCAAGAAGCTTCCTATGAGAGGAACAGCAGGCAAAAAAATGTAGGACTTATTGTGACCCTTTCATTGGCATTTTTTATAATTGCTTTTACATTTATATGGTATTACTATGAAGTGACAGAAGTGACAGTTACTGGAAATGAGCATTATACAGAAGAAGAAATCAAAGAAATGGTTATGGAAGGATGGTATGGAAGGAATTCTCTTTTTCTTATGCTAAAATATAGAAAGAAAAGTATAAAAAATATTCCTTTTATTGATTCCATGGATGTGGAGATTCAATCTCCACATTCTGTTACCATTCATGTTTATGAAAAATCTCTGGCAGGCTATATTGAATACTTGGAGAAATATATGTACTTTGACAAGGATGGAATGGTCGTTGAAAGTTCTTCCTCTCCTACAGAGGGAATTCCCCTTGTAACAGGATTGAAATTTAATCATGTAATTATGAATGAGCCTCTTCCAGTACAAAATGGGAATATTTTCAAGATGATTTTAAATATTACCCAGCTCCTTACAAAATATCATATTATGACAGATCGTATTTATTTTAGCTCCCATTTAGAAGTAACCCTTTATTTTGGACAAGCAAGAGTTTATTTAGGGGAATATGAGAGTATTGAAGAAAAAATTAATAAACTACAGTATCTTTTGCCTGAGTTAGAAGGAAGAAAAGGCGTCCTCCATATGGAAAATTATGACTCAGAGGATAAAAATGCAAGAATTCCCTTTGAAATAGACAAGGAAGGCGGGGAAGAAAATGCCATTGAAGCGGTGGAAGAAGTAGAGGAAGAAGAAGAGTCCAAGCAATCTTAAAAAAATCTTTTTAAGCGTTTTTTCAAATTTCAAAATAATTGTTGATCATTTTATAAAAAGATTATATGATAGAGAGTGTGAAGTTAGAAGGTTATCATTGAAGGAGGAGAAACCCTTGCTAGAAATTAAGACAAATGATGCAGAAGCCGCTGCAAAAATAATCGTGATTGGTGTTGGTGGAGCAGGCAATAATGCTGTAAATAGAATGGTAGAAGAAAATATATCAGGTGTTGATTTTATTGGAATCAATACGGACAAGCAGGCGCTGCAGCTTTGTAAATCTCCCAGGCTTTTGCAAATTGGTGAAAAGCTGACAAAAGGACTTGGCGCAGGGGCGAGGCCAGAAATTGGGGAGAAGGCCGCAGAAGAAAGTGAAGAGGAAATTGAGAACGCTATTAAGGGATCGGATATGGTATTTGTGACATGTGGTATGGGAGGAGGAACGGGAACAGGAGCTGCCCCTGTTGTGGCTAGAATTGCTAAGAACATGGGGATTTTGACTGTAGGAGTTGTGACAAAACCATTTCGTTTTGAGGCAAAGACTCGTATGGATAATGCCTTGGGAGGCATTGAGAAGTTAAAAGATAGTGTGGATACATTAATTGTGATTCCCAATGACAAATTATTGGAGATTGTAGACAGGAGAACGACTATGCCAGATGCCTTAAAGAAGGCAGACGAGGTGCTTCAGCAGGCTGTTCAGGGAATTACAGATCTAATTAATGTTTCAGCTCTCATAAATTTGGATTTTGCAGATGTACAAACCGTTATGAAGGATAAGGGAATTGCCCATATAGGAATTGGCTATGGACAAGGAGATGAAAAGGCGATTGAAGCAGTAAAACAGGCAGTGGCCAGCCCCTTGCTTGAGACGACCATTACAGGAGCCTCTCATGTGATTATCAATGTGTCAGGGGATATTGCTTTGTTTGATGCAAACGATGCGGTAAGTTATGTCCAAGATTTGACAGGAGATGATACGAATATTATTTTTGGAGCCATGTATGACGAAAAGGCAACAGATAAATGTACAATTACAGTGATTGCCACTGGTTTGGAAAATGCTCCAAAGCCTTCCAATACGATGAAGTATAGTTCTGGATATACATATGCTGGAAAGGCAGGCACTTTAGGAGGAGTAAAACCCCAGACAGGGACATCTGTGCCAAGAGTAAATCCTCAGGGGCAGCCTATGCAAGGAATTCAAAAGCCTCAAGTTCCATTGTCCAGCAATGTACAAGAAAAGTCTATTAAAATACCGGATTTTTTGAAAAAATCATAATGGTAAAGAGTAAAAACCGTTCAGAGACATTCTGAACGGTTTTTTGAATTCAAAAAAGGGAGATTCTTTTTTGTAGAATTTTTGGGATGAAAAAAATGGAAAAACGTACTCATTCCGACAAATTATTTTTGCATACATAATTATAATGGAAGAAGAAAAACAAAGATTTAAAAAGAGAATAAATACAAAAATAATTGGTTGCAGGAGAAGGAAGGTCAGGGTGATAAGAATGTTTTAAAATCTACATAGATGTATTGTTTTTCGTGAATTTTTTTATGGACTTTTGGATACTGCTCATTGTCAGAAAGGTGCTTCGTACAAGAGGTTCTATTTGGAAACTTTTGTTAGCTGCATGTTTTGGTTCTGCATGTTTTTGTGGAGCTGTTCTATTCCCAGCAGGGATACTTGGGATGCGGCTTGTTCTTGCCCAGTTCCCAGCAGGAGTGGGAATGCTTTGGCTATCAGCGAATCCCAAAGGAAGGCGGGCATGGATAAAAGGAATGTCTAGTCTTTATGGAACAGCTTTACTTTTTGGCGGGATTTTTACTTATTTTGTGTATGGAGGATTTTTTACAAAGAGAGTGGGGGCAGGAATCGTATTTTTTTTTGGAATAGCCGCTTATTTTCTTGTGTCCATTTCCATAAAAATTTGGGATAAAATACAAGAACAAGAAAAATTATATTTAGAATTTGAATTAAGTCTGGAAAATTGTACATTAAAGGGGATATGTTTGCTAGATTCTGGTAATCATTTAAAAGATCCTATTAGTAAGAAACCAGTAAGCATTGTGGAAAGTCAATGGATTCTTCCAATGGAAAGACAAAAGAAGGAAGAAAATATAAAACTAATTCCTTACCACTCCATAGGGAAAAATCATGGAATGATGAGAGGATTTGTAGGAGATAAACTTGTCATAAAAAGAGAGAGGGATTTTGCTGTCATAAAAAGGCCAGTTATTGGAATTAGTGAGAATCCTCTGTCAGACAAGGGAGACTATCAAATGATTTTAAGCCCTGCCCTCTTACAAGAATGAAAGAAGTCAGGAATACAGGGATAAGAAGTCCAGCTAATAAATGTCAATAGCAAAATGAGAAAAATCGAAATTATTTTTAAAGCAAAAAAGGCGCACTTACCCCTTGGTGAAAATATCATTTTTTCAAAAGATATTGATTCGTTGGATTTACAGTATTTTATGCGG
>CAJUTQ010000084.1 GCA_910589265.1 uncultured Lachnospiraceae bacterium
CCCAACTCAACCCTCCGCTGTTTTGCCCTGCTACCGATCAGCCTGCGCAATTCTTTATCTTTCATATTGATACGCCTCCTTTTTCGGTATGTTCATACTATATCACACAAAAATAAACAATGCAATATGCAATATAAAAATATTTTTTGTGTTATCATAATGCTTGACAAGAGAATATAAAAGCGGTATAGTATCAGCACACACAAAATTGCGTAATGCAATTTGAAAGGAGGGAAGTTGATGACAGAAACGAAGATTGCAATGACAATCGAGGAGGCATCCGAGTATACGGGAATCGGCAGGAACACCATGCGGAACCTTGTGGAATGGGGAAAACTGCCAGTCTTAAAAGTCGGGCGAAAGGTACTTATCAAAAGCGACATCTTGGAAAAGTTCATGGAAGTGAACGAGGGGAAGAACCTGCGGGATAAGAGTGATGTAAAAGCGGTAACACGAAAATCAGCAAGTTAAAAGGCGGCTTCCTACGAAACCGCCTCAGGTATGTATCAGACCGAAGCCATGATATACCTACACGCAAATAGATTATATCATGTGCTTCCTTCCGGTACAAGCGGAAATTTGCGGGAATGGGCAGAAAGTGGGTTGAAAATTCTGCTATCATAGCGGCAGTTTTTACAGGCATAATTCGAGCGTCTATAGGGGAGATTCCTTTCTCTTAAAGCCCTCGGCGTTTGAGAGCGAAATACACCCATTGCACAAACTTCGTTTATGCAATGGGGATTTCGCCCCTGCGGGGAGCTAAGTCACGCTGGTGTGACTTGTTCCGCCATAAGGCGGATATGTTCGTAAACGTGCCGCTTATGCCGCCCACTCACAACCTGTCCCGCCGTACCTCCGCTTTTCCAAATCTGATACTGCCATTTGCAGGAGGGAGGACAAAGCACAATACAAAGACATTCATTTATCCGCATGAGCAAGCTGTCTGATGTCAGGGGCAGGATCACTTATATATCCAGTCATGCGAAACAGGAGAATCTGTATGCGGTTTATGAAACGACAGACCGCCACTACTGGACGGAGCTTGCGAAATGTAACCAGCAGGAATTTCAAAAAAGCGGTACGGAGGGGAAGTGCATTGAGGCGAGGGAATTTATCATTGCCCTGCCCGAATCATTCCCAAACCTTTATGAGCCAAACAAGCTGTTGCAGCTTTTCACAGACCATTTTAAGGAAAAGTATGGAGTAGAGTGCGTTTCAGCACTGCACCATAACAAATGCAAGACAAATTACCATATCCACCTTATATTTTCGGAACGGGAACTGTTGTCCGAACCCATAGAAAAAACCGCCACACGCAATATGTTCTATGATGAAAACGGGAAACACGTCCGCACTAAAAAAGAGATACTTGATGAAAAGGGAAATATCCGCAAAGGCTGTAAAATCATAAAGAAAGATGAAGTCTATGAGCGTAATCTTTTTACTGCCAAGAACAAGCTATTTAAGCAGGAAAATTTTGTTGACGAGATAAAGCATTTCTATACCGACCTTATCAATCTTCTTTTAAAAGATGACAAAGAAAAACTTCATGTGTTTGACAGCAGCGGATTGTATCTTGCTACCAAGAAGATAGGGAAAAACAACCCGAAAGCGGAACAGATACAGACCGATAATGAAATGCGTATGCGCTGGAACAGGGAAGTTGACAGGGCAATCGTCAGCGGCGTTCCCGAAACAGAGATACAACAGATAAAGAAAAAATATATCACAGACCGCATCAGAGAATCGGTTGATATATTTGGAAGCCATCCGGAACGACTTGGAAGTATTATTATGACTGCTGTTACGGCGCTGGCGCTGCTGATTTCTAAAGTATTGGATAAAGCGAGGGAATTGTCAGCAAAGTTGTTTGAAAAAGAAGCGGTACAGCCGGTTACAGAGCCAAACGAGGAAATAATGACACAAATAATCCCGCAGACGGATAAAATGCCAAAGCAGGAAACACCACAGATACCGCCCAAGCCCGTTATGTCTGCTGAAGCTGCCGCATATCCAAAGCTGCTAAAGATTTATAAGGAGTTAAACCGCCAAAACGGGATTATCTTTGATGCAGAGAGGGAACGCAATGAGTTGGAACTGGAGCGTGACAGTCTGAAAGGATTTGCGAAACTGACGAAAAAAGGGGAACTGCAAAGCAGGATTGACCGCAAGAATGAGGAAATAGACCTTCTCAAAATCGGTTTATCGGGAATAGTCAAACGGTATGGATTCCAAACGGTGCATGATTTCTACAAGGTTTTTGCAGTCTCTAAAACAGCTAATGCCGATTATCAGAGCAAAGCGGATAAATGGGAAGAAAGATACAGCGAAAAAGCGCAAAGGCGGGAAGAAAGCATATACAAACGGTTACAAAATTATCAAAGGGAAAATGCTAACAGACAAACGAAACAAACTTCAAAAAGCAAAGGTAAAGGGGCGAGGTAATCGCTCCTTTTCTATTACTGAAAATCTATAGGCAATCTGTAATAGATAAAACATGTTATTCATGTTATACTGATAAAAGGACTCACTGAATTTTATATGTTTGAAAGCAGGTGGCAAAAGTGACGATTCAACAGTTGAAATATGTGGTGACAGTGGCGGAAACAGGAACCATTACAGAGGCGGCGGACAGGCTCTACATCTCACAGCCAAGCCTTACCAATGCAATCCATGAACTGGAAAAAGAAATGAATATTCAAATATTTAACAGGACAAATAAAGGAATCAATCTTTCCAAAGAGGGGGAAGATTTTTTAGGATATGCAAGACAGGTATTGGAACAGGCGGCAATTTTGGAGGATAAGTATAAAGGCAGGGGCGGAGGAAAAAAGCAGTTCTGTGTTTCCACACAGCACTACTCCTTTGCCGTAAATGCCTTTGTGGATTTAATCAAGGAATATGGGCAGGACGAGTATGATTTTTCGCTAAGGGAAACACAGACCTATGAAATTATTGACGATGTTGCACGAATGAAAAGTGAAATCGGCATCCTGTTCCTGAATGATTTTAATGAGGCGGTTATCCGCAAAATATTGAAATCCCACGATTTAGAATTTCATGGGCTTTTTGTGGCAAAACCCCATGTATTCATCAGCAGAAACCATCCGCTTGCAGACAGTTCCATAATTACCAATGAGCAGCTTGCACCTTATCCATATCTGTCCTTTGAGCAGGGGGAGCATAATTCTTTCTATTTTTCGGAAGAAATTTTCTCCGCTTCAGAACGGAAGAAAAATATACGGGTACGGGACAGGGCAACATTGTTTAACCTTTTGATTGGCTTAAACGGATATACGGTATGCAGTGGCGTGATTGACAAAAAGCTGAACGGTAAGGACATTGTTGCCGTTCCCCTTGCGGAAGAAAGCGATATGTGCATCGGCTACATTACCCACCGTAAAGGCATGATAAGCAGACTGGGGCATACCTATTTGGAAGCGTTGCAGAAATATATAGGTGTGGAAAATAATGATCTGAAACAACCAAAAAGGAAATTAGAGTGCAGGGGCAGGTTCAATGAATTTGACAAAAACGGAGAAGTGACCTGTGATGCGGAAACAATCGTAAAAAGGCATATGAAAAAACTGCAATAAACTGACCTCAAATTGGTTGGCTATAGCTTGAAACTATGGCTAACCAATATTTATATATATTATACAAACCAGTCACAACAAATTATAATGAAGAAAAAATTCATAATAATTTGGAGGAAATTATGCAGACATCAGTAATCGGATTTCCCAGAATCGGGACTTTACGAGAGTTAAAGTTCGCTTCTGAGAAATATTTTAAGAAAGAAATTACCACAGAAGAATTATTGCAGACAGGAAAGACTTTACGGGAAACACACTGGAACACACAGAAAAAGGCGGGAATTGATTATATATCCTGCAACGATTTTTCCTATTATGATATGCTGCTAGACACAGCAGTATTGTTCAATATCATTCCAAAACGCTATAAAGAACTAAACCTATCTGAAACGGATACCTATTTTGCAATGGCGCGGGGCTATCAGGGAACTTCGGGGGACGTTAAGGCTCTTGCCATGAAAAAATGGTTCAACACCAATTACCATTATATCGTTCCCGAAATTGAGGACGATACGGAAATCAGACTTTCGGGCAACAAGCCTTTTGAAGAATATAACGAGGCAAAGGCAATTGGAATCGAAACAAAGCCTGTTGTAATTGGAGCATATACTTTGCTTAAATTATGCCGCTGCACAGGAAAAAAATCTCTGAATGACTATGAAGACGCAGCTATCAAGGCATATCAGGACTTCCTGAAAAAATGTGAAGAAAACGAAATCGCTTGGATTCAGTTTGACGAACCTGCTCTTGTGCAGGATATGGACAGTAAGGATGCGGCGTTATTCCATAAAATTTATGACGCTGTTCTTTCCGTGAAAGACAAAAGCCAAGTTTTATTACAGACCTACTTTGGAGATGTCAGGGATATTTATGCGGATTTGATTAAAATGCCCTTTGACGGTATCGGACTTGATTTTATGGAGGGAAAAGAAACATATGCCCTGATAGAAAAATACGATTTCCCGCAGGATAAACTCTTATTTGCCGGACTAATTAACGGAAAAAATATCTGGAAGAATCACTACGAAAAAACAATGCAGACTTTAACCAAGTTACAGGAACGGGAAATCAGGAGCGTGTTGTCAACCTCCTGCTCGTTGCTGCACGTGCCGTATACAGTAAAGCATGAAAGCGTATTATCCGCAAAATATTTATCTTATTTTGCTTTTGCGGAAGAAAAACTTACCGAGCTTGCAGATCTGAAAAAACTTGCCGAAAGTAAGGACTATCATGCAGAGGCGGCATATCAGGAGAACACAAAATTATTTGCGGAAGAAAGGGATTGTTTCAATGCAGATGTACATAAAAGACTTTCCCTTGTAACGGAAAGTGATTATGTACGAGAACCAATACGCAGTGAGCGTCATAAATTACAGAAAAATGAGCTTGCACTGCCGGAATTTCCCACAACCACCATAGGCTCCTTCCCACAGACAAAAGATGTGAAGGCAAACCGTTCCGCTTACCGCAGGGGCGAAATATCGGAGAAGGAATATAAGGAGTTCAACAAAAGGAAGATTGCGGAGTGCGTCAGGTGGCAGGAAGAAATCGGGCTGGACGTACTGGTTCATGGGGAATATGAAAGAAATGACATGGTGGAGTATTTTGGCGAGTCTCTGGGCGGTTTCCTCTTTACAGAAAAAGCATGGGTACAGTCTTATGGTACAAGGTGTGTAAAACCGCCGATTATATGGGGAGATGTCTATCGGGAAAAGCCGATTACGGTGGAATGGTCTGTTTATGCGCAGTCCCTGACAGAAAAAATAATGAAGGGAATGCTGACTGGTCCCGTCACGATCCTGAACTGGTCATTCCCAAGAGAGGACATTTCCATAAAAGAATCCATTTCACAGATTGCCCTTGCCATCAGGGATGAAGTGCTGGATTTGGAGAGAAACGGAATTAGAATCATACAGATTGACGAGGCGGCGCTTCGGGAAAAACTGCCGCTTCGGAAATCCGACTGGCAGAAAGAATATCTGGACTTTGCAATCCCCGCCTTCCGCCTGACACACAGCGGCGTCAAACCGGAAACACAGATTCATACGCATATGTGCTACAGCGAGTTTACAGATATTATTCCGGCGATTGACAACATGGACGCAGACGTTATTACCTTTGAGGCATCACGCTCCGATTTGCAGATACTTACTTCCTTGAAAGAACACAATTTTGAAACAGAGGTCGGTCCGGGCGTTTATGACATTCACTCTCCGAGAGTGCCGTCAGTGGAAGAAATTGTTGCCGCACTCCATACCATGCTCTCCAAAATCGACAAGGAAAAACTGTGGGTAAATCCCGACTGTGGATTAAAGACAAGAGGTACGCCGGAAACAGAGAAAAGCCTTAAAAATTTAGTAGAGGCGGCAAAGCTCATTAGAGACGAGGCATGAAGAAATGAAAGTTTCAGAAATATACGGGAAAAAACAAAATAAGGATTGTCCATCTAAAAAAAGCTTGTCTTTTGAAATATTTCCGCCTAAAAAAGACAGCGAGCTAAAGAATATTGACGAAACACTGGCTGTTTTATGTGAGCTTGAGCCTGATTATATCAGCGTGACTTTTGGTGCGGGAGGCAGCGCAAACTGCAACCGCACCATAGAACTTGCAAAAAGAATCAAACGGGAATACCATGTAGAGCCTGTAGTCCACCTGACCTGCCTGCATTATAATAAGGCAGAAATAGACGAATTTGCCAATATTCTGACAGATGCCGGTCTGCAAAATGTACTTGCGCTCCGAGGCGATAAAAATCCGAATATTGCGGAAAAGGAAGATTTTAGGCATGCTTCCGACTTAATTGCTTATATGAAAGCAAAGTGGGATTTCTGTTTTTTAGGGGCATGTTACCCTGAATGTCATCCCGAATCTGACGGTCGGATTAGCGACGTAAAATATTTAAAAACAAAGGTAAGCGCAGGTGCCGAAGTATTGCTGTCACAGTTATTTTTTGACAACAAATTATTCTTCCGCTTTCAGGAGGATTGCAGAATCGCTGACATCAATACTCCGATTATTCCGGGTATTATGCCCGTTATCAATGCCTCTCAAATTAGGAGAATGATAACCATGTGCGGGGCAACCTTTCCGGTGCGTTTTCAGAAAATTATCCATAAATATGAAGATAACAAAGAGGCGCTTTTTGATGCGGGAATGTCCTATGCGTTAAGCCAGATTATTGACTTGCTTGTAAACGACATTGACGGGATTCATTTATACACCATGAATAATCCGCTTGTTGCAAGACGGATATGTGAGGGTATACGCAATATTATATAACGATAACACCTTATAGAACGGAAACAGAAAAGAACAGGCTGACTGGAAATCAATATCCAAGTCAGCCCTAAATTTTATGTCATTTCAAAGGTTATAACTACTTTTTTACCATAACTCTAACGAATCTTCCGCATCCACCCACATCTGCATATTCCCCTCAAGATATAATCTTGCATACTCAAGAGGCTCATCTATCGCCAAAGCATTTAAGGCACATTCAGAGCAGGGAGTGGTTTTCAATCCTTCTTCTGCTTTATTGCAGTCTATCCGTAAAAAGTAACCTGCATGGGTGTATACATCAATGCTGTTATGGTGGATATTGTATGTTGCGTAAATCATATTCACTTTATCTGTCCTCTTTTCATTGTTTTTTGAAAGCATTTCAAACAGTTCTTCATATCCCATATGTATTGTGTTATAATTTGTTATACGATTTTGTTTCCCTTATTTTTTCCCTTATCAGGGTTCATAATGCCTTGTGGGAAGATATAATACAAGGGAAACGATAAGAGAAGGTTCACTTGTCAAAACCTTAGTGTTTTCAAGGGTTAGCGGATATTTTAATAACACTTTATAACAGCTAATATTTCCCTTAAAAAGCAGCAATTCTCAATTACCATTTATAAAAATACATCTTGAAAAGGAGAAAGTCTATGGCAGGTTCAAGTTTTGGAAACCAATTTAAAATAACAACATGGGGGGAATCTCATGGAAAGGCCATTGGGGTTGTTGTGGATGGATGTCCCGCAGGACTGCCCCTTACAGAAAAAGATATTCAGTCTTTTTTAGATCGGAGAAAACCAGGGTCTTCCCCCTTTGTCACTCCCCGAAAAGAAAAAGATGAGGTGGAAATACTATCTGGAACTTTTGATGGAAGGACAACAGGCTGTCCTATTTCCCTCCTTGTAAGAAATTTGACTCACCGTTCTTCTGATTATAACCATATTGCAGATATTTACAGACCTGGTCATGGAGATTACACCTTTGATCATAAATATGGCTTTCGAGATTACCGGGGAGGAGGGCGCACTTCTGGAAGAGAAACTATTGGGCGGGTTGCCGCTGGATCCATCGCTTCCAAGTTGTTAGAAAAGTTAGGCATTGACCTTTATGCCTATACAAAATCCATTGGTCCTGTTTCCATAGATCCTACCTGTTTTTCCAGAGAGGAAATTCAAAACAATCCCCTTTTCATGCCCGACTCAGCTAGTGCAGCCAAGGCAGAAGAATACTTAACCGATTGTATGAAGCAGCAAGATTCTTCTGGGGGAGTTATTGAATGTATTGCCAAAAATCTTCCTATAGGTATTGGAGAACCAGTATTTGATAAACTGAGCGCTAATCTGGCAAAAGCCATTTGTTCCATTGGAAGTGTGAAAGCTTTTGAAATAGGGGATGGGATAGAAGTTTCCAAGGCAAGGGGCAGTCAGAATAATGATTGTTTTTTCTTAGAAAAAGGAAACATTGCAAAAAAAACAAACCATTCTGGCGGTATCTTAGGGGGACTTAGCGATGGATCCGACTTAATTTTGCGGGCTCATATAAAACCTACCTCTTCCATATCTGCCCCTCAGACAACCGTTTCAAGAAATGGGAAAGAGGAAGAAATTCGTATTCAAGGCCGTCATGATCCTGTTATTGTTCCACGGGCTGTCGTTGTTGTAGAATCCATGACTGCTATTACTCTCATTGACATGCTTTTTTCCAACATGACTGCTAAAATAGATGGAATTTTAAAGTTTTATGAACGTTAACCCGAGGGCATCTTTGCCTTGAACAAATCCTTTCTGGGGCAGCCTCTTTCCTGCCCCAGTGGACTCCTTGCTTTTGTGTCATATTGGCATTTTCTCACGCTTCTACTTCCACCATTGCCCCACAATTTCCTTTAGGAATTTTCAGCTCTCTTCCATTCATGACAATTATCTTTTTTTCCATATCCACTGTAAAAAACGTAATGGTATCTGACTCATGATTTAAACTGGCTATATGTTTTGCATCTGGGAAAATAAGGATATCCTTTGGATAATTTCCGCTAATGGGAAGGATAAACTTCTTTGTCAATAGTCCTGTTTCTGTGTCAACGGAAAATACCGCTACACTGTTATCTCCTGCACTGGACACAAAGAGATACTTCCCATCTCTGGACAATTTCATGGCACATGAGGCAGAATCTGTTGCATGGTAATCATTCAAAGTAGATATTGTCTGTATCCTCTTAAATTCCCCATTATTATTTACATTGCTGTATTCATATACATCTACAATATTTTTCAACTCATGGTTAATATATGCAAAACGTCCGCAACCGGAAAATTTAATGTATTTGGGTGCTGAACCCAAATCACTTCTTATTATATCATATAATTTTAATTTTCCTGTGACATGATCGAAACTATATACTTTTGTTTGATCCATTCCCAAATCTGTGGCGCACAAGTATTTATTATCTCTTGTCATTTTTACACATCTTATATGGGGACGGAAACTCCGCTCTGCAATACTACCCATTCCTTTATGGAAAACCTCACATGTAATCTTCCCTGCTCCTCCATTCTCCTCCAACTCAAGAACCGTAATTTTCCCATCATGGTATCCTGCAACAAACAAATATTTGTCCCTATAGTCTGTTGAAATATGACATCCTCTCATTCCGTTAATAGAAGCTTTGTTTATCATTTCCAGTCCTCCATCTGGAAGAATTTTAAATGCCTCCACCCCCATATCCGTAATGGAATATACGAATTTTTTATTATGGGAAATAGTAAAATAGGAGGGATTGGTTATGACTACCCTGCTTTTCTCTTCTAGTCTTCCCTTTTCAATATCTACGTCATATATGATCATTCCTTTATCATGTCCTTGGGTATATGTGGCTAAATAGGCAACATACTTTGTTTTTTTCATGGCAGAAACCTCCTATATTTGTACATCTTATCTTGTTTTATCTTATCATAAACCGACGTTTTTGTTAAGATGCTCCTTCTGTTTTCTTTCTATACTCCTCCTTTTACCATTGAATTTTTTATTCTCTCATTGACATTTTTCCTATTCTGTGTATAATTGTTTATACGATGTTTAGCATTAGTAAACTTTTTGTTTATTTTTACTTTTATTCTTTATTTATAAGAAAAAGAAACCGTAATCCCACAACATATTCCCGTTTTTTAAAGAAAGGACGGTGAATTTAATGGATATTGGAAAAAAGTTAAAAGAACTGCGGGTTTTAAAAGGCCTGACTCAAGAAGAGCTTGCCGACCGCTCTGAACTTAGCAAAGGGTTCATTTCCCAGCTGGAACGAGATTTAACCTCTCCTTCCATTGCTACTTTAATGGATATTTTGCAATGCCTTGGAACAAATTTAAAAGATTTTTTCAACGACTCTGCCGAAGAACAAATTGTGTTTTGTGATGGGGATTATTTTGAAAAAGTAGACGATTCCTTACAAAATAAAATAGAATGGATTATACCCAACGCCCAAAAAAATATTATGGAACCTATCCGGGTTACATTAGCTCCCAAAGGTTCTACTTACCCAGATATCCCCCATGAAGGGGAAGAATTCGGCTATGTTTTAAATGGAAGCATTACCATTCACGTTGGAAACAAACGATATAAAGCCAAAAAGGGGGAGTCTTTTTACTTTACCCCTAATTCCACCCACTATATTACTGCCAATGGTAAATCTGGCGCCTCTTTCATCTGGGTCAGCAGTCCCCCCAGCTTTTAATCTTGGCAAATTGGATTAGTGAGAGATTCTAGGAAAAAATACTTTTTCACAGGCAGATTTCTGTATTCTCCTGTGTAAGAACGGAGGATTATAATGGCCCACAAGCTTATTGATTTAGTACATATTTCCAAATCATTTGGGAGCAATCTTGTTCTGGATGATATGAACTTATACATCCGCGAAAATGAATTTCTTACTTTACTTGGTCCAAGTGGGTGTGGCAAAACAACAACCCTTCGCATTATCGGTGGTTTTGAAACTCCTGACAAAGGAAACGTTATTTTTGATAAAGAAGATATTACACGTCTTTCGCCAAATAAACGGCAAGTAAACACCGTTTTTCAAAAATATGCCCTTTTTACCCATATGACCATTGAGGAGAATATTGCCTTTGGGCTGAAAATTAAAAACAAAAGCAAGACTTACATTCATGATAAAATCAAATATGCCCTCAAGCTTGTGAACTTAGAAGGCTTTGAGAAAAGAATGCCTGACTCCTTAAGCGGAGGACAGCAGCAAAGAATTGCCATAGCAAGAGCCATTGTTAACGAGCCAAAAGTCCTTCTTTTAGACGAACCCTTAGGTGCCCTTGACTTAAAGCTGCGCCAAGATATGCAGTATGAACTTATCCGTTTGAAAAACGAACTGGGCATTACCTTTGTATACGTAACCCATGATCAGGAAGAAGCCTTAACAATGTCTGATACTATTGTCGTTATGAATCAAGGTTATATCCAGCAAATAGGCTCTCCAGAAGACATTTACAATGAGCCGGAAAATGCCTTTGTGGCAGATTTTATTGGAGACAGCAATATTTTTCCTGCTACTATGGTGCAAGATAAGCTTGTGAAAATATTAGATACTCCCTTTCCCTGCGTGGATAAAGGATTCGGTGAAAATAAACCTGTGGATGCCGTTATTCGTCCTGAAGATGTAGAGCTTGTGGAGCCTTGTACTGGCATTTTAGACGGTGTGGTAACCCATTTGATTTTTAAAGGGGTACACTACGAAATGGAAGTATTAGCCAATGGCTTTGAATGGCTTGTTCACTCGACAAAAATGTATCCTGTGGGAACGAAGGTTGGAATTTTTGTGGATCCTTTTAATATTCAGATTATGAATAAACCAGAATCAGAAGACGAGGAGGCGGTTGTCATTGATGAATAGAAAACTTTTAGCCTTTCCCTACATTGTTTGGGCGGCTGTCTTTATTTTAATACCCTTGTTTATGGTAGGTTATTATGGTCTGACAGATAAAAATGGAAACTTTACAATGGCCAATCTGGCCTCCATTATGACCAAAGAACATATAAAAGCCCTTTGGCTTTCTGTCCTTCTTTCCCTCATAAGCACTCTCATTTGTCTTCTTCTAGCCTATCCTCTGTCTATGATTTTGGCCCAAATGAACGTCACAAAAACGAGCTTCATTGTTCTTATCTTTATTCTTCCCATGTGGATGAACTTCTTATTAAGAACATTAGCTTGGCAGACTCTCTTAGAAAAAACTGGAGTACTCAACAGTATCCTTCAATTTTTTCAGCTTCCTGCCCTTGAAATTATTAACACCCCCTATGCCATTATTTTAGGCATGGTTTATAACTTCCTTCCTTTCATGGTTTTGCCTATTTATAATTCCCTTATCAAGATAGATCAAAATGTCATTCATGCTGCCAGAGACTTAGGGGCAAACTCTATTCAGACATTTTTGAAGATTACCTTACCTTTAAGCGCCCCTGGAATCATAAGCGGAATTACGATGGTCTTTGTCCCTGCTTTAACGACCTTTGTTATTTCTAACCTTCTTGGAGGAAGCAAAATTCTTCTCATTGGCAATGTCATTGAACAGGAATTTACCCAAGCTGGGAACTGGCATTTAGGAAGCGGCCTTTCTTTAGTTCTTATGCTTTTTATTATTTTCAATATGGTTATTACTGCTCTTTTTGATTTAGAAGGGGAGGGAAACACCCTATGATAAAAACATTGAAGCATCTATATACTGCCCTTATTTTTATTTTTCTCTATGCCCCCATTGCCACTCTCCTTGTTTTATCTTTTAATGCCAGTAAAACAAGAGCAAAATGGGGAGGATTTACTTTTAAATGGTATAGAGAACTTTTTGGCAACCAAGTCATTTTGCAAGCTTTATACAATACTTTGCTCATTGCCTTCCTCTCTGCTGCCATTGCCACCCTCATGGGCACAGTCGCTTCCTTTTCTATTCACAGTATGAAACGCAAAAGCCGCTCTCTCCTAATCGGAATTACAAATATTCCTATGCTCAATGCAGAAATCGTTACTGGTATTTCTCTAATGCTTTTATTTCTTACATTACGGGCAAAGTTCGGATTTTATACTGTATTATTATCCCACATAACTTTTAATATTCCTTATGTTATTTTAAGCGTCATGCCCAAGCTAAAACAGTTAAACCCCCATGTATACCAAGCTGCCCTGGATCTTGGCGCCTCCCCCTTTTACGCTTTTTATAAAGTTATTTTGCCAGACATTCTGCCCGGGGTTCTTTCTGGCTTTCTCATGGCCTTTACCATGTCTCTGGATGATTTTATTATTACTCATTTTACTAAAGGGCCTGGTCTAGACACCTTATCTACGAAAATTTATACAGAAGTCAGAAAGGGAATTCGTCCAGAAATGTATTCCTTATCTACTTTAATTTTTATCTCCGTACTTCTTTTGCTTTTCTTAGGAAATAAAAGCTCTTATTTATCCAAAGAAAAGTTTCATGAAAAATAAATTAGAAAAGAAATGAGGTAAATTGATTATGAAAAAGAGATTAGTTCTTATTTTATGCTTCTCCTTTACAGCTTTTTTGTTGAATGCATGTGGCAGCAGCTCTGAAAATAAGGAGGAAGTTATAGTCTACAACTGGGGAGAGTACATTGATCCAGACACATTAGCTATGTTTGAAAAAGAAACAGGAATTCATGTAATCTATGACGAATATGAGACAAATGAAATTATGTATCCCCGACTGGAAGCTGGGGCATCTGCCTATGACGTAGTCTGCCCTTCCGACTATATGATTCAAAAAATGATTGAAAAAGATATGTTATCAGAAATTAACTTTGAACATATTCCCAACGCCAAGGCAAATATAGGAGAACAATATTTTATCCAATCCAGGGAATTTGACCCAGAGAATAAATATTCCGTTCCTTATTGCTGGGGAACAGTAGGCATTCTATATAACAAAACAATGGTATCTGGTCCTATTGACAGCTGGTCTGTTCTTTGGGACCCCCAATATACCGATAATATTCTTATGCAAGATAGTGTACGTGACGCTTTTATGGTTGCCTTGAAACGCAAAGGATACTCTATGAACACTCTTGATTCAAAGGAACTTGAGGAAACAAAAAATGATCTTATCGAGCAAAAGCCTTTGGCCCAGGCATATGTCATTGACCAAGTAAGGGATAAGATGATTGGAAATGAGGCTGCCATTGGGGTTATATATTCTGGGGAGGCCATTTACACCCAGAGAGAAAATGAAAACTTGGAATATGTCATTCCTAAAGAAGGGACCAACGTATGGATTGATTCCTGGGTTATTCCTAAAAATGCTCCAAATAAAGAAAATGCTGAGAAATTTATTGACTTTATGTGCCGTCCTGATATCGCCCTCTTAAACTTTGAATATATTACTTACTCCACCCCTAATGAGGAAGCCAGAAAGCTTATTGAAGATAAAGAGATTCAAAATAGTCCCATTGCCTTCCCTACTCTGTCTGACTATGACCATTTAGAAACTTACCAATATTTAGGGGAAGAAGGGGAAGCTATGTATAATGAGCTTTGGAAAGAAGTAAAATCCAATTAAAATGAAGGAAATTGAAAAAGACAAGGAATGCAAACCCTTGTCTTTTTCTGTTTGAAAGCATTATCTACATTTTCTTAATGCGGGGCACCTCATCTGTATGAAGATACTTGGACAGACAGCGGATAATAAAGTCATGGTCCGCCACGTGGTTTAGGCCAGTTACAGTAATAGCCCCAATGACTCCTCCCTCTTCTATATGAATGGGGAATCCCCCTCCACAGCATGCGTACTCTCTTTCATCTAGGAAAATATCTTCCATTGTCTGCTCTTTTGCCTTTAGCCTTGTAAATAAATGAAGGCTACTTATTTCCATCTCTTTTACTGTATTGTATTTCCTTCTCATCCACTGTTCATCATGTAAGTTTGTCCCATTGCCACCATACTGGAAAACAATAAAGCCATTATTCATGCGAATACTCATGGCAAGGGACAGCCCTCTAAGCTTGGCCTCAGCCACCATCATACTTCCAAGCTCCCATGCATCCCCATTTGTAAAATGGGTAAACTGTAAAATTTCCTCCTGCATCTCCAGCATATTTAACACTTCTTCAATGGTTTTTTCCTGCTCCATCTTCCTTCCTCCATTTCTGTCTTTTCCCCTATGAGATTCTTTCTGGAAATCCAACCTTTTTCTGTACTTTGCGCAACGTTTTTTTTGCGTAGTAGTCTGCTTTTTCCCCGTTCTTCTTAATAACTTGGTCAATATATGCCTTCTCCTTACTGAGCTTTTCCATTTTATCCCAAACAGGCTTTAATACCGACACAATACTTTCACCCACTGCCATTTTAAACTCCCCATATCCCTTTGAGTCAAATTCCTTTACTACATCTTCTGGTGTCTTATTGGTACATGCACAATAAATATCTATCAAATTTTTAATTCCAGGCTGCTCTTCTCTATATAAAATCATTCCTTCAGAATCCGTCACAGCCCTTTTACACTTTCTTATAATGGTATCTGGATCATCCAGTAAATAAATGCTGGCATTGGGATTTTCATCAGACTTGGACATTTTTTTCAAAGGATCCTGAAGACTCATGATCTTAGCCCCTACCTCTCCAATATAAGGCTCTGGAATGGTAAAAACATCCCCATATATCCCGTTAAACCTTTGAGCAATGTCTCTTGTTATTTCCAGATGCTGCATTTGATCAATGCCTACAGGAACTACATCTGTTTGGAACAAAAGGATGTCCGCTGCCATGAGCACAGGATAAGTAAATAAACCTGCGTTAATATTATCTGCATGTTTTGCAGATTTATCTTTGAATTGGGTCATTCTGTTCAATTCCCCCATATAAGTAAAGCAATTTAATATCCAAGCTAATTCTCCATGGCCAGATACATGAGACTGATAATAAATGCAGTTTTTCTCTGGATCAAGTCCTGCTGCAATATACAAAGTCAAAAGAGCCCTGGCCCTTTTCCTAAGTTCAGAGGGCTCCTGTCTCACTGTAATGGAATGGAGATCCACTACAGAATAAAAACACTGGTATTTATCACTTAATGTAAGCCAGTTTTTCAGCGCCCCTAAATAATTTCCCAATGTAAGGTTTCCTGTAGCCTGCATTCCACTAAACAATATTCTCTTGTTATCGATCATAGCCATTCCTCCAAATACGTCTTTTACCTTTATTGGCATTATAGCACAGTTTTGGCGCAAGATTCCAGAACAAAATTGCTGTCTTAGACTCCTATCCATAAAAATTTTCTAATTAGAATTTTTCAATGGTTTTACCATTTCTTTTATTTTATCCAATAGATTCTGCCGTTCCAATTCGTATGCAATAAAGGGATATCTTCTCTTTAAATATTGTTTGCTAATCTCTTCATTAACAAAACTTATTATTATGTCGCATCTAGCTTGCACTTGATCATCATTACTGTTTAATTTCAATACATCTATTGTAAACTGGATTTTGTCTATTTTCTCCCTTGGCAAATTCGGGTTTGCTTTTATTAAACAGCTTGGGAAATCAAGTATAAAATCCCCATTATGTATTTCAAAAGGATCCACAATAAGATTATCATCTTTATAATTGTTCATTATCTGGGTAGTTAGCCGATAATTATTCCATTCATATGCCAATTCTGGTCTTTTACTTTTAGGCAAAAAGTGATCAACAGATACAGGAGCTGTTGATTTTGAAAACCAAAGTCCTGTGTAAGCACATATTCCATTATATGCTCCATATAAATCTGCTGAAGTTCTTTTCCAATAATCTTTATTTTTCCACTGTTTCCCTGATGGAACAGGCACTCGTTGTAAAAAACTCTTTCCTGGTATTCGTACATCTCTATGGAAATTAATGGGTTCTGGTTGTAAATCAACATGTATCATATTTCTACCCCGTGCTGTTCAGCAAAATATATCCATCTTGGCCAAAATATATCATTTTCGGCTAAACAGTTTAATAACTTTTCATGGGTATGAAAGACTGCCTCATAATCTGGGTTATCAGTCATTTGCAGTATTTTTGCTTCTTCAATTGCCACTTCTGCCTCTTGGGAACGGGCCTGACGTAAATTAAAAATAGGCGAAGTTAACCAAGCATTAATTTGACCATATTTAATAAAATCAACTTCTTCCAAAATTGCATCTTGATTGGGTAATGATAACTTCATGTGAAACAATTTGTCTATTTCCTGTCTAAAAGCAGATTCTGCTGAAGCTAAAACTAATGGAGAATGCGTAGATAAAATAAACTGTATTTCCAATTCCTCTGACAAGACTTTTTGAACTTCCATTAGCGCTGGCAATATTGTGCGCTGCCATTTAGGATGTAAATGAGCTTCTATCTCATCAATCATAATAACAATTCTTGAGTCAGGTTTCACGTTTCGAAATTGGGAAGAAATTTTGTGTTCATGCCAAGCCCATACTATCAGATATGCTAGCGTCACAATTCTACGAATTCCAGCTGATGTATTGGTAATTGGTACGATTCCATATGGATGTACAATGGTAGGAATTTCTCGTGTATCTTCTGGTATGCGTATTGGATCTCCTGAAGTTAATGTCCCTATATCCGGAGGTGACAATACGGATAGCACATTAGTAAATATGTCAAAAGGATATTTTGTTGGGGAGCTTTGCCATTTAACCCAATCACGTATTAAACCCTCGATACTTCCGTCCAGTCCATTCCAAACCTGTGAGCCACTAAAAACAGAAGGACGATTTTTGTTAACCCCATAGTGTTTCGAAGGATCCCAAACGGCATAGGAGCCATCAACACATGCATAAACAATAAGTCCTGGAATTGTAGGCTGTCTTCCATTCCTTTTCCATGTCAAATTTTGAATATCATAACTTATAGATACTTCTTTCGTATGTTGCATTTTTCCAGCTATGGAAAATCTTATATTTGATTTCTTGCCATTATATTTTGGCCTTGCTTCATTTGACGTCCAAGTACCTGTTAAAGCCCACCATGAACAATCCATCAGAAAGGTTTTCCCTAAACCATTATCTCCTGTAATAATATTGAGCCGGGATGCCAAATTCATTTCCATATGATCAGAAGGACCCACATTATCCAATGCTAAGAAGGATAAAGTACCCTCTTCATCTGGCTTTGCATCAGGAGGTTCTTCTAAATTATTTGCCAATAATGCTGCTTTAACTACTTCCTCTTGAAATGCCAAACAATTAGGATATCCACTGATAGTTGTTGTAAATAAAATCTCTATTTCTTGTTTTGTTATTTGATACATTGAAATAAATTGTTGTACAATCTCCTCTAACGTAATGGCATGATCCCATTCTTCAAATTTAAAGCACCAAATAGCTAAATCAATTAATGGGATTTTTTTATTTCCTTTAATAACTTTTTTTGAAATCTCAGAAATATAATTTTTATCCCATCCCCAAATTTTAGAATTACTTTCATGTATGAAACATCTTTGAAAGCTTCTTGTATTTATTGATTGTAAACCTGAAGAAGCATAATCTTCTTTTACCCACTTTTTAACAAAAGCATTGGATTTATATGGCTGATAATACCATGCTGAATTTGGAATTATCTTTTGTACTTCATCCATAAATTCTTTATTCTTTTGATCCATAGGATATTCCATAGTTTTGCCCACTGGAAGATGATTTCGTTTACAGGATAAAAATGTAATTCCAATAAATGGATGAACATTATTTAGTTTTTTTATGGCAGCCAATATATAGTTTAATGATAGATACATATTATAAATCCTCCAACACCTTTAGCACATATTGACAAAACTTTTGACTTAAATCAATGCCTATAGCATGATAACCATTTTCTAAAGAAACCTTCATTGTGGTGCCACTGCCTACAAATGGATCCAGCACTGTACCCCCATTTGGGCAGCCAATAGCCAGACAGCGGGAAACTAATTCATCTGGATATGGAGCTGTATTTATCTTTGTTCCCGAAGGACGTGGCATGATCGTCCAAACATCTTCATCCATTTGCTTATCAATAAATGGTTGGCGGTTAAAATAATATTTTCTATCTTTTGCAAACATAAAAATATATTCATAGCTGCGGTGTGGTCTATCTTTCACAGACTCTGGCAGCGCTTTCTCCCTATGCCATATGATAGGAGAACGTAATATCCAGTTTCTTTTTGTCATTTCTATTGCTACACGCCAAGGAATACCAATAATAGATTTTCGGCAAAGATTTATACCTAACCCTCCACTTTTATCGACTGGACGTAATCCAAATCGTCGTTTATGACTTTTTTCATCTTTTCCATGAGAGGCGCCTTTTCCTGAGTAATAAGTATCTCCAAGATTTAAAAACAGTAATCCATCTTTCTTTAAAACTCGATATAATTGATCCATAACTGCGCATAAAACATCAATATATTCATCTACCGTTTCCTCAAGCCCTATTTGACCAGTTTCTCCATAATCCCGCAAACTATAATATGGAGGGGATGTAATGATACAATGAACACTTTGGTCATCTAACTGTTGCAATGATTGTGCTGCATCTCCACATAATAATGTCCATTCATTATTTTTGTATGTGCCTTTCCATTTTTGTATATTGTGATTTAAAAAAATATTTTCTATTATCATAGTATTCCTTCTAAATAACGAACTCTTATATTCCATATGAAAGCAATCCATAAGACGAGTATATCAAACCTTTGCATAGGTTTCACATTATGTTGATAGCCCTTGCTATATCTCAATTATACAAAAAAACTTTCGTGCTTACAATAAAATTCCTATTATCATTCTTTGCTTTCTAATGCTTAGGATAACACATGGTGCATTGGGAAAACCAAACATCCCCGGAAACCATAGCTCTCAGAGCATTTCCGGGGATCAATCCATAATTCTAACCTTTATTCTTCAATATCACAGCCGCATGTACCTTTTGGAGGCATTGGCATTACTGGGCCAGGACCTGGGCCGCCCATTCCCCTTCTTGGCTCCATAAATCCAGGATTACAGCCTCTTTGTCCCTCATGGCCCTTATTCCCTTTGCAGTCATTATCAGGAATAGGGTCTATGCATCCATTAGTGTGTTCACAGCAGCCGCCTCTTCCATTGTTATTGCAGCACAGTAACAGTAAAATAATCCAACAACAATTCATATTTACAACTCCTTTCGTTACTTTAATATATTCAAAGGAGTTTCTTTGGTGTATTTTATCTGTAAAAATGTTTATTTTTCACAATACGATATTTAATGTAACGAAAGGTTTTCTTTTCTCCTTCCTTTGCCAGCATTTTCAAAAGTCCTTCCAATAGTTTTCTGGAATCTTCATGTATCATCATATGCTTTTTTCCCCCATTATAATAATCCAAAGGGCTTTGATCTGTGTAATTTTCCCCATTATATATTTTAGAGGCTGCCACACGGTCTACAAACATCTCTACGATATACCGCACTGGAATAGGGGCTGGAAACATGCCTCTACCTTCTGTAGCTGCATAATCTATCCAATATTCATAATGATGTTTATTTCGTCCTTTATGGTGAAGCCATGCCCTGGAAAATCCAAGGGCCTCCCTCTCGCTATTGCATGGGCTTCGAAAGCCTTGGTAATACAAGGCCCCTGGAATAAATTCCGTGGGACTATATTTGGATAAGTCGTGAAGCAGCCCCTGCTTATACATTCCAAGCTTGAAGCACCCCTTTAACACCATCCATTTATGACGGGTAATTGTCTTCAAATGTCTCCATGCCTGAATTTTCATATTGAAATCCATCCTCTCTATCTATTTTTATGCCTGCCTCTTTCTCCTTTTTCATAATTTACTTACTATAAGCAAAAGAAGGAGATGAGCTGGATAAAAAATATAAAAACCATATTGAAATTTTTTACACCCAGGTTTTCCATTATATAAGCTTATAGGAATCATGGCAAAGCTGGCAAAATATTGTATAGGGTTCGAATTTAACAAGCTTAAAGCGACTGTAGCTCCTGCCTTTTTTAGAAGAGAGTCTCGAAAGTAATAGAAAAATACAATATGTAAAATTCCCCAGTAGCTATAGCTAACCCGAAACAGCCAGGCTATCCCCATGGCAGCTCCAATACATCCCCACTGGACTTCTCCCCTGACTGTTCTCTCCAATACAGTCATTAATAAAAGGCCTATGAGTAAGGTAAAGAAAATATTCTGCCGTTCTGGAAAGAAAAGACTCCCATAAAGGACCAAATTATAAGGAAGCTCAGAAATTATTCCTAAAACAAGAAGTCGAAGACCATATTTCATCCTGCTTTTTGTATGATAAAAGCCTTCCACAAGAAGGAAGCAATAGATTGGAAAGGATATTCGTCCAATACAAAGAAAGATCCATTGATCTGGGAACAAAATCCTTCCCCCATGATCACACAGCATGGTGATCATGGCAATCCATCTTAAGTGAAAGCTGGTGAGTCTTTGAATTCTTAGTCTCCCTCTCCCCTCCTCAAAGGTAACTCCTTCTCTTCTTTCCTTTCTCCCACTCATCTTCTATCTCCCAATTAATACCATAACAGTCCTTTGAGGAACTTCTAGAAGAGATTGGTTTTTAAGAAGTATTTCCTCCCCCTTTTTCCTCACATAATTGCCTGTTTCGTCATCTGTATTTACACATAAATGCCACTTTCTGTCTCTTGGAAGTTTGGGCAGCGCCAAACTGTTTTTATTCCAGTGAAAATTGTAAGCTACATAGAAAAAATCTTCCCTTTCTTTTCCATCAGCTCCTTCTTTCATTTTTCCACTATACATAATTCCAATATACCGGTCATATTCCCTAAACTTAGCAAACCATGCAGCCTCACTGTGATAAGACACATCAGGAAAACCTTTTTGGGCAGATTCAAACATTTCCATTTCTCTCTTTGTATGCAAAATAGGATGTTCTCTTCGCAGCTCAATCATCTGTTTCATAAACTGATAAATATCTCTGTTGGATTCCATTAACCTCCAATTCAGCCAAGATATCTCATTGTCTTGACAATAAGGATTATTATTTCCCTTTTGGGAATTGCCAAACTCGTCCCCACTTACAATAAGAGGAGTGCCCTGACTTAACATTAAAATAGAAATGCCATTTCGTATTTGTTTTTTCCGCAATTTTAAAATAGATTTTTTCTTTGTCTTACCTTCTACGCCGCAGTTCCAGCTTGCATTGTAATCCCTTCCGTCTCTGTTGCCCTCTAAATTCGCCTCGTTGTGTTTGTATATATAAGATACCATATCCATGAATGTAAATGTGTTGTAATTTGTTAAATAATTAATGACTCCTGCTTTCTCATAGTTTTTCCTAGTCTGTCTGACAAAATTTTTAAGCTGATCCTCATCTCCCTTTAACATTTTGCGCATATCATACATATATGCATCATTGTACTCTGCCAGATTACGATAAATAGGAGTCTCCCCTTTATAAATTTCTTCCATAGGAAATCCCTCATACAGGATCTTTGTTCTGCTCAAAAGGGGGTCTGTTGCCAGTGCTTTTAAAGGTATGTCCCCTCCTGTAAAATGTACCCCATCAATATGGTATTCTAATACCCAGTACTTCATTACATCTAGAATATAATATTCCATCATTTTTTCTGAAAAATAAAATTGTAGAATTACTTCAATCTTATTTTTATGCAATTCCTTTATCATATCTTTCAGCTCTTTTATAGAATCTCTTCTCCCATAAGATGCCTTGGGAGCAAAATAATATCCTGGAACAAATCCCCAGTAATTCATGGAAGGAAGGTTATTTTCCATTGGATCTTCCTCTAAAAATTCCAGTATTTTTTTGTCTTTTACTTCCTTCTTTTCCTGATCCATGATTTCTTCAAATTCATATATAGGCATGAGCTCCACTTGATGAATACCCAAATCTTTCAAGTGGGGTATTTTTTCTATTACTCCTAAAAAAGTACCCTTGTTTTCACATTTTGATGAGGCATGTCTGCTAAACCCCCTTATATGCATTAAATACATAAGACTCTCTTCGTAAGAAAGGCTAAGGGGCTCGTCTCCTTCCCAATCATAAGATTCAAAATAAAAGGCTCCCCTTAAGAAATTTCTTCCTTCCTCTTTGTCAGCTCCTCTGCCCCACACCTCATTGCCAGCTATTTTCTTTGCATATGGATCCACAAAAATATGATCCTTTGTATAAAAATTATAGTGGAACTTCTCATATGAAAAGTCCTCTATGAAGACACAATAAATATCTCCCCTACGAAACTCCTTTGGAAAAGGAATCTTTCCATGGAGCCTTCCAGACTTTTTCTCATATAAGAGCATACCACTCTCCTCTTCCCCTTTCATGGAAACAGCAATATTTATTCCCCTTTCTCTCTTACTCATTCCAAGAGGATAGGGCGCTCCCTTTTTCAGTTTCCATTTTCTATTTTTACTTTCCATAATGCTCCTTCTTCGATGTCTCATTTCGTGTCATCACTTTTTGTTTTCCGTCTAATACTTTTATTTTAACATATTTTTTCGAATTATGAATAAATTTTTCGAAAATCACCAGCATAAATTTGTATTCCTTTTCTAAAACCTATGGTATAATGAAAGATATCGTTGCAAAGAAATTATATAAATTAATTGTTTTGTAAGCCTGCTAAAGCGGGCAGATAGGAGTAAGTATGAATAAAAAAGAGGACAGCTGTTCATGGGGATCCGCCCCTCTAGAAGCTGAAGAAGAAATGACCGTTACATTAGAATTAGATGACGGTTCAGAAGTCACTTGTTCTATTATTACCATTCTTTCTGTTGGCAGTCAAGACTATATTGTTTTACTTCCCCTGGATGAACATGGAGAAAATGAGGATGGGGAGGTATGGTTTTACCGTTATTTTGAAAATATGGAGGATGTTCATGTCGATCCTGAACTAGGATATATTGAAGACGACGAAGAATACGAGGCTGTAGCTGAAGCCTTTGATGAATATTTAGATAATGTAGAATTTGACGAGCTTATCGCAAAAGAAGAGTAAGAAACCTAAAGATTGCCGCAAAAGAAGTTTTTTAGCTTGTGGCAATTTTTTATTTTTCCTCTCTTTCTTCCAATTCTTTTACAAATCTGGAAGCCTGATGTAAGGGACCGTTTTTTTCTTTTATATATGCAATATATAGTCTTTCCTTTGCCCTTGTCATGGCCACATAAAACATTCTACGCTCCTCTTCCATTTCTTCTGGCATTTTCGCTTTTTTGTGAGGTGTAATCCCCTCATTGGCATCTGGAAGTATAACAAAGGGAAACTCTAAGCCTTTGGAACCATGCATTGTGAGAAAGACAACGGCCTCTGCTTTATTCTCCTTTTTCTCCCTCTGCCTTTTTAAGCTCTCCCCATACTGAAGGATTCCCCTCTTCCATTGTTCCCATGTGGGAAAAGCCTTTGCCCTCTCTTTGATTTCCTGGAATACTTCCAGAAACGCGTCTGGCTTTTGGTTCCTTGAAAAAGCATATTCCTTTAAATAATTTTCGTATTCCACTCCCTTTCCAATATAATTCACCGCTGCAAAAGGAGGCATCTTACCAATCATATCCAAATCATAGGCCAGTTTGTCAAAACGCTCCATTACATACTCTTTCTCTTCATAATATTTTTTTAAATCCTCCAAGTCAAAGTAAGGCCCATCCAAAATGCTGCGGCTTATGTATCGCTTTGGCTTATTGAGCACTCTTAACAAATCCTTCCTTTCCTTGCTGCCCGCTCCCAAAGTCATATAGGCAAAAATATCCTTTGCCACAAAATGTTCATAAATATTGGAAACCTTCTCCTTCATGAGAAAAGGAATTCTTCTCTCAGCCAACCGCTCACAAAGCTGTCCACTTGTCATGAGTGTTCTAAAGAGAACAGCTATATCAGAATATTTTCCTCCCTCTTTTTTATAGTTTTCTATCATATTGGCCAATTCCTCATGTTCTTCCAACCTATCCTCAAACTCTTGAATTTCTATTTCCCTTCCTTTTTCTTTTACTGCCTGAAAATTTTTAGGGAAGCGGTTTTTATTATGGACAATGACTTTTAAAGCCCCTTCAACAATACATGACTGGGAACGATAATTATATTCTAGGGATATTTGTTTTACGTTCTTATAATATTTTGGGAAAGAAAGCATAATTTCTGGACTGGATCCTCGAAATCCATATATGGACTGGTCGTCGTCTCCTACGATAAAAAGATTATCCTCTGGTTTCGCCAGCATGGAAATGACTTGAAACTGGACAGGGTTTATATCTTGAAACTCGTCAATCAAAATAAAAGAAAATTTATTTTGCCAAAGGGAAAGGATATCTTTCCTTTTTGTAAAAAGTTCCTGACAATGAAGAAGCATATCGTCAAAATCCAGCTTCCTCATTGCCCTTAGTTTCTTCTCATACTTATCATATATTTCATCAAAAAGCTGTTTTTCCATTGAAACTGCCTTGTATTCCTCCTGAGTTTTTCCTGAGTTTTTAAAACAGCTTATTTCTGCCATGAATTTTTGTGCCCATTCTTCTGCATCTTCTCCTTCAAAATCGTGAAACTGTATCAGCTCCCGAAATATCTGACTTTTTTCATCTTCTGCTAAAATATCCTCTCTGCTATAATGATAAGCATGTTTTAGAATCTGAAAAAATACAGCATGAAAGGTTCCAAATGTCACTGGCCCATAAGCTCCTTCCATGGCTTGTAAAAATCTTTCCTTCATCTCAAGGGCAGCCGCCTTTGTAAAGGTAATGACTAAAATATTCTCTGGACTTACATGATACTTGGTAATTAAATTTTGTATTCTCTTTGTAATCACGTAAGTCTTCCCTGAGCCAGGGGGTGCAACGACCATACAAGGGCCTTTAAAATGGCAAATCGCTTCTTCCTGTTTTTGATTGTTCAATAAGCAGACTCCTTTCCTTCTAATAATTGGATTCCTTTACCTATTCTTTTTAAGGACTCTTCCTTTCCAAGAATCTCCATAATTTCCGTTGCTCCTCCTGCTGTTACCTGTTTACCAGAAACAGCCGTTCTTACTGGCCACATTACATAGCCATTTTTACATCCTTTTTTCTCCACATAAGAAGAGAGCAACGCATACAAGGAATCATTGCTGTAATCTTCCTCTTCCTCTAAAAGAGGCTTTAACTCCCTTAACACTTCCAAGGATGTCTCTTCATTTGTCTTCATCTTTTTATGCACGTACATACTAGGGTTATAGGAGGGCAATTGTTGAAAAAAGTCAATTTGCTCCTTTATATCAGGAAGAATCTCAATGCGGGATTTTACCAAGGCAGCTATTTTTCTTGTGTCACATTTTGTCACAACAGCCTTTATATAAGGTTCTGCTATACAATAAAAATCATCCATATCCATGGCTTTTAAATATTCCCCATTCATCCATTTCAGCTTTGTATAATCAAAAACAGCCGGGGATTTACTTATGTGATGGTAATCAAATTCCTTTATAAGCTCTTCTAAAGAAAATATTTCCTTATTGTTATTTGGACTCCATCCTAAAAGAGCTACAAAGTTTACAACAGCCTCTGTTAAAAAACCTTGCTCTATTAAATCTTCATAAGAAGCATGTCCAGAACGCTTGCTTAATTTCTTATGTTCTTCGTCAGTAATTAAGGGACAGTGGACATAAATGGGCACTTCCCACCCAAATGCTTCATATAAGCGATTGTACTTTGGGGAGGAGGATAAATATTCGTTTCCCCGTACAACATGGGTAATGCCCATGAGATGATCATCTACAACATTGGCAAAATTATACGTAGGATAACCATCCGACTTTATTAAAATCATATCGTCTAATTCTGTATTATCTACTGTTATGTCCCCGTATATCTCGTCATGAAAAGTTGTTGACCCCTCCCTTGGATTGTTCTGTCTTATTACATAGGGCTTCCCTTTTTCCAAATTGTCCTTCACTTCCTCTTTGGACAAAGAAAGACAATGCTTATCGTAAAGGGCAATCTCCTTGTCTTCTCCTTCCACCTTTTCCTTTAAACTTCCAAGACGCTCCTTGTCGCAGAAGCAATAATAAGCTTCTCCTTTTTCAATAAGCTTTTTGGCATATTCTAGGTAAATTCCTTTCCTCTGGCGTTCGCTTTGCACATAAGGACCAAAACCCTTGTCCTTATTAGGACCCTCATCATGAATCAGTCCTGTTTTCTCCAATGTGCGGTATATAATGTCTACCGCTCCCTCAAGAAATCTTTCCTGGTCTGTATCCTCAATTCTAAGGAGGAAGTCTCCTCCCTCATGTTTTGCAATTAAATAAGCGTATAAGGCTGTTCTTAAATTTCCTACATGCATCCTCCCTGTTGGGCTTGGCGCAAACCTTGTTCTAACTTTACTCACTTTTCTTTCTCCTTTATCTCTCATTAACTATCGTATCCTTTTATGGGAAAATGAAACTTCCAACCTGGAAAACAACAACGGCCGCTGTCCAGGCAAAAAAAAGCTGAAAAGCAATGGTGCCTATTGTAAATTTCCAAGATCTGCTTTCCTTCTTAATAGTAGCTATGGCTGCTATGCAAGGGGTATACAGAAGGCAGAACAGCATAAGGGCATAAGCGTTTAAGGGACCAAATCCTGGATTTATGTCCCTGACAGCCTCTGCCAGTCTATCCATTCCCTCAGGGGAATGGGCATTAGCTGCCCCAAACAGAACGGCAAAGCTGGAGACAACTACCTCCTTAGCCGATATTCCTGAAATGAGGGCTACAATAATCTGCCACATGCCAAGGCCTGCTGGCGCCATGATTGGCACAAGAAGTTTACCTATCGATGCCCCAAAGCTTAAAGAAGGATCCTCTATCATTCCTGAAGGCCCAAAATTTAGCACTGCCCATATCAATATGGAAGCAAGAAAGATCGTTGTACCTGCCTTTGTCAAATAGTCTTTTAGCTTGTTCCACACATAAATCCAAATTGTCCGAACATTAGGTCTCTTGTATTCTGGCAGTTCAATAAGAAGGGGATTTTTTGCTTCTCCCCCCTCCCATTTATGCAAAACCTGGGCAACTATGACCGCCACTGCCATACCTATCCCATACATGGAAAACGCAGCCAAAGCATGATATTTTTCAAAAAACATGCCAGCAAATAATATATAAATGGGAAGTCTGGCAGAACAGGACATGAAGGGGACTACAAGCATTGTTTTCAACCGATCCTCCTGTCTTTCCAAAGCCCTTGTAGCCATAATAGCAGGAACTGTACACCCAAAACCAAGAATCATAGGCAGAAAAGCTTTGCCAGATAAACCAGCTCTTCCCATAATTCCATCCATCACATAGGCAACTCTGGACATATATCCACTATCCTCTAAAATAGCAAGAGCCAGAAAGAGAATAAATATGTTAGGAAGGAAAGTTAAAATTCCTCCCACTCCTGCTATAATTCCATCAATAATAAGAGAAATAAGCCAGGGCTGCCCATGGATAGCATAAAGTCCTGCCTCAACATTGACAGAAATCCATTCCAGTCCCTGCTCAAAGATCCCTTTTAGTCCATCTCCCACTGTAAAAGTCATGAAAAATACAAAAAGCATAATAAGAAGAAAAATAGGAACTCCTAAAACAGGATGGGTGAGAAGAGCATCCACTTTATCTGTTGCCTCCTCCTTGCCTGCTTTATGGTGAAGGCATTCCTTCATCACTTCTTCAATATACCCATATTTTATTTGTATAATTTCTTTCTCATAGCTTTTGTCTCCTATCCCATTTTTCTGAGAAGGATAATTTTTTACTACTTCTTCGTCTCCCTCCAAGAGCTTGATGGCAATCCATCTTGGATTGCCATGAACCAGCAAAGTTTCTCCTATAAATTGTTCTAACTTTTTTATTTTTTCCTCTAAAACGTCTCCATAATATACAACAGTCCCCTTTGGGCCTTCCTCATAATGATGCACTACACCATGTAGTAATACACTTAGGCCAGTCTTCTTTGTAGCGGAAACAGGAATAACCGGAATATTGCCCAAAAGCTCTGGCAGTCTGTGGAGATCAATTTCCATTCCTCTTTCCATCACTACATCCATCATATTTAAGGCTAGTATGACTGGCTTTCCTAACTCTAAAAGCTGTAATGTCAAGTATAAGTTTCTTTCCAAAGATGAAGCATCCACCACATTAACAATAACATCAATGGTATCATCCATCACTGCCTGTCTTGTAACCTTTTCTTCAATCGTATAGCAAGTTAAACTATATATTCCTGGGGTATCCACGACTGTCAGTTTCCAGTCTTCGTAAAAAGCCTCTCCCTCCTTTTTTTCCACAGTAACTCCTGGCCAGTTTGCAACTTTCAGCTTAGAGCCTGTCACTGCATTGAACAAAGTCGTCTTTCCACAATTTGGATTTCCAACAAATGCCACCCGAATTGGTTTCATTTCCATTTCCTCTTCTCCCCATGTTTTTCTTATGTCGTCTTATGCAGGTTTAGTATAACATAAATCCCCTCTGTTTGGAAGTGAAACTCTTTGGGGAATTCTTACTTGCATTTATCTACTTCAATGGATTGGGCAATCTGTTTTCCAAGAGCAAGTCTTGTTCCCCTTACTTTAATAATCAATGCGCCGTTTTTTTTTCGATTCATGAGGATAATCTTTGTCCCGTCGTTTAGTCCAAGAGCTTCCAATCTTCTTGTAATGGACTGCTCAAGAATAAAACCCTTTATTTCATATTCTTCTTTTACTTTTCCTTCAAACAAAGTCATGAAAAAGTCCTCCTTTACTTTTTCCTTCTTCTTGCCCATACAATGATTCCTGTAATTAAAAGAGCCAGAGGAATAAAAATGGTTAAAATTCCCCCCAAAGTAAGTGCCGTAAATGTGTTGACTATATTTTGGGATACATTGTATTGTTTCACTGGAATGGAAATAGGGCTTGTATTATCTACCATAGAAGTAATTCCATTCATTAAAAGTTCCATGTTTGCCCCGGATACGGTATCATCTACATGATCGGTAAGCATATTTTCTGTTGTAAAATGAACAATTCTCGTTGTTTTGTCACCTAGATCCTCTGTAATAAGCACCCCAATAGGAAAGGAGCCTTCTTCATCCCCCTCTTCCTTCTCATAGGTTTCTGCCTTCCCCATATTTTCTTTGATATAAGCTTTTTCTGTCGTTGTGAGAAGGGATTCTATGGATAGGCTGCTTCTCACATCCTCCTCAATGGAAATAGCCTGGGCATAGGGCATGAAAATATACCGATTCATGATAGAATAGGTCATCTCATTGGCCAGCACATTGGGGAGCAAATAAAAAGGATTTTGGTAATAAGCCGAAGAATCTCCCTCTGCGACAATTCCCTTTTTTAGATGAACTCCATACTCCTCTAAAACACCTTCAAAGTTGGGAAGTTCCTCTTGTGTCCAGGAGGTAATGATAAGGGCATGGCCTCCTCCCTTTAAATAGTCCACTACTTTCTTTGCGTCTTCTTGTGAAAAATCTACCGTAGGTGCAAAAATAAAAATACATTGGGCATCTTCTGGTATTTTTTCATAATTTAATAGCTGCATTGTCTCCACATCAATATTTGCTTTTGCCAATCTGGATGACAGTCTTTGGGAAACTTCCGCCTCATTATGTCCTTGAATAGCATACATCTTCGGCTGTTCCTCGCTGAGCACATAGGAAATAGCGCTTGTAATTTGTCCTTCTCCATCAAAGCCTGTCGCCACGCTGCTGTACGTGCCATAATCAAACTGACTCTCAAAAAGCATACTATAGTCAATCGCCTTGGATTTTTCCTTACATACTACAATTAAACTGTTGGAGCTTAATGTATCCAACGTATACTGAGCTGCAAAATTAGGATAGGTTTCCATATCCCGGTACTCTATTTTTATATGGGAAGATAAATCTTCATATCTTCCTAAAATCTGCTGTACAATATCATCTGCCACAGTTTCATTTTCCAACACATAAATAGTAACATCCTCCTCTAAGCTGGATACCAGATCTTTAGTAGGCTGGGTAATAGAATACAAGTGAGTGTTTGTCACGTCAATCTGGGTCATTGTTGTAGGAAGCGTTAAGACAAAATAATTAACCCCTCCGCTTACAAGTAAAACAACAATAATAAAACCAATACTAAATACTCTCGTTTTCACTCCCCTTGCAGAGACATGGTACTTTCTCTTTTGGATGAGCTCATAAGTAAAAAATAGAAATAGAAAAACAATGGTGAGAAAATATATTATACAGGTTAAATCCAATACCCCGTCCATTAAGGTGGATAGGCGGGTGGCCAAGTCAAAAATAGAAGCTATATTGCTTAACCATGTATTTCCAGCAGCTAGAACAGAGATGATGCCTGCCAAAAGGAAGCCAAATAAAAGAATGGCAAAGGTGATCAATGCAGCAATAATCTGGTTTTCTGTTAAAGCAGATACAAATAGTCCAATAGCCAGGCAGGCAGCGCCAAATAAGAAAAAACCAAAAATAGCTGTGTAAGCCTCTGCGAAAGGAACCTCTCCAAAAGAGGCCATAATAAGAGGATAGAGGGCAATGACTCCCATGGGAATGGCCAGTACTGTAAGCATTGACAAATACTTCCCAATAAGAATCTTTCCAGGGGAAACCGGCGAGGTGAATAAAAGCTGATCCGTTTTCATTTTCTTCTCTTCTGACATGATTCGCATTGTTAAAAGAGGGGTCACAATGAGGAAGGTCATGAGAATGCTTGATAAAGTATAAGAGATATAAGGAAGTCCGTTTATCAAATTATAGATTGTAAAATATATCCCTGTAAAAAATAAAATAACCCCAATATATAAATATCCAATGATGGAGTGAAAATAAGATTTTAATTCTTTTTTCCAAATAGCTATCATAACTGTCCCTCCTTCTCTTCTGACGTTAATTCTAAAAATACATCTTCCAAGGACAGTTTGCTAGACTGCATTTCCAAAATAGGCATATTTTCCAAAGCCATTTTCTCAAATACTTTTTCCCTTACGTCCTCCTTCTCTTCCTTGTAGGCGGCGGTTACATTACATTGTCCTTCCTTTGCCTTCTCTACTTTAACATCTTTTAGTTCTGGCATAGAGGAAAAAATGGTCTGTACTCTCTCCTCTTTCCCTTTGATCGTCAAGGTCAAGGTAATGGCTCCTTGCATTTTTCTCCCCAGCTCTTCAGGGGTATCACTAGCTACAAGCCTTCCCTTGGAAATAATCATAATATGGTCGCAAAGGGCGCTTATTTCCGACAAAATATGGGAGCTTAAAATAATTGTATGTTTTTTCCCTAGAGAACGGATTAAATCTCTCATTTCCATCATCTGTTTTGGATCTAAGCCTACCATAGGCTCATCCAAGATGAGAATTTGAGGAAACCCCAATATTGCTTGGGCCAGTCCGATTCTCTGTTTATATCCTTTGGACAAATTTCGGATAAGCCTTTCCTCCACATGGGCTATTCCTGTCATCTTCATTGCTTCCTCTATGGAGTCTTTTCTCTCTTTCTTTCCAATCCCTTTTAACTGGGACACAAAAATCATGTACTCTTTCACAGTCATATCCTGATAAAGAGGGGGGATTTCTGGCAAATAACCAATCGACCTTTTTGCTTCCTTTGATTTTTTTTCCACATCAAAGCCGTTGATAGTAATCTTCCCATGGGTAGCTCCTAAATAACCGGTGAGCAGATTCATGGTTGTTGATTTTCCAGCACCATTTGGGCCAAGAAAGCCATAGATCTCTCCCTTTTTCACATGGAATGTCAAATCCTCCACAGCTATATGACTTCCATATTTTTTTGTAAGGTTTTTCACTTCAATCAATGGGAATCCTTCCTTTCTAAGTCTGTGTAAAGTGAATAAAATGTTTTACATAAATTTGGGATTATCTACCTTACTTTATAGAATAACTGTGTTTAAATTTACAACATTATGTGAAAATTTTGTGAAAATTAGGTCTGTAACTAGGCCCAATGAATGTGAAAAAAGGGAATGCCAAAAAGGAAGATACCCTATAAGGCAACGTCAATATTCCATAAGCTTCTCACCTTATCTTCCCTTTCGCCTCCAGAAGAATCATAAGAGATTCCTTCTTCTACAACTTCCTCTCTTTCTCCTATGGATAATAGGGAAATTTCTTCTTTTTTTGCCTCTAAATCGTCGCTTGGAAGACTTTTATAAGAATCACACTCCATAAACTCCTTATAGGCTTCTCTTAACTGGTTTGTCAACGATATTTTTTCAAACTCATCCATTTCCTCATTGTTTAAGGCATTTCTCATAGCTCCTGATACAATATCCGCTGCCTCCTCCTTGGATTTTGCATTTTTCAGCCTCATCTCCATTGCCTTCCTCTGTTTTACAATTTTTTGCACTTTTACATAGAGCTCTGGAGCTACCCTTGCCAGAAAGGACAATTCAGAACCTCTAAGCTTTTTCCCCATTTTAAACTTTGTAATAATCTTCCTTAATTTCTGAGACTCCTTTCTTTTATTCTGTTCTTCCTGTCTATTGGCTTTCTTAGCCCTTTTTACCCATTCAAAAACTGTCTCTTTTCCTGTTAATGGATTCCATAATTCTCCCATGGAACATACCTCTCTTCCCTCTTTCAATTATATTCCTGTTATTTCTTATATCGTCCATCACATATGAATAGTAAAGGCTCATAAAATTTTCCTTTTTTTCGTTTTGAAGTCAGAAAATATGGATACCCTATTGAATAAGGCAGGAGTGTTCCTTTATAAAGATAATCTGTAAACAAAACATTTTTGCCTTTCCCTTAAATCTTTGGAATGGAGGAACTATGAATTCTATTTATATAAAAATTATGAAGATTAAACCAAATGTAGCTGCTGCCTTTGTCAATCCTCCTGCTGATTTTCCCCTTTCCCCCTGTGCCCAAGTTCCCTTAAAAGAAGATATGTTTTATGATTATGTCTATTTTTTTATAAAAACCTTTGAACCTTTTGAACAAATGAAGGAACATATTTCTTCTGCCTCTCTTCTCCTTAAACCAGGAGGCTTGCTCTATGCTTTGTACAAAGGAGCAGATACTCTCTCCTTTATACGAAACAAGCTTTGGGATTTATCTGTACCTGTTGGTTTTCGTCCTGAATTTCAAGGGGTATTCAGAGAAAGCTGGACAATCATACAAATGTCCCCCCTGTCCCTATCCCGCCCCTTTCTCCATTTTTTTTTCTCCCTCCAAAAGGAAGAGCCTTCTATAAATGGAACGCTTTCCATTTATCCTCCCCACAAGCAAGATAGGATTCACGCTGTTCTCACCTTTTTGCAGAAAAATTATCCCCAGTATAGAGAATCCCTATCCCCTGCTTTTAATAAGCTCTATCCTGTTTTCTCTACAAAGGATGGAAGCCGTTATGTATCTATAGCTAGCCGTAAACATTATATTTCTCTCTACTTTACTTGTTTATATTCTGCAAAGCTTATTGCTTCCACCGACAGACGTATACTTCGTACTTTGGGATGCGTTAAAATCCCAGACAACATCCCCTTTCCCATTTCCTCTATTGAAAAGGCTATTGTCCATTGCTTTCACTCTTCCTCCTCCACATAAAAACAGAGGCTCTAATGAGTCCTCTGCTCTTCCTCACTTTTCTTTAGTTCTGTCTTTCGTTTATTTCTTCTCACCATTCCTGCACCTTTGTTGTAAAACCAGAAGGAAAATACAAGGAGCTTATTTATTTTGCCTATTTTTTCTTTGACTGTTCCCTTATAAAAGCTTCCTTCTCCTTCCATAGGAATCTTTCGTTTCACACATTTGATCAAGTCAGACTCACACGTAATATTCTTTGGTATATCTGTATAGGCCAGGCCAACACATGCTTCTTTGTGGGCATCACTTCCTCCAAAACAGGCCAGGCCGTTTTCCTCTGCTAACTTTTTCGCCTCTTCATTTGCCTCCAACGGTTCACATGCATTAAATGCCTCTACAAAGTCAAATCGTTTTATGAGCTGTGGATTTTTCCGATGTCTTTTTGTCCTGGCATAACTCATAAATTTTTCCCCGCAAGGATGAGCTGGCCCTAAAATTCCCCCATAATGGTGGACGATATCAATGAGAAGGTGGACTGGCAACCCTCTCATTTCTAGTAAATACATTTTTACTGTTTCTGGCATAATAACCAAAATATGTCCAGCATCAATTGTGTCGTACTCTATCCCTTTTAAGACAACAAAATCTTCATGCTCTTTCCCCTTCATATGTTTTTTCCAGTGACGGTATCCGTTATAAGAATTGTGATCCGTCACAAGCATCCCCTGAATTCCCTTCTCCTTTAGTAATTGAATATAATCCCCAATCGGAACTTTGCCGTCCAAGGATCCCTCCTTTGTATGGCAGTGCATATCTATTTTCATTGGAATCACCATGCCTTTCCCTAGCTTTCTCCATTATAGCATTATAAATTTCTTATTTTAAATTCCTTCCTTGCCTCTCTTAGCTGATCTTTTTTGGCAATATCCTGCCGCTTGTCATAGAGCTTTTTCCCCTTTGCCAATCCAATTTCTACTTTCACAAGGCTTCCTTTCAAATATACTTGTAAAGGGACAATGGTATACCCTTTTTCAGCGCTCTTTCCTAAAAGCTTATTGATTTCTCCTCTGTGGAGCATAAGCTTTCTCACCCGTAAAGGATCCTTATTAAAAATATTTCCCTTCTCATAAGGACTTATGTGCATTCCATAAATGAACACTTCCCCGTTTTCAATACGGATAAAAGATTCCTTTATGCTGCACTTTCCCATGCGCAAAGATTTCACTTCTGTCCCATGGAGTACAATGCCTGCCTCCTTCTTTTCCTCAATAAAATAATCAAACCTTGCTTTTTTATTATTGGCAATGAGCTTTACACTTTCCTTTGCCATTACACCTTCTCCTCTTCTAAATCAAAATCAATGGTACGAGTATTTCTGTCCGTCCCACAAACCCGGATTTTCACTGTCTCTCCCAGACAGTATTTTTTTCCTGTTGCCTCCCCTACCATTTCATAAGTCTCTTCCTCATATCGGAAATAATCTCCTGGAATTTTTGATACATGGATCATTCCTTCGATTGTATTTGGCAGTTCCACATAAATTCCCCATGAGGTAATACTTGCTATAACACCTTCAAAGCACTGTCCAATTCTCTCCTCCATGTATTCTACTTTTTTTAGCTTTACGGTTTCTCTCTCAGCCTCTTCCGCCCTTCTTTCTGTATCGCTGCTTTGTTTTGCTACCTTTGGAAGTAATTGTTCATAGTGGCTTATTTTTCCCTCGCTAAGCCTTCCTCTTAAATAGTCTTTAATAATTCTATGAATCTGCAAGTCTGGATATCTTCTTATAGGAGAAGTAAAATGGCAGTAGTAAGGGCAGGCTAGTCCAAAATGTCCTGTATTTTCCACTGTGTAGCGGGCCTGTTTCATGGAGCGTAAGGTCAATCGGCTAATAAGAGCCTCCTCTTTTGTTCCCTCTATCTTTTCTAAAAGTTTTTGGTATTCTTTTGGATGAATCTCATCCTTGGATATTTTCATACGATATCCAAAGTTCCATATAAAAGTATGAAGCTTTTTCATTTTTTCTTCGTCTGGGGATTCATGAGTCCTGTATAAAAAGGGGAGTTCCAGCCAGTGAAAGTGTTCCGCTATCGTTTCGTTTGCCGCCAGCATAAAGTCTTCAATAATTTTGGTAGCTACGTTTCTATCATATGGTTTTATATCATAGGGACGCCCCTTTTCATCTAATAGAAGCTTTGTCTCTGGAAAGTCAAAATCTATAGAGCCCCTTTTTTTCCTTTTCTTACGCAAAATTGCGGCCAATTCTTCCATTTCCTGGAACATAGGCACAAAGGATTGATATTTTTTCCTCTCTTCCATATCTTGATCTTGTAAAATCTTTTTAACGCTCGTATACGTCATCCTTTCATCTACGCAGATTACAGTCTCAGCAATGCTGTGATCTTCTACCTCCCCCTTCTCGTTGATCTTCATCATACAGCTTAAAGCCAGGCGATCGACGTTTGGATTGAGAGAGCAAATTCCATTGGACAGCCGGTGGGGAAGCATGGGGATAACCCGATCTGCCAAATAAACACTTGTCCCCCTTACAAAGGCTTCTCTATCTAAAGCGCTTTTCTCCTGGACATAATTTGACACATCTGCAATATGGACTCCCAAGTAGTAATAGCCCCCTTCTTTTTTTAAACTTACTGCATCGTCTAGATCCTTTGCGTCTTCTCCGTCAATAGTTACCATGGGCACCCTTCGCAAATCCTGTCGGCCTGCCATGTCTCCCTCCCCAATGTCTAGGGAAATTCGTTCTGCCTGGTTCATTGCCTTTACAGAAAATTCCATAGGAAGTTCATAGCCCTTTATAATGGACAAAATGTCTACACCAGGATCATTTATATGTCCTAATATTTCTGTAATTTTTCCTTCTGGCTTTTTTCCTTTTTCCTCATTTCCATAGTCCGTAATCTGTACAACAACTTTATGTCCTGTCACTGCCCCCTTAGAACGCTCTGATGGAATAAAAATATCCTTGGAAAACCGTTGGTTATCTGGGACAACAAAGCCAAAGCCTGTCCCTCCCCTTTCATAAGTTCCAACAATCTGGCAGATTCCCCTTTTTAAAACTTTCACAATGGTTGCTTCCTGGCGTTTTCCTCCCTTTCCAGAAATGAGGCGCACTTCCACGAAATCTTTGTGCATGGCATCTTTTACTTCTTCCTTGGGAATATATAAGTCTTCCTTTTCCCCTTCTATCTCTACAAAACCAAAGCCTCCTGGGTGATAAATAAACTGTCCCCTTCGTCCTCCTTGGTCTGCTTTCTTGTATTTTCCTCGCTTATTTTTTGTTATTTTTCCTTCCAAAAGAAGGGCGTCCAAAACTTCTCTTAGCTCTTTACGTTCCCTTTTTTTCGATTGGAGCACAATGGCCAGCTCCTTTTCCTTCATGGGAATATATTTCTTACTTTCCATGAGTTTACATATGATTTTTTTTCTTTCTTCAAATTTTTCTTTATCCATCTTTGTATCATGCCTTTCTATGATAGAAAAAAACACTCTCAGAACAAGAGTGTTTTATCATTTTACATTCGGACGTCGTAAAAAATGTCCTCTGTTTAGAACCTGTTCATATTCAATATAGCTGCGATAATAATAAATGCAATAGCCAGTCCCCTGGTAATCTTCACAAAAGCTCCTTCCATGGAACGGCCTTTATTTTTACCCCAATAGGTGTCTGCAGCACCGCTAATGGATCCTAGTCCTGCTGACTTTCCTTCCTGCATTAGTACAATGGCAGATAAAGCAATACATATGATAATAAACACAATTGTAAGAATGATTCTCAATGCACTCATTGTCTATAGCTAAGCTCCTTCCTTGTCTTGGAATGTAATAAGTGTACCATAGGAACCTTTCTTTTGCAACTATATTGTTCTTTTCTATCTTTATAATTTGTTAAAGGGATTTTTATATTCTGCCACAGTTTTCAGTTCTTCTTCTATGCGCAAAAGCTGATTGTATTTTGAGGTACGATCCGATCTGCAAGGAGCTCCTGTCTTTATCTGTCCAGCATTGACAGCCACAGCAATATCTGCGATAATAGGGTCTTCTGTCTCCCCAGATCTGTGGGATATGACTGATTTGTATCCATTTTTGTGGGCCATTTCCACTGCCTCAAAAGCCTGGGATAAAGTTCCAATCTGGTTTACCTTTACTAAAATAGCATTGGCAGCTTTCAGCTTTATTCCTGCATCTAGCCTCTTTGTATTTGTCACAAAGAGATCATCCCCTACAAGTTGTATTTTACTTCCAAGACGTTTTGTCATGAGCTGCCATCCATCCCAGTCATCTTCAAAAAGCCCGTCCTCAATAGATACAATTGGAAATTCTTCCATAAGTTCCTCATAATAATTGACCATTTCTCCCGCATCTCTCGTTATTTCCTCCCCAGCCATCTTACTCTCTCCTGGGAAATAATAAAGGCCTTTGTCCTCCTGATATAGCTCGCTGGCAGCAGCATCAATGGCAATTTTAATTTGGGTATCCGGCTCATAACCTGCTTTCTTTACAGCCTCCACAATGAGACGCAGTACATCCCTTGAATTGGCTAGGTTGGGGGCAAAACCTCCCTCATCCCCCACTGCAGTAGACAGTCCTTTGTCATTGCAGATTTTCTTTAAATAGTGATATATTTCTGAACAAATGCGCAGCCCATCTCCAAAGGATTCTGCTGCAAAAGGCATAATCATAAATTCCTGTAAGTCCACAGTATTATCTGCATGTTTTCCCCCATTTAAAATATTCATCATAGGAACAGGCATAATGCGGGGACTCACTCCTCCTAAATAACGGTATAAGGGGATATTCAGCGCCATGGCTGCTGCCTTGGCACAGGCCATGGACACTCCTAAAGTGGCATTAGCCCCTAAGTTCCCTTTATTTTCTGTCCCGTCCAGCTCTGTGAGCATTCTGTCAATCATTCCTTGATCCAATGCATTTTTTCCTAAAAGGGCATCTCTAATTTTTGTATTGACATTTTTTACTGCTTTTTGCACTCCCAGACCAAAATACCGTTTTTCCCCGTCTCGAAGCTCCACAGCCTCAAATTTTCCTGTGGAAGCCCCTGAGGGAACTGCTGCCCTTCCTGTAAATCGGTTTCCAATAGTCACCTCCGATTCCACAGTAGGATTTCCCCTGGAATCTAAAATTTCTCTTGCATGGATATCTGTAATCTCCAAAAAAATATGCATTTTAGCAACCTCCTGTTAAAATTAGCCTAGCTCTTCTACAGTAGTATTCCCAAAATGCATAAAATCATTTATTCTATTTTATAGCGCCAGAGGCAACATAACTTTTGACTCTGCTATTTTTCCTATTTCAAAATTTTATTTTTTCATCAATAGGGACTTTCCTGTCATTTCCTTTGGCTGCTCTTTACCCATCGTATCAATTAAGGTAGGAACAATGTCAGCCAGACATCCGTCTTCCCTTAATGTATAGTCTGGATCGTAATTAATGAGAAGAAAGGGCACTTGATTTGTTGTGTGAGCTGTAAAAGGCTTCCCTGTCTCATCGTCTACCATTTGCTCTACATTTCCATGATCTGCGCAGATGAACATCACTCCATTGGTCTCCTTTACTGCTTCCACCGTTTTTCCAATACATTCATCTACTGTTTCCACTGCTTTGACAGCCGCATCTTCCACACCAGTATGTCCTACCATATCTGGATTTGCAAAGTTAATAATAATCACATCGTATTTTTTTCCCTTTACAGCATGAACCAGCTTATCACACACTTCATAGGCACTCATCTCAGGCTTTAAGTCATAGGTAGCTACTTTTGGAGAGTTGACTAATATCCGGTCTTCGCCTTCGTTTGGTTCTTCCACTCCTCCGTTAAAGAAAAAGGTAACATGGGCGTATTTTTCTGTCTCTGCAATTCTAGCTTGGGTCATATGGTTAGCGGCAAGCCATTCTCCAAATGTATTGGTCACAGAGAGCTTTTGGAAAGCTACTTCTTTATTAGGTATCGTTGGATCATAATCGGAAAAACATACATAGACGAGATCCAGTCTTTTCTCCCTGTCAAACCCTTTAAAATCATTATCGCAAAAGGCTCTTGTAATTTCCCTTGCCCTATCTGGACGGAAATTAAAGAAAATAACGGAATCTTTATCCTTAATAAGTCCTACAGGGCTTCCCTCTTCTACTACTACTGTTGGAAATACAAATTCATCTGTCTTCTCTTTGTCATAAGAGGACTGAATTGCCAAAAGACCGGAATCTGCCTTTTCCCCTTCCCCTTTTGTCAAAGCGTCATAGGCCAGCTTCACCCTGTCATAATTATTATCCCTATCCATGGCATAGTAACGCCCCATAACAGAAGCAATTTTGCCTACTCCTATTTTCTTCATCTCCTCTTCCAACTCTTTCCCATACTCTATTCCACTTGTCGGAGGCGTATCCCTTCCATCTAGAAAACAGTGTACATATACTTTCTCTAAACCATGCTGTTTTGCCAGCTTTAAAAGAGCGTATAAGTGGGTGTTGTGGCTATGAACGCCTCCATCAGACAACAAGCCAAACATATGAAGGGCGCAGTCCTGTTTCTTACAGTTATCCACTGCTTTTAATAAAGCTTTATTTTCAAAAAATGTTCCATCTTCAATTTCTTTTGTTATTCTTGTGAGCTCCTGGTAGACAATTCTTCCTGCTCCCATGTTCAAATGTCCTACTTCTGAATTTCCCATCTGTCCGTCAGGAAGTCCTACTGCCATTCCGCTGGCATTCCCTCTCACAAAAGGGTATTCTGCCATTAATCTATCCATTACAGGAGTTTTCGCCTCTGCGATTGCGTTTCCCTCCACCTTGCTGTTTAATCCATAGCCATCCAAAATCATGAGCACAGTTGGTTTTTTATCCATACTACATTCTCCTTCCCATTTTCCTAATTCCATCTATCCGCCCTGAATTATACACGCTTTGCCCTCTTCTTGCAAGGGAAAACAAGCCCAGGCCTTATCCATCTTTTCTGCGTATCCAAAATCCCCCTTCCATGTAGGGGAAAATTAACAGCGCCCTTCCTTTCCCTACTGTAATGACTGCCCTTTCTCCTATAAATTCATTGCTGACTCCTAAAGGATACTCATTGGTGAGAACTGCATTAGAGAGGGGATATTTTACTCCCTCTAAGGTTATTCCCTGTACCTTCTCATCCATGGCAAATAAAGAAAAGAAGCCTTTTGCCTCTCTTCGAAAAGAGAGGCTCTCTTCTTCCACTACGGTAAGTATGGTCTTTATCCCATATAAATATCCAAAGGCATCCTGGCTTTTTAAATAATTCAGGCATTGAATATTGGCCATGCTATGATCCAACCTTCCTCCTAAGCCTCCGTAAATATGGAACTCTCTCTTTCCCAGCTCCAAGCCATAGGAGAGAGCTGAAAATACATCTGTTTCATCCTTTTCACAAGGCAGCCTTTTTACTGTCAGTCCTTCTTTTTCTATTTCTTTCTCACTCATTCCCATCTCCTTTAGAGAATCAAAATCTCCAATGGCAATGTGGGGCTTTATTCCTAATTCCTTTAAGTAGGCGTAACCCCCATCCACAGCAATGAGAAGCTCTCTTTCCTTATAGGAAAAAAAATCTTTTTGAAACTCCCCTGCTCCCACAAGGTAACACTCTTCCATTGTTCTTTGCAGCTCCTTTTTACTCACAAGCTTTTTTAAACTCTTCCCAAATTCGCCCATGGAGTTCCTCTGCCTGAGCAGATACATTTTGGATCATCTCTCCTTCTGTAATGGACTCAGGCAAAACAAGCATACTTTTGAATTCTTCTGAAATCAGGTTATCGGCAGCTTTGTTAGCGCTGTAATATTGGATAAATTCCACACATTTTGCGCTGACTTCCGGGCGGAGCAAATAATTTAAAAATGCATTGGCTCCTTTTGAGTTGGGAGCATTGGATGGTATAAATCCCGCAATAATGCCAAACCCTAATCCTTCTTCTGGATATACAGCTTTCAGCTCTGGATTCGCTGTCAGCGCCTGGTTGACCTGGGAAGTGTACATGAACGCAGCGCTTACTTCTCCGCTTAAAATATAATCTTGGGTATTACTGTCGCTAATAAGACGGATGTTTGGTGCAAGCTCCAGCATTTTGTTCCCTGCCTTCTGAATCGTGTCCAGATTTTCTACGTTAAAAGATTCTCCCAATGTTTTTAGGGCAATTCCGTTCATTACCCTATGGCTGCCTATAACTGCTACATTTTTCTTTAATTTCTCATTCCACAAATCTTCATAGCCTTTTATTTCAAAATCCACCTTTTTTGGATCATAGACAATAAGGGGAATTCCTACCCCGTAAGGCACAGTATATTCATCTGTCAAATCGTAAAATTGTCCTTGATAAAGGGGATTTATGTTGCCAAAATTCGATAAGCTTTCTTTGTCCAGCTTCTGTACAAGTCCCTCCTCAATAGCCAGCTCAATAATATAATCATCAGCCAGAACTACATCGTAGTCTCCTCCTTTTGTCTCTTCCAGCTTTGCCAGCATGTCCTCGTCATAATTAAAGTTTGAATAATTTATTTTGATTCCTGTCTCTTGTTCAAACCCTTCTAACACTTCCTGTGGGAACATTCCATCCCAAGTGAATAAATTTAGCTCCTCCTGTTTCTTACCACATCCAACGAAAGCAAGGGCAAATATCCCTATGACTCCCCCTAATATTCTTTTTCTATTCATTCTTTATAACATTGCTCCTTTCTAAAAGTTTTTTTCTGTTGTACGACTGTTCCTCTTTCTTCCCAAGTAGTCAGAAAGAAAAATACATAAAATCGTTGCTAATAGTAAAATCGTTGCCAGCGCATTTATTTCCGGGGTTACCCCTGTTTTTAATTTTGTATATATTTTTACTGGGAGTAAGTTTGTCCTTGGCCCTGTAACAAAAACACTGATGACTACGTCGTCAAAAGACATAGCAAAGGCCAATAAAAGGCCTGATAAAATAGCAGGTATCAGATCTGGCAATATAATGTCAAAAAAGGTGCGGATTCTGGAAGCCCCTAAGTCTCTGGCCGCCTCTTCTAAACTTTTATCCATTCCGATAAGTCTTGACTGAACCATAACAAATAAATAAGGTACACAAAAGGTTGTATGGGCAATGATTAAAGCACCCATTCCCAGTGGAATGCCTAAAAAGGAAAAAACGCCTAAGAAAACCATTCCTAAAATAATTTCTGGAATCATAATAGGTATCGTGGACAAATAAGAGATTACCTCATTCCACTTATAAGTTGTTTTGCTCATTCCAAAAGCCCCTAAAGTGCCTATGACTGCCGCCAGGCTTCCACTTGACAGGGCCAGAATGACGCTATGGAGCAAAGCCTCCCTTATTTCCCTATCCTCAAAGAGCTCTTTGTACCATTTCAGACTAAATCCTCCCCATACAGATGATATTTTTGATTCGTTAAAGGAATAAAATACTGTACAAAAAATAGGCAGGTACATGAGAAATAAAAGGATGCCTAAATATATGTAAGACCCTTTTTTCTTCTTTTTCAAAACATCCCCTCCAATTCTTTTGTATGAGTTATTTTACGATAAAATCCAATGAGCATGGAAGTCAATACCATTAATACAACGGATAAAGCAGCGGCAAAAGGGAGGTTTCTTCCTTTTGTAAGCTGTTCTTGAATAATGCTTCCTACTAGGAGAATTTTATTTCCTCCTAAAATATCTGCAATGAAAAATAACCCCATAGAAGGTATGAAGGTGAGGATAACTCCTGATAAAAGCCCAGGCAAGGTAAGCTTAAAAGTAATGGTAAAAAAGGCTCTTACCCTACTTGCCCCCAAATCCCTGGACGCCTCCACTAAGTTCCAGTCCATCTTTTCCACACTGGAATAAACCGATAAAATCATAAAAGGCAAAAGAGCATATACCATTCCTACAATGACTGCTGGATAAGTGTACAATAATTTTAAAGGCTCCTTTGTAATCCTAAGTCCCATAAGTATTTGATCCAAAACCCCGTTGCTTCGGAAAATAATAATCCATCCATACATACGAATTAAGGAGCTTGTCCAAAAGGGAATCATAAGTAATAACAGGACTCTTTTTTTCCACACTTCACTTAATCTTGCCATAAAATAGCCAAAGGGATAACCAATAAGAGCAATCATCCCTGTAGACAAAAAGGCTACTTGAAAGGATTCCAGGAAAGTTTCCCTGTATAAAGGTTCTGCTATTTTTTTATAATGCTCAAAGGTTACTTCTGGAATAACCCCCCATGTGTCCGAACGGCCAAGAAAACTGATACAAATCATATATAAAAGGGGAAAAACAACAAAAGCAATAGTAAATATATACATGGGAAAAAGGGTCCAGACAACCGGATTGCTTTTTTTCTTTTTCATATGCTTCATCTCCCTTTCTTTTAGAGAGTGTGAAACCTCTCAGAACGGATAAATTCCGCTACATAAGGTGTTTTTGGCTCAGAGGCAATTTCCTTTGGCGTTCCTATTTGTTCAATATTTCCGCAATGCATTACGACAATTCTATCAGACATAGACGCTGCTTCCTCTTGATCATGGGTAATATAGACAAACGTAATGCCAATTTCCCTCTGTAGGTTTTTTAATTCTATTTGCATTTCCCGCCTTAGTTTTAAGTCTAAGGCTCCTAAAGGTTCATCCAGTAAAAGAATTTTAGGATTATTCACAATAGAACGGGCAATGGCCACTCTCTGCTTCTGTCCCCCGCTCAGCTGAGAAATCTTTCTTTTTTCAAAACCTTCCAGCTGTACTTGGCGCAAAGCCTCTTTTACCCTGTCTCTTATTTTTGTCTTGGGAACTTTACGTATTTTCAATCCATATCCAATATTTCCCTCTACATCCATGTGGGGAAAAAGAGCATAATTTTGAAATACCATGTTTACATCCCTCTTATTCGGTTCTAAATGGGTAACCACTTGATTCTCCAGAAGAATATCCCCCTTATCTGGCTCTTCTAAGCCAGCTATCATACGCAAGGTAGTTGTCTTGCCACAGCCTGAAGCTCCTAGTAAAGTAATAAATTCTCCTTTTTTTACTTTTAAATTGATTCCCCGTATAACCTTTGTATGTTCAAAAGATTTATAAAGGTCTTTTAATTCTAATATGACCGTTTCTGACTCCATTTTTCCATCTCCCTCTAGGGCTGAACTTCTTCCTCCTGCTCTACATATAAAATGACATCCTCTACTTTGCAGTGGAAAACACTGCATATTTTTTCTACTGTGTCCAAGGTTACATTGCTATTGTGTTTTAAGCGATAAATGACCGACTTATTAAAATGATATTCATGCTCCAACATATAAGTTGTTATGTTTCTTTGTCTCATCATCTCCCAAAAAGGCTGAAATGTCATCATTTTTCTCACTCTCCGCCTACTATTATAGTATGGAAAAAGAATCCTGGATATCCTGCATATATGTAGGATATCTAAGTTGTATCTTCCTGCCCTTTGCCAAAAATCTCAACTTCATGTAAATGCATAATGCTGTACAATGAGCTGTATGGAGCGTCTTCCCATAAATTCGTTGATGGAAGGATAATAGGTAATCATACAAGTTATTTTGTTGTCTTTCCCTAAGAACATGGCGTCTACTTCTTTGTTTCCATATACCCTTTCCAGCTCTTGTTTCAGCTTTCCACAATCTCCAAAATAAATTCCTTCCTTTCTTATTCCTTGGGAATCTTCCAGGAGCATTTTGAATACATTTTGATTTTTTCCTACTATTTTTCCTGATATTATTTTGACTTCCTTTTCCCCAAAAACAGGTTTCGTATTGCCCATTCCAAAAGGCTCCAGTACTTTTAGCTCCTCCACAAAATCTTCTGTACTATAAGAAAAGGGCAGCCTCATGTCAATGACTACTTTCTCCACAAAGTCTTCTTCCTGCAAGAGACATTGTGCGTTGATTTTCTTTTGAAAGACAGGCACCAAACTTTCTTTAAGAGACAAGCCTGCCGCCAGCTTATGACCTCCAAACTTTGTAAATAACTCCTTACATTTTGTCATCTCCTCATACATATGGAAGGTGTCAATGGAACGCCCTGAGCCTTTTACTCCTTCCTCTCCCTTTGTGAGAACAAAAGTAGGCTTGTAATAAGCTTCCCGAATACGTCCAGCAATAATTCCAGCAATGCTTTCGTGACAGTCTTTTAAATAAATGACAAGCACTTTCTCCTCTTTTAGATTTTGTTCTTCTATGTATTGATGGGCCTTTTCCAAAAACTCCTGGGTTAAACACTTTCTTTCTTCGTTGTACTCTTTCAAATTTTCTGCCAGCTGCCTTGCCTCTTTTTCATCTTTCGCCTGCAAAAGTAAAAGGGCAGCTCTTGCGGTGTCTAGGCGTCCTGCCGCATTCATACAAGGGCCAAGGACGAAACCAATATGATACGTGGAAAGCTGATCCATTTTTATTTCATTTACTTCCATTAACGCCTTCAACCCTAAATTTTTTGTACGCCTCATTTCTTCCATTCCATATTTTACTAAAATCCTGTTTTCCCCAAAAAGTTCCATCACATCCCCTATGGTGGCAAAGGCTGCAAAGGAAAGGAGCTCCTTTACACAATCTTCCTTATAAAATCCTCCCTTTTTCATAATTACTTGAATCCATTGATAGGCAAGGGCAGCTCCACACAGATTTTTAAAAGGATAAGGACAATCTGGCTGCTTCGGGTTCACAATGGCATCTGCCGCTGGAAGTATATACCCCTTTTTCCCTCCCTCTATCTCCTCATAAGGTATTTCATGATGATCTGTGATAATAACCGTTAGTCCTAGCTCTTTAGCCCTCATAACCGCCTCTTTGGCGGCAATTCCATTATCGCATGTAATAATGGTATCTATCCCTTCTTCTGCTGCTTTTTCGATTAATCGCTCATTTATTCCATAACCGTCTTTCATCCTGTCAGGAATAGCTGTATCTACCGCTGCCCCGCATACAAAAAGACCTTTCCATAATATATAGGCGGCGCATACCCCATCAATATCATAATCTCCAATAATTCTTATTTTTTTCTTTTCTTTCATTTTATTTAAAATAATATCCCCTGCTTTTTCCCCGTCTTTTAGCAGCTCTCCTGGGCTTAGCTCTTCCAAAGTTCCATAAAGGTAGTCCTTAATCTTTTCTGCTGTCTCTATTCCCCTGTTTCTCATGATCCTTGCCAGTATAGGGCTAATATTAAACTCCTTAGCAATTTTCTGGAAGTCTCCCCCTTTTGTCGTCACAACCCATTTTGCCATTTTTCACATCAGCTCCTTTCTCATCCTTTCTTTTACAGAAGTATACATGATGTACTTTCTTTTGTCATTATAAAACAAAAAGCAGGGATTCTTATTTTCCTATTTCTTTTTTGGAATCCTTCTGTTATAATATTTTCCAAATGAAACCTATAAAAATTAAGAAAGGAACCCAAAAGATGTTGGACTTGTTTTTTACAAATCCAAACAAAAGGCATAGGTACTGGTTATGAAAAAATTTCTCCACTTTATGATGCTCTTTGCATTTCTTCTCATCTCTACTTCTTTGTTAAGCTTAAGTTCTCTTCACACAAAAGAAGTTTACGGGGAAGAAAGCGCTGTAATGACAGAAGCCCCTGAGGAAGCTTTAGACACTACATCTTCGCAAGATTCCGGCTTTGGCTTTATTTTTGCAGGAATTCTCTTCATTGTCATCGCCGTAGTTGTTGTCATTGCTGCATCAGTTTCTGCTTCCGCAGCTGCTGTTATTACAATGGAAGAAGACGCTATGTAAATATTTCTATTTATAAAAAGTATCTGCTTTTTCTTCACCCACAGCAGGTATCCCCTAAGAGTTTTTATTGTATTCTATTTTTGGCTTATTCTCTTAGGGGACAAGATTTAAAAAAATATTTGCCAGATAAGACACAGACAAAAGGGTCTGTCTCTTATCTGGCTTTTTATTGTAAAGGAAAAGAATCCAATCAATCTTAAAAACTAATTTTATGAATGCCTCATAAGTTTTTTGCAAATAAGGGAAACGAAAGCAATGGAAAGTATAGGAAAAACTAAGTATAAAACTTTTAAAGAAAAGGCATCAATTATCATGCTGGCAGCTAAGAGAGTCACTACGCTAAAGCACCTTGTTATTGTGGAAGATAATGAAGTAAGGGATGAAATATTTTCTTCCTTTACTTTTAGATTATAGATTGTTTGCAAATAATACCCTAACATGAGTATGACGACAACAGGAATACAATACAACACCAAAGTAAGGACTTTATGGGAGGATAAAAAAAGGAAGATAGCTGCCCCGATCCCTCCTATTGCTGAACAAAACAGATAATGTTCCATTATTTTTGAAATAGGCAGTTTGTAGACAATGATCGTGATTATTTGAAATAAGAGATAAAAGCCTAAAAACAGTTTTTCATTATATCCCACTTCTAAAAAGAAGGATTGCCACATTTGAAAATGCACTTGCAAATACATTTGTAATGCACCAAAGCAAAGTATGATCCATCTCAGGCTAGGACTGTTTTTTAACTCCTTGAAAGAGTCCTTTACCAATTGTTTCATCCTTGTGTCCCTCCCCTCTCTATCTACATCCCTATACTTATATTGAAAGAAAATAAGAAGGGCGCTCATGGACATGAAAACGATCATAAGATAATACAGATGAATATCTATCAACTGATAAAGAGCAAAACCAAGTCCAGCTCCTGCAATGGAAGCTGCGGCAGTCAAACTGCTTCCAGTCCCTATGAATTTTTCCAGTTTCTTTTGAACTTCATCCCCATGGCAAGTTCTTTTTATAGAAACAATAATGTGGGCGTCAATAGTGCCTGTCTCAAAGGCATTGGAAATCCCATATAGAAACCATGCCAAAGCCATCATGACAAAGGAATCAAAGAATAGCACCATTACATAGCAAAAGAGCATTGTTATATTTGACATAATAAAGATACTTTTCTTATTGTATCTATCTGCAAGAACACCCGAGGGGAACTCAAAGAGAACTACAGCCATAGAATAAAAAGCCTGGATGGTAGCAATTTGAGAATAGGTCATTCCCTTACTGAGAAAAATCAGGGTAAGAACGGCATGGGGCATTGTGATGGCCATTCCTTTCATCCCCATGGATACATAAAAGATGTTTATATTATGGGTGAGCTTTTCTACAGATTTTGCATTTGTCATTTTTCTGAACCTCAACCTTTACAATATCTAAATTTTTATTTCCAATACCTACCCTTCTTCCCAATGAATTTATAGCGCCCCTTTTTCCTGAAAAGTAATGCAAAATATCTGACATTGCCATAGCAGAGGCTACTGAGCTATTAATAAATGAAGATGGGGCTCTATAAAAAGAATTAAAATTTTCAAGCTCTTTATATCCGTTATCTTCATAGTCAGCTCCTAAATCCGTACAAAAAGGGCAAGCTGAATATTCCGGAATGTAAAAAGGCCCAATCACAGAATAATCATTAAGATAACCTACATTCAAACATGGGACTTTATATTCTGATGCAACAATAATACTATCTCTTACTGTTGTATTACTATCCCCAGAAATCGTCATAATCACATTATCTCTATCTATAATATGCTCTATTATTTCTCTCAATAAATCTGCTGTTGCAAATTTAGCATATGTATCCTATTTAACTGTCGTAAAACGCTTGCTTAATTTTTCCTTTAGCACATCACACTTTAAACGATTAACATCGGATAAATCAAAAAAAATTTGACGATTCAAGTTTGATATACTGACAACATCTCCATCTATCATAATAATCTTTTTAGGTAAATAGCTGGCATATGCATACATTAAGTAATTTCCAATTCCACCGCATCCAATGTTTATTAGCGTTGAATCCTTCATTCTTCTTAGTATTTCTTCACTATTTGAATAGCAACAATCTACATATAGCCTATTTTTATAATCAATATTTTCCTTATCATTTTGTAAAACGTATTGATTATCTGTTATATATTTTTTTCCTAAACATAATTCAAATATATCCCTGGATATATTATGATTATCCAAAAATTCAAAAATTTCTTCAAGTTGCTTAGGCTCTGATAAGTATTTTAGTAATACATAAACTTGATTAAATGTTTTATCTTCATAACTCTCCTGCATACTTCCATATTATAATGCATTATAATTTAGTATATTTATATGCTACTACAGTAGTTTAATAAAGTATACGATAATTGTTTAATTTTGCCAATATATATCGTCTTACTTTTTTATTAAATATAAAAAGAGGATAACTATGTAGAATTTTCAAATAAAAATAGAAATCAAAAATTTCATTGAGGAATAAAAATCTTGTGACTTTATAACATATTATTAAATAAAACTTCCTACATATATTAAAAACTATTTCATCCTATCCATTTTTGCCCTTAGTGAATAGATACTTTACAAATTATAGAGAGAAAATACTCGTCCAAAACGTATAAACATTTAGCTTTTATGTAGTTTCGAAAAAACAATAATTTTATTGTCTTTTATTTATTTTAAAACCAGCTAAATTTACTAAGATTTATTACATCAAAATATGAAGAAGGCCTTATACAAATCTACTATCGTTTATTATTCCTTATTTTTTTGTCTACTTATATCTTCTTTCATTATCTTAGACATATGAAGTATCACTTTCGAAATTTGTTTATACCTCCTATCATTATACTCAATATTTTCTAAAAATCTGCAAAAGCAAAAAATTGTTCTTAAAATCATATACTATAAAATTTTATTACTTTTTCTTGACCTTCTTACTTCCTTATGATATTTTGAGAATATAACAAATTAACTTGTTATCATGATGTTGGGGGCAAAAGGTTTTTTGACCCCTCTGATACCGGATTGCTCCGCAGTTTGTGCTCTCGCAATCCTCAAAAACATTCAAAATCCGCCCTAATCGGGCTACTTTTTCATATTTTTGGCGGGTCCCAAGTTCAAAAATCCTCTTGCAAGCAAGCTTGCATCGAATTTCCGACCTTTTGACCCTAGTATCTTATCATTATGAATAAAGAGGAACTAGAAATAAAAAATCAAAAGAATAGATTTACATAAGTAGCTGACTCATATTTTTTATTCTTTATAGATCACTGAGGTATTTCTGTTGCATTAACTTCTCTATAGTTAACTTATAATCTGTAAGGAAATATATTGTTAAATATTTCACCCTCTTACAAAAAGCATTCTTATAACTCCTATAAAAAGAGAGGGCTTATACCAATGGAATCTAGAAAACTTACTTATTGAAAACATTAATATATTACAATCTTGATCTGTTTAAAAGAATTTACAATACAACTTTACTTTGAAATGTATCATAAGGATCAAAATCTTAAATAGCATTTAACCTATGATAAATAATATAACTTCGTCTAACAAAATAAAGGCGTATTCGCCAATTTTCCATATAACAATATATGATAATATTTTAAATTAATAGGAGAAATTATGTTAAAAAAAGCACTTTATCAAAAAAATAAGCTTAATTTTGTTTTATCCATTATACTGACTATATCTATGGCTCTTCTTGCCATTTATGTTGCATTTTTATTACAACTCATCATAAATACGATTATTAATGGCACTGTTGGGGATCTGTACAAACTGATTCTAGGATCCCTTCTTTTTCTCATTGGCTATGCTCTTATTACTTTACTTAGAAACTTTTTCAAGTTTCGATATTTAAAAAGAGGTCTCATGCAGTATAAGGAAACGGTTTGTAAAAAAATACTTGAAAAAGATATGTTCTTTTTTAAGCAGGAAAATACAGGGGACTATCTTTCCATATTTGTCAATAATGCCACCTTTATCAGTGACAATTATCTCAACGCAACATTACTTATTGTTTATAATATCGTCGTACTTGTTTCCTCCATCTCCCTTATGTTTTATTATCATTTTCTCATTGCTTCCATTGTTGTAATCACGGCCTTCTTTCCCCTTCTCACTTCCATTATTTTTGGGAAATCGCTGTCCCTTCTCGGTACGGAACTTGCAGAAAAAAATGGAAGATTTACTGCCTTTTCGAAAGAAATTTTATCTGCTTTTCCTATAATTAAAGGGTTTAAAAAAGAAAAAACCTTTTTAAAACTATTTTTAAATGAAAATACCCAATTAGAGACTATAAAAGAAAAAACCAATCTTAAAACCGGCTATGCTGGCGTACTGTCTATGACTTTAAGCTATATTACTCTATTTAGCGTATATATTTTAAGCGGTTATTTTGTTATGTCCGGCGAATTGACTTTTGGTTCCGTCATGATTTTTGTACAGCTTAGCAGCTACATACTAGAACCTATTTCTGAATTAGGAACATTATTGCCAAATCGAAAAGCAGCCAAATCCATCATGGAAAAGGATGAAAAGCTCCTTTCCACTATCCATTCACCAGAAAAGACCCAACACTTAAAGGATTTTACTGGAAGGATAAATCTGCAAAATTTGACATTTTCCTATGATATGGTAAATGATTCCATTAAAAACATAAACTATACCTTTGAACAGAATAAAAGCTATGGAATTGTTGGCGGAAGCGGAAGCGGAAAATCTACTTTGTTAAAACTTCTGGCTGGATATTTATCAAATTATCAAGGTAAACTTACACTGGATCACTTGGAAATGAAAGAAATATGTAATGATAGTATTTTTCATAATATATCCTTCATTGAACAGGAAATTTTTATTTTTGACAGTTCTATTAAAAATAATATTACCTTATTTTCAGATGTTCCAGAAAGTCAATTACATAATGCCATTCAACAATCAGGGTTAGAAAAGTTAGTGGAAGAAAAAGGTCTGGATTATATTTGTGGTGAAAATGGCAATCAACTTTCTGGAGGTGAGCGTCAAAGGATCTCCATTGCCAGAGCATTATTAAAAGAAGGAAAAGTTCTATTAATCGATGAAGGAACCTCTGCAATTGATCAAAAAACATCCATTGAAATTGAACAGGAAATTTTAAATATAGAAAACACAACGAAAATTACTGTTACACACAAACTCATAGAACAGGTATTGCGTAAATACGATGAGATTCTCGTAATGCAAAACGGAGAAGTTGTTGAAACTGGAACCTTTGAACAGCTGATGAATAACAAAAATCAGTTCTTTCATTTGTACCAATCGACAGAAGCAGAAATGGCCCCTCATTAAAATACGGAGTTGATTATGAGTAATATCATTAGAACAAAAAGAGTAATACAAGAAACCAAACATATATGCGGTATCATATACATCTATATTATTTTAGATTATTATAACACATCTATTGAATTTACAGATATAATATCTTCTATTAAAAATCATCTTTATTCTGGAACAGCCAAAGAATTGAAAGATATAATAGAAAAATATCATTTTAGCTTTTGTGGTTATAAAATGAGTATTAAAAATTTGCTTTTACAACCACCTCCATTTATTTTGCATTGGGAATTTAATCATTATATTGTTTATGAAGGAACAAAAAACCATTTGATTTACTTAAATGACCCTCTACAAGGACATATTAAAATGAACATAAAAGATTTTAGTAAACATTTTACAGGATTTGTATTTATGATACGGCCTATAAGTGTGGGAAAATAAATTGGGGAAATTTCCATCTATCTAGATAAATATCCTTTTCCATGCTTATAAAATCATTTGTTTTTGGAATTTCTAGGTGCCTCCAATCTTTAATCCAAACATTAGACATACAGTCTATTTTACTCTTCATAAGTAAACGCCCCACCGAATATTTTTTATTCTCTTCAATAAAATGCTTATAATTCATAATAATATAAGAATTGGAAAAAATTAAAGAAACCTTCTATTTTTCCCATCTAACTAAACTCATTTTGCAAAATTTATGAAATCCTCCTGTTATATTTCATATTTAATATAAGGCTTGATTCCTCCAAGTTGTTTTCTCTATAAACTTCCGAGAATCTTACACTTCCTAAACTCATATTATTCATCTTTTCATTACATATGAATCAAAATCTCACTATATTTTTAGTAAATAGTCTATGATTATTCTTTTCTCTATTTGCTAATCTTTTACCTACAAATCCATCCTTCTGCAAGATCCCATAATATAAGCGGCTCCTACCATTGAACATAAACAAAAAATCACTCTGATGCCTGTTATACTTAGGAAAAAGATATCAAAGCCAATTTGCATGGCCCAAAGCAAAGCAATAATAATGGAACAGCCATATGTAAGGGAGGAAGAATATTTCTTGATTCCTATCGCTGTAGGAAGTATCCCCATAAAACTTACAAGTACTGCTGAGATAGCCATGTCCCCTAAAATATTCTTTATTCTCAGCCTATCGAAATAGTTTATCGCTGTTTCGGAATAATACATGTATTCTGTTGTAACATTTAAAAATAAATCCAAAAGGAATGTGGACAATAACGTAAGAATAAAGCCAAAGACAACGGTTAATATAATCTTTGTCCTCATAATTGACTGTCTTTCAATCCCTAGTGAGAAAACAATTTGTATTGTCTTTTCTTTAAACTCCTGTACTATAATCTTGCTGCTCCATATTCCTATAACAACAATACATCCTGGCCATATTAATGCATTATTCACTTCTCTTATTGCTGTTTCCATTGTATCGTACATATACATTCCTCCAGTGCTTATACCAAGTAAAAATAATAAAAATGCCATCAAAGAAATGTATAGAAAAAATGTATAAATTATTTTAGAAAGCTTATATTTCATAATTTCAATCTGCAAAAACCTCATCATACCTTCCTTCCTTTCTTCATTCCAATAAGTTTTGAAACTACATTTTTCAATAGGTTTTCTTTCATGTAATTTTCATAAAAATATCTTCTAAAGTAGCCCTTTCCACTCTTACCTCTTTAAAATTTACATTTGCTTTCAATAATTCTTGTATAAATTCCATATAGGTTTCCTTTGATCTTATGTGAATTATATTACCCTTTCTTCCGATTACCTCCATAGTCTGAAGTTTTGCTATCTCTGTCTCTACATTTTCCACCTCTACTTTAAATAATTTCTCAGACTCTTCCAGCATCCTTTTATCCATCTCTCTTATTATTTTTCCTTTATTCATGAAGCCTACTCTATCTGCTGTACTTTCTATCTCTCCTAAAATATGACTAGATAAAAGAATAGACGTATTACATTCCTTTGCCAGATGTAACAATAGATTTCTTACATCCCGAATCCCCTCTGGATCCAGCCCATTAATAGGTTCATCTAATATTAATGCCTTTGGCTCACCAAGCATGGCCCTTACAATCCCAAGACGCTGTTTCATTCCTAAAGAATATTCCTTTACTTTTTGTTTCCTTTCCTCAGAAAGCCCTGCCATCTCTAAATATTTTTCAATCTGTTTTTCATCTATTTCTTTATATTTACAGTAAATTCTTAAATTATCCATGGCAGAAAGATGATAATAAAACACTGGCACCTCAATGACGCTTCCTACATGACCTAATATATCTACATGTTCTTTTAATGCTTTTCCCAATAGATAAATCTCTCCCTTGGTAGGTATAACCAAGGAAGTGAGCATTTTCATTAAAGTCGTTTTTCCTACCCCATTCTTCCCCAACAGTCCATATATTTCCCCACATTTTATTTCTAAGTTTACATCATCCACTATGTTCTTTTTACCATAAATTTTGCAAAGGCTCCTTGTGCGAATAATCGGTTCCATATATATTATTCCTTTCTGTTAACTCCCACAGTAATCAAATACATTGCATTCTCCACAATTCCATCCAGTTCCAAAAGTTTATTAATCTCATCATCTATAAATCCCATTAAACAACAAGAACCCAAATTATAAGCCGTTGCCATCATATGTAAATTTTGTGCCACATGACCACAATCTAAAAGTATAACTCTGTACCCTCTCTCATAATATTTCCATTGATTCCTCCAAAAATTAGCTCCCAAAAGGAAAGTAAATGCCGCAGTATCAAGCATTTCTGCATAGCCACTGATTTCTTTCGAAATTTGAGAAAGATCTTTCTTGTTTACTAACACCAATTCATGTTCTAACGGATCGTAATAATAAATGCCTTTTTCCAAGCCCTCTACATAATTAACAGAAATATAAATATCAACAGGATAAAGTCCTCCTCCTGAGGGAACTGCTCTTAACATCAGATCCGTCTTATCTAATCTCCCAGTAATTCCATAAGAATAATACAAAATATTACTAAATTTCTGTTTACTTACAGCTTCATTGCAATATTTTCTTCTTGTTCTCCTGTTCAGTACAACCTCTTCTATACTGTAACCACTTGATTTATCTGCCTTAGGTAATTTTATTCTTTCATGTTGAGGAAACAACTTTCTTCCTTTGGCTGTGAATTTTTTTATTTCATCATTAATTTCATCTGAAGGTTTCATAAAATCTCCCTGCTGATGAAAAATACGTAGTTTTGAATTTTCATGATATACTCTGCTGATAAATGTCTCTTTCCATAAGTCTTTTTGTACCACTTCCTTTTGTATCCCATATAGATACATAGGAAAACACAGCATTAAAGTAGAAATAACCTTACTAAGTTCTTTTTCCTTTTCACCAAATTTAAAAGTTCTTTCAGCACATTCATAACATTCCCTTTCCTTTAAGCTAAATTCACCTACTGCCTTTCTATTTCTTTCATAACTTTGAAGTACAATTTTTTCCTTTGATAAACCAACGTAAGTTTTATTTTCTTCGAATAATATATATATTCTTTCCTTTTCTTTATTATCTATTTGAAGAATAGTTGTTTTTTCATTTACAAAGTTTCCCTTCTCATTCCAATCTTCAATATTTTGAAAATAATATATTTGAATATTATTACATAAACTAAATTGTTTTCGTATTTCTCTCTCAAACTGATTATATTCTAAACAATCACTTATTTCATGGTATAAATAATTAGATAAAAACACAAGATCTTCATTTCTTATATACTCTTCGTAGTATCTTAAAAATCTTTCAACATACTGTAGTTTAACATTTCCATCTTCGTCTTCTCCTGCTTTATAAATAGGAATCCTTCTATTTTTTACACGAATATACTCTTTTAATCTATTATTTCTATAACTAGGTTTGATTTTTACTTTTGAATTCATTTTTCGTCATCCCATCTTTGTAAATTTAACTTTCTTTCTTCCACATTTAATGGAAAGTAATAAATATGTTCAAGTAAAAGGCTTTTCTCTAACGAATCATAAATAATCATTTTATCATAAGATGTATGTAAATTTAATTTCATAATAGAAGTAAGGATATTTAATATCATCTCGCATATACCCATTTTTTGAATTAATCCATTTCTAGCTATCCCTTTTTCCTTTAAAGCTTCTAGATCAACTTGATTTTTCAATGAATAAAAATCTGTATAATTGATTTGATTAAGAATAGGACTTATTAAAAAAGAATCATCATAAAATAGAGTAAACATCCATAATAATCCCTTTTTTTTCTCAACCTTCTCAGCCAAACTATATAATTGCATAAGATCTGTTGAGTCAAAACATGCAAGTACTATATTGTCTTCATCTAAAATATTTACTTCATTCTCATTGAAAATTTTGTATTTTAAGCTAAATCCATCTAGAATCTCTTTTATATATTGTATTCCTTGTTTCATTCCTGCCAATTGGAACATCATATGCTTAATTTTTTTGCGGCATTTATGAAGACTAGTTGTATAGTGAGAAATAAATTCTAAAAACTTTACTTCTCCTTCATCTAATATTTCATCACACAAAAATATTAAATGATTTTTTTCAAAAAAATGTAAAAGTTTTTGGAAACTAGTTATGCTAATTCTATCTTTATATTTCTCATATATAGTAGTCACGCTATATCCATGAGCTACATTTAATATTTGTTTCATAATTTCTAAAGAAGGATTTTTTCCAATAATCAATGATGAGGTTTGTGTTATGATTTTTTCTTGATTTGGATTATTATTGACATTTTCTATTTTATAAGGCAATATATATATATAATTACTCATTATATTATCTCCTTTTAAATACTAGAGTGCAGACAGCCCTCTGCACTCTAGTGTATAATATATTTATTCTTCTAGCTCTAGATTATTAACATCCACTGAACAACTCGTACAGCCAATAAAACAATTTTCTTCATTTACTACATTTTTGTGCTTATTTGTTGTTATTACTTCCAATTCTAGATCGTTGACATCCACTGAACAACTTGTACAACCAACAAAACAATTTTCTTCATTCACTACATTTTTGTGCTTATTTGTTGCTATTACCTCAATTTTCATATTATCTTTTTTACTCATTACATTTTCCTCCATTTAGTATCTTTTTTATTTTTTATATAAACATATCCTTCCCATTATGTATTTTTAGCCTCCTCTTTTTATTTAGGAATGATATATTTTTCAATATATTAGGGAAAAGGATGTGGATAGGGATTAATATTTATTTTCTCTTCTACTTCTCTTAATCGTTTATCACTCAAAAATCTATATCTATGTACCCCATGGAGTGGCTGCATTCCAGGAATAATAACTCTCGCAGCACTAACTCCAAAATTTTCCAACTCAGGAGTAGTCATATCTACATAATAAATATCTCTATTCCTATCTTTCATTATCTGAATGACTATCTTTAGTTTTTCTTCATCTGATAATATATCTTTCTCATTTTCTCCAAACTGAGAATTTCTTCTTTCATTAAATTTATATGTCTCATCCAAAAAATATCCAACCTGTTTTCTCATCTTTGGGTAAATAGAATAAAAAGAAGCATGCTTTTGGAATGAATCAATTTTATTAAAGTCACTTATTAAGTTTTGATCTCTATATTTACAAACAAGCATATCCACATACTTAATCCCTTGTGCTGCCTCTAAAAAAGCTTTTTTAATTGCTTCTGCTATCGTAAATCTAGTTGCCGATCCTATCATAAAATGATTGGTTTCATTATCATGAATTGTAACCACAACTGTATTTAGTAAACCTTGTATACTAATATCAAAGGCTCTACATTTATATTTTTTTGATAAAATCAGCTCTTCACATTTTAAATATTCAGTTAATTTTAATTCCTTATTAGGAGGCAATTTTAAAAGCCAACTTATGGCAAATGCATCTCTTTCGATTACCTCATAAATTCCTGTTAAAATTGCCTGATTCTTTGTTTTTCCTAAGGCAAGACCAGTTGAAATTGAAGGACTAATTCTATCTTCTTTTTCCTGAATTTTATAAGGTAATTTAATAAATGATAATGGCATATAAGCACTTTTATCCGTACATAAATTATATGCTTTTGACCAACATATAACCGTATCTTTATCCAACTTTCTATATGGAAAATTTTCCTTTGCATATTGCTCATGAGAAAACAATACGAACTCTTCTATTTTTACTATAGGTTCATCTAGTTCACATGCTTTTGAAAGCCTAACTTTTTCAGGAGAATAGCATCCTGCTGCCAAACGCTCAATGCTTTCTCCAACTGCTGCATACATAGCACTTATATAGTCGAAGCCCGCACCACTATTCGATTGTGCAAACATACTATTATCATAAATGGAATAGTCCGTTGTTGTACTTACAGCTACATAAATATCTACTCCCAATTCTTTTAAAGATTCAATTTTTACCTCTGTTACAATTCCCACTTTTTCATCTACAACATTTAATAAATCTTGTTTACGTTGTTTTTTTTGCTTTACAAATGGCTGAAATGTATGTCTTTTCATCTGGCCTTTTTCGATTATCCAAACCTCATTTTCATACTTTTCTTCTAATAGTTTACTTGCTGAACTTTTTATTTTATTCATATTATCTATAATTATTTTTCTATTAAAAAGTATGGCTTCTTCCTTATCCTCTTTAGACATCTTTATTTTTTCTTTTATAGCGATATCATTTGCTCCCAATCTTTTAATAAAATCACAAAATATTATTTCATCTCCAGTAATAGGACCTATATAAATTGTCTCTCCCTCTATTAGTATAGGCAATATTGTTTTACTTCCCAAATTTCTTATTTTACTTATTACTTTATCTCTATTAAAAATAGTATAGAAAATAGGAATTACACCGTCTATTCCAATATCTTGAATACTATCATAAAATACTTCATCACCAATAGGAATTTCTTTTTTTAAGAATTCCATGAGTTTTTGTTCTTCATGTTTCCAATAATAGTCTAATTTCCTCATTTTATTCAGTACTTCTATAAGAACTTCTTTTCTTTTTATTTTTTTTATTTCCTCCTTTTTACAAAACAAAACTGAATTTGTATTTATTACAATATAATTTATCATATTTACTCCTTTACAAGGTAATTTTAGTATCTACTAACAAGTATTCTTCTATATAAGTTTGCACCTCATTTAAAGTTATTTTATTTATTTCTTCACAATAATCGTATTGATTCCTTTGTTGAAAAAGATTGATCATGGCAAGATTCATATAATCATTTATTTTACTTTTTTCTTCTTTTTTTACGCTCATTATTTGTCTTTTTGCTAATTCAAGCTTTTGGCCATTCAACGATTCTTTCAATTCTTTTATTATTTGTCTACATAAGCTATGAAGCAAATGCTTTGGACAATCTTTTTCTGCTTTTATATATAGGACACTATAACCGTAATCAATAAATTCTCGAGGGTAAAATGTAAAACTGTAGCACAACTGTTCTTTTAAAACTAATCTCTTATATAATTCTCCCGTTGTTCCTGATAACATAATCCACACAATATGAGATTTATACTTTTCTTTTGAAAAATAACTTGGTGTTTCCCATAATTCAACATATTCATTTTTTGGTAATAGCATTTTTAAATTATTTAATGTATATTTCACTTCCTTCCTTATAATTATTCTTTTTCTTTGAGGTAAAGCTTCTAATATATCTTTCTCTTTATTAATATTCGTTATTATTGAAGGTTTTTTTTCATGTGGATTGATAAATTGTCTTAATGCTTTATATATATCAGATTTCTCATAACCTTCATATCGGTATCCTTGATGAAGCAACTGAAAGTGAATTTCTTCCAAAATATGTCCTTTGGTATATTCTTGCTTTTGATAAATTTTCACTACTTCTTGTGGATTTAAATTTATAATTCGTTTGAGGGCCCCTAAAACGTTTCTTTCTGGCCCTAACAATAAAATGTTTAAACAGCCTACTTCTATACCAATCTTTATCTTCAGATCTTTATCATTTATATTCATATAGCATAAAAGTAAATTACTTATGTCCTTTAAACACTTTCGAACTTTAGTAGAAACATACATAGAAATAATCAAGAATTTTTCTTTTAAGTCAACTTGAACTATTTGTAAATTGCATTTGTTATGATCAAGGTTTTTCAAAATGTTTATTTTATTTTCTTTTTCCACACTTATAGAAACTTGCCTTCTATTAAATGTCCTATCATATTTTTTAAAGATATTTTCCAAAATACAACATACAATACATGCGTCTTTTTCAGAAACATTCATAATATCCACAAATGCTTTTGAATACAAAACTAATGAAATCATACATAAAATGTCTGTTTTTTTAAGTTTATTTATTGTCTTTTCTGTACCTAAAATCCTATTACCTATTATTGTACTTTCCTTACTCCTCATTTCTTGAATAATTGTCTTTTTTTCTCCTAATATATATTCATTCTCCAAGTCTCTAACTTCCATTATTTCTCTATAAAAGTCAGACAAATGATTCAAAAACTCTAAAAGATTACTATTAATTATTTTTATCTCTATTTCTATATATTTCATAGATGTCTTAGCATTAACGAACGCCCCAGCTCTTTCACATAAACTTATTAAATTTCTTTCTTTAATTTGTGCTTTTAACAGACAATGTTCTACGAAATGTACTAGTCCCTCTTTTCCTTTAGGATCCGCACTAGCTCCAATTAAATACTTAATTCTTATTACTGCTGTTCTACTCATATCTAATTTCTCTTTGTTTCATTTCCTCTAAAAATGCACAAATAAAAGAATATTTACAATGCCTTTTTTCTCTTTCACTATAGTTAGAAAACTCAAAGCTTTCTACACTGATAAACTTATCCTTTAAGTAATTTCTTAAAATCGGTATAATTTTATCATCTTTAAAATGATAGTATAATAAAGACCAATAAAGTTCTGCTACTAAATCTCCCAAATCTTCTTTTATAACAAAGTCAACATTTTTTATCAGATCTTCTATATTATTCTCTTTTGACTCTTTATTAAAATAATCTGTTTCTGTTAAAAAAAAATGTGTATAGAGATATGTTTCTTCAACCTTATTTAAAGGCTCTACTATTTTATCTTTTATGTCTATAACTATTTTCATTTTTTTTATCCAAAATAAAACCATATAATCAAATAAAGAAAAATATCCAAAAGCATTCTCTATTAATCTCCTCTCCTGTGTTGTCAAACTACAATTCCAAATCCCGCTTTTTAATCCATGAATATAACATAATCCTAAATAATTAAAAATGAGTTGGCTTTGCTCAAATATTGTCCGAGAACTCTTTTTACTTTTTTCATTTTTTAACCCTTCTATGGTCTTATTTAAAATTACACGAAATCTTTCCTTCAATTCCGTAACCTTCTCCTGTAAAATCAATCTACTAACTTCCCTTTGGTATCTCTGAAGTAAAACATATGCAAAATATAATTTGTCAAATTGCATATTAAAGCTTTCGTCCATAATAATGACATTTATATTGTCAATTTCAGTAGTTATTTCCTCTGCAATTCTTTGTCGAATTATTTTATTCATAAATCTACCATTCTAATCTACATTTATTAAAAACTGTGTAATTAATTTGCCTAAATTATCCGTGACAATTAACATCCAAATTCCTGCACACATTTTTTCTCTCATCATACAAGTCATATAAACACTTTCATTAAGTTGCTGTTTATATACAAAATATTGACCTATATTTTGCCAAGTATGAATCAGAGTAAAATCTTCATCATTTTCTTCCTTATACGTTACAAGACTTATCTTATTTTCTTCCAAGATTACCTGACTTTTTGCTTTCTTTTTAGAATAATCTTTTTCTAATATGGGATATTCTATAATATTTGAATCATTAAACACATACGTAGTAGATAAAATCTGCAAATCATATTTATTTAGAACAATAATGTTAAAATACTCCTTTTCCCTTAACATTTCATAAATAAAATCTATCTCATACTCTATCTCTTCCTTTATAAACTCTAATGCATAATTTCTCTCAGGAAAAAATATTTTTATCTTAATAATTGTATCTTCTGTACCACAAACATTAAATCCAATTTTTATTTTTATTATTTTATTAAAAATTTTTTGTACAAATAAAGTATTTTTAATTGTATATTGGTCTATTATATGAGAAGTCTTTTCAAAGACTTTTCTCAATTTTGTTTCTTCCCCTATATCTATATTTCTTATTTTATGAATAATTCTCATTCTTTTTATTTCCTTTTCTGTCAGATTTAGCTACAAAAAAAACGGACAATCCTAAAATTATACTAATACCTAGCAAAATAAAAATATCCTTTAAATTAAATATTTGTCTTCCATAAAATGAGCTTTCCCAAAATTTACTAATATATTTGAGAGGAGATATTACTGAAATCTTTCTCAATAACTCAGGACTTTTCTCAATGGGATATACAATTCCAGAAATACCTATTAATATAAAATATATTGCTTGAGATAACCCCAAAGCAGAATTTTGTGTCTTGAGTTTCAGTCCCAGTAAAGAAGAAATCATCATAAAAATAGTAACTGTAATTATAAAACTAGCTACAAGAAATCCCCAGTTTATGTTTAATTTTATATGCATCATTTCCTTTCCTATAAAAATTACAATGACTGTTTGTAAAACTAAAATAATTAATCTACTTATTAAAAAACTTATGACTAATTTATATATGGATCCTTTTTTTTGTATAAGCCTCATTATTCCTGTTTCATTATACTGTGCCAGCCTATATGGAATAGAAAAAATAATACTTTGCATCAAAAAAAGGGATATTAGTCCTGGTAAAAGAAACTCAGATACGCTTGTTTCACTTATGAAAATTCCAAGAACTGAAACTAAAATGATAGGAAAACACCAATCCCAAAACATAAGATGAGGCATCCGTATATCTGCTTTCAAAAAATTAAAAATTGCTTTTTTCATAATTATACTCTCCTCTCCAAATATTCCATCATTTTATCTTCATTTAATTCCATAAAATTCTCAGGAAGCTCTTTTACTTTGATCTTTTTCAAAACATTGTTTGACAAAAAACAAATTTCGTCTGCATAATGTATAGATTCTGTCAAATGATGGCTGATAGCTATTACTATTTTATTATTCCTAGCTCTCTTTTTTATTATAGTATAATAAAACGTTCTACCGATTGGATCTAAAGCACTATCCCCTTCGTCAAATAAATATACTTCTTCATTATTTAAACTTGTAATTGCTAAATATAATCTTTGTTTTTCTCCTCCTGATAGTTTTTTTGATACTTTTTTTTCGATATTTTTTAATTCATAATCTGTCAAAACAACATCAACCTCTTTTTTTGCATTTAAGCAATAAATAAATGTCTCTATATTTTCCCTTACTGTCATATCTTCAAAATATATAGGCTGCTGTTCATGAACAATAACACTATTATTTCCTTTTATTATCCCACTATAATCTCTATATTCATTACTAATCAGTTTAAATAATGTACTCTTTCCTGTTCCATTTCTGGCAATTAACATATAAAGTTTTCCTTTTTCAAATTCATAATTAACATTTTCCAAAATAGTTTTATCCTTAAAGGAAAAAGATACATTATTTAAAATCAAACTATTATCTGCCATAACCATCCTCCCTGCAAGTTATAATTCAGAATTATTCTAATTATATAAAAATAAACATCTTTTATGTATTTTTATATTTGAAATTATATTATAATAATTATATCATAATATTTTTTGAAAATAGTATTTTCATCTTAAATTCTACTTTTACCCTCATAAAAGTATTTATCTTTTAAAATTTATACAGTTATGACATCACTTATATATTAATAAAAAGAATAAATTGTTTCTTTAATATATAATACTTCAATAAGTCCTTATAAAATCTTTTCTTATCTTTTAATAGCTTGTATCTTTCTACTTAAAAATGATACCAAATAAAAAATATTTTTTAATAATAATATTTTTTTACTTATTTAAATAATCATATACACAATTCTGACATTTTATTATTTATTCAAATATTTAGTAAAATTAAGATGATAAGTATTTTATCTTAAACCTTTAATTCTAACTAGATAAGGAAAGTTGAATGGTACAAAAGGCAATAATAAAATTTTACTTTATGTTTTTTTGAATTTTATATTGCGATATTTAATAAATGTCAAAAAATGAATTATAAATTTTACTTAACTTGTTAATATGGACTGGAAATAATTTTATTTACTATTTCCATGTTTTTATTATCTATAGTTTATTGTATATTTTTAAAACCACTTTACAAATATTTATTTTTCATTTCTTTTTTATGACAATACGAGTGAAATGTTTTGGTGCTCATTTTCCATCTAGTTTTATATGTAGATGGATAAGCAGTTTAATATTGACTGAAATTCCTTATAGTATTTTTAATGTTTATAAATTCAACTGTAAAAGTTTAATTTTTATTTTTTATAGGATTATTTATTTTATTTCATTATTCTACTATTGGTAGTTTAAATCATACAATAAAAATAAAAAAACAAGAATTACACAAAAAAAGACATTAATTGTTTGTGGAATTATTACTTTTTTTATCAATCCTTATTTTTTAATAATCTTATTATTCTTGGAATAGTTTTTACGACATGTATTCTAACACTACCAATATTAAATAAAAAACAACTTAAAGATTTGTCTGAAAACTTAAAATTTAAAATACTGTAAACATTAAATAAATTTGGTGAAATTTCTCTAAATAATTGTTGTATATTAAGATTATATGAACCAAAAATTTTAAATCATAAAAGAATCATATAAAAAATAAATTATGTAAGAAATTCCACTATATATCTTTTAAATCATTTTATAAAAAGTATTGCCATTTTTATCCATGTTTGTTAATATATACATAATCAATATAATTTATATTAAAATATTAAATAACTTAATTATATTATATATTTTAGAAAGGATATATTAAATGGCAATAACTATTATAGTCCTTTTACAAGTATTATTTTCTTATTTGTCTACAAAAATACTAACAAGAAATTTGAAATTTAGTGTTAAAGAGTTATTGTATATTGTTATATTTGGAAGTATTAATGGTGCTATGTACCAATATTTAAACATTTTTACAAATATATCTACTTTTTTTATTATTATCACTCTATGGAGTAAAAAACTAAATATATATGAGGCAATTCTTTTCTCTTCTTTTTCTATGACTATTAGCATTTTAAGCGATCATATTTCTTCTTTTCTCAGATATGAACTATTTAGGAATGACATTCTTTCCACTAAAGAAATGCTTCTTTTACATATGCCTCTTTGTTATTTAATAGGTCTTTTTCTCAGTTTCATAGGATCCATTTTATTAAAGCGATCACTTCATAATTTATATACTCAAAATATAGCACCTGTCTTTTTATCTGTATTGTCATGCTTTATATGGCTTACTTGCCTGTTTAGTATAACGTTTGTTAGATTTATTGAAAATCAAACTCGTCTCATATTTTTTAATTTAGTTTTCTTTATTATATATGTATTATTATTTCTTTCAATTTTGTATATATATATTACAACTACACAAAAAAATTATGAAATTGAAAAAAAAGAAACCGTTTATGCAAATATGGAACGCTATACACAAGATATAGAAAATCACTATTTTGAGCTTAGAAAACTCAGACATGACTATCAAAATATCTTGACCTCATTAGAAAATTATATTATTCAAGAAGATATACATGGATTAAAATCTTATTTTTACTCCAACATAAAACAACATTCCAGCGAAATATTGAATAAAGAATACCGCCTTAAAGATTTAAGCAAAGTTAAAATAAGCCCTGTTAAAAGCATTATTGCATCGAAATTAATCTATGCGCAGGATCAAGGACTGAATGCCAGCTTTGAATCTCTGGACACCATTACAGACATTCCTATGGACGCCGTCCTTCTTGTACGTATTTTAGGAATATTTCTTGATAATGCTATTGAAGAATTGCTGTCTCTTGGACAAGGTGAGCTCCTCATAGGAATGATTAAAAATGCCGACCATGTTCTTATCATCGTACAAAACACCTGCCGGGAAGATATGCCCGCTATTCAAACTTTGCAAAAACCCCATATCTCTACAAAACATTCTGGCAGAGGTTTAGGATTAGGCAACGCTCTGGAAATTATGAGGCAGTGTCCCAACGTCTTCTCAGAAACAGTTGTTGAAAATTGTACATTCTTACAAAAAATAATGATTTATGATAAAGGAGGAGAATAGTATGCTTTCCGTATTTTTATGTGAGGATGATCCATGCCAGAGATCCCAATTGGAAAAATACATTAAAGATTATATTATGATTGAAGAATTGGATGCCCAGCTTGTCCTTTCTACTGATAATCCCTATGATATTCTCCATTACTTAATATTCCATACAAATATAAAAGGCGTCTATTTTTTAGATGTGGATTTAAAAAGCGATATTACTGGGATAGGTCTGGCCTCTAAAATAAGAGAGATAGATGCTATGGGAAAAATTGTGTTTGTCACTACCCACAGTGAATTAACCTATCTTACCTTCCTGTATAAAGTAGAGGCTATGGATTATATAATCAAAGATACTCCTGGAAACATTTGTCAGAGAATTCAGGACTGTTTACATATTGCAAATAAAAGATATCTCAATGATAGAAACACAGAAAAGAAACTTTTTAAAGTAAAGGTTGGAAGCCAAATTCGGGGAATTGAACATTCAGAAATCATGTTCTTTGAATCCGGACTCGTTCCCCATAAAGTCATTCTTCACACATTCAACAGCCAAATAGAATTTTATCATACGATCCATGAATTGGCTAATATAGGGCAAGAATTTTACCGTTGTCATAAATCCTTTGTTGTAAACAAGACAAATATAAAAAATGTTGATAAGGTGGGAAAAATTATAGAGATGGTGAATGGGGAGTTTTGTCTTGCCTCATCCCGCTCTATAAAAGGACTCCTAAAATAATCCATCTTTAGGTAAGTCTGATTTCTAAGTAAACATGAACTACTGCCAGTCTACTCCAGATACCCGATATAGCAGGAGCACTGTGAAACATCAAACGATACGTGTGAAATAGGGCACTGAGTCTGAGAACATAGCTAGCTACTGCCTAACTGACAGCAAAAAAAGAATCTAGTTAAGAAAAATCATTCCCTTTGAATTTTATTTAATATAATATTTCATAGAAACTTCCTAATATCCAAGAAAAAATATTGGGCTTCTATATCTACAAAGACAGAAGCCCAACAAATTCCTGAAACATATTTCTATTCATCTCACAGACCAATAGGTACGATATTTTTTTACACTTTTCCCCATAAGATTTAAAATTTATAAGCTAGAGTACTGTACCTTAAGAAATTCTTCCTCCATTTCTCTATAAAATACTCCTTACTTCAATAAAGCAACTCCTATAATTCTAAGACAAATAAATTGCTTTTACCAATCATTACTTTTTAAGAAATCTATTACCTTTTGCTCTCGAATTTTTTGTTGTTCTGGTACATATTTCTCAAGTTTTAACTCATTTACAATTTGTCCATCTCTTAAATATATTAATCGATTGCCCCTCATTGCTACTTTTATATCATGGGTTACCATAACAATGGATTGTCCCTTATTATTTAATTCTGTCAAAATTTCTAAAACCTGTTTACCTGCACCTGAGTTTAGTGCACCTGTTGGCTCATCTCCAAATAATATTTTTGGGCTTGTGACAATAGCCCTAGCAATAGCAATTCTTTGCTGTTGTCCCCCTGACATTTCATTGGGATATTTATCTCTCTGTTCTGCTAATCCCAGCTTATTTAAAATTTCTTCTGATTTTTTATTAGCTTCCTGCTTTGACATAATCATATATGCTGGATATGCAATATTTTCAAAAGAAGTCAAATCTGGAATTAAATTAATTCCTTGAAATATAAATGAAATATCTTTTTGCCTAAGATTTGAAATCTGTTTCTCTGACAAAGTAGAAATTTCCGTACCTAAGATTTCTACCTTACCACTTGTTGGAGTATCCATGGAACTTAATGAATATAATAAAGTTGATTTTCCCGATCCACTTTGTCCCATTATAATTGTAAAATCACCACTATAAATATTAAGATTTACATTTTTTAATACTTCAACCTTTTGCTTTACATCATAAAAAGTTTTTGATACATCCTTTGCTTTTAAAATTATATTATTCATATACTTACTCCTCCATTAATTCAATAACTGAAATTCTTTTTATGTTTAAACTACAAACATACGCAGCGCTGAAAATTGCTCCCACAAAGCAGAAACATATAATGAACAATAAGACAGGAGAGTTCGTAAATGCATCCAGTAACAAAGTTGCCATTAATTTTTGTGATATGGAAAGATGTAGTATTAACGCAAATATGGTACTTATAAATGTTATCATCATATATTTGCATATATTTTGTCGTATTATATAATGAGAAGTAAAACCAAGGGATTTTAGAATACCAAATTTTTTTCTCCAATTAAAATTATCCATCAAAACTACAATAATAATATTCAAAACAGCAAAAACAAGTAATACAACGATTAGAACCATTGAAAGGGAATTTAGCATTGCTTGTGTTGTTTGTATTGAAATTTCCATAGCAGACCACTTTTTATCAACAACAATATTAGGGAATTTATCCTCTATTTGTTTCTTTAGTAATTCATATTTATTCATGTCATATAGTTGAATGTATCCTCTCTTTGGAACATAATCAGGAATGATATCTTTTACTGTTTTTGTAGACATCATAATTTTTAGGCCCTGATCAGCAACGGTCTGAAAACTGCCACATATTTCATAAACTCTTGATACATTATTGAGCTTAAGTTGAATCGTATCACCCACATTTAACTTTAATAGGGAAATCAATTCTTCTCCTAAAAGTACTTCATTAATTTCTGTTGGTTCCCTTCCTTCAATTATCTTGATTCCAGTATTTTCGTAAGAAAAATCATTATAAGTATCAAAGCGTAAATAATTGACCAACTCTTCATGTCCTACAACTTTAATTTCCTCCACATAAGAGAAATCCCCATAGACTATACTTTTTACATATTCATTTTCTCCCACATATTTATAAATTTCCTCAGTAAGATTACCAGAAATATAAACATCATTTTTTGGTAAACAAAACCATAAATTAGTATTACTTAACATGGTCATGGATGAATACCATATCATCCCAAACAACATTGCCAAGTACATACATGTTAATATAGTTATAATCATTAAAAAATTAGAAAATCTGTACTTAAATATCTCATTAATCGCCATTGACATTGGTTTTTTTGCATTCTTTAAGAGAGATTTTGATAATTTATTTTTTGATGAAGTTGCTCCAACTGTAATTGCTTCTACAGGAGAAATAGATTTTATCTTTAAAAGCGCTCTTATTAACCCTGTCCATAATAGTAATATTAAAGCTAAAATGGAACAAACACTGCACAATACCGTTGCTATAGAAAGAGAAAAACCTTCAATATATTCTGTGCTCACCTTACCCATACCTTTTATAAATGGTAAGGATAAAAAGGCTCCTAAAGTGATAGCTATAGCTCCTATAAACAAATACCCTTTTAAATATAAGAGTATGATACTCTTGGATGTAAAACCTAGACTTTTATAGATTCCAATATTTTTATATTCTCTAATTATATTATTATTAATAATATAACCTAAGATAATCATTGTAACTATAAAAAGTAGAACCGTTGCAACAATACCTATTGTACCTAAAATTCCAGAATATTCTATAATACTCATCTTCACATCATCTCTTGTTCTATTTAACACAAAATAAGATGTCTCATTAAATAAACTCTTCATCTTCTCATTTGAATAATTCTTAATATTCACTGCAAAAAAAGCGGATGGTGTCTCATTATCTATCTCATTTAACTGATTATTAGATACTAACATAGGTGCATAACCTAATGCTTTTGGAAAACAAGTACTTCTGTAAATACCAGAGACTTTTAAATTTAATGGAGTATCATAACACACAGAGATCACATCTCCTTTTTTGATACCACTAGGAACAGCAATTGTTTCAGATATCCATACTTCTCCATCCTTTGGCGCTACACTTACATTATTGTCGAGTAACTGAATATAGGAAAAATTCTCATAATTATCTGTACCTAAAAGCATATCATAATACATTGATATATCTTTCTCATTATATTTAACTGGAACAGTAATTGTTTTTCCTGATAAGGTTCTAGAATTCTCAACTTCATTGCTATATTCTACATTGGTTAAAAGTTTATCCAATTCGTTTGTACCAATTGTAATCAGATATGAATCTGGACAGTTTTCTTCGGTTATAACATTTTGTGAGAAAATAATCATTTCTACAGTGAAACTAATGCACATATTTAAAGTCAACGCAGAAGCAAAAAGTAATAATCCAATTAAAAACATTTGTAACTTTTTATGCTTCATTTTTTTAATCCACATTCTTAGCCTCCAATTCTATTAAGTATTATAAGAATGTTAACTTATTCCTACTTTACTTACATTATACAATGAATAAAAATATTGTTTATTACTCATTAGCTTGTTAAAAGTTCCATTTTCTACAATCTTTCCAGTATTTAATACTATAATTTCATCATATTTTTCTAATAAATTTTTTTCTAATCGATGAGTTACAATAATACTTGTCAAATGATCCATACTTAAAATCTCATTTTCTACTTGGAAAGCTGTTGCATTGTCCAATGCTGCAGTAGCCTCATCCATCAAAAGGACTGGAGTTTCTCTAATTAGACATCTAGCTATGGATATACGCTGCTTTTCTCCACCTGACAAATTTCTTCCGCCTTCGCCACAGCTATAATCATTCCCCTTCTCATTTACTAGCTTTGATAATCCAGCTAAATCTACTGCTTTTCTAACCTTTTTATAATCAAAATCTTTAAACATTGTAATATTATCAATCAGACTTTTATCAAATAAAAAAACGTTTTGTTGAATGACAGATACAACATCATAGAGACTATCCAAACTAATATCTCTTAAGTTATTATCATCATATTTGATTTCTCCCTCATAATCATTAAAATGGCCTAATAATAATTTTAAAAGAGTTGATTTACCACATCCGCTTGGACCTACAATTGCATATTTTTTCCCTTTTTTAAAGTCAATGTTAATATTATTTAATGCTATTTTACCATCATCATATTTTAAACTAACATCTTTCATTTCTATACCTTTACTCAGTCCTTCTAATACAGCTGAAGTGTTTGTTTCCTCACTTTCTTCAATAGCAACTGCTAATTTCTTTATTAATGCTACTGCTGCATTTTTACTTGTTACCAAGGGAACCAATTGTTTTATTGGGTCTAAAATATAATTTGATAGCTGAACACATGCAACAACTGTTGCAATTGTCATAGTTCCTTTAAATGTGAAATATATCCCTAAAATAAAAATTATACAAATAACTAAAAAAGCAGAAATCTGGCCAGACATTAACATCATATCCGTTGCTTCTCTTTTTCCTCGTTTTGTCTCTTCTAAAGTAAAATTTTGTTCTGTAAAAAGATCTAATACTTCCTTTTCAGCTTTAAAACTTTTTATAACTATAAAACCATTTAACAAATCTTTTATTTGATCTACAAAACTGGCATTTTCTTCCGATGTTGCCTTTTCCTTATTAATTAATTTATTTCCAAAAATAAAGGCCACACTAATGGGAATAATGCATGCAACAAATGCTGAGAAAGCAATTATTACATTAATTCTAAATAAAGCTATAAAAGTAACTACTAACATAAACACATAATTAAAAATCATAATATTTCCATTTAAATAGTTTAATTCAATGGAATTCAAGTCGTTGGAAAAGGCACTAATATATTTTCCCGTTGAAGCATTGTTAAATTCACCAATTGACTTATTTAGAATCTTATTAAATACATAATGCTTTAATTGTGATAATGCTTTATGCATATATAAATTTTTAAAAAACTTTAAAAATAAACTAGAAGATGTAAAACCTATTATTATTGCGACCATTACAACTAAAGCTTCCTTAAATTTATCTACATTTTTTGTTTCCATAGATTCAATTAACAATAAAATAAATAGAGCTATGGATATATTAAAAATTGCTGAAACAACTTGAAATATTAATGTCATAATAAAATTAAATTTATTTTTTAGATAAAATTGTTTTTTGCAATTCACATACTCCTGTTTTAATTTATTCATTTTTTCATCACCTTTCAAAATTAATAATCGTTCTATTTATCTCCTCTTGTAATTGATTTTTCAAATTATCTAATCTGTCTTTTTTACAAAAAGTTTTAATATATATCTTAGAGTCAGTACTATATACATCGACAATAGTGGATAATGTATTCTCATCTATATGTAACTGTTCCTCATCGATAATACTATGAAAAAAACCAACAAAATTAAAAACTGGAATTTGTATTTTATCTAAAGTTATACTATTGAATATTTTTTTTATTTTTTCATATTCTTCTGAAATTGTTGAACTATACATAAACTCTGAAAAGCTTAAATGATGCTCTCTTATTACTTCTAATAAATGTTCAATTTTATCATAATCTAAAATATTTTTTTCCCTATCTGTAATAGGCAATAAATCTAAAAATTGGCCTATACTGTCGTGGAAATTAAACTGTTTCATTTTTCTACTTGAAATTAATATTACAGACGATATTTCTTTCAAATTAAAATTAAAATATAGTATGTTATTATATAATCTATAGGCTAAATTCCAGAGTCTTTCAGTATTTTCCTCATGGAAAGAACCTAAAAAGTCTAATTTTATAATGACATTTTCAAATTGGCTCAAAGAAATCTTGCTTTGCCGTTTAATGTTTACATTAAATCTTTCTAAATCAAAAACTTTCATACACTTATTACATGAAATATTTTCAGGTCCTTTCCATAGTATTTTCATATACTTATAGAAAGAAGAATGTTTTTCATCTTTATAGGCGTTATTATAATATAAACTTAATATCTTATTTTGTAGAATATCCGCACTCATTCCATCAAACAATACATGACAGAATGGAATGTAAATTTTCCAATTATTTTCGGCAAATTTTATTACTATTATTTCATATAAAAGTCGATTAAATATATTAATTTTCTGCCAGGTCGTAGAGCCATATATTTTATCTAATAACTTTTGATGTATATTGCTTTTCATTTCTTGACTTTGATAACTTAAATCTATTGCCAACATTTTATAAGTATCTATTTCACTATATTCACATATATATATATCCTCCTTTCTCCTTACTAGAACACTCCTAAATACTCCATCCCCATTAATCATTCTTTTTAAAATTCTTTCCAGTTTTATAGGCTCAACTTTATAGTCAAGATCTATGACTGTTCCACTATGTAAAATATTATGATCTAGGGAATACCTTTGCATTGCACTCATTGGATATTCTTTTTCAATATTTTGAACTGCTAATATAGCATTTAACTTCTTATTGTACTTTTCAATATAACAAATGAATTGGGAAAAATCAGAAATTTCTTTGATTTCAAATTCATAATTAGAGTTCAAAATCACTTCCTTTTCTTCAAAACATTCCTTATATAAAAGACGTACAGATGCACTTTTTAATATATTACTAATGGAAATATTAAAGCCATATTTTTTTAAATATGCAGCTAACTTCATTGCTTTTATTGAGTTTCCACCTAATTCAAAAAAATCATCATCTATTCCTATTTTTTCAATATTTAAAATAGTTTGGAATCCATGACATAATTTTTCCTCAATATCATTTCTTGGAGCAATATAGTTTATCTCATTTTGGGGAATACTATCTGGGAGCTTCTTTTTATCTAATTTTCCATTTATTGTAGTTGGAATCCTTTCTATTTGTATTAAATGCTGAGGAATCATATAATCTGGTAGGTTATTTTTAAGGTGTTGTTTTAACTTGGTTATATTTATCTCTATAGATGACACAAAATAACCGACTAATACCTTCTCACCTGTTTGATCTTGTTTCCCAATAACAACTGCTTCCTTTATGTCATGGTATTGCAAAATCATACCTTCAATCTCCCCAAGCTCAATTCTAAAGCCTCGAATTTTTACTTGCTGGTCTATTCTTCCTAAATATTCAATATTTCCGTCAGGAAGCCATCGAGCTAAATCGCCAGAACGATATAGTTTTCCTTGCCCAAAGGGATTATCAATAAATTTCTGTTTCGTAAGATTTTCTTTATTTAAATATCCTTTTGCCATTCCTATACCAGACATACACAGTTCACCCGGAACACCAATACCACACATTTTCACTCCATTTAAAATAAAAACTTTTGAATTACATATAGGTTTTCCAATGGGAATCTTTGTTTGTAATTCCCATTCTCTTGTATAATTCCATTGAGTTGTACATACAGTAAATTCAGATGGTCCATATGCATTAATGTAAATAGAATGCTTTACAGCCTTATTCACAATCTCTCTTGAAGATTCTGATCCCGCTGTTATAAGGATTCGTGGCTTAAATTTATTTAAACTCTGGAAAAATATAGGTGGTAACGTAGCAATACTAATTTTTTCCAAACTAGCTAGTTTAAGAAATTTTTCATGATTAATTCTTTCGCTTTCTGTAGGAATAACAAGTTTTGCTCCTGTTAATAAAGCCATAGTCATTTCCCACACTGAAGCATCAAATACAATACTCGCAAATTGTAGAATACTATCTTTCTCATTAACCCCTATCGTATTTATAAAATGATTTCTAAGATTTGGAATACCTTGATGACATATCAACACTCCTTTTGGCGCCCCTGTCGTTCCTGACGTATATATACAATAGGCTAAGTCATCTGTTTTATTTATTTTTAGGGGATTCTCTTCTATTCCCTTCCAAAAGTCTTTTTTCTTAATATTTAGACATTCTACTCCATAATTTTCATTTTCCTCATCTACTAATAAAACTTTAGGAGTTGCATCTTCAAGTATATATTTTATTCTATTTATAGGATAATTACTATCAATTGGTACATATGCAGCGCCTGATTTTAAAATACCATAAATACAAATAATAGCTTCCAAACTTTGTTTTGCAATTATTCCTACAAACTCATTTTTCTTAACTCCTATACTTCTCAGCTTATTGGCAACAACATTGACTTTGCGATTCATTACTTCATAAGTTAAGGATTCTTGATTATAAACAAGTGCAATATTATTGGGAGTCTTTTTAACCTGCTCTTCAAACAAATCAACGATTGTCTTGGTTTTATCATAATCTACATCCGTATTGTTAAACTTATGATATATAATATCGTACTCCTTTTTTGTTATCATGTCAACTTCACAAACTTGTAATTCTGGTTGATAAGCAATTGTTTTGAAAATAATCTCTAACCGATTACAAATTATTACAATTTCATCTTTATTATATTCATTAGGATTATACAATAGGCAAAATTCCAAAGAGTCCTCTACAACACTGAATCGAATACTAATAGGATAATTTGTTTGTTCTCTCCCTTCACTCATTTCAATCTTATATTTATTTACTATCTCTTTAGCAAATTTATGTCTGTCTAAATAATTTTCAAATACAATTATCGTATTGAATAATTTTGGGCCAAGTGGAGACAAGCGTTGTATATCTGCAAGCCCACAATATTCATAGTTACTACTTTCTACATCCTTTTCATATACTTGTTTTAAAAGCTCTTTAATTGATATCTTTTCATCAACCATTACTCGTACAGGAATTGTATTAATAAAAAGTCCAACTTTGCTATGTACGCCTGTCAGAGGAATATTTCTTCCAGAAACAACTTTTCCAAAAATAACATCTGTTGAATCATTCATTTTCTGTAAAAATATTCCCCATGTAGATTCCGCAATAGTATTCATTGTTACTTGTAAGTTACTAGCCAAATCCAACAAGTCTTTCGTGACATCTTTGGACAATCTCTTGGCTACAATATCCATCTGCTTTTTTTCAGAAATAGGTTTCTTTGTTGATTGAATCGCACTTTGTGAATCAAAACCTTCCAATACTTTTTTCCAATACTCTAATCCCTCTTGTTTATCCAAATTATGAAACCATTCAATATACTCTTTATATGAACATTGAGCTGACTTTTGATATTGGATAAATCCCATTCATAATCTTGCAATCTCTTATTATAAAAATCCATGAAATGCTTTAAACCAAAAGGAAGAGTTCCCAGACGTGTACTTTTTAACTCATGTGCCTTTTTAAGCCATATAATAGGGGATCTCATAAATAAATCGGTTACAATTAAATGGTGACTAACTCCCAAGAAAATCGGAATGATATGAAATACAATCAGTCCATAACAATGGGTTAAAGGCTGCCATGATAAAAATTTGTCTTCTGAGGTTAAGTTTAAGCGTCTTATGATATCTTCACAATTACATGAAATATTTTTTTTTCGTAAAATAGCACCTCTTGGCTCTCCTGTCGTTCCTGAAGAGAACTGGACATATACAATATCATTCTCTGACGATTCAATGATATGTTTTACTTCCTTTTGACATGTAATGGTTTCTCTCATACGAACTAAATTAAGGGAGCGTTTTACAAAGAGATTTAAGGTTGTATTGTCGTTATTTATATCATCATATATTAAAAACGGATTGGTTAATCGACTAAAAATTTTTTCGTTAGCTTTTGACTTATATTCATTATTGCTAACATCCATAGGAACTGCAATAAACCCTCCTAAAACACTTGCCCAAAACGCATATAAATAGTTCTCTACATCTCAACATTGTATTACTACTTCGCATCCTTTACATGCTCCCATTCTTTCAAGTGTTCTCATTACTAGCAATGCTTCTTCCCATAGATGCATATAAGAAATAAACGTTTCTTCTTGAAATGACTTTACGATAGTAATTCCTTTTTCTTTCACATTGCGTAAATTCTGAAGAGACACTGCTAAATCATTATATTTTTCCATATCAAACTCTCTTTCATCCTTTTTTATGAATCCTACATTATTAAATAAACGCATAAATAATCTTATTGTCTTCCCTCATACGTATATAAATAAAATCGTCTAAATCATGAATATTCATGTAAATATTGCCTTCTAAGCAAGTAGCCTTTTGACCGACAGGAGAATAAAATGCATGACCTGGATAAATACAATCTTCTGCTTTTATCATTTTTCTTAAAATCCCAAGACTTTGGTACATTTCCTCTGGACTTCCTCCTTCCCCTGAGCAAATTCCACATCCCTCTATAAATAAAGTATCCCCAGTAAAAAAATTATTCCCAATTTTATAGCACATACTTCCTTTTGTATGTCCTGGTGTCAAAAAAGCATTAATCATGTTATTTCCAAATAATATTTTTTGATTATCTTCTAATAATCTAACAGATGGCAATGTTAGATTATAGTAATTATACTCACGTTTACTTATACAAATACTAGCTCCAGTTGCCTTTGAAAGATCAATTGCTTTATTCATGTGATCATAATGAGAATGTGTTATTAAAATGTACTCTAATTTTGCACCAGATGAATTTAGAATATTTATAATTTCTGATATATCCCAGGCAGGATCAATTACAAAAGCCACACTCTCATAATCATTAATTCCTAAATAACAATAATTAATAAACTTTTCATTTTCTAGTCTAATCGTATATAAATTATACATAGTCTGAACCCACTTCCCTAAAAAGTATAATTATAAATGTAATTAGAGCGTCAAAAATAATTTTTTTAACGCTTATTCCCTTACTTAAATAAGTACCTTTTCCTACTTTTTTATGAGTTACTTATATCTATCTTTTAGAAATCTTTGAAACTTTTTTCAGATGTCTATATGCTTTGGATTAATACGACGTATAAATAGTAAATTTTTTATATCCTTTCGTAGTTTGTCAATGTCAGCACATGTTTTCATCTTCTTTTTAAATTTACTTTATCATATTTTGTCGTTATCCATTGACAAATGTAACAAATACTAAGTTTACATGTAATTTTTCTTATGAATTTCTTAATTTACAATATGCCTCTCTCCTCTATTTTTTGGCAAGTGTAAACGGAACATATATCCATACAGAATTGTAAAAAAAAGCACTAGAGAAGGCACGAAAGGCAGAGAAGCCAAAAGAGGGGCTGATTCTACACGTGACCAGGACTGTCCGTTTACATCGTGGAAATTTGTATTCTACGGCAAAGAAAAAAGGGAGTACAAAGTATGAGTCATGAAGGATGCCCCTATGATAATACACCGATGGAAAGATTTTATAACCCATTAAAAAATGAGCTAGTCTATCGGAACCATTTGTTTACAAAATCGGCATTGGATGAAGGGTTAAACAGATATGTATTTGTATGCTACAACCATATCCGTCCTCCTTCGTATTATGGTGAACAGTGAAACGCATACTTTAAGATAGTTTTTCGAACGAAGTGTTGCAAAAATGTTTTACCACTACAACTGCGGTATCGGAGCTGGATGGAACAGACCGGCGAAAAAGCAAAAGCGCCAGAACAGCACAAGGCTATTTCGGGCGCATGGGACAGCAATATAATGAGATAGGAAACGACTGTCTTCGCAAACTTGAGTAGAGGTCATCGCTGCGGGGGCCAGGCTTTTTTTGACAAGCGCCTATCTACCTGCAATCCCAGGACGGTATCTACTACATGCCCCTAAATAGAACAAAGTGGGCAAGCTCACATCAGCTCCCCCTCCTCTCACTTATCAGGGACTTGAACACTTTACTGCGCCCAGTGGGGTCACCTTAGGGATATAATACCTTTCCTACAAGTACCCATCATATTTTTGTATTATAGAAAATTCGTATAATTTAGCAATTCACAGTAACAAGTCCTTTCTTATGATGCAAAAAAACGGCGGCTTTGAATTGTCAAAACCGCCCCTAGAAGTAACTTTTAAACATAGATAATCGGCCTGCCTAGTAGAGATTTTTTTCTTTTTCCCTGCTGGGCAGATTACTTCACTTGATTATCGTGTCTCAATTTTTTTTAGTAAAATGATGCATAGCAGCACAGCTACAATGAAAATAACGAACAAAGGCCAGAGGTTATTCCAAGTAAAAGTGCTTTCTGTCATAAATGCGTATCCCCATGTTGCGGGAAATAATTTTCCAGCCATCACAAATGCCTTGGGAAGCATATCCCTTGGAAACATGATCCCCGAGAGCATCGTGGAGGGAAGAAATAACAGGATAGAAAACATAGATGTATTCGCTGTATCTTTTACTGCCAATCCGATCACGCTAGCAATACTAAGAGATACAACAATCAGGGTAATCAACCCAACAAAATATGTCCCAAGATGCGACGGGATTTTTGCATCAAAGGCAACTGGAGCAATGACATAAAGGATGAAACTCATAATGAGCAGATGAACAAACGCCGAAATGTTCGTCAAAAATAACCCTAATGATAGAGGTACGCCATTCGCCTGGTATGCGTTCTTTACATCGCTCCTGTATATTTCCGCAAGCGAGGGCGGCAGTCCCATCAACGCACCCATAGTGAAGGTAAATACGGACATAGACTGAATCAAAGTTTCACTGCTCTCTGGCATAATAGAAGTAAAAATTCCTCCCATAACTGCGAAAAACAGGAGCGGGACAACATAACATGTAATCAACATTGTTTTGCTTCGTAAGTCCAACTTCCACTGTAATGCAACTCCATATAAAAATCCGTTCATTCTTTACTCCCCCTTGCTATTCTTATAAAATGTTGTTCCAGAGAACCACGGTCTACTTGGATATCTTGAATATCCACCTTCTTTTCTTGATAGCCCTTCAATATGGAAATCAAACTTTTCCCTATGTTGTCAACTTCAAAGGTTTCCCTTCCCTGGCTTGTTTTGATACAGATATTGTAATGCTTTCCAACTGCCTTCGTTAGTTCGTTCACTGTCCCCGCAAAGGCAATCCGGCCATCTTTTAGAATTGCAATACTGTCACATAGGCTTTCCACTTCGGCCATGTCGTGGCTGGCTAACAGAATCGTTTTTCCGTGGGTTTTCAGTGTACGGATATACTTGTGGAGAGAAATCCGGCCCTCAATATCCAGTCCGGCAGTTGGCTCGTCAAGGAACACAATATCAGGATCACTGATGAGAGCCAGTGCCAAATGCAGCCGCCGCTTCTGCCCCGTTGACATCTCCTGATACTGTTTGTTCGCCAGATTGTTTACACCTAGCGCCGTCAGCATAGAAGGATCAACAGATACCTTGTTCCATTTTGCAAAAAGACGAACAGCCTCCATCCCCTTAATATGGGCAGGCAGAGAAGCCGATTGTAATTGAATCCCCATACTTTCGTTTATGACTATACTTCCACCATCGTACTTCCGTAAGCCCTCAATACATTCAAGCGTAGTTGTTTTTCCTGCGCCATTCGGGGCAAGTATTTATAGACAACCACCGCAACACCGCATAAATCAAGGCTTTTAAGAAACACGAAAACTAAACTTAAAGCCCTATAATCACATGGTAAACGCCTTTTCCACACGGAACGGGCGTTTTTCATTGTCCGGGCAGACGAAAGGAGCTGATAACGTGGCAGTATTCCGGGTGGAGAAAAACAGGGGCTACACGGTTATGTCAAACCACCACCTACGCAACCCCGACTTGACCCTAAAGGCTAAAGGGCTGCTTTCTCAAATGTTGTCCCTGCC
>CAJUTQ010000085.1 GCA_910589265.1 uncultured Lachnospiraceae bacterium
CGCATAAAATACTGTAAATCCAACGAATCAATATCTTTTGAAAAAATGATATTTTCACCAAGGGGTAAGTGCGCCTTTTTTGCTTTAAAAATAATTTCGATTTTTCTCATTTTGCTATTGACATTTATTAGCTGGACTCCCATTCTTCCTTGGAAGTAGGAAGAGGTAAAAGAGCCATGCTCATGAAAAGATCTTTGTTCCGCCTCTCATTAATTTTAGCTTTTAAACACTCCTTATCTACCTTTCCCAGTGCCGCATCTGCATATTTTCTCGCTCTTGTGTGGGCTGTTCCTACAGAAGAATATTTTGCAGCGTCATAGAGAAGCTTGAAATGCTTCTCTCCCAACATTTCATAAGCCTCATAAAACCAGTGAATATCAAAGGATCCATCTCTTAATTCCTCTACGGAAAGGGGGGTATATTTGGCAATCATAGAGATCACCTGTTCCTCATAACACTCTCTCGTATGAGCCATAAAATAGTAACATGCACTAGAAAATCCTGGAATCTCAAAATAATCCTCCAGCAAGGGAATCCACTGATAAGCGTACATAGCCAGTTCTACAAGACGTTTTTTCGTGATGTCCTTTTCTTTTAAGGCTTTTTTTAAATCTTCTGCCGTCTCCTCTTCCCTTGGCATGGAAACCTTCAATAAATGGCTAAGTACCTCTCTTCTTTCCGTATTGGGAGTAAAATAGTGATAAGTATATCCCCGCTTCAAAGGCTCTTTTTCAAGAGCTATTAAAATCTCTATCATGTAGTCAATGCCATAAATAACATAAATATCTTTGATATACTTTGAAAAAGGAGTAGGCTGTTCTCCCCGTTTTAACTCTACTTTTAAAACAACAGGGAGAATTTCTTTGTAAAGTTCATGGGCAAAGGTCATCTCTCTTATCTCTTCTCCTATTGTATCAAACCGATATTTTCCGTCCACAGGTTTGATTCTATTGTTTCCAAAAAAATGGGTTAGCCCATGTATTCCAGCCTTTCTAGCAGGAACAGCCCCCTTTTGCTCCACTACTGTAATAGGCTCTAAAATACTTCCCATGTCCAGAAAAGTAAAGACCGCTTTATAAAACAAATCTTTGTCCCAAATTCCCCGCATATAACATTGCACATAATCAGAAAGATTCAGATAATCTCTCCTACTCCTATATGTATAAGGGGATTCCTTTTCCTTCTCTCTTTGGACATGAGCATACTGCTGTAGATAAAAGCGAAGGGTAAACGTGTTTTCCCAGTCTTTCCCTTTTGCATAAGAAAGCCACTGACACATATCCCTAAAAATAGGCAGTTCCAAGGCTCGTTTTCCATAAAATCCAGTCTCTTTATCCGAAGAAAAATTATAAGAAGCACCTAATGCTAAAAACAGCTTGGAAATTCCCCATAATCCCAGATGTACCAAAGAGGAGGAAGGAACATATTGGCGAAACAAAGCAGACAAAATAGTCCTCACCTGAGAATCGTAGGATAGCCCTATGGCAAGATTGAAAAAAGGCGGGGTTTTGGAGGCACCTCTTCCAAACACTTCCTCATAGAGGTTTCTGTTCTCCTCATATAAGCTTCTTCTCTCAAAACATTGGAGGTAAAGCTCCACTTCAACCAAAAAATCTGGCGTTTTTATCTCTTTTTCATAAAACTCTTCCCACAATTCTCTAAAAGGATAAGCGTTCAAAGGTTCTCCTTGGGAATCATCAAGTCCCCACTTGATCTTTTCAAGCTTTGTTCCAAGGAGAAGATCTTCATTCCAAAATGTCTTATAGGCTCGCTCCCTGTTTTCGTCTATCCATTTATCCAATTTCCTGAAAATATCAATGTATTCCTCCTCTTTGTAAGCAAAAAGCTTTGGCTCCTCTCTTGTATCCACCTTGATGGGAGGCAAAATCCAATCTTTCTTTACGTCATACAGTCCAAAGCCTGGGGTCTTTAAAATAGCTTGAGCTTCCCTTTCTAAATCTAAAAGCTCCTTTAAAAGCATCTCTTCCTTTCCTGTTGATGCTGAAAATTCCTGAAGCTCCACAAGGATTTGTGAAAAAGTCTCTTCGTCTTGTTTTTTCAGCTCCAAGGCCAAGTCCAAGGCCCCTATACGATATTCTTTCGATTTTTCCTTAAGAAGTCTTTGAATACACCCAAGAAGACTTTTTTTGTCCTGTTTTCCAAGCAGGGCAAGGGTCTTTTCTCTGCCTTTTTTATATTTCAGGTTTTTCTCAATCATCCTTATGTCTTCCTCTGAAAGCTCCATGTCCTCTACTAATTTATGAGCTGACAAGTTCGTGTCTTCCTCTCCATTGTGAAGAAGTTCAAAGAGAACTTTCTTTCGTATAGGCAATGTAGGGCGATAAAGGAGCAGCCTTGCTACTGCTGCTCTTTTTGGTTCATCATTCGATAGAGTATAATTAGTGTGCCCTTTCCCCTGTCCAATTAAGGGAACCATTTGAGCTGTTTCATCTAACAATATATCTTTTTGCAGCATCCATGCAATGAAACACAGACGAAGGGCAATATCCGACTGACTCATTGCTACCTCATGCCATGGAAAGATACAGGGAAAAAGAAGGAGTCCCTTTTTAGGAATCCGTTCCATCATCTTTTTTAGAATTTTGTAGATCCTCTCCCCTTCTTCTTCATTTTCAAACATCTCCTCAATAGACAAAGTATCTGGCCTTCTTACTTTATGATCTTGGATACACAGTCTACTCATGCCTTTGTCCTCTATCAGTTTATAAATATAGGAAGTTGTTGAAATCATAAAGCTGGGCATATAGCATGCCGCCAATTCTATATCATCTGGATAAGAAAGGATAGCTTCCTTGGCCGCCTTCATTTGCCCTTCCCTATCTTGCAAAAATAGAATGAAGTAGGAGGCAGTCATCTTTTGATCCCTTGTGCCATACTTGATAAGTCTAAGAACTGTCTCCACTCCCTCATCTATATTGTAAAAACCTTTTGCCCATAGGGCACAGCTAATTGCCACAGGATCCTTTGAGGCAAGCTGTTCCTCTACAAAAACTTTATCTCTCAGGCATTTTCCCATAAGATAGAGGAGCTTTTTACTCATTCGTTCCACTCTTTTTTCATTGCAAATTCCAATCCATGTACTCACTGCCCGCCTCACTGAAGAATAACGGATCAAATTGTTTTCTTCGATTACAGAAAATAAATGGAGAAAGGCCTCTGCCCGTCCAGCGTCCATTGTCTCACAGACTGTCTGCCTTGCCCCCTCCTGTAGTCTTGCCCCAAGAAGAAATTTGCCAAGGATCTCGTAAAGCTCTTTATTTTTTCCCTTTACAATGCCAAGGATTAGCTCTCTGCTCAGCATATTTATGTTGTTTTCCCCAAGAAAAATGTCCTTTATACTTTGTATTATTTTTCCTGTCCTCCATCTATCTGTGCTGCCAATATCCCTCCATATGCAAAGTATTCCTTTCGGGCATGATCATACATCTCTGGAGAAATATTTCCAGTAAGAATATCCCCCAGATCTCCTCCATAAAACTCTAGCCTCCCATATGCCTGTAGTAGATGAATGCTATCCTCCACAAAGGGAACATAACTACTAGAACGAAAACTCCTTCGCAGCCATCCCCTTGTCATTTGATAGGAGTTCATTTCATCGAGGGCATAATAAAATTCCTCCTGCCACTCTTTCTTTACGCAGACATCTACCAAATGTTTGAACTGATCTTTATACAAAGCACTTAAGGTTTTGTATTTTCCCTCTCGAAGCAGCTGTCTCATAAAATGGCTGACGTCCTCAGACAATCCATAATGGCTGGCATTTGGAAGCATTTCCTTTTCACGCTGGGAAAGACTCTCTCCTTTTTTCTTCATGCCCTTAGTCCATGTTTCCGTTAATTTTCTTCTTGTCCGATCCGTATATTCTCCCATTTTTTCTCTCCCTTTTTGTAAAAATTCTCTCTCCATCCCTTACTACCCAGAAAGCATAGTCAACTTCACAAAAGTAACTATCCTATTTTCTGTCCATGGAATCATTTGGGAAAGCTTTGTCAATTCTTCCTCCCCTACAAATAGACGGTAAATGCCATCTTCAAAACATTGGAGTGTATTTTCTATCGCTTGCTTTTCTACTGCCTTAGCCCCGTCTTGGAGTCCAAATGATATTTTTCCTCTTACAGCCTGCTCTTGGATTTCTTCCCTTGTCAAATATTCTAAAATCTGCCCTTTATCCTTTCTCTCATTGTATTGTCTTACGCCTAGTTTTGTTAGACCAATGAGAAGTTGCCTTAGAGTTTTAGGTTTTTCATCAAGCACAAAGGGATGAGGCTGTAAAGCTGTACCTTTCTGCTTTCCAAGTTTTTTCATATGTACATAAATTGTAAATGACATAGACATCTCTCCGTTCTCTTAAAGGTACATAAAAAAATACTATTTTAAAAGAAAAGTCACAAATTATAAATTTTAAATAGTAAAAAAACTCTACATAATAACATTGGCAGCTGTTTTCTCCCACCTTCTAGCAAAAAGAAAAATAAAAGGGCAGAAATGCCTACTCAACTATCATCTAATATTGTAAGAATATTATACCAATTCCCCTAAGGAAAGGAAACTATTTTTGTTGGACAAAATAGCTGGCTTCTATGAATTATTCAACATATGTAATCAATCCTTCTTCCAACCTTTATAAACCTTCACAAACCCGTAATCCCTTTCTTTTTACTATAGATTCATTTCTGTTATAAATAGATGCTTATTTTTTTATTTAAAAAAGAACTTGACAAATGGGAAAACTTATATGATCCTAAAGCAAATAATATAGTTCTAGAATTATATAGTCTCACAGTTTTGTCATTCTCCATTTAATATTGTATCCTCCATAAACTGTGTGGCTGAGAGTAACTTTTTATATTAAAGCGTCTATTGAGGAGGTAGGAGCATGCAAGAAAAAAATTTCTCAAACTATCAGGCCTGGATTGAAACTAAGTTAGAATTGATAGACAGAGTCCGCAAGAGGAAAAAAATCATTTGCTGGAAATATATTAGAACTATTACATTTTTGTCCGTTTTGTCTGGTCTGCTCTGTTTTATATTTGAGCAGAAAAAATACTCTAATGCGTGGGTATCTGCTGTGGTAATCGCCACATTTCCAAATTTTTTTCATTGATGATTTTTTTCAGTATGTTACCTGGATTTTTGAAAGGGACCTATATCCGTAAAATCAATAAGGCAATGCAACATCAAGGCTTTAGTGAAACCCAACGTGAACAGTTCGCCAAAGAACAGATGACAGCCCAGCAAAATCCCTCCCATTGTGTGCCCCTTGATCTTCTCCTGCTTGGAACTGTTGATGAGCGCATCCCAGCCCTATTTACCATTAGCGAACACTTTGCCTGTTTAACAGGTGGAGAAAAATTCGGCCCTTTTATCGTTAGGTTAGACGCAGCAGAATTTATTCATGTAACGAGTATTACAGTGTGTGCTCCCACTCATTGGGGTCCTCCAGCCCACGTAGAAAAAATTCCAATATATAGTATCCACTTCATGGGGCATGGTAAGGAGCAAGGACGAATTGAGATTGGCGACGCTAAAAGCCGTGACAAAGCCCTGGGTATTCTGTGCCAGCATTTTTCTGAAGAAACAGATAGAAGCTGTTATCTTCTGGACTTACATATTGCAAAACAACAATTCATCAAGTCTATGGTCGGGATACTAATCCTGATTTTGTCTTGCATCTATGTTCTATTTATCTTCAGTTTTTTTCATTAGTAAATTTTTCCTAGTAATTATAAACCATTACAAACACTACAAACTGTCCAGCGTTTTCTTCCTCTATGATTTGCTACAGTAAAAATCAGAATCACTGTCTAAGCCACACATCATCAACTTAAGGAATCTGTCCTCAGGTTCCTTTCTTTCTAACGAACCAAGACTATAGAATGGATATCTGTTGGTTGCCATTGACAAAAGCAAGGCTGAAGTGCCCCATTCAGGGGAAAACAGGGCAACATTTGGGAAGAGAGCTAACAAGTATTCCAAAGCAGGACAGGTGCAGGTGCTGATAAGTAGGATATGATGTTTTGAACCATTTTTATCTGGATATTGAAGTGAAACATATTTCCATTAGTGAAAAGGAACTGGCAAAACGAAATGAAAAACATTTATGAGAAATGGGAAAAAGGAATTTCCATTTCAACATTTCAAAAAAACTTCTATGGGTATCCTTCTTCCAAAATTTTTTAATACGGATGCAATATTAGATAACACTGATAAATAATACGTCTGTAGATGCTCCGTTAAGCCATAGCCTTCCCTTTCCCTCAACCAAAAACTCATTGCCTATCACCTGATGGATTATTTCATGAAATAACTATTAAAACAAAAATCCAGAACTCCTGTTAAGCATTTTTTTGCTTGCACAAAATCAGCCCCTGCATGCTGATACATCTGGCAGATATTTCATTGCTGACCCCCACTTCAAAATTTGGTTCTTCCTGTACTATATTCCGATAGAATAGTATAAATCTGGTGTTCTCATTAAAAAATCATTTACTTATCATGTCGTATTTAACCATGATATGGTAAAACCAGGCTACTGGAGATCCACTGTATAACGCCAGTCCTACAACCATTATAATCGAAGACACTATCTATACAGCAAGATTGCCTGCCAATGTAAACACCAAAAGTCCGGCGCCATATATTATCAAAGCTATCCCTACAGTCTTCTTTCTTCCAAATATAGTCTGATATGACGCCTGACGGATAATCCACTATTGCATTTGCCAAATCAAGTATCCCTGAAATCAGGCTGATATTAAAAAGGGATAATCCTTGTTCACTCATTTTAAACAGATATGTCGCACCGTAAAATTGATCTATCACTTGGAATCCGCCTGCCATAACGGCATAAAATATAATTATTTTAAAAAAGGGTTCATCCATGTTGGGATCATAGTACCCTTTGCTTCTTCTCTTTTCATCATTACCTTGCATTGTAAATTAGATATAATCTGGTTCCTATTCTTTTGATAATCATATGCCTTACAACCGATAAAACATAAATAAAGGATTTACCCAACCCTGCTCTTTCATTTATCTTTTCTGCTCTGTATGGAGCAATAGGAGCTTTGCTGTAGTATATATTCTCTAAATTATGATGTATTAAAATCTCCTCTGATCTGATTTAGCAAAGGCTGGGGTTCTCCTCCTCATTTTTTAAGAGGCACAAACGTACCAGTTGCTGTTGCAACAATTTTTTTGCTGTTCTTCTCCCTTGCAATACCAGCTGTGCGAATTAAGGTGTTTCCCATACTCATAATTTGTGAAGAAAAAACAAATGCCTCGCTGCAAAATGGCTTTATAAAACTTACATGTAATTCAGCTGTAGTAACCGTTCTCTCCTTAAAACCAGCTGCTGTTACCCCCATTGCCACATCAAACATGGAGGAAATGACCCCTCCATGAAGTTCATCTCTTAGATTTTTTTCCCATTCCTGAGCATAAAATAAGATTTCTGTTGTTTGTGCATCCAAATCCATACGAATAAAACTTGGATTCAGCATCTTATCAATTCTCTCTTCCTTGAGATTTTCTAAATAGTCAACAAATATCTTCCATTGTTTTTCCATAATTAACCTCCACCTTTATCATTTACCATTATGGCAAATATCTACTCATTTTTACAACATACACTATAAATTCTCCGAATGTTTTCAAAACGTCCTTCTTCCTTTATAAATGTTTATGGTACCAGTCAATCACATCGTTTCTGTTTTCTGAAAACCATTGTGTTGTGATATAGATATTTTTTCCTTTGTACACAATAGGTTCCTTTCTATATCTCATTATACTGCTGTTTCCCCTGTTGTCCTCCCTATTATCTGCGAAAATAGGGTAATCGGTCTTACTAAATAATTGTTTGGAGTATTTCTTTTCCTTCAGTTTTTCTATCTCTTCATCTGTGATATTACCCATCTCAAATATTTTTTTGAATAATTCAAATGCTAAAGATCCCACTTTCAATACACCAAAAGTGCTTTCGTCATGAATATTGAATTCTCCTTTATTTCCCACAATTTCTAATTTTTCATCGTATGGAATGCCATCCTTATCCACCCATTCTTTTTGTCCCCTTGCATTTCTTCCAAGGACTAGGGAGGCAGCCAGAGAAATATTTTCAAATTCATAATCCCTTTGAAAAATTCCATCCACAATCATTCCTTCCCTACATAGGCTTTCCCGAAGTCTATATCCATTGGGAGAATTAATAGGAAATTTCTCTACTACTTCTTGGGACACCTTACTCCCTTCTTTTACAACAAATCCCTCCTCTGTCCTATAACCAGCTGCATGAGCTCCCCTTTTATTCAAAATAAAAAATAACGTCTCATCCTCCTGTGTCCTATCCCCTTTGTCTTTTCTTTCTATGTATGAAAGATCCCAGCCTTCTGTAAATGTATGGATCAATTCCTCCTGCCTTGCTTCTACTACCTCAGGAGTCCATACACGTTCACTGAGTACTTGGGTTGTCAAAGGATAGGTCGTTGTTCCATTCCTTCCTTTAAAATAAACTTCTTTCTTTATGTCAAAATCATAATTCTGAGCTTGGGAGTTTTTCTTCCTTGTCAAAGGCACTAAATTAGCAATGCGATTTTGCCATTTGCCCCGCACTTCTAAATCCGGCCACCATTTCTCCCACTGGGATCCTGCCAGAACAGTCTGGGGAAGAACATGTTCCATAGTCAGTATCGTTGGTTCAAAATCAAACTTAGCCGCCCCATCGCTTACAAATTCATTGAGCCTCAATATAATAAAATTTCTTCTCACTCCTGTCAGTTTGTAAATTTCACCGTTTAATGCCTTTACAAATTCTTTCTTCTCCCTATTGGTCAGCTCTATAGACGATAAGGCATCCTGAATGCTATGATCAGGATTGCTTTCCATCTCCTCCAAAAGGAGTTTATATCGGTCTATTCGGTGGTTTATATCTTTTGCTGTAATGTGGAGAAAGGAGGCTAGTCGTTCCAACTTTGCCATAAACCAGAGGACATAATCTGGCTCATTTTTATGTTCAGCGAGAAATTTTATGGCAGAAGGCATCCAATCGGAATTTCCAATTTTGTTTAGCCAGAACAAATATTGGTTTACCTGTTCCTTATTTTTCTCTGCTATATATTTCTTATGAATTAGCATGGTGTAAGCTTCTGCATAAGGTTCTATAATTTCATCAATTAATTCCTTCGGAGAGATTTTTGTCAGTACCCTTTCCCGAAACTCCAAAAGAAGATTCTGCTTTGCTTTGGCTTTAGAAAAAATCATATTTGTATAGGTAAATACATCATTAAAGCCAGAGCGGGAAGTCTGCACTTCTAAATCCTCCCATTTATCCGTATAGTATTGTTGTTCCTTTTTTGGTATCTGTCCAATAATATCTGATTTTATAATATCCACAGGCATTAGATTTAAACCTCTGCTGTTCATAACAGAGAAAACTCGAAAAGCTGACTGCTGGCTTTTGGAATAAACAGCCACAAGAAAACATCTTGTCACTAAAAACTTGCAAAATTCCGTGATCTTCTTCTCATCGCCTAAAAAGGCTTCATCCATCCTTTTTTTAAGTAATGCACAATTTTCCCTTATATGTTGCTGAGACTCTGTGGGCAGGCTTGTCTCATCTATCTTTATAAGTTCTGTCAGTTTTACATTCTGTATATATTTGTTAAAAAATCCTTGATCTTTTTGTCTAAGGTGAAGCCTAGGCATAGGTTCTAGCCCTTCTAAGTCATTCCCTGGTTCTCGAAGATATTTGTAACAATTGCTTTTATTGCTTCCAGTCAAATATGAGGCAATTACCCCCAATAAAATAGTTAATGTTGTTAATCTCTGCTGACCGTCAATAACATCTGCCTGGGGCTTATCCTCCTCTTTAATAAGAACAATGCTTCCCAAAAAATAATTATCTGTTTCCTCTGTTAAAAAAAAATGGAGGAGATCGTCAAATAAGGTTTCCGTCTCCTCTTTTGTCCATGCATAAGGTCTTTGGTAGACTGGAATGTAGTAATCAAACTCTTTGCTAAATATCTTACTTAAAGGATATTCTTTTCCTGTAATTTTATTTCCCATACTCATGTCCCTTTCCCATTTTTTATCAGTATCCTTTATGGCGTCCTATCTAATCTTTTCTTCGTTTCCTTCCACGTAGGATAAAAATCTTCCACAAGCCTATAAAATCTGGAAGTATGATTTTTTTCCAATAAGTGTACAAGTTCATGGATTAGCACATATTCTAGACAGTCCATTGGTTTTTTTGCAAGTTGAAGGTTTATCCAAATTCTCCCCTCATGGACATTGCAAGTTCCCCATCTCGTTTTCATGTTCTTAATGCGAAACTCATTGGCAGATATGCCTGTCTTCTTTTCACATTCCTGGGCCATTGTAGGAAGAACCTTCTTTAATTCCTGTCGATACCATTCCACAAAAACTTTCTCTTTTTCTTTCCTTGTTGTACCTTCTTTTACAGTGAAAAAAATATTTGTAGGTGTTTTTTCTATTTTGCACTTCCTTCCTCTCTCATTTACCTGTAATTGGTAAGGCTTACCCCACAAATAATGGTATTCACCGCTTATATATTCTTTGCTCCTCTCACGTTCCACATCCAATATTCTATCTCTCATCTTTCTTATTTTCGAAAGATTCTTAAAAATCAACCTCTTGATATCTTCATCCTTCCATTTTGCTGGAGCGCTCACAGTTACCATCCCTTTTTCCTTCACTCGAATATAGAGATTTTTCATATTTCTTTTCCTAATTATCTCTATAAAAAGCCCCTCCATAACTATTTCTTCTTTATTCATTGTACTCCTCACTTCTAACTGTGTGAAAGCTTATCAAATAGATTTCAACTTATAGGAACTTAGTTCCTCCACTCCTTCAAATTTCTCCATAATCAATTTACAATAATTTAAAATATCGTTGGCGCTTCGATTGGCTTCTATGTAAAGATCCTCTGCAATTTTTATTGGCGCCCTCATATTTGCACTATTGTCATCTATTATTTTCATTGTTTTCCCTTGAAAATCATTATGCATCCGAAGACTACGAAAAATCTGTCTGTCATATTCATAAAAAAATTCACATATTTTTTTCAAAAAATCTCTCCAGGAAGATACGGAAAAAACTTCTCCTATTATTTCCAGTTCTATAGGAGTTCGACCGGTGACATTCACCTCATCTGTAAAATCAAACTCTGTCCTTGTGTCCATCTCTATATTTACGTTATTAATAATATTAGGGCACTTCCAAATTTCTGTCACATCGTTTACCAATGCCTCACTGCGGGCTAAAATTTCCCCTTCCTTCCATTGTTCACACTTGGCAATGTCTTTTGTAATACATATATTTGACTGACTATATAGCATCCTTTTCTCATCAAAACTTCCATTGGAAAGCTCAGAGTTATACCCACTTAATGTAAGATTGCCAATGCAGTGGAGATATTTTTCATATGTTTCCTGAGCCCCTTTTCCCAGATCCAGCTTCCATTTTACTGATAAAGTCTGGGGCATAATATGTTCAATCGTGAGGGAATCAAAGACAACGGTCTCTTTGCTTTTCCTTCGTTCAATCTGTTCCAGTACAAATTTAATATGGGGAAATTTATAGGAATTTCTAGACAATAACCGCTCCCTTAAAGTACTATTATTAGGAAATACTGCTTTTCCCTTTTTTCCTGCCAGAACGGAAACAACCTTTTCATGAAGAGGCAGACCGTCAAATCGTTCCATATCTTTTGCCATTGTTGCAAATACCTTATTCAATACATTTGTAGGCATTTCACAAAGGAGTCTTCTCATAACATAGGACAAGATGACATCCATTGTCAAGCATATATGATGTTCTTCGATTTTATGATGTCTGTAAAAATCTTCAAAAATGCTTAATAGAAATGGATAAACAACGGTGGATTTTAACTTCTGAAGTTGAAGAAGTCTTTCATTTATATTTGTATCCGGACAATGGCAAAATTTAAACCAGCTATAATATTTTCCATATGTGGTGAGTTCCTCCAAAAAACATTCCGAATCCTCATTTTGTAATTTGTGATAATATCTTTTAAAACTGCTATAAACATCATCTTTATTTGGAATATTTCCTGTTTTCAATGTTAAATAATCCCGCACATAATCAGAAATCATAGAGTCTGGCAGCATTTGTTCTAATTTTGTCCAATATTGATTATAAAGGCGTTCCTGTTTGCAGTACTCCTGACCCATTAACAGATAATTTCGAATCAAATCCGCCTGGGTAAGATCCAATCCTGTAGAATTTAAAGACTCAAAAATAAGCTGGGGATTCTCTTTCTTTTGATTTAACTCAATGTAAACAATTTCTAATTTTTGAATACCCTCATAAACTTTTTCTGGTGTAAGGTCCGATTTATCAATTAAATCCATAAACAATTGATAATTCATAAGAATTGCTGATTCCTTTACATGCTCAAATTGATTATCAATAATTTTTTGAAAATTTTGAGCGTCTGATTTCATTGGCTTTAGTTTTATTCTCAATGTCTCAGGACAACGGCGGTTTGTTAAATAGGTCTCATAAATATCTGCTTTTAATTCTTCGTCTTTACTGGAATCCACATTAGCCTTTAGCAAAAGCATGATTGTTGTTAAGCGCTGTTGTCCATCAATTACTGTAAAAGCCCGAAATGTAGCTGTAGATCCTCCTTCTACATAGACAATCGTTCCCATAAAATGACTGGCTCTCCCTGCATCCATTGCAATGGATGCAATATCGTTAAATAAAGTTACACATTGGATTTTTTTCCAATCATAATTTCTCTGATATACAGGAATGTAAAAGGTTCTTTTACTTGCTCCGATAAACTCCAATAAAGATAGGTTATCTGCTTTCAACTCTTTTCCTCCGTAATTACATTTTTCGTATGATACCCTATTACAAAAATTGTCAATCATCACATATATTTCCATCTTTCTTATTCCTATCATATCAAACTATCTTTTAAAATTCTACCTAATTCTTTAAAATACATCCGTGCCTTTTAAGCCTTCCTTATAAATAAAAATCCTGCTTTGCAGGATTCTCCGCTTCACTGTAGTGGGTCCTGCCCAGAGGACTTTCCTATGATACAAAAAATAATATCGGATGTATAAAAACATCCGATATTATGTAAATTCATTTTATTTCTTTAATGTCACTTCTTTCGTCACATTCATCATGGATACTTCATAACGTAATTCTCCATTGGAATATGTAAATATCTTTGTATCATCTGTAGATGCCAGCAGCTCTACATCGGTTTTTTCTTTATCCCTTTGGGAAGTCCAACTATATTCTTCTACATATTCTGTGGGCGCCTCATAGGTTCCTATCCAATATACAGCTCTTGAATTATCAGTATCCACCCAATCTATAGATATAGTATCCGATGTAATAGAAGCTTCCATCCATGATCCATCGTTCACCTCTGACTTCCATGTTCCAGATAAATCTGCTGGCTCCTTTGAAGCCTCTTCTTTACCTCCGCAAGCTGTCAGCAAAAACATAGACAAACACATACTCATCATTAAAAAATGTTTTCTTATCATTCCAGTCCCTCCTTCGTCGAAAATTATATCATACATATCAAAATTTGTCACCTAAGTTCAATGGACAAACTGGAAATACTTAGGATGAAAATTCTCTGCGTTGGATCAGCCTCATCCATCTAACACAATATAAAGGATTATTACATCTCCTCCTTTATTTTCACAACATAGTCTATGACAATATTACATGCTTTCCCTATACTTTCTGGCGAGTAGTCTGCTTTTTAGATTTTATAGGAAAGAATTTCTCCTTTTTTGTTGTTTTCCTCTGAGCCTTTCTATGATATACTGTATAAAATTGGAAATGAAAGGATTAAAAGAATGAATTCCAAAGTCTATGCGTATGAATCTCTCATTTATCAAGGAAATAAAGGAGGGGCCTATGTCATTTTTCCCCATGATATAAGAAAAGAATTTGGCAGGGGACGGGTAAAGGTACATGCAACCTTTGACGGGGAGCCTTATGATGGAAGCCTTGTAAACATGGGAATCAAACATGAAGATGGAAGTATCTGCTATATTATTGGCTTACGAAAGGATATCCGCTCCAAAATCGGAAAACAGCCAGGTGATCGGGTCAAAGTGACGATTCAAGAGAGAGAATAGTCTTGAAAAATTGGAAACTATCCTTCCCTCTCCTTTCCCGTAATCCTACATGAGAGGAGCAATCCCCTTCATCACATATCCCATTAGTTTCAGTGACCATTTTTCCTTGGAAAGAGTTTTCCTTGTTACTTCTCTGGATTTTAAAAGGGTGGACTGGAAATCTCTTTCGATTTCCTCAATACAGTCTGTGCCATATAAATAGGTGGCACATTCAAAATGATGGTATAAGCTTCGGTAATCTAAATTAATTGTCCCTACAACCGCCTCTGAGAAATCACTGACAAATACTTTTCCGTGAACAAATCCTGGCGTATATTCATATATTTTCACCCCTGATTCTAGCAAAGAAGCATAATGGGTTTTTGCCAAAGCATAGGGCACTGACTTATCAGGTATTCCAGGAAGGAGCAATATGACCTCCACACCCCTTTCAGCGGCAAACTTCAGAGCATTTTCCATCTCCCCATCTAAAATTAAATAGGGAGTCATAATATGTACATAGGACACTGCTCTGTTCAAAATATCTATATACACTCTCTCCCCTAATTTGTCGTTGTCTAAAGGACAATCCCCATAAGGAATAACATATCCCCTTGCCTCTTCTACAGGGAAGGACGAAAAAGAAAGAAATCCTTCTGTCTCATCCTCCTTTTCGTTTATTCCCCACATTTGTAAAAACATCAAGGTAAAACTTTTTACTCCCTCTCCTTTCAACATAATAGCCGTATCTTTCCAATGTCCAAATTTACTTTTCTTATTAATATATTCATCGGCCAAATTCACGCCTCCGTTAAAAGCCGTATGCCCGTCAATAACTAAAATTTTCCTATGATCCCGGTAATTATAACAGGTGGAGACAAAAGGGGATACAGGGGCAAAAACCTTACATCGAATTCCCAATGCTTTAAGACGCTTTGGGTAATCCTTTGGCAGTAATGCAAACTCACAGGTGCCATCATACATGAGGCGTACATCCACTCCTTTGGCTGCCTTTTTTGCCAGTATTTCTAATATCCTTCCCCACATAATTCCTTCGTCTACAATAAAATATTCCAAAAAGATAAAATGTTTTGCCTTTTCTAACTGTTTTAACATTTCCTCAAATTTCTCCTCTCCCAAAGGGAAATAAGTAACAGATGTCTTTCCATAGACAGGATGGCAGCCCCCTCTATAAAGATAATGAGCTAATGCAGCCACTCTTTGATTTTCCTCTGATAAACCTTTTATTACTTGTTCTGATTGTGGTATCCTCTCTTTTGTATCAGCAATTATTTTGTCTATGCGTTTTTTCAAAGCCCGATGCCCAATATCACTCTGTGTATATAAAAACAAAAGTACACCAAATACAGGAAAAAGCATGATAACAATGAGCCAAGTCATTTTCCCTGTAGGATTCATTCTAGTGTTTAGAAGATAAAGAACCATTATTAATGTAAAGAACATGGTCCCGCCTAAAATATGAGGAAGAAATTTCTCAAACCACTGAAAAATACTAAACAGTATAAAAACTTGTAGGGCAAGGAAAAGTAACATGAGTCCAAAACGACTGAATATAGCATGAATTATCCCTTTCTGTCCCTTTTTTAAGAGAATAAGCCCTTTATTTTTATAATCTCCTATCATATCCTATCCCTTTCTATCTTTATAAAAATATCTCTACTTTTCTTTCTTTATCATAAAGGATACAGTAACAGCATAGTCAAGAATAAATTTTAAAATATAGTATCTGGAAGAGTCGTTGTTCTTGGAATGAAATCATCCACATGTTCTTTAAAGAATATAGAAAAAAGGAAAACCTTTTTAATAGTACTGTCGTCTAATCATTATAGAGAGGAGGAAAGAATAGATGGGGAAAAAAATATTACAAAAGAAAGTGGAGGAAACCGTTCTGTATTCCTACGAATCCATGTACCGTCTGGCATACACCTATGTTCATAATGAAGAAGATGCACTGGATATTGTCCAAGAAAGCGTATATAAGGCCATCAAGCATTCCACTTCCATAAATCAGGAAGACTACATCAAAACTTGGCTGTGGAGGATTGTGATAAACACTGCCCTTGATTTTATTCGGAAAAATCAAAAGGAAATTGTAGTAGAGAGTTTCTGCGAGCATGGACAAGACGACAGCTACCAGGATTTTGACACTATAGAAGCCCTGAAAGTATTGACAGAGAAAGAAAAAGCAGTCGTTGTACTTCGGTTTTTTGAGGATCAGAAGCTAAAGGAGATTGGAGAAATTCTAGGTGAAAATACCAATACTGTAAAAACCATCTTGTATCGGAGTCTTAGAAAACTGAAATTGGAACTAACGAAAGGAGAGCTAGGCTATGAAGGATAAAAAACTAGAGAGAATAAGACAGGACTACGAAAAGATCAAAATACCACGGGATTTACAGAAAAAAGTGGAAGCAGAAATCCAACGGGCAAAGAAGAAGACCCAGATGAATAAGAAGGCAAAGGTGATTATGTATAGTAAACGAATAGTGGGAGGCATTGGGGCAGCCTTGTTGCTTATTACTGTGATGGCAAATTCCGGATCAGCCGTTGCCCATGCCATGGCAGAAATTCCAGTGATTGGCACTCTTGCAAAGGTAGTAACCTTTCGAGAGTACAAAAGTTTTGAAAATAATATGGAAGCCAATATTAAGATTCCAGAAGTCAGAGTAACAAAGGAGGATGGCACTGAAAATAAGGAAGCCACACAAAAAGTGAATCAAAGTATCCAGGAATTCACCGATGCAATCATTGCCCAGTATGAAGCAGATGTAAAGGCAGTAGGAGAAGGGGAAGGCTATTTGAATGTGGAGCTTGACTACTCGGTGATTACAGATAATGATAGGCTATTCTCTATTCGCTTTGACCAGCTTCTGATCATGGCAAGTGGCGCCCAAATGGTAAAGATTTATCATATTGACAAACAGACAGGTGAACTGCTCAACCTAGCTGGTCTGTTTAAGGAAGGCGCTGACTATGTAACCCCTATTTCTGAAAATATTAAAGAACAGATGAGGGAGCTGATGGCTGCTGATGAATCCATGATGTACTTTTTGGATAGTGATATACCAGAAAATGATTTCCAGTCTGTGAAAGAAGACAACACTTTTTATATAAATGAAAAGGGGAAATTGACAATTGTATTTGACGAGTACGAGGTAGCACCTGGCTATATGGGCAGCGTAGAATTTAAGATTCCTACAGAGGTAGTGGAGGATTTGGTACAGGAAGGATTTTTAAAGTAAGATAATATTATCTTAATAGAAAAAAGAGCAGGGAGATCGATGGAATCCCTCCTCTTTTTTCTGTTGTGAACAGTGGAATTACCCCCTGTATTATCCTGTAAAATGAGCATGAAATTTCCAAAAGACCACCTCTCCCAAAACTCCCTATTCTCCTTTTATTACATGTGCATTTAGAAAATGCCCTGCAAAAGTCTCTGCCTCGGCCAAGCATACAAAGGGGCCTATTCTTACCATATATCCTTCTGTAGATGTATCCATCTTATCAAAGCGGTCTAATCCATAAGGCAAGATATAATCCTTTATTAAAGATTCTCCATATGCTCTATCTGTAGCATATGGATATTGGGCGCTTTGTAAGTTTTCCACCGCCTGTTTATAATCCTTACACCCAATCACCTTTTCCCAATTAGGTCTTGCTTGATTTCCTATTTTGCGCCTTGCTATATAATCGTTATGATCTAGGATAGACTGCTCCCAGCTGTCGTAAGCTCTCCATTCTGTATTTTTATCTACCCGATAACTACCGTCTGGATTTTGTTCTATGGCGTCTTTTACATAGGTTTTTCCCTTCCATCCATTTTTCTTGATTCCAAAAAGAGCCTTCGCCTTTATGGCAAGTTCTGAAGTGCCAAATCCTGATTCTTTCATCGCTTGGGCTATCACAAGGGAGGGAATGCATATTTTTCTTTCCTTCCAATCCTTTTCAGCTATGGAGCCAACATATTGTATAAATTCTTCCTTATCCATATTCCCTCCTGACTCCATGGAGTTTTGTGTCGCCGAAAGTCCTGCTGCCCTATTGAGCCCTGCTGCAATACAGGCTGCCACCTGATCTGTATTCTTACCAATGAAGCAGTCTTTTATGTTGGTACAAAAAAAGGTTTCCAGCAAAATAGCTGGCGCCTTTGTCTCATTGAGCATATAGAGATCATCCCTTTTTACTAACCCCTGCTCCCCCCTAGGAGTAAACAAAGCTGAGAGGCAGTCTGCAACGGGCCTAGCGTACCTTTTTCCTTTTTCTGTTTTATACAAAACTTCAAATCCATGTACATGGGGATTATCCACAGCATTTAAATGGAGCTCTAGTATCAAATCATAGGGCTTCGCATTGGCCAAAGGGAGCTTATACTCCCTTTCCTCCTTGGATGTTGTAAATACCCCCTCTGGGCACAAGATCGCATCTACCTCATGGCCCCCTCCTATCAAATGATTGACTAAAGGGACAAGGAGGTTTTTGTTATACTCATACTCATTTACACCTCCAAACCTTGTGCCATCTGCCGATGTGGCGGCCCCATTTTTTAGTCTGGCATGTCCCACACTAAGAAATAATTTCACCTTTGCTGTCCCTTCCTTTCCCTTTTTGGCAATTCATAAGTCAATGCCTGTCTGCTATCCGTAAACCCTATGGTCGTGGGATCTGCTAATACTCCTAAAAATCCAAAGGCTGCAAAAACAGCAGAGCTTATGAGGTAAGGATTACCTGCCGTATCCTTAACCATTTGCCAAACTCTCGTCCAAGTAGTCATATCCTCAGGCCTTGCCCCAAAATAAGATAATATAGGGGCAGCTATGACCCCTGACAGCCCCAGCCAAAACTGAGGGCTTCTTGCCCTTACCTTCCAGTTGATTTTATTCATAGGCTCCTCCTTAAAAACTTTGTGCAATCAAGTAAACAATTCCACTTGTAGCTCCAGCGGCAAGCACCCCAAGAATCGTATGAATAAGATGCTTTTTCATAGCCTCCCACTCTTCTCCTGACTTGCCCTCCAGCTTGTCCAATCTCTTCCCTTGGGCTTTTTGCTCTTCTATCATTCTTTTCATGTTCAAAGCCAGCTCTCGCACTGTCAAAACCAAATCTTGGATTGTTTTATTTTGTTCTTCCAAATCGTTAATACGGTGCTTTAAAGAACGTATTTCATGATCATGAGCCGTCAATGTCCCTGTTATTCCCTTACCTACCATCTTTATCATTCCTCTTTTCATTTTCTTCTCCTATACTTTTATAAGCATAAATGCATTGACTTTTACATAAAGTTCCCCGCCAATGTTATAAAACTGATGGATCTGCATATTTTTGTCATAGGATACATAGACATGGCGAAAGGAAAAAAGCAAATTCAAATCCCATAAGTTGGTCAGCACATAATGAAGGCTGTCCAATTTCTCCATCCCTGCATAGGCGTTGGAGCGTATTTTATCAATGCGGAAAGTATTTCTTGCCTCTGTACGGACAGCCGCCCCATCTTCAGACAGCTTAAAGTATTTGTCAAAAGTTATCTGTCCTGTATAAGAATCGTTATAAAGATTTTGTAAGTTTTGATAGGAAAGAAGACCATACTCCTCTTCGTCAAAGGCGCTGTACACTCCCCGGCTGTAAAAAAATAAGGGGTTTTCCGAATCCAAGCTATTATATGTAGAGCTGTATACTTGTAAGAGCTCTTTATTCCCCTTTAAAGTAATGGTAAATTCATAGCTGTCTTTCTCTGCAATATTTGTGATAACTCCTGACGGCCCCATGAGAGAAGGTAATTGAAGACTGTAATTAGAAGGCAAATGTTTTGTGGCTACATAGGCGTACAAGTATATTTTTCCTGATATTACAACAGTTGCGGCATATATTTGTAACTCTAAATCCAATTCTTGGATTTTTAAACATTGTGCAAAGTCAACACTATCTTCTACGGTATACCCTGCTTCTGTCAACGTTTCCCGAAATGCTTCTAAAAGATATACTTCCAGCTTACTTCGTTTGTATCCACTGCTTATGGATGCTCCGTTTATAATGGTAAGAGAACCTACAGATTCATCATAAGCAGCTGCCTCTGTATAAATTTGAGCATCCTCCCCACGAAATGTTTTTTTATAATACATTTTCCACTTTCCCTCCTTCTAAAAAGGTTTGTGTTCTCCTGTTCCTCCCCAACAGCTGAGCGCATGGTAAGAAACTGCTGATGGACTTAGAATGAATCACACCGTTCCCATCGTGATATCCCTTTGGTATGGCATAAGTTCCTCCAAAAGACAGTTCTATTTGGATAGAACCATTGTTTGCCATAGCCCCTAATTTCTTTGTGTCCGGGTCATTGCTGTAAAAGCTTTGTCCTTCTAATACGTATTCAGGAACAGCGTTTCCCGTTAATTCCTTTTTAGGAACCGTGATCTGCCCACTTCCATTGTGGTAACCTTCGGGAATCGTATAGGTGTTTCCGTCACGCAGTTCTACCTGAAGGTTTCCCTGATTTCTCATAGACCCTGTTTGTTTTGTGTCCGGATCATCCTTGTAGAAAGTCTCCCCTTCTAACACATGTTCCGGGAGGGCGGTTCCTGTCAATTCTACAGGTAAAGAGCCTCCCTGAAGACGGTTTATGACGTCCAAAGCTTCCTCGGTCTCATAAAGAGTCTGGGAGACTGCTGTGGAAAAATGGGAAATTCGCTCTTCCAAATCATTCATGTTTTGAGCATCAAAAGAATGCCCTGTCCGCATAATGCGCCCTTCCGCTTTTACTACGTCATATATAGCGGATGTTTGTGTGTTTATATCCATTAATTCCCGTCTGCCGGGATGTTCTGCTATCCGATTAGTCCATTCTTTTTTTTCAAAGGTTGGCATTGTTGTGTATACCCCCCTCTTCCTTAGGTAGATTATCTAATAAAGGGCCTATATTATCATACCATTCCATAGCGTCCTTTGCATAAGTCATAAAATAACCACGGGCTATTGATCCATTTGAAAAATTATTTTTGTCGCCATGTAATCCTACATGAAGCCAATCATATCCTACATGAAAACTCATCGCCCATGAATCAGTATGCTTGTAAAAGGTATGTGAAATTGGCCATGGCATGAACTTGTCGCCTAGTTTATCAAGCCATTCTTGGCCTTCTAACCCTATATCATAGTAATTTTTTTGGGGCACAATAGTAAGATGCCCCTCTAACAGGCACAGGAGCAAAAAGCCAAATCTTTGCATTTGTAGAACTACATACATATCTTCGGTTCTTATATATATATGATGCCGTTCTGTTTTTATAAGAGAAAGAAATAAACTTTTTATGGTATCTATTCCCTTATAGATATCCCCTCGGCTCTGCTCTAGAACAGTAATTCTTTCATCATGCGTGACATGGCCGTCCTCCAAGATTTCTACCCTTCTAGTAAGATCTGCCAAACTGTCCGGATTAATAAGAATAGATACATGAGCGGCATTCGCCACGGCAACAATGAGGTTAAAAGTTAAGCTTGATGTACTCATACCATTCCATTCAGGAAGCCATTCGGCTTTCTTTGCCGTGGTGACAGAATATAAAATTTCTCCCTCATCCGGATCTTGTGCATATAGTCCGATTACTTCTACATAATACCCTTTTTCTAAAGAAGCATTTTCAAATAACGCTTCTATTCTAACCGCTGTTGCGTTGATAGGTTTTATGGATAACAAATCAACCGACTGTTGTACGCCATCCAATTCGATAATCTCTGTTAAATCTACATCCAGACCGATTCTGTTTTCTGAGGATGCTGCTCTTGTAAACTGGCAAGGAACCCCTGCCAATGTTTTCGTCATTAAAGCAATCCCCTTTTTTGTTATGACCGAACGATTATAATCTCCCATTTTATACCCTCCTCTCTTAATGTCTTTTACTGAAACACTGCCGTAATCCGGTTTATTCTAAATTCCCTCAACGCTAGCTGCGGAGTGTTATCTTCTCCACGATTCTCAAAGGTAAATTGTATAGGCAGTAAAGTATCTGTTCTATTTGATAAGTCCATAATTTTCGCTGACCATCTCAGATCAAACGTTCCCGCTGTAATCCAAATATCAAAATTGGCAAAATTTTTCCACTTTTCCCAAAGTCCAATAGAAAAGGTTACGGATGCTCCTACATGAGGACTGGGTCCCCCTGTTAAATTCACGGCAATCATCTCTACTGTTTGGAGGGATGAGATGGGACTCCCCATACAATTGCTATCTAGATGAACATGCCCAATCACTTCTGTTTTCGTTTTTCCATCAATAACCGTATCCTCCACAAAACTTCTGTTTTGCAAGTGGTACCATTTTAAACTTCCTGAACCTCCTTCTCCTCCTCGGACAACACTGTTTCCGCTATGATAACCTTTTGGTATTGTATAGATCTCCCCAGTTGTTAACGTTCGGTCAATGTCTCCATTTATTACCATTGTCCCCGTCTCCTGTCTGTTTGGGTCATCGCTATAAAAGGTTGCCCCCTCAAGTACCTGCCCTGGGATAGCTGTACCATCCAAGACAACAGGAGGGGCGCTAGTGTCAATCTCCCGTATTTTATCCCCATAATGAGCTAATTCTACTTGAGAGGATACGGGTACACCTTTTTCTATAATCGCTTTTTGAATATCATTCACTGCATGACTTGTATAAACTAGTTTTTCTAACAATCCCATCTCAAACAACCTTTCTGTTGATGTCGTTTAATAAACGACTGCATTTTTGCATTATATCTTCCATTTCATAAGCATATCGTTTTATTCTATACTCTAAATCGTTAAAAGTTTCTGAATAACAGGGTATCCCCTCTTGCGTTACGATACCTTCTGCCGCTCTACGTACATCCACCCTTTTTTTCTCCCCTGTTTGGATGTCCGTCAATTCTCTTCGTCCGGGATATTGCACTTCCGTGTCTATCCATTGTTTATCCTGAAATAGATTCATCATATCACCCCTATTTGGTCGCCTGTAGCTATTTCCATTCCTGTATACCCTAATATACTTGGCAATCCAGATTCAGGGGAAAGACTGTGTACTACTTCTTTTGTATGTGTTCCACAATAATACAAATGGGTATCTGTATTTAAAGGAAGGTTATTATCATATTTGAGTGCAATGTTACATGGCAACATCTGGATCAGGGTTCGTAAAACTTCATCCATACTATTTTTTTCTCTTGTGTGAGACACAAGAGTCAAAACAAGCTGTTCTAGAGACAACTCATAAGTGTTCCTTCCTAGTAAAAAATTCAACTTTTTTACCAAGACCCCATAGGTGATCGGTGTTCTATCCTGCAATCGGTTTAAGATTCTTTTTTTTCTAAAATCTAGGGTATCTTCTTCAGGATTGTATTGGATTTGCAGAGCTCTTTCCCAGATTTCAATGCCTAATTCGTCCGAAGTTAAAATGTATTGGTTTTTTTCTACTCGTTCTGTCTCCCTGTCCAAGATCGTAAAGGCTTTGTTTTCTGCCTGGGCAAGACCTTCCATCTCCAAAACCTTTTCATAAATAGGAGGGTAATATTTTCTTAAATCAGTGTTCATCAATTCTTACCTCCCCTAAAATAGGAATACTCTGCCTGCCAGGAGTTTGGGGAATAGAAAGATCCCCCTTTTCCCCGTTCATTTCTACATCCCTTACATTGACAATCCCTGATACCCTCAAGATAGAAGCAACGACTTTTGCCTGGTAAAGGTCGCATCGGTATCGGTTGTAATCATCCCCCTCTCCCCAAGAATGCCTTACTTCCTCTATATATTGTCTACATACTTTCTCCACTTCCTTTCTTACTGTCTCTAAAGTCGTATCGGATGTAAGCTGTACCTTACAGTGTATGTTTATTTCCAAGGCTTCTGGAGTTACAACGGTTACTTTATGTCCAATGGGGGCAATCCCCAGCCCATCCCCTCTGTCTCCTTCTAAGTTTTCCGGATCCAGCTGGGATTGGACGCTCCTTATAAATTCTTCTGATACAGGCTGGTATTGGGGATCTACAATACTTACAAGTACTGTTCCTGCTCCTCGAAAGGCCGGATAAATCTGTTGATCTCCTACTCCGGGAATTTCTTGTAAATATAAACGGTATTGGGCAATGTTCCCCCCAAAGGGGCGAAAATGTAAGGACTCAAAATATCGCTCTCGAAAGTCCTGATCACTTTCCACATCTCTCCCTGGAACGATGACCGTACTCATAACCCCTGACCCCAACCCTGTGACATAGGTGACAGGGAGTAAATCTCCCAAATATTCATTCCCCTTGCTTCCCTTTTCTTCACAAGTGAGTAAATAGGCTCCTTTTACTTCTTCCCCTTGCTTGTCTACATAGGGCTGGGATACACTGTAAACAATCCCTTCTCCTGTCTCAGATATTGTAGAAAACCTAGTCCCCATTTCTACTTTTAATGGCTCTCCCTTGGACGTAGAAAAGTCTCCTCTACGTACAGCCGCTGTGTCCAAATATCTTGTCAGCCCTTGTTCTGCTGCCCTTAAATCTAAAAACTCCCCTACAGCTGTCTCTGCGTACGTCTGCTGCAGCACCATCCTCAATCGATAGTAATAAAAAGAAAGTTCATAAGCAGCAGGCATAATGGCATCAAATATAATGGAACCTTCCCTTTTGTCTATATCATCAGGAACATGCTCTAAAATACTTTCTTTTAAATATTCATATGTATATTCCTCCAAAAAATTTCCAATTGTGCCGGCGCTCATCCAATCCTCACCTCCTCCCAAATCCTTTTCCTTCCATAAATGGATGTTACCCTGCATCCTACTTGCAAAATGTCATCCCCTACCTGTTCTATAGAAAAATTGTCCACGAAAAGGGTTCGATCGTCATAAAGCAAGGCTTCTGAAATTCTTCTTGCAATGTCTCCTTTCACATAATTCCTATCCTTTCCTATTAATTCCTCAAATCGTCTCCCATATTGATAAGAGTAAAGGACAGTACATCCTGCTTCTGTCAACATGATTTTTTTCACTGCCTGATAATACGCCTTAAAATCATCTACTGTACCTCGCCTTTGAATTCTTTTTCCCTCCATGTCAAAATAATAAGACATGGAGCTATAGGAAATACTATTTAATTCTTCCTCTGGTTTTAAAGCTTCATACTCTTCTGATATGATCGGTACCATTTTCTTCCTCCCTCTCCAGCACATAATAAAGCTGCCCGCTGCTCACCCGAAGCATCCGCACTTTCTCTCCTCTCTGTAAATCATCCCACAGTATCATCTCCCCCAAAGGAAGAGTGACCTTTCTATCCACCTTAATAGAGCAATCCTGCTCCTCCCCTTCTTCATCTTGATATGTGATGTCCGCCGACTCCACTACATCTAAAATCAGATTTATTATAGTGTTTTCAAAGGAACTTAGATCCAATGCTTTTCTCTTACATAAGGCGGATAATAATAGAAACCTTTCATCCAATACAAATTTGTTGTCCACCTTAATTTTCAGAGGATCTGTGGAAATCACCTCCCCTGGGATAAAATCTGTTTTATCATTGGAATTTGCCGCTTTCCTAGCGCTTTCTTGTATCATTCTTGCAAGCTTTTCTCCTGCCATTACATCCCCACCCTCACATCTAACTCCATCCTATGGTTTTCATTGGAAAGCTGATGGCTGCAGGCCATCACAGAGTAATAAACATTTTTCCCCACTCCTTTGTCCTCCAAATCACTTATATTTAAAAGAATCCCGCTGCCGGCTCTCACATTCCAATCCCCTATCGTTGTTATTTTTAACGTTTTTTTAGGCCGGTTTTTTGATTTCAAAATCATCTGGGCCAGCTCCTTGATTTGTGCCCCATTGGCCTTTTCCTCTATTTTCTGAAAATGCTGCAATATTCCCCATTTCCTTATAGTATCCCTGTCCTTTGTTATATAAATCTCTCTCTTTTTGGCTTCTGTATCTTCCTTCACTAGTTTCACCTGGTTGTATGTATCCTCATCAATGCTTCCTGTAAATTCGTAGCCAGTCAAAAGCTCCTTATCTCCAAATCTTAAAGAAGTTTTCATATTTCTCAAGGAGTTAAAGGTTAAGGTGCCAAAATCATCATAAACAACATACCATTCTTTTTCGTGAATCAATGTAACATCCACAGCCCTCTGGATCATGTCGTAGAGGCTTTTGTTATCCCAGACTTCTCCCGGGCATAAATAGGAGCTGGCCTTTACAATTTGATATTTTAATGAAAAAGCCTGGCAGATTTCCTTAAAACGCTGGGAAGCGCAGCTATCTGTGAAAACCATTGTATCTTTGTTTTGTAAATACCTCATTTGATCGTATGCAGTTACTGTCATTTCCTTTGATTCTGTTTCGTGAAAGGAAAAAATATAACCATAAAACACAGGAATTTCCTCTACCTTTAAGCGGACAATAGAACCATAGGTTACCTCTATTCCTTCTTCTTTATACAGACCAAATCGAAGCTTTCCTGGCTGGTTGTCTTCTATTCTTGTATCCCATTGAATACTAGTCACCAAATTTCCAATATCCACACAGATTCCTGTCTCTGCATTTTGCATGACCATCTCTATCTTCATCTTCAGAACCATACCTTTCTCTCCATCTGATAACTTTAGGCCTCAGTCACAAAGTCCCATTCCCCAGATTCCCTTTGGCAAAATCTCAAATCCTTTGGGAGAATGCCCTCTGTCATGAGTCTTAGAAGCACTTCTCACCCTATCCCCTCTTTTACAAGCTTTTTGACAGCTGTTCCAAAGAAACCCAGCCTCGAAAATTTCCTTCCTTGTTTGTGACATGGTACGGATATCTCTGTTCAGGTTCTGGTTTTTGAATGATATGGCTTATCCGTCCCTTAAAATTGGAAAAGGTCTCATGGGGCTCTCCCCCATAAGGATCAAACCAGTACAGTCCGTTTACTATTACTTCATTCCCTACTGTAAACTCCTTTGTCCTATTTTGAAAACTTCCATCCCCTGTCCTGCTTGTAGTAGGCCTTGCTTGTTTTTTACTGTCCTTTTGCCCATCTTTTCCCTTCTTGGCATCCAAAATCTTTGCATCTGATGTGGCATACTTTGTATAAGTCTTCTTTTTCTCTTTTGTTCGAAAAGGACTGCCTATTTTCCCACTTTGGCCCCCTCCTCTTCGGTACTCTTTTAAGTTCAGTTCATAGGTTACGTCTTCATCTCCTGCTTCGTAAGTGTAATGAAAGCTCTCAATAGAAACCATTTTATTCACCACAGTATCACTTACAATAAAGCGGCAGGGAATTCTTGCCTCCCGTATATTTTCAAAAAAATCAATATAAAAGGGCGGAGCTTGAAAATGATCCGGGGTCAATACATAAGGATAATAGCGGTGGACCTTTGCCGGAAAAAAACATTTGATTTGGATTTCCTGCAATTTTGGCTCCTTTAAAATGCTTATATCTCCCAATTTCACAATATGGAGAAGCTCATTGTTCCCCTGACCTTTTATTTGTAGCTGTTCTGGATTGACAGGAAGCAAGATGACCTGTCCGTCCCTTTCGAAAAAAAATCGAATCGCCATTTTATCCCCCCTTTCTATGTAATCAATGCCGACGCCAACGCTTGTTCCGTCATCGTTTCAATGGTTTCAAAAATTTTATGTACATCCGCCGTTTCCCTCACCTCCCCAAACTCTACATTCATGACAGGAGTAAGCGTTGTAAACTCATTGATAAACTTTTGTCCTGCAATATCCTTTAAATATATTAGCTCCTCTTCTGTCATATTTACAGAATCCCCTATGGGAGATGTATCTCCCTGTATCCCTCCCAAATAAGGACTCCTACTATCCCAGTCATCCCACAAACCGTTGTTCTTCATGGCTTCCCATCCCATGCCATCCATGCCAAGGAAGAAATTCTTTCCATAATCATAGCCTGATTGGTAGGCGCTTTTATAATCCATTCCCAAAATCCCATAGTTCCCTAACGCACCTCCCAGGGTAAGAGATGGCATAAAACTTTCGTACTCTCCATTTCCCTTCTCCTTCCCTATCGTATAAACAAAGTCCTGAAAACTTGAACGCCAGCTAGAAACCGTATCTGCCAAATGGGAGCCAAAAATAAAATCCAATGCTGATGCTATTCCCTCTAATATGCCTAGGCATGCATCTCCCAATCCTCCAAAGAGGTGAATTATCGCTCCAATAGGATCCTTAAAAATATTGCCGAGAAAATCCCCAAAGGTAGATAATAAATCTCCTATAAACTGGATACTTGTTAAAAGGATTTGAATAATGCCTAAAATGCTATTGTAGATAGCTGCTCCCACAAAGGCAAAGGCTCCAAGAATAACCCCTCCAACAGAAAGAGAAGTTCCTGCAAGGTTGTTAAAGGCTCCCACAGCAGCTCCTATGACGGCAATGAGAACAATCAGTCCTCCAATAACCCAAAACAGGGGACAGGAGATCAAGGCTGCATTTAGTCCCCAGGTGGCTATTTCCTGGGCAGCAGCAGCCCTTGCCGCATTCCAGGATGTGGCTGCCAGTACAGCAGTCAGGAGACTGCTTATTTTTTGTATAGCGTTTCGTACTTTCTCTGCAATGGCCGCTGCCTTAACGGCGCCTCTATAATACCAAACAGCTGCCCCTGCGCCGTAGACAATGGGCCCAATCCAAGACCAATTTTTCATGAACACACTGGCTACGCCAAGAGCTATCTTGAAAACAGGCAAAAGGGCTTTAGAAAGGGAACAAAAGTCCTCTGTAAGACTATATAAAAATTGTTGTATTTCCCTATTTTGTGCCATGGCAGATAATTGGCTAAAAAGAGGCTGCAAATTTACAATAGCCCTATTTCTCATGTTTGCCCAAATTCCCTCCCAAGTCATAGGCATAGCCTGGAATGTCTTATTGGTTTCTTCCTCTATGGAAAAGACAGCTGCTTTTACAATATCTGCCCCTATCTCCCCCTCCATGGCCATATTCCTTATTTCCCCAATAGGAACTTCCAAATACCGGGACATACTTTGTATAAGGGAAGGCGTTTGTTCTAATATAGTATTGAATTCATCCCCCTGAAGTATCCCATCGCCAAGGGCCTTGACCAGCGCCTTTGTCCCCTTATTTATCTCTTCTGTTGAGGCTCCCGCCAAGAGGAGCTGTTTATTCCATTGCTCAGCAAAAGCAACTATTTCTTGGGAGCTGGAAAAGGCATTCCCCACTCCGCTTCCCAGATTAGCAACGGTTGATAACATTGTTGGGTAATCTCCCACAGAGGCCATAGAAGCCTCATAAACCATTGCTTTTAAAGCTTCCGTAGATTGCCTCCCATCATTCATCCTGTCCAGTCTCGCCTCAATGAGGGACATCTCATCGGATAATTCTAAACTCATCTTTATCCAATTGAGATCCACACTGGGCTTTAAAAAGGACTTTATGCCCTCCATCATCCCCCTTTGTACATCTTCTAATCCATCCACTGAGGGATTGTCCCCTCGTTCCATAACCTGCCTTCCTGGCATAGAATCACATATAGGTGCTCTCTCCTCTAGAAAGACATTCCTATTTTCCACCTTCATGATCATTTCCCGAATATGGATGTCCCTATAAGCAACGATGTCTGAAAGCTGTGTATTCACATTCTCTATGGCGCAGAGTACCCCTTGGAGATGGAAAGCAATCATACGAACCAAGGGAGAGCTCCTATCCTGTAGAAATCTTGTATTTTGTACTTTGGACACTATCTCTTCCCCTTTCTTCTTTTTATACCTGTTCTTTTCTTTTTTTCCGCCTCTAACCTTGTTTTAATAAATGCAATGGTCAGGGCTTTTTCCTTGCGGGGAAGGTTGGCAAACTTGGAAGGCTCCCACCCGCACTCATACATACAGTGGTAAGCGTACCAAGTATCTGCCTCTCCTTCCTTTAATAGTTTTTTCCTTCTTCAACAAGCTCTTCCATATCCTGGTGAAATCCAGACAGCTCCATAATTTTCATGGCTAATGTATTGATCTCCCCTGCCAGGAGCGACTTATATAAAAACTGTTCCGAGGTTGTCACCCCCGCCTTTTTTAATAACTCTGCATCTTTAAAGGAAGGAGTCATCACATGGTTGATTACAACTAGCTCATTGAATTTTTTGCCGTTAAAATCTGTGCCTCCCTTCCCCCTTTTTCCAATAATTGTAGACATTCTTTGATAGTCTGAATACTCCTGTCCGCTCATAGCCTTTATCTGAAAAGAAAAGCCTTTTAAACGGGGAGATAAATCCCTCACGGTTTCTCGAATATCATCTACAGGGTGTTCCATTAAAAAATCTGTTAACTCACTCACTGTTTTTTCCTCCTACCAAGATGGATTTCCAAAGGAATCCATCATATCAAAATCATCAAAGGTAAACTCTACATCTTCATCTAAAATTTCATTTTCCACATCTAATTTTGCCAACAACACGCTGTCAATATTACAATTATACAGAGTAATCGTCTGTCTCCCGATGGAAGATCCAGGATCCTCGTTTATAATCGTTATGGTGAAATACGTATCTACCCCATCTTTCACATAACGAAGAGCCATTTTTCGAAATAAGGATGTTACATAATAAATGTTCATGGATCCACTTCCGCTCCACCCAGCTGTCTTTTGCTGGGTTCCCCTTTTTCCTAAAGTTCTCACTTCGGTTTTATTTTTTTCTAAAGTAGCCTCTATGTTTTTCACATAAATCATGTCGTGGACTGCTCCGTCAATGACCGCCGTCGCCTTCCCCTCCTGTCCACTAATAATATCTCCTGCTCTTAAATAAGACATATTTTCATCTCCTATCCTATGACTACGGTCATATAAAGTTTTTCCATTGCATCTACAGGTGCTATGTAAAGATCAACGACAACACAATCAATCTCTGTTCCCTGATAAATTTTTATATCTTCTGCGCTGTCAAAATTCTGAATAGCTCCCAGCTCCTCCAGATCTTTCAAATAGCGGATAACGTCCCCTTTAAAAATATTTCTTCCATGGTCATTATTGTCTACCTTTCCAAGATAATGGTTTTCCCAGGTAGACTTTATTGTATTGTTTATCTCATCGAGACATCGAATGACTCTGTTCTTGCTAAAAGAGTAACCTTTCTCCAATGTGCTGTTTACAAATGTATTGATATCTTTCTCAATCACAATATTTCCCGATTCCGATTCTGAAATTAAAAGCATTCCTTTTTGTATGCCTTCCTCTAATTCCTCATTGGTTTTGGCATTTATAATGTCTATCGCCCCATGTATCACCTTATAAGTGTTTGACTCATTCATAGCAGCACCTGCGGTCATACCTGCTATCGTTGCCACAAAGGTCATGGGAGAAATGGTTTCCCACTTTGTTCTATATCCTTGATCTACGGATATAATGCCTTCATAGTCTGCCTGAGGATAATCATACAAAACAGCCTGTACTTTTTTCCCTCCATCTCTCATCCTTTTAATAGCTGAGACAACACTCTCTTTTATGTTCTCCTCTTCTGTCATCACTGCCATTGTCTGCCACTTTCTTTTCCTAGCCTCTTCCAGAAAGGCCATATAGGATTCTTCTGTTACTTTTCCATTTTCGCCTCCCTGTAAAGGAAGTCCCGGGGTTGTGAGAAATCCCTGACTTTCTATTTCCCCGTCTTTCTCCTCACCCCCAGACTCTGGCTGATATTGAAATTTCACAAAATCATTATTCGCCAATTCTTCTGGTGTCTTTATCTTTTGGGTGTCCCGAACAACCCCCTTAAAATATGTGGAGACAAGAAAAGAACCATTCGAATTGCTGCTCTTTGTAACAACGATTGTTATCTCATTCCCTAATATACCTGGATAAGCTGCCGTAAAGTGCATACTCCCTAAAGTTGCACAAGCAGGGGTTCCTCCTTTGTCTAGCCTATAGATATAAGCTTTATAACAGCCTTTTAGCAATTCTCTATAAACTTGTGCCTCCTCATCGTATACACTATATCCAATTTTTCCTATGCTTCCCCTGCCCTCAAAGTCTGTGCCGTAGAGTTCTATTATTTGTCCTCCCCAATTCATAGATACAGGCATCATAGCCACTCCTCTTGTTCCTAAAATCGTTCCTGGTTTTTCTACAGATTTAAATTGAATGTAAGCGCCTGGGCGTATTTTATTTTGTCCTGTCCAAATTCCACCTGCCATTGTTCCCTTCCTCCTTTATATGTTCCCTTAATTCCAGTTCTTTCTGCTTTACAAAAGAACTCTCCTCAAAATATCCTCTCAAAGGATAAGTTATATAAAAATGTAAAATCCCCTTTTCTATCCTATAAGCCATGTCTTTTCCCCGTAAAAGAGCATATACTTCTACTTCTTTTAGCCTTTCCATAAGAAAATGGCCTATACTGCATAATCCCTTGTATCTCTCCTCATCATCGACAGAAAAATCTTCCAAAGAAGAATGATATTGAACCTCCATATAAAAAGACCTTTCATACCGGTTTCTCCCTACCTTATTTTGGATGACCTTCACAGTCCTCACAAAAAAACAAGGCTTTTGAACAGATTCAGGCATATATTCCTTGTATATTACAGGATAAATCCTATCGTTTTCCTCTATTTCCCAAAAGCAGTCCTTTATTTTCTGAGAAATAGCCCTGTTGATTGTCTCTCCATCTATGCTCCTTCCCATTTCCTCTCTTCCCCCTAACCTGACTTGCACCATTCCCTACAGTCCTCCATAGGTTCAAACAAGTACCCTTTGTCCTTTCTCAAAAAAGCTTCTTGTTCCTGAAAACCTTCTGTAATTTCTCCTCTTTCGTTAATCTGAATAGCATCCATATCAAATAAACCAGCTACTAGGTCTACATCATAAGGTCTTCCCCCTTTGCTCTTAAGTAAAGCGGACTTTAACGCCCATTTTTTTCCCTTATCTCCTTCGTTCCCCTTTCTTCGAGATTCTTCTAAGGAATTCTCATACATCCTTTGTATAGCTTTTGCCTGTTTCCTCGTACATCCTACTTCTAATAACCATTCTTCGGTCACTTCCCTTCCTCCTTTCTTTTCTGAAAGTGTATCACATTTTATTTTAAAATTACTATGATAGTAAAAAGCACAAGGCCATGGGTGACGTTCCTATAAAACAGAACAGCCATAGAGCTTTTATAAACTCTATGGCCTCCTGTTCATTGTTCCGTATTTTTCTTTTGCCCTCCTTGTCCAAAGGACAGAAACTGAGAGAGCCTATACTCATCTTTCATGATATACTTGCATTTGGTAACAATACATTGCCACCTTATAAATAATCTCCCTTCTCATAGCATACCCTGTAGATTCCTCTATGGCTAAGTCTATACAAACTCTTCGAAAATAAAGGGACTTTTTGACTTTATGAGTTCTGGTACAATAGGAAAAATAAAAATCCGTCATGATTTTTCCATAGGAAGTTCCTTCAAAAAAACAAAGAGTATTGTCTATGGCCATTTTCATACTTCTCTCTGTGTCCATGGAATCTTTTAGCATAGAATATCCATACAAACAACTTTCAATATATTTATACTGCCATGTATGGAGCAATCTCATCAATAACCATCCTCCTTTCCACATTTTATCTTCTTGTTTCATAGTATATAAATCATATTGTTGATTATATTGCCATTTTATGTTATTAAATAAACTTTGTCAAGAGTTATTTGTTGACTAAATTGCATATATCGGTTATGATTATTTTGGGAGGAAGATAAATGAAGGAACGAATCAAAATGCTTAGGCAGCACACAAAACTAACCCAACAAAAATTCGCAGACAAACTTGGGTTAAAGCGGCAGACAATTGCTGCCTATGAAACAGGAATTATCGAACCAAGCGACTCAACTTTGCTTTTGATGTGCAAAGTGTTTGGAATAAACGATGAATGGCTTCGATGGGGAACTGGAAATATGCTGAACATTCCCACAGATGATTATACAAAAATTTCTGTGGACATTGATAAAAATGATCCTAGGGCAAGAAAGGCTATTATAGACTACTGGCATATGTCAGATCCAGATAAAGAATTATTGTGGACCTTTGTTGATAAATTTTTAAAAAAAGAGGGAGAGTTTTAACTCCCTCCATTTTATTCCAACCATGATTTTATAAATGTATAGATTTTTATAAGCAACTCTTGGTTCTCAATCGTCTGTAACATCTCCATAATCATCTTTTTATAATCCATTCATTTACCCTCCGTGCCTTGCTAAACTCTTCTTTATATTGTTCCCTTGCTATTTTAGATGAATATGCTTATACTCATCTACACCCATTTGTTACTATTTTATAAAATTTTTGGAACTTATGTTTCACATAACCTCCCACAAACCTTTTCTATTTGCAAAGCAGATCCTTTACATATTCCCTCTGCTCCGTTCCATTAATAGGAATATTCTTTTAGAAATTTTTTCAATACAAAAGAAAAAAGCATACTTTAGACAAAACGGCTCTGGGATATGCATCCTAGAGCCATTTTTTTTGGCAAATAAATGGAGTCTAAAACAAAAAATTTCTGCGGCTTTCCCCTCTTCTGGAAGGCCCATTTTACTTTCATCTTTTTCAGATTCATGCAGACAAATGTAAAAACTCGGCCTTCATCTCCATCCAGGATTTTCCAAACACCTAGGCATACCAGAATCCTTGGAAAGGCTGCTTTAGAAGATGGACAAAAATTGTATTTTACCTTTTTGGGATTTTTTCCCATGATAATGGCAGGCAGAGGGTTATGATGGTAAAAAATAGATTGTATTTCCTTCTGGATACGTTCCTTTTGCTTTTAATAGTCCTCTTTGCGCTGCTTCAAATAGTTATAATAGGCATTGAAAGAAAGCAGAAACTTTTTAAACAGTCTGTGTATTCCAAAAACTTTTTTGTATTGGTCAAGGAAACGATCGTGCGCCCGTTAGGATGTGCACTATAAACCGCCTTTAGCAAGGGGCAGACAAAAATATCAAAGAAAAGAAGATGAAACCCGCAGTGCTTTGACCACCATGTGCTGATTAATAATCCGGGCAGACACATTGATGATGATATCTCATTAGTGTGGAAATTCTTGAAAACCGGGTATATGGAACAATAACAGTACAACAGAACCTATTGTGGCCCCTGCAAGGCTTTCTATACTAAGCTTTGCATAGGGCAATCTTTGAATACATAGAGGGATCGTATAACAGTAAAAGAATACATAGGACTATTGGTTTATAAAGCCTCAGTAAAAGGAGGATAAGGAGCTGAAAAAATCAGCATGATCTTTCAGCTTTTCTTGCCTAAAATATGGACATAGATCCAATGCACCATGTGTGGGAAGAATATACAAAGAAAACAGAGAACATAAAGTCTCAACTATGTCCTATTTGGTGGGGATGAAAAGAAAAGTTATCTTTCATAGATAAGTGGCGCTGGATAAAATCTCCAACATCAACTTTGTCTACAGTCTGAAATTCCCTTTTTGGTATTCTTATCAATAGATTATACTATTTGCACATTTTCCTTCTATTAAAATGATTTTTCATATAGATTATCAGACGAGTATAACTATTCTAAATATAGTTTGATTATATTTTAAAACTCTGCACAATTTCCATTATCTAATGAATTACTTCTTGAAAAAGATCTCCCTTTTCGGAAAAATGTTCCTACTGCTCATTTTCCAAGACCTGTATATAGAAATAATAGTGTGCTATACCACCATAACCACTTTCTTTCGTATCCCATTCAGCAACGACTTCATAAATATATCCGCCTGGTTTCAACTCTATTTCATAACTGTCAATAGTTATATTTTCACTGCTTGCATCATGGTTGTCCCAATGCTTCTCGTTCCAGCACTGAATATTTAAAATTGAACTGGGGTTCTCTGAAAAATTCAAAGTAGCTGTTGTCTCTGAAGTTTCAAATTTGAAAAGCCAATTTTCGCAATCTAGGGGATGGGGACTATCGGCTTGTCTTTCGGTAGAAGTTCCATGGCTATTTCTTTTCTGCCACACATAAGTTCCCAACAGCGTATAAAAAGCAGTTTCATCACTTATGACAGTTAATCCAAGGGCTCTTCTAATATTATATTGGCATTTTCATCATTTAACAGTCTGTTTGCATATGCACTGAGTGCCTGACATGGTTCATATTTCGTCTTATAACCAACACCATCCACCACAAAGAATGGGTTATATCCCATGACTTCTGTCTGTGTTCCGTCTGATAATTTCAGTGTAAAAATCACGCCTTGTCCGCTATACTCTGTATAGGAATTGTCTTCATTATAGATTACCACATCATTCAAATATCCTGTTAATTCCTCAATTTCTTCAATTTGAATGGTTGTGTCCGGCGGAGTCAATCGTACTGTGGCTGACAAAATTTCCGATGGTTCCAAATCTTTAAATGGTTTTTTTCCGCCAACAGCATAATAAACAATAATGATAATTCCTATAAATAATATGCAGGTTAATATAACTATCAGCACCTTCTTTTTCATACCGATTCTCCTCGTATCTTCATAATCTATATAGATGCTAAAACAAAAACTTTCGTTATCATATTTATACTTTCTGACTTTTTCAATGGGTACACAATTCCAAAAAGGGAGAAAAAGATTTAAAAACACATCCACCAACATATATAGATTTTATGATTTTCACTAGCAGAACAAAAAGTTCCTTGAGGAATGAATATAGTTCCTTGCATGATATTATCCATAAAATTTATACAATGAAAATCTAACCACATACATCTCCTATGGAAGGATTTTTTTCCATTTCTTCTATTATTTTTAGTAAAATATAATATTCTGTTTCGTAAAATTTTTATGTTTATCCCAATTATGTTCTTTAATAATTTTTGTTTTTTTTTACTTATCTTACTCTTTTTTCTTTGATTGTATATCATCTCTGTACCATCAAGAGTAATTTAAAAACATTTTATTTTTAAGTCTAGAATAGTATTTATATTATAAGAAATTTGCAAAACATTGCTTACACAAGAAACTTCATAATTTGTATAGTTTTCTTTCCTTTTTGTAAAAAATAATGAAAGACTTTTAAATGTATATCCTATATAAGTTCCAATTATTATTCTTCATTTTTCCTTTATTTTATAAAGCTTTACTAAAAATACCATATTATACAAAAATATAAATCAAAACTTTGTTGATTCATCATTTTAAAGTATCTTTCTACAATTTATGTATATTCTGTTACTCTTTTTTGATCCTTTTGGCTATCTAAGTATCATCTATCATAGGAAATAATTTCTATGGTTTTTCTAACTCCATTTACACATAATTTCTAGAATAAAATTTCTTAAAGAATAGGACTTGCAGTAAAAACTATTTTGTAATTATCTTTAAATAATGAATACCAAATATTTACATACATATCCAGTAAGTTACATTCATTTAAAAAAAACTTTCTTGGTGTTTTATATCTTTTATTATCTGCACCAAGCTTTTATGAAGAATTTCCCCAAGAAAAGAGCTTCTTTTTCCTTGTCAAATAGTAAACAATACCCACTCCATCTGCCAAAAACCAGCCAATGGGCACTGCCCACCAAATTCCCACAACGCCAATTGCCGGATTGCCTGAAAGGACATAAGCTAACACAACCCTAGTTCCCAGGGATAGGATAGTAAGAACTACCGACATTCCCGGCTTTCCCAAAGCCCTGTAAAGTCCATAGAGCAAAAATAAACAGCCGATCCCCCCATAAAAGGCACCTTCAATATGGAGATACCGAATGCCTTCTGCAATAATCGCTGTTTCATCCTGATTCACAAAAATAAGCAGCAAAGGACGGGCAAATATCCACACTCCTATGGATACAAGACTGCTAAAAATCAGGGAAGCCATAAGGGCTCCTCGAAAACCTGTATGTATACGCTCTTCCTTTTTTGCACCGTAATTCTGCGCAATAAAAGTGGAAAAGGCGTTTCCAAAATCTTGTACAGGCATATAGGCAAAGGCGTCAATCTTTACCCCAATCGCAAAGGCGGCCATTACAACAGCGCCAAAACGATTGACCATGCCTTGGACAAGCAATATGCCTAAATTCATAACCGATTGTTGAATGCAGGTGAGCATGGAAAAGCTGGCAATATCTTTCATACAATTCCACGAAACCTTCCATTCTTCCTTTTTCATTCGAAGCCATGGGACATAAATCCATACATAGACTCCTATACCAATTCCAGAAACATATTGGGCAATTACTGTGGCTTTTGCTGCACCAGCCACACCTTCTCCTAAACGAAGGACAAACCACAGATCAAGAACAACGTTTAAAATGGCAGAAAGGGCTAGAAACCCCAAGGGAACAATAGAATTCCCCACTGCCCTAAGGAGGGATGCAAAATAATTATAAAGAAAGGTAGCAAAAATCCCGCAAAAAATCACCATCAGATAGGTGCGCATATCCGTCCATACTTCCATAGGCACTTGGAGAAATTCTTTCATTTTATTGAGAAAAAGAAAGGAAAAACCATTTAAAATAAGCGTTAAGAAAAAAATAAGCGCAAAGGAAGCACAAATTCCTTCTTTTAATCTCTTTTCATCCTTTTCTCCAAAACGAATAGAAAAAAATGTTCCACTTCCCATACATAAGCCTAAGAGGATAGAAGTAAGAAATGTCATCAGTGTAAAGGAAGAACCTACTGCTGCCAAAGCATTGGATCCAAGAAACTTTCCTACAATCAATGTATCAGCAATATTATAACATTGTTGTAAAAGATTACCTAAGACCATAGGAAGAGCAAACTTCAACATGGATTTCATAGGTGAACCTTGGGTCATATCTGTATTCATGTCTTCTTTCCTTTCGTAATTTTAAATATTCTTTTCGAAAGAATATTAGCATTTTATATTATGAATGTCAATAAATATATTGCTTTTCGTTTTTATTTTGTGTATAATGCAGTAAAAAAGATAAGGGGGACATACTATGTTTCTAGAAGGCTTAGATAAACTAGATCAGAATATCGTCAAATTACTCATTCGCAATGCAAGAATGTCTTACTCTCAAATAGGTCAAGAAGTGGGAATATCCAGGGTTGCTGTTAAGGCAAGAATTCAATCCTTGGAACAACGAGGTGTGATTGAAGAGTATACTACTATCATCAATCCACAGAAAATCAGCGGAGCCCTTTCTTGTTACTTTGAGGTGGAGTTCCTTCCAGATACATTTGAAAAAGCAACAAATTTGCTAGCTCAAAATGAAAACATTACTCAAATCTATCGAGTAACTGGCAATAATAAGCTTCATGTACATGCTGTAACCCCTTCCAGTGAAAAAATGGAAAAGCTCATTGGCGAAGTCATTGACTGTCTTCCTGGCGTGCTCCACTGCAGCTGTAACGTCATTCTTTCCAGAATGAAAGATGTGAAAGGCCTTCGGTTATAAAGGAATGGGTTCCTTTCCATTATAAAATAAATGTATTGTAATTTTGAAAAATGTTAGATAATTATATAGTTATTAGAATGGCATCCTTGAATGATGTCAAAGAATTTTAAGATATGCCTATACAAAACCATTTGTGGAAGGATTCCTACAGTTGGGCTGTAGAAGTGAGTATTTATCTGAAAAGGGACCCATGGAAAATAGGTTTAGGAAAAAAGCTCTATTATTCCATAGAGGAAATTTGCAAGACGAAAAATATAAACAATGGAACGCCCTAAGGAGCAACCTGGAAATTGAAGATACATATTTGGCAAAAAACAGTATACACTTTTATGGGGATATGGGATACCTCTTAGTTGGACAATTCCTTAAATAGGAATATATATTTGGACATTGGTATAATATAGTCTGGATGGAAAAAACAACGGGAACATATTCCCAGTCCCAAATTCTAATTCATAAAATATTATTTATTCATTTTGAATCGTAAATCACATCGTTTTTCTATTCCATAAGCTGAAAAATACTGTTCCTCCAAGGGTATCCATCTCTCTATAAACAGTTCTGCTCCCTCCCCTTTGTTTCTGCCAAAGATACGACGCTTTTGTTCCTCTGGATCAATGGTCAAAAAAACCTTCTGATCATAATAGTCCCATAAGGCTGGATGGCAGCTATAGGAGCCCTCTATGAGACAGATCCCCTTTACTTTTATATGAACCGGCTTTTCCATCTTTTGCTTATGGCAATCAAAGGGGCGATACACAATGTCTGATTCACCTCTTTTCAAAGGAATCAAAACATCATCCAAAAACCGCTCATAATCCACATTGCCCCCTGGTGTATCCAATCGCTTCTTTGTACGCTGCTCTGGACGTAAGAAAAAATCATCCATATGAAAAATAGTCCATCCAGCTATTTCTTGCAAATATTTCCCAAGAGTTGTTTTTCCTGCCCCACATCTGCCATCAACGGCAATTAGATAAGGCATGTCCCTTTGGGGAAAATTTTCCGTCGCTGCAATCAACCTTTTTGCCACAACATTCATCGTTCAAATTCCTTTCCCTATCTCTGGAATATCCTGCCCTTTCTTAAAGGGTACAAGCCCTGTACGGCTCAGCGCTGCCATAACTGCGGGAATAAAAATCAACTGCAATACAATGCCTGGAACCGCATTCAAAAAAGCCCCAGCTAAAAATGCCTCAAAAGTAAATACATTTTTTCCAATGCCTAAAAAGAAAACTTGGGCAATTCCCCACACAATGCGTCCTGCTAACATGGAAATAATCAAAGAACGGTATAAAGTAATCACGCACTGACTTTGGGAACACCCATAGAGAAATCCTGCCACCAAGCCATAGGTCATCAATTCAAAGGCCATAGATGCAGCCGTTGGAAAAAGCACAGGCATTCCAAAGAGCAGCGAACGAAAAAGTGGTAAAATAAATCCTACTCCTGCTCCATACTTCCACCCGCAGATTAATCCACATAAGATGACTGGGATATGCATAGGAAGGAGCATATTTCCAATTTGTGGAATATGTCCCATAAAAAAGGGAAGGATAATTCCTACTGCCATAAATATGGCGGATAAAGTAAGGTTTTTAAGGGAATGATTCATTATAATATCTCCTTTATTTGTTCATAAATATAAATTCCTATGTTCTTTTCTAGAAATTATGAGCTCTTGGATATCTCCAATATACAAAATTATACCTCAATTCTTTGCATATTTCTACATAAACTAGTCCATACCCCTGGGCAAACATTTATTTGCCCCTCTCATTGAAAGCTAGATGGACAGCCCATCCCTTTTTCCCATTTTATCAGATCTGTTGTTGATATATGTCTTTCCCTAATAATACTGTCTTTTTCGTCCTTAGACATAAAAATTCCCCATCTCTCTTGATTATATGTGGAAAGGATGATCCATCATTTCATTTTGTAAGTAGGAGATCTAAGAATGGCCATCTGCTCTAGTAAAGCTTCTACCTCCTCTTATTTCTCTCTAAAAATTCATCCCATACTTCTTTCTCATACCTTTGCTAAACTGGATTTCCGCCCATTCCCACAACTTTTCACTTTATGTTCTGTTCATCCTCTTCTCTATCTAAATTTTGTCGTTCACCAGAGGATTGTCAATCTCCCGTTTTTCCTTCTGGGACTTTACTACTGCTCTTTTTCTTAGCCTTTTCTCTATTTCGTATATTCTGCGAATTTTAACACAAAGCTCCCATTACCTGGATTTTATTTTTAAAGTGAAGAACGTCCACAAGGCAGATACCGATGTAAAACATCATTAGAAGTACAGCAGGAAACGTTGGCATGTGATGTGCCAGCAAATACTCTATTCCTAAAAACAAAGGAATAATGAAATATAAAAAGAAATGGTGTACATAGAAAAATGCCTAGACTTCATCCAGCGTTACTCTATCCTCCACTTTTAGCTTTCCAATCTCTTGGCTGATTGCCTCTGCTCAGTTTACTCCAATTGTTGCACAGTATTCCTCCAGAATCTTATTATCCGTGTCACAATGCGAGTTAAACGTGAACGCCCCCTTAATATTCTTAATTATGCTGCTTCAATTTCAAGTTTTCTCCATTCTCTCCAGTATTTTTTCTCATGTCCATTTGGCGGTTCGTAATTACAATGACTATGAATCCTTACTGTATTATAAAATGTCTCTATATTCTCAAATACAAGTTGATACGCATGCTTATAATCCATGATTTTAAATCTGTTAATCCATTCTCTTTTTAATAATGAATGGAACGATTCTATACATGCGTTATCCCATGGATACGCCTTTTTTGAATAGCTCCGTGTCATTCCCTCTGTAGCATCAATATCATCCGTTGATGTACATTGACATCCCCGATCCGCATGCATTATTAATGGTCTGGTTACATGGCGGGTTCTCTTTGCTTTTTCGACTGCCTCTATTAACCATTTTGCTTCAAGTGTATTGTTTACCACCCACGCTATGATTTTTCTTAAATATATACCCATGACACTGGTTAAATATACAAAACCATCAAAAGTCCCTATATATGTAACATCTCAACACCATACTGCATCCGGAGTATCCAGATTAAACTGTTTATTTAATATATTTTTGTATTCTTCACTGAAATCTGCATGAATGGTTGTTATGGTGTAAGGTTTTATCCATTGTGCTTTTAATCCCCTTTCCCTCATGTAATTTCCAACTGTTTTTTCACGGATGGTTTCCCCATTTTTATTCAGTATGGCAGTCATCTTTGGGACTCCATAATTCTGATGCGATTCATCATATATATCCCATATTTTATGTTTTATGTTATTTTTGCGCTGCTCCTTGTTGCTTGGAACTCTGTTCTTCCAACTGTTCTATCCACTTCTTGAAACACCTAAGTATCTTAGCACACTGCTAACATGAAGCTGGCGTCCATTCTTCTCCCACATCTCTTTATCTTTCTTTGATGTTTCAGTATAGATAGCTTCTGTTTGTTTCCCAGTATGCCGATGGCTTTTTTTAATATTTCAAGTGCATCCTGCGTATCCCTTAATTCTTTGCGGAGTCTTGCGTTTTCTTTTGCTTCGTCACTTTCATAGTTACCTTGTCCCCTGGTTGGAATAGTTCCCTCATTCATTTGATACTTTTTTCGTCTTGTTGAAAGGGCGCTTTTTGATATGCCAAGATTCTTTTCTAATGTGAGATAAAGAAGGAAAAGAAGTGTAAAAAATTTTGCCGTTCCCTATCCGGCTGACTGCCAGACGGGTCGGGCTTTAGTCGGGCAGTTCTACCTTGCCGACAAAAGAATAAAAGATTTCGATTTCCTGTCTGCGGCGCTTCCCCCAGTGTTTCCCGTCAAGGGCTTCCGATTCGTGGATTATGATTTTCTCCACAAATTCCCGTAACAGGGTAGGGGTGAGTTCCTCAAAGCTGGTGTACTTGCGGACTACTTTCATAAACTTTTCAGCGTTCGCCGTAACTTCCAGCGTCTTGGAAAGCTCGCTCTGCAAAGCGGCGGCTTTCTCTTTCAGTTCCTTTTGCTCGGCTTCGTAGTCTGCCGACAATTCCGTGAAACGCTCGTCCGATATGCGCCCGGTCACGCTGTCCTC
>CAJUTQ010000086.1 GCA_910589265.1 uncultured Lachnospiraceae bacterium
GTCTATCAGGAGCCGTCAGACATGATAATTAATATGGACAACATCTGATGAAGGAAGAACGCCTTCTTCTGTTGTCTAATTTTAGAAATTTATTAACCAAGTAGTCTTGATTGACTACACCATTATTATACTAGGAGGTGTTTTTTTCCAGAGCATCATCTTTTATATATCTTTGAATGAATTGAGACGATTTGCCGGCGGGTATCACGCCAAAACAGAGAGGAGATGTTTTCTCATTTCCTTTTGCCTCTTAGTCTTTAGCCTAGTTTTTATAAAGTATATAGGACAGTGGGAGGAGAGCCATGTTGCCTTATTTATAGTAACCTTTTTCCAAAGTGTTCTCATCTTCTTCCTTGCTCCTGTAGAAAATGAGAATAAGCTCCTTGATGAAGAAGAGCAAGTAAGATTTAGGAAAAAGGCAAGGCAGATATTAATAGGGGAATGGATCCTCCTCACCTTTTCGTTTAGCTTGAGAGTCTCCTTCATCTTTGTTTCCATAGCTGCAGCAATACAGATTGCCAGCTTAGGAGTCCTATGGGGACAGGTACAAAAGAGAAAATTTGAAAAAGACCTGGATGGCAGCGTTCAGGCAAAGGACGGAAAATGGTGAAAAAACTTGTTGTATTTAGGAAGAGGTTAAAAGCTTGGTATAAAATCTTTGTCATTCCAATGGTCAGCATTTGTTTTTTTGCAGTCCCTGTCTTTGTCAGAGGGGAGGAGATTTCCTCCCCAAGAGACAGTCAGGTAGTTTTTCTCCTGGATGGAAGTAATTCTATGAATTCCCATGGAGGGAGCTTGGCAGTAGATGGACTTCGTCAAATGTTATACAGCCTTCCCTTCCATACCCAGGTAGGTTTTGCAGTATATAACACAGAAATCCAATGCCAAATAGAAGTGGGCGCTCCCTTTGACCAATTAGAGGAAGCTTTTCATAAAGTGGAATATACAGGATACACCAACGCAGGCCTGGGACTGGAGAGGGCAGTTTCTATGTTGTCTAAAAGGGAAGGGAAAGAAAAACGCATTATTATGATTTCCGATGGGGAAATTGCCCTTAGAGGCAAGGAGGAAACAGCAGAGTCTAAGGAGCAATTTATAAAAGCTTATGAATCTGCCAGGGAAAAGGGAATAGAGATTCATGTCATTGCAATAGGAGAAGAGGCAGACAAAGAGATGGAAATTTTGGAAGCTGCCAGGGCTACAGGAGGGAAGGCATACAAGGAAGGGGCCCAGGGAACCTTATCCCAGATGATAGAAAATCTTGTAAAAGAGGAGTTGAAAGTTCCAAGAAGATCGGTAGGCACAGCCTCTTTGGAAAGAGAATCAGGAAGAGGAGAGTGGGATATAGACATTCCCGTAAAGGGAGCCCTTAGGGCAAGAATATTGCTCATAGGCAGTCAGGGGGTGAGCAATGTCCAGGCCAGTTACATGGCAGAAAAAGGGAAGATTATTACAGGAGAAAGATTTGCAGCCGTTGATTTGGAAAAGCCCCAGGGAGATAGGATTCATCTTGTCTTTGACAAAAGGGAGAACACAGGAGTGGACGCTTACCTTATGTTGGAATATGAAGGGGCTCTATCTGTAGAGACCAGTTTTGAGAAGGTTCAAAAGGAAGAGAAAGAACAGGGGAAATCTATGGAAGCCACTCCTATCCTTCACCTTTCCATGAGACTTATGAACCAGCATGGGGAGAGGAAAAACTTATGGGAAACAGAAGGTTACCAGGGGCATCCGGTATTCTATGAGGTTAACGGACAGCCCTTTGAGGGGAAAGTAGAAGAGGGTATTCTGCTTCATTCTATGGAAGGGGATGAAATTCAAAAAGTGGCTGTGTCCCTAGATATGGATTCTTTCCCCGAGATGTTTTATATAGAACAGCCTGTAGAGGTAGATGTGGAATGGCCAAAAGAGGAGCCAAAACAAAATTACGTTCCTCTGTGGGGCATTATGGGAGGACTGGGAGGGGCTCTTCTATGTATTTTCTTTCTCTGGAAGAAAAGAGATAGAGCAACCCTAATCTATGTGGAAAAGGGAAATCATGGACAAAATCTGGAGAAATACGAGACAAAATCCTGCCAATATACAGGGAAATTAAATATATATGTGGTGCAGTCAAAAAGTGGAAAAGACTATCCACCCTCTACCTTTTTCCTCTTTGGAAGGAAAAGTACTAGAATGACATTCGCATGGATACTAGAGCAGTGTAAAATAAAACTAGGAAGTAGTGGGCCAGAAGATATTGTTTTTTATCCAGGGGCGGATAAGGCAGTTATTGTCATGGATCAGTCCAAACAGTGTACAGTCATGAGAGGAATGGAAATATTGAAAAAAGGAATTGGGTATCCAGTTTTTTATCATGAAAAGCTTACCATAACCTTAGAAGATGGAATGACAGAATTGGAAATACATTATAAAAATCTAAAACCAAGAGAACGGGATATGTGAAGTGTGAAAGGAGGAAAGGGATGGGAACGACCATTCATCAGACAAACAGAACAATGCTTATGGAAACTTTAAATCCAGAAAAGATGGATTTCCTTACATTAGTAGGGGATGTGCGGGGAAAGGAAAGCCTTTCTGACGATAAGATCAAAGAGATCAATGAACATCTTCTTGTACGGAGTTTTTCAGAGGCTATTGAAAAATTTGAGCCAACGGTTTACTGCTATTTTAATGCCAATAATCAAAAGGTCATGTACAGCTTGGAGAAGCCAGAAACAATACCAGAGGAAATGATTACGAAAATTCCAATGAATGAGAAAAATGAAGTGTTAAATATGCTTATTTCCATGATTGATACAAAGAGGGCAGAAGGAGTTATTAACGTTGATTTTAAATTTGAAAAACTAACAGATATGATATCTCCCAAAAAAGTTATGGATGATATTAAACAGAATAGAAAAGAGCTTCAGTACACGTATGGGGAATATGCAAAGCTGGAAGAGGGAGATCCAAAGAAAAAAGATTTGGCGGACAGACTCAATGTTATGTTTGAGGAGGCCAGCGCCAATTATAACAATGTGATGGCTATGCTTCCCTTGGCTATTGAAGATATTAAGACAAGACTTCTCATGGGTGAGGGAGGAGAGAAAAAAGATAATACCCCTCTATCCCTTGGTGTTCTCAGCATGGGGGATGATGGAGAGTTGAAAGTATTGGAAGCTCCAAAAACAGAAAGCACGGCTCTTGTAGCAGTGGATGACCAGGTAAACGCAGGGCTTATTGAGGCGCTGAAAGAAGACTATGACGCTCTCAATGAGGAAAGCAACAGTTATACAAGGGCGCTTGTAGCGAGAACTTTCTGCCCTTTGACGTCTACCATGGAGAGTGGGATTGACAGAGAGAAAGAAGTAGCCAATTACAATGCTTACCTGGCTTTCTATAAGGAAAGTAAGGATGGTTTTATTAAAACAGTAAAACCTTTGATTGAGAAGCTCCTGGGCATTTGGTGTTTTTTTGAACAATACCCTAAAAAGATGAAAGGCATGAGGCCTTCTATGCTTATTACAAATCAGTCTTTGGAAATGATGGCAAAGTCCAGCAATATTTCCCGGCTTATTACTTATTTAAACACTGTCAATGCTAAAAATGACTTTACCAACACAGTATGGTATGGAGTTGTTCCCTCTGTCTCCTTAGAGCAGTATTCCAAAATGAAGATTACAAGGGAGAGGTTTAAAGGAAATGCGGCGACTGTAAAGACAGATGTAAACAGTGTAGAAGCATTAGCAAGAATATTAGATGTATTGAAAGATTATGAGGTTCAATGTTTTTTCAGTTATGAGACAGGAGACACAACAACCTTTAACATATTAGCAACAGAAGGAATTGAAAAATATGAGGAGAGATGCGCTCCTCTCATAGGTAAGTCGTACAGTGAATATGCAATTCCCTGTATTCCCAATTTTACCATTATTCCAAAGGACAAGTCTGGCGTTATATTAGACAGAAAAATGGTTATCAATGAAGACGATATGATTGAGCTATCGAAAGAAAATGAAGATATTATGAAGTTATGGATTGACGGTGTTTATGTAGGGGCTGCTTATGTGGCGGCAGGTCTTGTGGCTGCCTATCAAAGTCCAGATTATTTAAAGGAAAAGTTTGGACGAGGAGTAGATCCCCAGCTGCCAGGAGTGCGGTTTGATATAGAAGCAGAAAATCATTCTTTAACCGTTCATACAATGATGGCAAAGGAAATTACAGGATTCACCAATTCTATTAAAGCAGATATAAACCGAAAAAATTTCGGATTTGTGTTCTCCTCGGAAAATGCTGTTTATCAAGGAGGAAACATCACAAATATTATGGTATACAAGGCAAGAAACCTTTTATCTGATGGTGCAGTTTTTGAGCCAATTTATAAAACCCAGGTAACTTCTTATATTGAAAGGATTATGCGCCACGGCACCGGGGATTTTAAGGAGGATTCTATTATAAAGTTTTTCTCCAATAACCCTAACAGTCAGAAAAGTCAATGGATGGCAAAGCGGGAATGTGTCAACGCCATACTAGGAAAAGGGGACGACATTACTTATATCATTGACGAGGAAAATGGATACTGTACATTAGACATTACCTTTAACGGCAATGTGAAAAATTTAGAAGTGGAAATTAACCGCCTAAACGCAGCAGGCAGAGTGTAAGAAAGATGAAAAGAGGTATGCAATGTCTGGATAGGGAAGACAATCCCTGGCTGGATATTACATAAATAAAAAACATTCAAAGTACAAAGGAGGAATAAGATGGGATTTCGAATGAACATCACAGGAGGGGCTGAGCCCATTACGTTTGATGAGAGGAGCCTTTTAAAGGTAGATTTTGCCTCTGCATCAGCAAAGGATTCCAATGCCAGGGCAACGGACTATGGTCTAAGTGTAAGGGTATGGGGAAAGATGCTTTACAAATTGGGAGGAGAGGGAAGCGACGCCACCTTAGAGCTGGCCAAGTGGTCCCAGGTGCCTTCAGAAAAGGCAGACTGTTACCGGAATGCAGAAATCACCGTTGTATCTGCAGGACAAGTAGTACGTCAGTTTACCCTTCCCAACGCCTTTGTCGTGGAATACAGTGAAGAAGTAGACGACGAAAGCGGAGTAGGTACATTTTACATTAACATGAAACAGAAAAAAGATGAGAACGCAGTAGCTAAAATCGAAGGCGGTTTTAGCGGAGAATAAGGAGGTTTTGACATGTCTTATAAAGTAAATATTGAAGGTGTGGAAAGCTTTGAGATAGCAAAGGAATGTGTGAGAAGTGTGAAGTATACAACAGATATTCCTTTGGACTCCAACGCCAGGACAAAGGATGTGGGAAGCACTATCACCATAACAGGGAGAATATTGACAGCAGTGGATGGAGATCCTTTTGACAGTACAAGGAAGCTGGCTCTTTGGTCCGCTGTCCCAGCAGAAAAGGCAGACTGCTACAGGAAGGTAACGATAGAGCATATTGCAGCAGGAGTGATGGAGAGGAAATACTTTTTTCCCAATGCCTTTGTCATTGATTACCGAGAAGACTTTGGAGATGGAGAAGGAACAGGAACCTTTACCTTAGTTATAAAACAAAAGAAAGATAAGCTGGCCATGGTTACCGTTGAGGGAGGCTATGCAGCTGCCGAATAAAAGAGGAAAACAAGGCAGGCAGCAGTAGAAAGAAGGGCGTCCCCAGTAAAAAGTGGGGGCGCCCCTTTTCTCTCTATGGGCAATTCCTTTTGGAAAAGAGAGGCGGGAAAGATGATAGAAGAAAATTATTATGATGTGTTAGGAGTTTCAAAGAGAGCCTCAGAAGAGGAGATCAAAAAAGTTTATAGACAACTGTCCAAAAAGTATCACCCGGATATGAACCAAGGGGAGGGGGAAGAGAAAGGAAAATCTTTGGAAAAGTTTTTGAAAATAAAAAAAGCCTATGAAGTATTGGGAGACAAGGCAAAAAGAGAGGAATATGATAAGAGATTTGCTTCTAGTAAACAGAGGGAAAAAACGGGGACAAGAAAAGAGAAAAGCTTTGATTTTTCCCATATGGAAGAAAACTTTCAGGAGTTTTTTGGATTCTGTCCGAAGGGGGAAAGAAAAGAGAGACAGAAAACAAATCCCCTGGACGTTCAGGATTTGTTTGAGCGGTATATGGGGATAAAGAAATAGTCTAAAAAGAGGGTCAATGGGAAGGGAGGAACAGGATGGATAAAAAAAGAGGAATAGATTTAGCCATTGTATGTGTATGTGGGGCTATAGGAGGGATTGCTTTATTTTACATAGAGGAGGGGAGTTTCAGGACGGCTGTTCTTGTGGTAAGCGGCATCCTTGCCTTTGTATTTTTCCTCTTAGCCATAAGAGAGGGGATGGAAAAAGGAGGGGACGGCTCTTCCTTTTCCAAACAGTCTGGGCCTATTTTGGAACTGGTGCTTTTAAGCGAAGAGGACACCCAGCTTATGGCATGGGATATGTACGGCAAGGTGAGTATGGTCATTGGGAGATCTGGAAAAAACAGTTTGGCAGACGTAGATCTAAGCCAAAGCCCCCATGGGGGAATGGTAGATGAGGAACATGGAGTTTTAAATTTTTCAGGGGGAAATTGGTATGTGGAAGATTTAGGAAGTGAAAATGGAACGAGCATAAAGAAAGGACAGGATGGGAAAATATACCGCCTTTCTTCTGGGAATCCTTGCATTGTGGAACGGGGAGATGAAATTCTCGTAGGAAGGAATCATTTGTTAATTAGATAAAAAGGAGGGATAGAAATGGGCAACAGCAATTTGATCCGCTGCCAGAATGGACATATGTTTTCTGCAAGACGATACGGAACCGTATGTCCATACTGTAATATTGAGACGGCGACCAAGGAGAGAAAGGAAACAGGCTGCAATGAGGAAGCATTGGAAGAAATGCTCTTTGTCCAGGAGACAGCCCCTGTGTGCGGCTGGATTGTCTGTATTTCCGGGCCAAGACAGGGGAAGGATTATAAGATTAAAGAGGGAAAGAACTTTATAGGAAGAGCCGACGATATGGATATTCAAATTCTTGGGGACAATAAAATTTCCAGGAGAAATCACGGTGTGATTGTATTTGATCCTAAGAAAAAGGAAACCGTGCTTTTGCCTGGGGACAGCAATGGAATTGTCTATTTGAACGATAATGCAGTTTATACTCCCGAAGTATTAAAAATTTATGATACAATAGAGATGGGGGAAAGTATTTTTGTATTTATTCCCTTTTGCGGGGAGAGTTTTATGTGGGAACAAAGGTGATGAAGGATAGGTTATAGAAAGGAGAGAACGAATGGCCATCACAGAAGAGGAAAGTCTCATAGAACTTGCCTCCCTATTAAAGGGAGGACATGACAAGAAAATCATAGACGAGAAGGAGATGAAAAAATTCATTGAGGCAGTGAGAGAGAAGGAATCGCAGAAAGTGCCAGAATATAGTTTTAATATATATAATTCAGAGTAATTAAAAAACATAATGATTGACATGACTAATTGTCACAGAAAAGTTATAAGGATTTGTGTAAATAGTAAGATGTGAATACATAGAAAGTGGATGAAAACAATCCTTTTGAGCAGTTGAAAAAGGAGCTGGGAGGGGAAAGTTTGACAGGCTCTATGAGCTCTTTCTGGAACTGAGAGAGGGGAGAGAAGTATTATTTGATAGGGATAGGCAATGGAGACTTTGATGGAGCGGTTACCTTGCGATGGACATGCCGAACAGAGAAGGGATTTAGGACGATTAGCAAGTTTGAGAACCAAAACCTCAGATATGGAGGAGTCATTGAATACGAAGGGGAATATTACTACATATATTTGCATCGGAATTACAATTTGAAAAATTTTGATGGTTTTGTTATCCACAAGCTGGGGGAGAGGGCAAAGGAAGAAACATTAAAGGTTTGTTATTGGTCTGGGAAATATATATGGAAATACTATTACCAGACGAATATGGAAATTCCAGTATATATAAGGAAAAGCAACTTTATACCTTCAAACTATTCTTTCACGTGGCATTTAAGAGTGAGATTTTTTATGGAGGATCCTATCAAGGAAAATATAAAAGAGTTGGAGGAAATGAGAATTGGAAGAGAAGCAGCATTGAGTTACCATTTAAAATTAGTGCAGATGTGGTTTGAAGAAAGGAAAGATATGGATTTTCCAAATCTATCACTATACGGATTATAATGATATGTTCCATGTCCTGCTTATAGAAAGAGATAAGGTAACCCAGGTGCGTACAAATATTTTCTCACCGGAGAGAAGCTTTGTCGTAACCGAGGGAGAAGTATTTAACCCAGGAATCTAAAGGAATGCCAGATAAGGAAGAGAAACAAGGAGGAAAGAGATGGATATTCCACTATATATGATAGCCTTTTTAGGCATAGGAGCAGTCAGCCTCATTGGAATGCGCATACGAATGGGAAGAGGAGAGGGGGCAAGAACATACTTTGAATCAGGGGCTTGTAAAACCATTGGAAGCAGAGAAATCCAAGGGGACGCCTATGGGATTGTAGAAGACAAGGATGGAATCATGGCTGTTCTGGCAGATGGGATGGGAAATGGATTTGGGGGAAAGGTGGCCAGCAGAATTGCTGTGGAGATATTTGAAGATATGTTTCAAGATAAAAATGCCTTTTACAATCCCCAATATTCTTTTCGCAAAGCTTTTCATGGAGCGAACAAACAGATTGTCGACTATCTAAATGGTGACAGGGGAGCCGCTTCCGTAGCCGCTTCCGTCATAAAAAACAGAAAATTATATTATGCATCAGTAGGTAATGTAAAAATAGCAGTTTATAGAAACAAGGAGCTTGTCCCCCTTACCTCTGGACACACGATAGGGGCTTTGGCAAAGAAAAAATACATAGAGGGAACATTGACAAGACAGGAAGCCCTTTCTTTGCTGGAACGCCATCGCCTTTATAATTATGTAGGCCAGGACGGCTTTTGGGACATTGAATTTTTCGATACACCCATTAACCTTCATGGAGGAGAATACATTGTCCTTCTCAGTAACGGCATGTGTCGGGGAGTGTCTTGGAAAGAGATGGAAGAATGCTTAGAAAGGGGGGATTGCTGTGAGAAAATGGCCTTGGATCTCGTTCAGCTGGTGAATGGCAGAATAGAGGAGGATATGGATAATGCAAGCATTGTAATTATACGGGTTTTCTAAGGGAGGCTGCCAATGGGAAAAAGAAAGATGGAGAGGATAGACGAGATGAAAGACTGGCTTAGGGAAGAGAAGGAGGAATTGGCAAAGGAGAGGATAAGAAAAATGAAAGCCTAGGGACAAGAGGAGGACTTTTCCAAGATTTTGGAACAATGGAGCATTAGCAGAGAAGAAGACTCAATAGTCATCGCCTTTCTTAGAAGCAGCTATTTGACAAAGAGCCATAAACTGTACATAGGCTTTTATGAGGGAGAGTTCTTTGTGGAGGAGAAAGAAATACGCAGATGGTATATGGAACAGCTCTATAAGGATATGGGACAAGTATCTTCTATTGGATGGTATGGGAAGAACAATAAAAATGCATGGGGGGGGGGTATATGAAATGCCTAAGCAGTTCTTGTTTCCCATAGAAAAACATATGTATACAGTGTTTACAGATATCATTACCTTTCCCACCTTTATGGTAAGTTCTATGGTGAGAGATGTCATAAAATTATACAACCCTTTTTTGCGTTATGTGAGAATTATAATGATGGTTGTGAGGAATTTGCTCCCCTTTGGAAAAAGTTAGGCTTTACTTAAAAAAGCAAAAGGTAGAAGTATAAAAAAGAGGACAGTTTAGAAAGTCTTAAGATATATAGAATGAGTACAAAGGTTTATACGTACAACAAGATATGGTTGTATGAAGAATTGGAGGAAAGGCATTATAAGGAAATTCCATGGAGGGAAGAAAAAAGACTACGGAGAATTCATCCAACTGTTGAACAAAAATATACTAGATTTAGAATATGATGGGGCAAAGGAAATGGTTATACCAGCTAGGGAAGAGCTAATAGAGTATGGTAAGAAGGTGAAGGGAGAATTTATTCCTACAGTTCATGAGGAGGGCTTTGAGAACATCTTGGAGTTTGACAATCCTAACGCAGGATTTGGAAGGGTCATAGAATATGAAGGAGAATATTATTATATCTATTTACATCAGAATTACAATATGAAAAATTTTGACGGCTTTGTTCTCCACAAGCGGGGGAGAGGGCAAAAGAAAAAACGTTGAACGTATGTTACTGGCCAAAGAAATATGTGTGGAAAAACTACTATGAGTCAGAACAAAAGAAAGAGTTGGAGGAGTACATAGAGGGGATAAAGGAAGGGATCACCTCAGAGAAATATTTGGAAAATGGGAAGGCAAAGGACATAGGGGTCTATGTTGGAAAGAAAAGCCAGGATCCAGACTTTCCCGTGGAGAATTGGAAAAGATATCGCAAAATAGATTTAGCAAACAGAGGAATATATATGAAAAGAGGGAATTTTATACCGTCCAACTACTGGAATACCTAACATGTAACCGTAGATATTTATATGGAGGAGCCTATCCGTGAAAGTATCCGAGAACTGGAGGAGATAAAAGTAGGAGAATATTTCCCCATATTAGTGCAGATGTGGTTTGAGGAGTTTGGGGGAAAGGTACTGACCTTTCAAGTATATCATTACACAGATTATAATTACATGCTCCATGTCCTTATGGCAGAAGGAGATAAGGTAACCCAAGTGCGTACAGATATCTTCTCCCTAGAGAGAAGCTTTATTGTGAAGAGGGGGAAATCTTTAACGGAGGAATCTAGATACATTTAGAAGAAAAGAGAAGTTCTTTCATAAGAAAAAGAAACAAAGGAAGAGATAGAGGAAAGGAAACGGACTGTAGAAAAACAGAGTACATGAGAGAAAAAGAGAGGAAAAGGAAGAATGAGAAACAAAGAGAAGAGATGGAAAGCCTTTGGAGGATTCATGTTGTTTGCCCTCATGGGGACACTGGCCTGTACAAAGAAGAGTATTCCAGGGGAAGTCATAGAGGAAGAAGAGCAGTTTCAGAATATAGAAGAGCTGGAAGCTCATGAGCCCATTCCTTATCAAATTCCTTTAGAAGAGATTGGGAAAAAAATCGAGTATTTGGAGAAGAGGGCAAGATTGTGGAATACATGGAGATGGGAATACTGGGGGTTAGGCCCCTTGCCGGAGCAGGGTGTAGTAAATATGTCCCTTTATGCTCTGGAAGGAAACAAAATCGCCTTTTTACCAGAGGGAAGAGGGAATACAGAAATCCAGTTGGGAGACAGAACATGTGAAGTATATGAAGAAGAGGATGGATATTTGTTTTACATCATCAAGGACTGGACTGTGGAAGAGCAGGGGGTACCTTTGAATGATCTGGAATCAAGTATCATACAGTATTGTTCCGTAAGGGAAGAGCGAAGAGAGAAGAAAGAAGAAGAGGAAGATAGACAAAATTATGATGGGGAATATTTTCTACAGGATTTAGTCTGTCTTGGAGAAGTGGAGGTGAACCTGGACAGAGAGGAAGCTTTCAAGATGCCCCCTATAGAAATAGAAGAGAATGAATATGTTCAAGTCGTGCTGAATCATATTGTGGAAAGGGCAAAGGAGGAGGAGAGATATGGAAGCTATGATATTTATATAGACGAATGGAAGCGCATAGGAACATTAAAGAACGGGCATGAGACAGACTGTTGGATGAATTTTGCCATTGTGGGAGAGGGGATCAGAGAGTATAAGTCCTTTGTCCTAAGGGACGACGGATATATAAGATTATATCTTACCATGGGGGATATTCTTTTTAGAAGTTCCAGGGGAAGCAGAAATGAGAAAGAATTAGTGGCAGGAGCCATGAAAAATGCAAGGGGAGTCGTCCACTTGGATATAACAAAAGAGACAGAAATTCCAGTGGCAGGGAAATCTGTCTACAAAGAGGAGGAGGGGACTTATCCTGACTTAAGCATAGAGGAACTCCTTGAGCTCCTTGAATATGCCTGGAGCTATGGGGAATGGTTTGGAATCAATGAGCTGGGGTATAAAAACGGGAGGCTAAGAAGCCTTAAGGGGAAAGAAGTCATTTTCTTTCAATCGGAGGACGAAGACAAACACCTGTACTTTTGTCTGGCAGATGAGAAAGATATTTATTATACCTTAAGATGGAATCAAGAGAGAGAAAAAGGAGGGCAGCTTAGGACAGGCCTCATAACATCTTATGAAGGAGATGAAAAAGAGCGTGGTTTGGAATTAGGAAGAGGAAGGATAGAGGGAAGAGAGCTTCCTGAGCTGGAAGTGGGAAACATAGAAGAAGATGAGTATGTGCTGGCCATGGAAGGATACATAAAAGATCTTCTTTTAAAAAATGAAAAAAAGGGAGAGTATGAACTATATTATGGAGAATATGAGGAATTAAAGGAAGGCAAGGTCTGCCTGTCTGGGGCAATAACAGGGGAGAAGGAATACTATGTGCGCTGTCTTATTGTGAAATATGGAGAGGGAAAATATCATTTCTGGCCCGTAGGCTTTGGCCTAAATGGAAGCTTGGAAGAGTGTGAGGCAGAAAAACATCACATGAACAAAGTATCCATAGAGAGAACGAAACAATTAGAGAGACATAAACGTAAGATTGCTATAGAGGAATGAATGTTATATCCAAAACAGAATGGTTCCCACCATCCTTGGCATCACAGCTAAAGATAAGAAAAAACAAGAAATACAAAAGAAAATCCAAAGGCAGAGGATAAGGAGGTTTTCCCTGCTTGGAAATAAAATACGCAGAAAGGGAGGAAGGGATGAGAAAACAAAACAGTAAATTTCTAACCGCTTTTATATCCGAGGCGGGGAGCGAGCTGGAAAACAATGATTATTTTGCCTTTGTAGAACTGGATAAGTATGCCTGTTATGTAATAGGAGATGGACTAAACGACTATCCTGATGAAGAAAGCGCTTTATTAGCCATTGAAACAGTCCTCCTTGCTTTCCAGGAGCATCCTTCTATGAAAAAGAGGGCTATTCTCTCTTATTTAAAAGCTGGCAACAAAGCTTTGCAAAACACCTTAAGAGGGGATAAAAAGAAGGCTTCTGTCACGATGATTGTAACCAATTATGAGCATATCCGCTATGCCTGCGCCGGGAATGCCAGATTTCGCATGTACAGAAATGGGATTGTTAAGGAGCAGTCTTTGGATATGTCTTTGGGAGGGGATCTAGCTAAGGAAGAGAAAATTTCAAAAGATGCTTTGGCTGCTCACGAGGAGAGAAACAACCTCCAAACATGGATGGGACAGGGGGAAAGATTTCAACCTTTTGTTTCTAAAAAGATAAAATTGGAAGACGGGGACATTTTGAATTTATATACAAGGGGCGTCTGGGAAAACTTGGACGAGGGAGAATTGGACGACGTTTTTTCAGAGGCAAAGGAGGAACCTCAGGAATCCTTAAATAATATTGAAGACATGCTTTTGTCAAAGCAGCCAAAAAGACTGGAAAATTATACCTTTGCCTCTATTTTTGTCAATAAGGTGTTCCTAGATCCTAATAGAAAAAAGCGCATAAAGAAAATGACTGCCATGGCTATTGCCGCCCTGACCCTTCTGCTTATTGCTTCCATTGTTCTATGGACTTTTTACCGACAAAGGGTAAAGAGAAGGGAGGAGATGGAGGAGGCTTTTGCCAACGCAATGGACTATATCAAGGATAACAATTATATCCGGGCAAAAGAGGAGTGCAAGGCTGCGGCAGAGCTGGCCAAAAAGTTAGGGGATAAGGAAAGGGAGGCAAAAATACTGGAATATTTAAAGCTCCTGGAGGCAGTCAATAAGGCGGATGAAGAATATGGAGGGCAAAATTATGAAAGAGCCCAGGAAAGTTATAAGATTGCAAAAGAACGTTCCCGCTATGCAGATAACGTAAGCGATGCATACATAGATAAGAAGCTTGAAGAACTGGCCCATTTTTTCTCTGTTTTTGATCAAATAAGGCTGGGAGACGCCCTTTTGGAACGCCAGGCTTATACAAGGGCGGAGGAGAAATATTTAGAAGCAAGACGTCTTGCAACGAGCATTTATTTTGAAAAAGGAAGAAAAGACGCCATGGAGGCTTTAAGCCGTCTCTATGAAGAGCTGGCCAAAGAGGAAGAAAAAGAAGATACCCAAAGGAAAGAAGCAGCTGACACAGAGGCAGGGGCAGCCCAGTTGATTGCCATGGGGGATAAGGCCTTTGGAGAAGGAGATTATGAAGGGGCAAAGGTCTATTACACAATGGCTATGGAAAAATACAGGGAGCTGGAAGATGAGGAAAAGATGGCTTTACTAGAGACAAAACTAAATTCTTCAGAAAAAAAGGCCAAAGAAAAAGAGGAAAAAATGGCTCAGGCAGAAGGATACATAGAAGAGGCAAAGAAGCTGGAAGAAGAGGGGGACTATGAAAAAGCGAAAAAAAAATATCTCCAGGCAAAGGAAATCTATAAAGAACTACAAGAAGAGGACAAGGCCTCTCAAGTAGATAACCGGATAGATATGCTTCATGCAGAGAAGGAAGAGAAGGAAAAGGAACAAGAACAAGAACAGGAACAGGGGGGGAGTCAGCTTCCAGGCCAAATCCAGAGCCAGATGCAAGGACAAGGACAAGGCCTCAATGGGACGGGACAAAATGGAAATGGGCAGCTTCCCCCAGTTCAAATTACCGTATCAGGAAATGCTACATTTAATCCCCATGAATGAGTAGGAGTGGGAGGCTCATAGGAGAGAGTGAGAGTTGGCAGAAAAACAAAGGAAAAAATCCATGAGGAGGAAAGAGAATGGAAAAAGACTATTTAGTAGACGGAGCCAAATTACTATGTATATGTGGAAGCGAGCCAGGACTTTTAAAAATAACAAAGGGTCATGGATACATAAGCAGGGAGAGGAAAAAGGCCAATTGTAAAGACTGTGTGGAAGAGGAAAATATCCCCTACTTTGGAACATGCCAAAAGAACCAAAAAGACGGGAGATGCCAGGGATTCATGAAGTTGGATGAGAAATGGGAAAACTTAAGTGTCTCTCTTACAGAATCAGAGAAAATAGATGGGGAGGACGCCATAGGAATGGACAGCGTCCTTATATGTAAAAGGGGAGGAATCATTCTCCCCCTTACATCAGGACAGTCCCAGGGAGTTAGTATTGATAAGGAAGCCCTTATGAGAAGATTTTTAAAAATACTTCTCTGGGCGGCGGGAAATAATATGGAATGCCATGTATTTGGCAAAGATCCTATTAATATGAATACAGGAAATTATTTCTATGAGAGAGAAGATCTAGTTATTCCTGGGTTTTGGACCTTGTCTTTTCAGATCTTCTACAATTCCGTAGCAGGAAAAGGAGAAGGGGATGTTGGAAAGGGATGGAGCCACAACCATGAGATCCGATTGGAGGAGGAAGAAGGGGGCAGAGGACTCACCATGTACTTTGGAGATGGGAAGGAGTCTCCCTATGAACGGGGGATAGGGGATCTCTATGTCCCTGCCTTTGGTGGCATAGGCGTCGTGAAAAAGGAAGAAGAGGGGTATGTCTATTCTATGGGGGCAAAGGGAAAATATTTCTTTGACAAAGAAGGACGGATTCTTTTTATAGAAGGAAAAAATGGAGAGTGGAAAAGATTCTCATACAATGAGAAAGGAAAACTGGCTAAGGTGGAAGGAGCCAATGGAGGGAGCCTCCTTTATACATATAATCAGGCAGGAAGGCTGATCTGCGTAGAGGATCACACAGGGAGGAAGGTGAGACTTTGGTATCAATACGGAAAGCTTGTTCAGTATATTAATGAGGAAGGGAATTCTTATTACTATGGATATAATGAGAATGGGACAATGGACAGTGTAAAGACCCCCAGGGGAATATGAACCATAGTCAAGTAAGTAGACACATTTTTGTGAAAAAAGTTAGGGAGCAGTAGTATAAGCCTGCTCCCAGTAGAAAGCCTCTGCTTCATTTGGAGTAAGCATGTTTAATGTGTTGTGTGGTCTTTTAGAATTGTAGTA
>CAJUTQ010000087.1 GCA_910589265.1 uncultured Lachnospiraceae bacterium
CCGAAAACCCGCTAAAATCAAGGCTTTCGGCTGTGTTCCCAGCGTTCCCGAGGTGACTCGAACACCCGACCTACCGCTTAGGAGGCGGTCGCTCTATCCATCTGAGCTACGGAAACGTGTATAAAATTGTGTGTGACTTACTACCTCATGTCCTCCAAAAAGTTTCCGTTGTAGGTTCTCTTAGGAGGCGGTCGCTCTATCCAACTGAGCTATAGCGACAGTTACAAAATCTATATTTAGTTTTACTTGTTACCTTTTTCCTTTTCCTCTTAGGCAAGTAATTCAACTATGAGATTTTTAATTTTATATTGCCTTGGTAATTGAATACCTACCACTTAGGAAAACATTTATATCCATTTAACTATAGGAACTAAACGAAAACTTAAAAAATATTCTCTCTATCCTACTGAATAAGGAAAATATATTTTATAAGATTACTTATATTTCAGGCAAAACCTTTTAGTATTTTGCCTGAAATATATTATATCACACTTTTTCTAATTTGGGAAGTTAATATATCCTTGTAGCCAAACAATTCCTTTAAATCTCCTTCCAGGCTTAGGTTCTCCCCACAAATCTTTTTTGTTAATTCCTACATCGAAAATTAAATCATTACAATTAATTGTTAATACATATATTTCTTCTTCTGTAACTGAATTTTTTTGTAAGTAACAAGCTTCTATTTCACCAAGAATAGAATATTTATCACATTCAATTCCATAAGGCATAAAATAAGTATCAACTAGGCTAAAGACATCTTCCTTTAATATTTTTTTTGACAAAACAGTATAAGTATCAATGTCTTCCAAAGTTAAACTTTCAATTGCTTCTTCATCTCCCCGTCTAGCCGCTGCAATCAGATGATTTCTATTTATTGCTGCTTGTTTATATTTCTTTACTTGTTTTTCATTTTTTATTACAGGAAGAATAATGCTTCCTTGTATCGACAATCCTGATAAAGTTAAGGATGTATTATTAATAGGAAGTTTTCCTTGACTTTGTTCTTTTAAATAATCAATCATATTTTGTAAGTAAAAAATTAAAGAAACTCCAATTTTAATATCATCACATATGCCTGCATAAGACTCTTTATCTCCATGACGTTCTATACTAATATCTTCCCTTGAAGAAATCGTTGTTCCTTTTATAAATGGATAGGAATATTCATAGTTAAAAACATCATTTTCGTCATATTCTCCACAAATAGACATGCCTACAGAAGAGGTAAATTCTTTACAAATTTCTACTTGTATTATATTTTCATCTTTTGTAACATAATTTTTATTCGTTGGACTGCTTACAACCATTTTAATTAATTCAATTAAATCTTTTCTTTTTTTTATATTACTGAAACCAATAGCTCTTAAATATTTATGCAGATGTCTCACCTCTTTCTGCTTTCTTTTAAATTATACTCTTATTTTATTTCTGTCATTCCACCCATATAAGGTTTTAGTTGTTCTGGAATAGAAACAGAACCATCTTTATTTAAATTATTTTCTAAAAATGCTATTAACATTCTTGGAGGAGCAACTACTGTATTATTTAGTGTATGTGCATAGTATTTTCCATTTTTTCCTACTACTCTTATTTTTAATCTCCTCGCTTGGGCATCCCCTAAATTAGAACAACTTCCTACTTCAAAATATTTCTGTTGTCTTGGAGACCAAGCTTCAACATCGTAGGACTTTACTTTTAAATCTGCTAAATCTCCAGAACAACATTCTATTGTTCTTACTGGAATATCAAGGGAACAAAATAAATCAACTGTATTTTGCCACAGTTTATCAAACCAAAAAGAACTGTCTTCTGGATTACATACAACAATCATCTCTTGTTTTTCAAATTGATGAATTCTATAAACTCCTCTCTCTTCTAATCCATGGGCACCTTTTTCTTTACGAAAACAAGGACTATAACTTGTCAATGTCTGTGGTAACTTTTCCTCAGGGATAATAGTGTCAATAAACTTTCCAATCATAGAATGTTCACTTGTTCCAATAAGATATAAATCTTCTCCTTCTATTTTATACATCATGGCATCCATCTCTGAAAAACTCATGACCCCTGTTACTACATTACTCCGAATCATAAATGGGGGAACACAATAAGTAAATCCTCTTTGTATCATAAAATCTCTAGCATACGTAATTATAGCAGAATGCAGTCTTGCTATATCACCCATTAAATAATAAAATCCATTTCCTGCTACCTTTCTTGCACTTTCCAAATCTATCCCTTGAAACTTTTCCATAATTTCTGTATGATAAGGAATTTCGAAATCAGGTACTATAGGCTCTCCATATTTCTTTACTTCCACATTTTCGCTGTCATCCTTGCCTATAGGAACACTTGGATCAATAATATTAGGAATTGTCAACATTATATTTAATACTTTATCTTCTAAATCTTTTTCTTTATTTTTCATCTCCTCCAATATTTGGGCATCTGCAGTTATTTTCTGTTTTTTTATTTCTGCCTCTTCCTTTTTTCCTTGAGACATCAAACTGCCAATTTCTTTTGAAATTTTGTTTCTATTCGCTCTTAAAACATCTGCTTTTTGCTGAAGACTTCTTTTTTCTTTATCCAATTCTATGACTTCATCTACCAAATCTAATTTATTAAATTGAAATTTTTTTTTCATATTTTCTTTTACAATTTCAGGATTTTCTCTAACAAATTTAATGTCTAACATATTTTCCTCATTTCTATTTTTTTAAACTATTGCCAAATTTTTTATAATTATTCTATTTCCTCTAATTCATTTGATAATTCTACAATATTTTCTTTGAATTTGTCAGGTATAACAGAAGTCTGGTTCTTTTTTTCTTTTTTTCTTATGAATCTTTCCTTCTCTATTTTTTTCTTTTCTTCCTTTTTCCTCTCAACTTTTATTTCTTTTTCTTTATTTGGTATTTCTATTTTTTCAGGGATAAATTGAAATGTGGATTTCATAGCATATTCTAATGCTTGTTTTTCCTCTTCTCCTAATGATATACTACTTTCCCCATTTTTTATTTCTTTTGTGTAAGTATAACATCCATCACTGCTGTGTACTGAATTAATTATAAAACCATTATTATTACCATTCAATAAAGCAATACTAAAACTTAATTGCCCACCCATTTGTTGAAAAGCATCATAACGAACAACTCCTACTTTTTGATATACAACTTTTAAATTTTCATATATTTTTTTTATATCACGATTATTTTTTTCAGCTGCTACTTTTAAAAAATCCATATCTGAAAATAATTGTGTAATTTCATCTTCCATACTAATTGCATTTCTTCCTTGCATAAAGGTTTCATATTTTTTTTTCAATTTCTTCATATTGATCATCTGTACAATTAAAATAATAAATAAAATAAAAATCAAAACAATGAACCCTATATAAATATAGGCTGGATCTATGTCACCAAACCCTATATATGATAATAAATTACTGTTCATTATTCAGTCCTCCTATGTACATTACTTTCCTACGATGTAATTAATTCAACAATTCTATCCAATTCATCATTTGAAAAATAATTAATTTCTATTTTTCCTTTTTCATTATTTTTTGATGTAATGGAAACTTTTGTTCCAAGGCTAGCTGATATTTTATTTTCAATATCCTTATATATAAATTCATAAGTATTTTTTTCTTCCTTTTTTTCTTTTACTTTTCTATTTAAATTCTTTACTAATTTTTCTACATCTCGAACACTTAACTTTTCATCAAAAATCTGTATAGCTAGTTGGTGTTGAATCTCTGGATCATCCACTGCCAGTAAAGCTCTTGCATGACCTGAGGTTATCATATCATCAATTAGCATTTGTTTTACTTCCTCACATAATTTCAAAAGTCTCATAGAATTTGTCACAGCTGTCCTACTTTTGCATACCCTTTCTGCAACTTCATCCTGTTTTAAATGAAATTCTGTTAGTAGTCTTTGATAAGCCATTGCCTCTTCAATAGGATTCAAATTTTCTCTTTGTATATTTTCAATGAGAGATATCTCTACAATTTCTTGTTCTGAATAATTTCGAATAATTACAGGTATTTCTTTTAATCCTGCAATTTTAGCAGCTCTCCATCTTCTTTCTCCTGCTATTATCTCATAATAATCTTTTTTATCTTGTACTAGAATAGGTTGTAATAATCCAAATTGTTTAATAGATTCTGCCAACTCCATCAATGTATCTTCATCAAAATTTTTTCGTGGTTGATTTCTATTAGGTTCTACTTTGGTTATTTTCACAAAAAGATCTGGCTTATTTTCTTCTGTTATATCTTTATTTTTTATGCTAGTATTTGCCTCAGGTATGAGAAGATCTAATCCTTTTCCTAAACCTCTAGCTGCCATAAGCTTACATCCTTTCTCATCTACTAATTACCTCTTCTGCTAATTTTAAATAACTTTCCGCACCTGTTGATTTTGAATCATAAATATTTATTGGCTTTCCATAGCTTGGAGCTTCTGCCAAACGTATATTTCTAGGAATAATTGTATTATATACTTGCTGATTTAAATGTACTTTTACATTTTCAACAACTTGTTGTGAAAGGTTTGTCCTAGAATCATACATAGTAAATACTACACCTTCCATATCTAGTCCAGGATTCAACCTCTCTTTTACTAAATTTACAGTATGTATTAATTGGCTTAATCCTTCCAATGCATAGTACTCACATTGGATTGGCACTAAAACTGTATCTGCTGTAGTCATAGCATTAACAGTAAGCAAACTCAAGGAAGGAGGACAATCAATTATAATAAAATCATAGTTATCCTTAACATAATCTATTTCATTCCTTAAAATATATTCTTTCTTATCTATACCTATCAGTTCAATCTCTGCAGCAGCCAAATTAACATTAGCAGGTAATACAGAAACATTTTTTATAACTTCTTTTATAATACAATTTTGTACAGAACATTCACCTAAGATCAATTCATAAATTGTATTATCTAAGTTATTTTTGTCAATTCCAAATCCACTCGTAGCATTTCCCTGGGGATCACTATCTATTAATAGAACTTTTTTACCTTTTTGAGCCAGAGATGAAGATAAATTAATAGATGTTGTAGTTTTACCAACTCCCCCTTTTTGGTTTGCAACTGCAATTATTCTTCCCATATCATTCGCCTTTCCATTTGCATTATATTACTCATTCATTTAGCCAGGTAGTAAATAGGAATGTCTCTGGCTTACCACACTATAAAATATTATAACACTAATTAAAATCATAATCCATATAATTTCATAAATAATAAATAGAATATTCATCCAAAACAATGATAATTTTTGATCGTTTTTATAGTAAGCTATGTTTCACGTGAAACATATAATATTTTTAAAATACAATTTTATTATTATAACATAAAAAAAGATGTTTCACGTGAAACATCTTTTTAAAAATCATTCCATACTGGCAAGGCAACATATACAACAACATTATTATCTTTTTCATTCACAAGAATAGAAAAATGTCCATTTAAAAATTCTACTCTTCTTTTAATAATTGAAAAATTAAAATCAAACTGTTCCTCATCGGATATTTGATATTCGCTTAAATCAAAATCTACTGTATCATCCGTAATAATAACATAATTAAATCCATCCTTCATCCCATAAGAAAGGTAAATTTTAAAACATGAAAAGTAATAAATATAAAAACGAATACAATTTTTAATAATTTTCAATACTATTATTGAATAAAATTCTTCCTCATTCACACTATCTTCTATATTATAATTAATATGTACATTAGGAAACAATTGAACAAAATATAGTATTAATCTTTCTAATTTTTCTTCAAAACTTACTTGTGATATAGCTATAGGTTGAATATCAACAACAGAAAATTCCAATGAGTTTATTATATTATCTATATTTTTTAACATAGAATCTAACTGTAATTTTACTGTAGAAGAATCATAATTAATAAGTTCACAACAATCATCTATTTCATTTCTTAAATTATACAAATTATGTATAGAATACTCTCTTATTTCATTTAAAATATTTTTTCTTTCTAATTCCTCAGAAAAAATATAGGAAATCATATTATCTTCAGAAAGATCAGCGCTCAATAATTTACTTCTTGCATTTTCTCCATCTTCCCTATATTCTAATATATTTTTCTCCTCTTCCATCTTCTTTAAAGCTTCTTTACAATCATTACATTTATCTGATAAATCACAAATCTTATTTTGTAAAATTTCATTTTCTTCCAATAAAAATTCATTTTCTTTTTTCATTGCTTCTATTTTATCTTTATATATAAAAGAGGAACTTCTAGGAGAAAATATTCGAAATTCTAAATCATCCTCATTAATCAATGACTCTATGCATTTTTCATTTTCTTCAATTTTATACCCATTATCTTCATATTGAATTTTTAATTCTTCCATTTGTGTAGAAAGACCTTCTATAATTTCCTCCAAGATCTCTTTTCCATTAGTATCTTTTATATCTATTTTTTCATTCATAAGATTGGTATTTTTTTCATCCTTTCTCATTTACGTAATTGGTACTCTTTCAGGTTTTCCTACTCTCCTTGGATATTTGTTATTCGTATTTTTTATTTTTTTTATACAAACAATTTTTCTTTTTATATCTGTTTTAGGTAATTGAATTTCTTCGACTTTTTCGATTTCTCCTCCTAAAAGATTAATTGCTTTTACAGCATCTTCTAATTCAATATCTAAATGACTAGATTTATAAGCTATAAAATTTCCTCCTACTTTGACAAAAGGAATACAATATTCTGACAAAGTAGTTAAATTGGATACTGCTCTAGAAACTGAAAAATCAAAATGTTCTCTTAAAGATGGATCTGCTCCAATACTTTCAGCTCTTCCATGAATTGCTTTTATTTGTTCCAAATGAAATATTTGAATTAATTCTTCTAAAAAATCAATTCTTTTTTTAATACAATCTAGTAATATCATTTTTATCTGAGGAAATACAATTTTTAAAGGTAATCCTGGAAATCCAGCTCCTGTCCCCACATCAATCATGCTGATTTCTAAATTTCTAAGATCTATACACTTAACAATAGATAAGCTGTCAAAAAAATGCTTAACAACAACTTCTTTATATTCTGTAATGGATGTAAGATTTATATTTTTATTTTTTTTAATTAATATTTCATAATATAAAAGAAGCTGATCTCTCTGTCTTCGATCTATTTCTATTCCTAGTTCTCTTATTCCTTCGTCTAAAAAATCTACGCTATAATCCATTTGAATCCTCCCCTCCTGTTCAATTTGAGAATTTAAGCGTAAGTAATTTATTTTGTTCCAAATATACTAATAAAACAGAAATATCTGCTGGAGAAACCCCTGAAATTCTAGAAGCTTGTCCTATAGAAGAAGGACGAAAAACACATAATTTTTGTACTGCTTCTTTTCTTAAACTTTTAATTTTTTTATAATCTAAATCTAAAGGAATTCTTTTCTTTTCATTTTTTTTAAACTGCTCTACTTGCTTTATTTGACGTTCAATATATCCCTTATACTTTATCTGGATACTAATCTGTTCTATAACATCCTCAGATAATTTAGGTCTCTCACAATCAATTTCTTTTGTCTTTTCATAAGATAATTCTGGTCTTCTTACTAACTCTGCTAATGTTGTTCCTGTCTTTAAAGGAGAGCTTCCATACTGTTGTAAAAATTCTTGTATTTTTTTTGATGCACCTACTTGTACTTTTTCTATTCTTTTTACTTCCTCTTCTATTAATTTTTCTTTTAAACAAACCTTTTCATATTTTTCTTTGCTTACTAAACCTATCTCATATCCTTTTTTCATTAATCTTAAGTCTGCATTGTCTTGTCTTAAGAGCAATCTATATTCAGCTCTGCTTGTCATCATTCGGTAAGGTTCCATATTATCTTTTGTTACTAAGTCGTCAATTAACACACCTATATATCCCTCTGACCGATCAATAATCATAAGCTCTCTTCCTAAAATTTTTAAAGATGCATTAATTCCTGCAATCAATCCTTGGGCCCCTGCCTCCTCATAACCAGAACTTCCATTAAATTGTCCAGCACTAAATAAATTTTGAATATCTTTAAACTCTAAAGTAGCATTTAACTGTCTAGGATTAATACAATCATATTCAATAGCATATGCATTTTTTACAATATGACAATTTTCTAAACCTGGAACAGTCTGATACATAGCCAACTGAACATCTTCAGGAAGAGAACTGGACATACCTCCTACATACATTTCATTTGTATTCAATCCCTCTGGTTCCAAAAATACTTGATGTCTTTCTTTGTCTGGAAATCTTACGACTTTATCCTCAATAGATGGACAATATCTAGGTCCTGTTCCTTCAATAATCCCTGAATAAATAGGAGAACGCTCTAAATTCTCCTTTATTATTTCATGAGTTTTATCATTTGTATAAGTCAGCCAACAAGATATTTGATCCTTTTGAATTTTTTCTGGATCAGTAGAAAAAGAAAAGGGAATAATTTTTTTGTCACCAAACTGCTCTTCCATTTTAGTAAAATCAATAGATCGCTTATCCATTCTGGCTGGAGTTCCTGTTTTGAACCGGAACATCTCAATTCCTAATTTTTTAAGGGAATCTGTCAAATAATTTGCAGCTTGCAATCCATTGGGGCCTGTATAAGTAATTGATTCCCCACAAAGACATCTAGCCTTTAAATAAGTTCCCGTACATAAAATTACAGCTTTTGTATTGTATATAGTGCCATGGAATGTCTTTACGCCAATAACCTTGTCATTTTCTGTTAATACTTCTGTTATTTCTGCCTGTTTAATAACAAGATGTTCTTGATTTTCTAATACTTCTCTCATTCTTTTGGAATATTCCATTTTATCTGCTTGAGCTCTAAGAGAATGTACAGCTGGACCTTTCGATACATTAAGCATTTTCGACTGAATAAAAGTTTTATCTATATTTTTTCCCATTTCTCCTCCAAGGGCATCTATTTCTCTTACAAGATGTCCCTTAGAAGTTCCTCCTATGTTAGGATTACAAGGCATCATTGCTATACTATCTACACTTACTGTAAAAATAATTGTTTCCATTCCAAGACGAGCAGATGCTAAAGCAGCCTCACATCCAGCATGCCCAGAACCAACTACAGCAATATCATATTTATCTATTATTTGATTCATTATTTACCTCTCACTATTTTCCCATACAGAATTTACTGAATATTTCATTTACTACATCTTCCCCTGTTTCTTCACCAATAATCATTCCAAGAGAAGTATACCCATTCATCAAATCAATAGAATAAAAATCTTCCGTCATTTTATCTCTTATACTTTCTTTAACCAATACTAAACTTTCATAAGCTTCTTTAATATGGTGGATATGCCGCATATTTGTAAGAAATAATTCATCATTAAAATTTATCTTACCTTCTAAAAACATTTCTTCTATTTCTTCTTCCAGCTGTTCCATTCCTATATTTTCTTTTGCAGAAATCCAAATAATTTTTTTATTAAGATGAAGAAGAGATTCCCTTGTTACTACAGAATTTAAATCGGATTTATTTAACAAAATGATAGTATTCTTTTCTTTAATAATATTCATAATCTCTTTATCATTTATGTCAAGAGGAACCGAAGTATCTACAACATATAAGATAAGATCTGCCTTTAAAGCACATTCTTTTGCTCTATCCACACCAATTTTTTCTACTATATCCTCTGTATTTCGAATACCAGCAGTATCCATTACATTTAATTGAATTCCTTTTAAACATATGGATTCCTTTAATATATCTCTCGTTGTTCCTTCTAAATCTGTGACAATTGCTCTTTCTTCACCTAATAATAAATTGAGAAAAGTTGATTTCCCTGCATTTGGTTTTCCTAAAATGACTGTATCAATACCTTCTTTTAATATTTTTCCATTTTTAGAATCCTTTAGCATTTTCTCCAATTTATTTAATAATTTTTCCACTTTTACTTCCAGTTTTTCACTATAACCTTCTGTAGAAATATGCTCTGGATCATCTAAGGCAGACTCTATAAAAGCTATCTCATATAAAATTTCATTTCTCATTTTTTTTATTTCTTCATATAAAGCTCCACTTAACTGCAAGAGAGAACTTCTTAAAGCATAGTCATTTTTTGACTCAATTAAATCTAAAACAGCTTCTGCCTTTGACAAATCTATTCTTCCATTTAAAAATGCTCGTTTTGTAAATTCTCCTGGCTCTGCCGGCCTAGCGCCATGTTTAATAACTGTTTCTAGTATTTTATTTGTAACAAATGCACCTCCATGACAATTAATCTCAACAGTATCTTCTGTTGTATAACTATTTGGTCCTCTCATTATAACAACCATAACTTCATCTACAAGGATATCTCTATCATACACATATCCATAATGAATTGTATGAGTCTTTTGACTACCTAACCTTTTTTTTACTTTTTTTGAACGATACACTTTGTCTGCTATTTTAACCGCTTCACTCCCACTTATCCTTACTATCCCAATGCTAGAATTTCCAAGTCCAGTTGCAATGGCCGCAATTGTATCAATCTGATTCATTGATTTTTTCTTTCTCTCCCTTCATCTATATATCTTTTTGCATTTTCCATATTCAATTGAATCTCTTCTTCTGTAACATTTCTTTTCCATTTTCCAGGACTTCCTATTACTAAAGAACCATCTGGTATTTGTGCATTTTGTGTAATTAAGGTTCCTGCACCGATAATACAATTTTTTCCTATATGTGCTCCATCTAAAAGGATAGCTCCCATCCCAATTAAACTTCCATCGTCTACAGTACATCCATGTAAAATAGCCCCATGTCCAATGGACACATATTTTCCTATTTTTACTGGAAAACCTTTATCCATATGAATAACTACATTGTCTTGTATATTTGTTCCATATCCTATTTCAATGGCCTCCCTGTCTCCTCGGACAGTCGCATGATACCAAATATTTACATCATCTTCTAAATAAACTTCTCCAACAACCGATGCCCCTTTAGCAATAAATACATTATTTTTCATTTAATAATTCTTCCTTTCTTTTTACACACAAAAGGTCACTGTAAAAATGGTAGTATTCACAGCAACCTTTTCCCTATCTTTTTAGTGTAATAACAACTCTTCTATAAGGCTCATCACCCTCACTATGAGTAGAAACATACTTATCATTTTGTAAAGCGGAATGAATGATCCTTCTCTCATAAGGATTCATAGGTTCTAAGGAAACTGGCCTTTTTGTTCTTTTTACTTTATAAGAAAGATTTCTAGCCAGATTTTCTAGAGTTTCTTTTCTCCGTTTTCTATAATCTTCTGTGTCTACTTTCACTTTAACATAACTATTTGTTTCTTTATTGACAACAAGGCTGGATAAATATTGAAGGGAGTCTAACGTTTGTCCTCTTTTTCCTATTAAAACTCCCATTTCATCTCCACTTAATTCAATATCCATTGAAGATGCAGCCTGGTCATAATGAATTTCTATATTTACAATCATATGCATAGCTTCAAAAATATTGTTTAAAAAAGTTCTAATATTTTCTTCTAATGTTTGTTTTTTCCATGCTTTAATGACTGCTGGTTTACTATGAAACCCTAAAAAGCCTAATGTACCTTTTTCAATGACCTCATATTCTAATTTATTACTTGTTATCTCTAATTTTTGACAAGCTACTGTTATGGCATCATCTAATGTTTTCCCAGATACTTCAATATAGTCCATAATAAATTTCCTCCTATTTATTATTTTTTTCGTTATATTGCTTTACCATATTTGCTTTTGCAGCAATGCTTCCGGGCTTTGCATTTTTACTATAAAATTCTGTTGATTTTGCTATTGCAGCTTCTTTTTCTGCCTGAGATAACTGTGTTTTACTTGTATTCATTGATTTTGTATGAATTTTTGCATTATTGGAGACAGATTGAGGAGGAAGCCCTGCCTTTTCCCTCTTCTTATTTACTTTTTCTATATTTTTTTTGATTACCTCATCAAAATCCATCTTATCAATATGTTTATTAATTACTATTTGCTGAATACTTCTAACAACAGCACCAGCAATCCAATAAATACCCATACCAGCTGGAAGAGTATAACAAAAGACCGCTGACATTACAGGCATCATGACATTCATTGTCTTCATAGACGATTCCATTGTATTCATCGTGGAATCTGCGTTGGAAGCTGCTGACTGGGGCTGGGGCATTAACTTTGTATTCAACCATTGGGTCAATGCTGCCAAAAGAGGGACTAATAAAGCTCCTGCAATAAGAATAAAGGATCCCGTAGAAATGGCTTCTCTTACAATAAATGAAGGGGAGTTTGCTATATTCATCCCTAAAAAATTATTATATTCATTGAGATTTACAAGTGTATTAGATATGTCACCAGCTAAACTTGGAAATTTATCTCCAAGGCTTGTCCACTCTGCACTAGAAGCTCTATTTAAAACATCAATAAACGTATTTCTTACAAATTCTGTGTCTCCATTTACAAATAAATCATTTGAAAACTGTCCTTTAAAATAAGAAGCGTCTCGAAAAGTCTGTATAAACTCTGAACTCCCAGGCTGAGCAATTAATTTATCAACAAAAGGAGTAAAAGATTCTTTTACTTGGGTAACATAAGCAGGCATATTGCTAATAACCCTATATAACGCCAATAATATAGGCATTTGTATTAACAGGGGAAGACAGCTTCCTGTAGGAGATGTACCATACTTTTCATATAAAGCTTTTGTCTCCTGATTCATTCTCATCATAGAATCATTATCTTTCTTCCCTTTATATTTTGCAGTAATCGCTTGCAGCTCAGGATTCATCTTTGCTGACAATTTTGAAAATTTCTGCTGTTTAATTGTTAAAGGTATCATTAATAAATATATCACAAATGTAAAAAGTATAATAGACAATCCAATATTTGGAATACCCACCATGTCTAATACATTAAAAATGCCATTCATTAAAAGACCAAGAAGCTTTGCAATTGGTCCAAGAATTGCTCCAGAATATTGCGTTAAGGTTATAACCATAAAAAATCCTCCATTTTTGTGCAGATTTCACTATACTCCCAACATTATGGAACTGGATCGTAACCTCCTTTAGAAAAAGGATTACATCTTAAAATTCTCCAACATGCCAGTAAACAGCCTTTTATAACTCCATATTTTTCCACTGCTTCCATCCCGTATTCAGAACAAGTAGGAGTATAAGGACATTTTATAGTTTTTAAAGGAGATAAATATTTTCTATAAAATTTAATGGTACATATAATTATTTTTTTCATTTTTCATACCCCATGTTTGCAAAAACAGACTAAAATAAATCCTTGAAAATCTTTCATCATATTTTTTATTTCCTTTATTTGTCAATAACTATTTGATGAAGTTTTCCTAAATGCAAAAGAGCACTCTCTATTTTTTTATAAGAAACACATTTTGCACTAACCCTTACAATAATTACTATGTCTAAACCCGAAAAAAATAACAGTTCATTTAGTCGATAACTTTCTCTTATCAATCTTGTCAAACGATGTCTAACAACGCTATTTCCCACCTTTTTGCTAACAGAAATACCAATTCTATTCTCCATAGTTTTATTTTCCAACACATACATAACTAAATAACGATTTGCATAAGATTTTCCATTTTTATAAACATATTGGAAATCTCTATTTTTTTTTAATGAATCCGAAAATTTCATAATTTATTCAGAGAAAAAAAGGCCACAAAGCTGCGGCCTATGCTGATAATCTTTTTCTCCCTTTTGCTCTTCTGGCAGCTAACACCCTTCTTCCGCCTTTACTACTCATTCTTGCCCGAAATCCGTGAACTTTAGCTCTTTTTCTTCTTTTTGGCTGATATGTCATTTTCATATTACAATGCACCTCCTTTTTTTACTTTATAAATATCCCCTGTCACTTATAAGGTCTATGCACGTTGTTAGAAAATATCATTCAAATTATAAGAGGAAAAATACAAAACGTCAAGTAAATCATTAAAAATTTTTTATATTTCCTCTAAATTTTATTTCATCTAGTACATAATCAATTAACATAATGTTATCCACAATTGTGTGGATAACATGTGGATAACTTTAGGATAAGCATGTATAACTTTTTCTATCTCGTCTATTTATATAGGATTAAAGGAAATAAATATCCTATATTTGCCCTTAATTTTTTTCAAGGAAATGTGTTGATCATTCATTTGTTTTAGTATAATATTATATTTAAAGATAGTTTTGTTTCATTAACGATAGGAGATTATTATGGAACTCATTAAGGAAAAATGGGATGAAATCAAGGAAACTCTCCGAAGAGAATTCGATGTTCTAGATGTTTCATATAATACATGGATACGTCCTTTGAAATTTTTTGAAGTAGAAAATAACACTGTTATTATTATGGTAAATTCCGATCAATCCCAGACGCTGGACTATATTGTAAAGAAATTTAAACTTCAGTTTAAGACGGCCATAGGAATTGTCACAAAAAAAGAATACGAAGTGAAGTTTATATTGGAAAATGAAGTTCCTATAAAACAAAGTAAAAACTATCCAAATTCCAATAAAAAAATCAATCACTTAAAAGCAAATCTCAATCCTAGATACACATTCGATACCTTTATCGTTGGTAATAACAACCGTTTTCCCCACTCAGCAGCCCTTGCTGTAGCAGAATCCCCCGGAAATATATACAATCCTCTCTTTATTTATGGAGGTACCGGACTGGGAAAAACCCATCTGATGCATTCCATAGGACATTTTATATTAGACGAAAACCCTGTAATGAATGTTCTTTATGTAACCTCAGAAGTTTTTACCAATGAAATCATTGAAGCAGTAAGAGATACAAGCAATACTACAACACTTATTACCCAATTTCGGGACAAGTACAGGAACATTGATGTACTCCTCATAGATGACATACAATTTATAATAGGAAAAGAACGGACCCAAGAAGAATTTTTTCATACCTTTAACGAACTTTATTCTGCTGGGAAAGCAATTATAATATCTTCTGATAAATCTCCAAAAAGTATGACTACTTTAGATGAAAGATTCCGTTCCCGTTTTGAATGGGGCTTAATTGCTGACATAAATTCACCTGACTATGAAACAAGAATGGCAATTTTGCGAAAAAAAGCGGAATTTGACGGCATAAAAATGGATGACGAAATTATCCAATATATTGCCACAAATATCAAATCCAATATTCGTGAACTAGAAGGAGCCCTTAACCGGCTCTCTGCCTTATCCAATCTAAACAAAATGGAGATAAATATGTCTTTAGCAGAGGAAGCCCTAAAAGACATTATTGATCCAGACGCACCTATGAAAGTTACACCAGAATTAATTATTAAAGTAGTTTCCGAACATTTTAATGTATCCTCAGAAGATATATGTTCAAAAAAAAGGCCAAGTGAAATTGCCTATCCAAGGCAAATTGTCATGTATTTATGCAGGGACATGACAGAAGTACCTTTAAAAAATATAGGGAGTATCCTAGGAGGGAAAGATCACTCCACTGTTAAACATGGATGTGATAAAATAAGCGGAGACATAAAAAAAGATCCAAAATTAAAAAATACCATTGATATATTGAAAAAAAAGATCAATTTTAATTAATATTTCATTTTTCCAAATAGATATCCACAAAAAATGGGGATAAGTCTACTTAATTGTGTGGATATCTTAAAATTTTCTTTTTTCCATACAAATTATCACAATCATAAAAAAACTTATCTCCTACTTTTTCCTATACATATAAACTTTCTTTTTCTATGTAAATATAAGCTTTTTTAAGCTTTTGAACATATTCACAATGTATAATAAGAAGAAGACGAGTTTTTTATATAAATATATAAATACATCCAACTACGAATTTTGGAAAGGAGTTATTCACATAATGAAATTTATATGTTCTAAAACAAATCTTTTAAATGGTGTACAGATTGTTTCAAAGGCTGTTCCATCAAAAACAACAATGTCCATTTTAGAATGTATTTTAATTGACGCTACAGGTGATAAAATAAAATTAACTGCCAATGACATGGAATTAGGAATAGAAACAAAAATAGATGGTGAAATATTAGAAAAAGGAATTATTGCTTTAGATGCAAAGATCTTTTTAGAAATTGTAAGAAAACTTCCAGATAATGACATAAGTGTAGAAACAAATGATTGTTTCAAAACAACAATCATATGTGAAAAAGCAAAATTTAATATTATAGGAAAAGCAGGAGATGACTTTTCTTATTTACCTGAAATAGAAAAAAACGATTATATAACTATTTCACAATTTACTTTAAAAGAAATTGTAAGACAAACAATATTTTCAATCTCAGACAGTGATGTAAACAAATTGATGTCTGGAGAATTATTTGAAATTCAAGAAAATGAATTAAAAGTTGTTTCCTTAGATGGACATAGAATTTCTATTAGAAAAATAGAATTAAAACAAATATATCCAAATATAAAAGTTGTTGTTCCAGGAAAAACATTAAATGAAATTAGTAAAATTGTATCTGGTGACGTAGATAAAGAAATAAATATTTTTTTCACAGAAAAACATATTGTTTTTGAATTTGATGAGACAATAGTCGTTTCAAGACTTTTAGAAGGGGAATACTTTAAAATTGATCAAATGTTATCTAATGATTATGAAACAAAAATACAAATAAATAAAAAAGAATTATTAGATTGTATAGACAGAGCAACTCTTCTTGTAAAAGAAGGAGATAAAAAACCTATTATTATAAATATTACAAATACATTTATGGAATTAAAAATGAATTCTTTTGTAGGTTCTATGAATGAAACTATTGATATTGAAAAGGAAGGAAAGGATATTTTAATTGGCTTTAATCCAAAATTTTTAATAGATGCTCTAAAAGTCATAGATGATGAAATAGTTACTATTTATTATGTAAACCCAAAAGCACCTTGTTTTATAAAAGACAATGAAGAACGTTATATTTATCTTATCTTGCCTGTAAATTTTAATACAGTTAGCTAAAAATTGTTAAAAATATATTTATTTTAGAAAGGACTAACATAATGGAACAATTAAAGCTAAAAGATGAAACAATTAAATTAGGACAGGCGCTAAAAGCCGCAGGTATAGTTCAATCTGGAGTGGAAGCTAAATATATTATTCAAGACGGATTAGTAAAAGTAAATGGAAAAATAGAAAATCAAAGAGGAAAAAAACTTGTAAAAGGAGATTGTATAGAATATAATGGAGAAACTTTGAGCATATGTTAATTCAATCTCTAGAACTAGATCACTATCGTAATTATGACACTCTTAAAATAAATTTTGATAAAGGAACAACAATTTTATTTGGCGATAATGCCCAAGGAAAAACAAATATATTAGAAGCTATTTACCTTGCAGGAACAACAAAATCTCACAAAGGAAGTAAAGACAGAGAAATTATCAATTTTAAAAGTGAAGAATCTCATGTACGAATGTATATAAATAAAAATGAGATTCAATACAAAATTGATATGCATTTACGTAAATACAAAAGTAAAGGTATTGCCATCAATGGAATACAAATAAAAAAGGCTTCAGAACTCCTTGGTTTGGTTAATATTGTCTTCTTTTCTCCAGAGGATTTAAATATGATAAAGAGAGGTCCAGGAGAAAGAAGAAGATTTATTGATTTAGAGCTTTGCCAATTGGATAAACTTTATTTATACCAACTAACAAATTATAATAAAATATTGAATCATAGAAATAAGCTATTAAAAGAAATAACCTTTTACAAAGAATATGAGTCAATGCTTGATCTTTGGGATGAACAATTAATAGACTATGGCAGAAAAATTATTGAAAGAAGAGAACGATTTGTAAAAGAATTAAATGGAATTTTATATGAAATTCATAAAAATTTGTCAGGAGAAAAAGAAAATCTTTATGTAAAATATGAGCCGGATGTGGAAAAGGATGGATTACGTGAAAAACTTTTGAAAAATAGAGACAGAGATATGAGGCAAAAGATAACATCTTCAGGTCCTCACAGAGATGATCTCACTTTTCTCATAGAAAAAATAGATATAAGAAAATATGGATCTCAAGGGCAACAAAGAACAGCAGCTCTTTCTTTAAAACTATCAGAAATAGAATTAATAAAAAAAACAACCAATGACAATCCAATTTTATTATTGGATGATGTCTTATCAGAATTAGACAGAAAAAGACAAGATTATTTATTGAATAATATTGGAAATATTCAGACAATTATAACATGTACAGGTCTGGATGATTTCATTAAACATAGATTTAACATAAATAAAGTGTATAAAGTAACTGAAGGAACAGTGGAAAAAAGAAATTAAGTAATCGAACAGGCCGTAAAAATGGAGTATGAATGTAAAGACAACAGGAGGAAATTATGAGCGTTGAATATGGAGCGGATCAGATCCAAATATTAGAAGGCTTGGAAGCAGTAAGAAAAAGACCTGGCATGTATATAGGCAGTACATCTACAAGAGGTTTGCACCATTTAGTATATGAAATTGTCGATAATTCTGTAGATGAAGCATTGGCTGGTTTTTGCGATACTATTCATGTTATCATCAATGAAAATAATTCTGTTACGGTTATAGATAATGGCAGAGGAATTCCTGTTGGAATTAACCAGAAAGCAGGAATTCCAGCAGTAGAGGTTGTTTTTACTATACTTCATGCAGGAGGAAAGTTTGGTGGTGGAGGATACAAAGTATCAGGAGGTCTCCATGGAGTTGGAGCTTCTGTTGTCAATGCTTTGTCCCATTGGTTAGAAGTGGAAATATTCAGCGAAGGAAAAATTTATAAACAAAGGTATGAAAAGGGGCAGGCTATTTATTCCCTTAAAGTAATAGGAGAATGTGAAATTGAAAAAACAGGCACAAAAGTAACTTTTTTACCAGATGACACTATTTTTGAAGATACTATCTTTGATTTTGTAATTTTAAAACAAAGATTAAGGGAAATGGCTTTTTTGACTAAAAATTTAAAAATAGTACTCATTGATGGAAGAGGAGAAAAAGAAGTAAAAAGAGAGTTCCATTATGAAGGTGGAATAAAAGAGTTTGTCACTTATATTAACAAAAATAAAACAGAGTTATATCCTGAAATTATGTATTTTGAAGGGAAAAAAGATGACATTTATGTAGAAATTGCCATGCAGCACAATGATTCTTATACAGAGAGTTCCTATAGTTTTGTAAATAATATTACAACTCCTGAAGGGGGGACCCATCTTACAGGATTTCGAAATGCACTTACAAAAACATTTAATGATTATGCAAGAGCTAATAAACTTTTAAAGGAAAGTGAATCAAATTTATCAGGTGAAGATATAAGAGAAGGGCTTACAGCCATTATTAGTATTAAAATTGAGGATCCACAATTTGAAGGGCAAACAAAACAGAAGTTAGGAAATAGTGAGGCAAGAGGAGCTGTTGACAGTATTGTAAGCGAGCAGCTTACTTATTTTCTAGAACAAAATCCAACAGTTGCAAGAACTATATGTGAGAAATCTATACTAGCCCAAAGAGCAAGGGAGGCTGCAAGAAAAGCAAGAGATCTTACCCGAAGAAAAACAGCATTAGAGGGAATGTCTCTTCCAGGAAAATTGGCAGATTGTTCTGACAAAGATCCAAAAAACTGTGAAATATATATTGTGGAAGGAGATTCTGCAGGAGGATCTGCAAAAACTGCAAGAAGCAGAAGTACCCAGGCAATTCTTCCATTAAGAGGAAAGATACTGAATGTAGAAAAAGCAAGGCTGGATAAAATATATGCCAATGCAGAAATAAAAGCAATGATTACTGCATTTGGTACTGGAATTCATGATGATTTTGATATTTCAAAATTAAGATATCATAAAATAATTATTATGACAGATGCAGATGTGGATGGAGCCCATATCAGCACTTTATTATTAACTTTTTTATATCGTTTTATGCCAGATTTAATTAAACAGGGATATGTATATTTAGCCCAGCCCCCCCTTTTTAAGTTAGAAAAAAATAAAAAAGTTTGGTATGCCTATGATGAAAAAGAGTTGGAAGAAATTTTAAAAGATGTTGGAAGGGATCAAAATAATAAAATACAACGTTATAAAGGTCTTGGAGAAATGGATGCAGAACAGCTTTGGGAGACAACAATGGATCCTGAAAGAAGAATTCTCTTAAGGGTAACAATGGATGAAGAAACTTCTTCTGAGCTTGATTTAACTTTTACTACTTTAATGGGAGATAAAGTCGAACCAAGGAGAGAATTTATAGAAGAAAATGCAGAATTTGTAAAGAATTTAGACGTTTAGGGGGAATAAAATGGAAGATAATATATTTGACAAAGTCCATGACGTCGATCTAAAGAAAAAAATGGAAGAATCTTATATAGATTATGCAATGAGTGTTATTGCCTCTAGGGCTCTTCCTGATGTAAGGGATGGTTTAAAGCCAGTACAAAGAAGAATTTTGTATTCTATGATAGAGTTAAATAATGGTCCAGACAAACCCCATAGAAAATGTGCTCGTATTGTGGGAGATACAATGGGTAAATATCATCCCCATGGTGATAGTTCCATATATGGCGCCTTAGTAAATATGGCTCAGCCATGGTCCACCCGTTATCCCTTGGTAGACGGACATGGAAATTTTGGCTCTGTAGACGGAGATGGAGCTGCAGCTATGCGTTATACAGAAGCAAGACTTTCTAAAATTTCAATGGAAATGTTAGCTGATATTAATAAAAATACTGTAGATTTTGAACCAAATTTTGATGAGACGGAGAGAGAGCCAGTTGTTCTTCCAAGCCGTTATCCAAATCTTCTTGCCAATGGAACAACAGGCATTGCAGTAGGAATGGCTACAAATATTCCTCCACATAATTTAATGGAGGTAATCAATGCAGTTATAAAGTTAATTGATAATCAAATACTAGAAAATAGAGAAACAAAAATAGAAGAAGTATTAAATATTGTCAAAGGTCCAGATTTTCCTACAGGAGGAGTAATTTTAGGAACAAGGGGAATTGAGCAGGCTTATAGAACTGGAAGAGGAAAAATTAGGGTAAGGGCTGTTTCAAATATTGAAACAATGTCAAATGGTAAAAGCCGTATTATTGTAACAGAACTTCCTTATATGGTAAATAAAGCAAAATTAATAGAAAAGATTGCTGAGCTTGTACGTGAAAAAAAAGTTGACGGTATAACAGATTTACGGGATGAATCTAATAGAGAAGGAATGAGAATTGTCATTGAGCTAAGAAGGGATGCCAATGCTAATATTATATTAAATCAACTTTATAAACATACCCAGCTTCAAGATACATTTGGCGTTATTATGTTAGCTCTTGTAAACTATAGACCAAAAGTTATGAATCTTTTGGAAATGTTGGAGTATTATCTTCTTCATCAAAAAGATGTAGTAACGAGAAGAACAAAATACGAATTAAATAAAGCAGAGGAAAGAGCCCATATTTTACAAGGATTGCTCATTGCATTGGACAATATCGACGAAGTTATTCGAATTATTCGTTCTAGTAGAGCAACCCAGGAAGCAAAAGAAAGACTTATGGAGCGTTTTGGATTATCAGATGCCCAGTCACAGGCAATTGTAGACATGCGGTTGAGAGCTCTTACTGGTTTAGAGAGGGAAAAACTAGAAGCAGAATATAAGGAATTAATGGAAAAAATTAAAGAACTAAAGGCTATACTAGGGGATGAAAAATTACTTTTAGGAGTTATAAGAGAAGAAATTATTATAATTTCCAAAAAGTATGGAGATGAGAGAAGAAGTCAAATTGGATTTGATGAATTTGATATTTCAATGGAAGATTTAATATCAAAAGAAAATACAATTATAGCTATGACAAGCTTAGGTTATATTAAAAGAATGACCGTTGACAATTTTAAATCCCAAAATAGAGGAGGCAAAGGAGTCAAGGGAATGCAGACAATAGAAGAAGATTATATTGAAGATCTTCTAATGACAACAACCCATCATTACTTAATGTTCTTTACTAGTTTTGGAAGAGTTTATCGGTTAAAAGCATACGAAATACCAGAATCAGGAAGAACAGCAAGGGGAATGGCCATTATTAATCTCTTACAACTTTCAGCAGGAGAAAAAATTACTGCAATGATTCCTATCAAAGGGTTTGAGGAAGAAAAAAATTTGTTTATGGTAACAAAAAGGGGAATTGTGAAAAAAACTTCTATTATGGAATACAGTAATGTAAGAAAAAATGGATTAGCTGCTATTCATTTAAGAGAAGATGACGAATTAATTGAGGTAAAGGCAACCGATAGAAATACAGAAATCTTTCTAGTAACAAAATATGGTATGTGTATTCGATTCAAAGAGACAGACGTTAGAATAACAGGAAGAACATCTATGGGAGTTATTGGAATGAATTTAGATGACAGAGATGAAATTGTTGGAATGCAAATGGACCATCAAGGAGATTCCCTGTTAATTGTTTCTGAAAATGGTATGGGAAAGAGAACTTCCCTAGAAGAATTTACAGTGCAAAAAAGGGGAGGCAAAGGAGTAAAATGTTATAAGATCACAGAAAAAACAGGGTATGTAGTAGGTGCAAAAGGAGTAAATGACACCCATGAAGTAATGATGATAACAACAGAAGGAATTATTATACAGCTTAGAATGGAAGATATTTCTAAATTAGGGAGAATTACTTCTGGTGTGAAAATGATAAATTTAGATGAAGGAATAAAGGTTGCAAAAATAGCAAAGGTTAGAGAAAAGCTGTCTGATGGAGAACAAGAATTTGAAAATTTAGAAGACGCTATGGAAAAAGTTCCTGAGGAAAAAGAAAAGGGAGAAGTATATCCAACAGAATAACAGGCTCTTCGGAGCCTGGTTTTTATGTGTACAGGGAAATTCGTTACTTATGTAATACCCTATGTTAGGAGGAAAAAAATTTTCCTTACTTGATTTAAAGTGAATATATTTAGTAATTTAGTAATGATTGTGCCAGTAATTTTATATATTGAAAAAAAGAGAGGATTTAAATAACTATGAAAAAAACATTGACTTTTATAAGTTCCCTATTCTTAATGATTTTTATATTTACTGGATGTTCTTCTCAATCTTCTTCCTCAGCTTTAGAAAATACAGAATCGAAGTCAAATACACCAACAGAAAATGTTATGTTGGATAAGGTTAATGTCATCGCTTTGAAAGGTCCTACGGCAATGGGTATGACAAAATTTATGGATAAAGTAGATAAGGGAGAAATAACAGATTATAATTATGCGTTTACTATCTCTTCGTCAGTTGATGAGGTAATACCAAAAATTGTACAAGGAAAAATAGACATTGGGGCAGTCCCAGCTAATCTTGCTTCTGTACTTTATAATAATACAGGGGGAGAGGTACAAGTGTTGGCTATTAATACACTAGGGGTATTATATATTGTTGAAAGTGGAAATTCCATTTCTTCCATAGAAGACTTAAAGGGTAAGACAATTTACGCCAGTGGAAAAGGATCAAGTCCAGAATATATATTAAACTATATTTTAAAACAAAATGGTATGGATATGTCTTCTGACATTCAAATTGAGTGGAAAAGTGAACATACGGAATGTTTATCTGCACTAATGGCAGAAGAAAATGCAATTGCTATGCTTCCCCAACCATTTGTAACAACAGCTCAGACTAAGAGCGAAAATATAAGAGTAGCTTTTGACTTAACAAAGGAATGGGATCAACTTCAAACAGATAGCGAAGCACCTTCTGCTTTGATTACAGGGGTTCTCGTTGTACGAAAAGAATTTTCAGAAAAGAATCCTCAGATTGTTTCAGCATTTTTGGATCAATACAAGGAATCAGTACAATTTATAAACAGTCATGTGGAAGAAGGGGCAAAGTTAATTAGCAACTATGATATTGTATCAGAAGAAGTTGCAAAAAAAGCTCTTCCCTATTGTAATATTACTTTTATAGAAGGAAATGAAATGAAAGAAAAACTTTCTGGGTATTTATCTGTTTTGTCCCATCAAAATCCAAAATCAATTGGGGATAAGCTACCTCTAGAAGATTTTTACTATCAACGATAATGATGAAAAAAAAATATAGTATAAAAATATGGGCAATCATATTTTGGTTATGTTTTTGGCATATGACAAGCTTAATAATAGGAAAAGAGATATTGATTGTTTCACCTGTTAAAGTTATAGAAAGGCTGGGACAGTTAGTAATGGAGGCTGAGTTTTGGAAATCCATTTGTTTTACTTTTTTTCGAATTTTATTAGGATTTTTATCTGCTTCTATAGCAGGTATTTTGCTGGCAGCCTTATCAGCAAACTTTTTAATAATAAGGGAACTAATTTATCCAATGATATCCGTTATAAAATCTATACCTGTAGCTTCCTTTATCATATTAGCTCTCGTATGGTTCCCGTCCCGTAATTTATCTATTTTTATTTCATTTCTTATAGTATTGCCTGTAATATATACAAATGTTTTAAGAGGAATACAAGAGACAGATAAACAATTATTAGAAATGATTAAAATATTTGGAATTCCTAAAAAATTTACTATAAAATATCTTTATATTTTCCAAGTTATGCCTTTTTTTCAATCGGGTTGCGAGATTGCTCTTGGGCTTTGTTGGAAATCTGGTATTGCAGCGGAAGTAATAGGAATGCCAGATGGTTCAATTGGCGAAAAGCTGCAACAGGCAAAAATTTATTTAGATACAAAAGATTTGTTTGCCTGGACATTTGTCATAGTAATCATTAGTCTTTTTTTTGAAAAATCTTTTTTAAGTCTACTAAAAAAGATCAATATATATTTTGAAAGAATGTAACTATGGAATATATTATTTTGGAAAAAATATGTAAATCTTATGAAAGAAAACAAGTACTTTTTAATGTTACAGCTTCTATTCCAATAGGTAAAGTGACTTGTATTATGGCTCCATCTGGGAAAGGTAAAACAACCTTACTAAAAATTTTAATGGGATTGGAGAAAGCAGACAAAGGAAATATTTTCGGATTAGAAAATTTAAAAAAAAGTGTCGTGTTTCAGGAAAATAGACTTTTAGAACACTTAAATCCTGTCACAAATATTCGTTTTGCTAATCATCAATTAGAGATACCAAAAATTGTTCAAGCTATGAATAAAGTAGGTTTATCAGAGTGTACTTCTTTACCTGTAAGAGATCTTTCAGGAGGAATGAAACGAAGAGTAGCTATTTTAAGAGCTTTATTAGCAGATTATGATATTCTTTTTATGGATGAACCTTTTATAGGATTGGATAATAAAATAAAAATAAAAGTTATTGAGGACATTCGGGATCGAAGTAAAGGATATACTGTTCTTTTTGTTACCCATGATCTTAGGGAAGCAAAACTTATGGAAACAGAGAATTATATATATTTAACATAGTAAAGGATATATGTATTTATTTGAGTTTTTCATAATTATATGATATAATTTAATATAAAATTTTTTTAATTATACAACTTTACCAATATATTCATTTTATAAATGGTGATTACAGTTATTGGAAAGTTAACTAATGAGAGAGAGGACAGAACATGAGAAGTATTCGTTTTATTTTTATTTCCATAACGATATCCATTATTACTGTTTTTATGGTTATTTTATCTTATTTTAATTATCAATATTCCAAGTCTATTATTTTAGACAATATAGAAAATAAAGTAATTGATGTAGCAACTCTAGGAGCATCAGAATTAAATTCCTGGCTGGCTCTGCGTATAGTAGAAGTGGAAACTATAGCAAATACTCCTATTTTGAAGGAGAATAATCAAAATAATATTAATGAGTATTTGGGTTCTCAGTTAGAACAATTGAATTCATATAGTAGTTTTTGGGTTTCTGATTTAAATGGAGATTGGTATTCTCCCCTTGGAACATCAGGAAGTATAAAAGAAAGAGATTACTTTCCAAAGGTTATATCTACAAAACAAACTGTTATTTCTAATCCATTAATTGGAAAGGCAGATGGTAAGCTGGCAATCGTCGTAGCTGTACCTATTATTCGAGATGGAACAATGATTGGCATATTGGGAGCAAACGTTAAAGCCCAGGAACTTATACAACAAGTGAATGCTATTCAAATTGGAGAAACTGGTTATGCAAATTTATTTCAATATGATGGAACTGTGATTGCCCATAAAGATGAAAGTTTAATTTTAAATTATAATCCTTTTCAAGATTCAACAAGCCCTCTGCAAAGTATACAGAATGATATTTTAAATCAAGAAGTTGGTTTACATGAAATGATAGTTGATGGTCAGTCTTTATACATTTCACATGCCAAATTAGAATTGACGGATTGGGTTGTAGTGACCCATGTGTATGTATCAGAATTTATGGGTTCATTAACTGCTTTTTTTAGAACAACTATTTTCTCTTCCATAATTTTACTACTTGTTGCTAGTATTATAGTATGGTTTTTTACAATGAGAATGACAAGGCCTATAAAAAAATTGCAAAATATTGCTGAGTTAATGGCAAAGGGAGATTGCACAGCAACAGTAAATATTAAAGATAAGACAGAAATAGGAAATTTAGCATCTTCCTTTTCTATGATGGGTAAAAATTTTAATTTATTATTAAAAAATATTTATTCATCGGCAAGCCAAGTAGCAGCATTTTCAGAAGAATTGACAGCAACAGCTATATCCACAGCAGAAAGAGCTAATGAAGTATCTGATGTTATTAATGATGTAGCAGAGGAATTTAGGGTGCAGCTAGATTCTGTAGAAAAGATGACAAATGCAGTTACCCAAATATCCTCTTCTATTTCACAAGTAGATGATAATATTAAAGATGTATCTATTTCGGCTGATAAAACTGTGGAAGCTGCAAAAAATGGAAATAAGGCAGTTTCATCTGTTATTTATCAAATGGATCAAATTAAAGAAGTTGTTTCAAATGCAGCAAAAGTAATTGCAGAAGTAGGCATACGTTCTCAAAAAATTAATGAGATAGTAGACACAATTTCTAATATTTCTGAACAAACTAATTTGTTATCCTTAAATGCTTCAATAGAAGCAGCCAGGGCAGGAGAACAGGGAAGAGGTTTTGCCGTTGTAGCCCAAGAAGTTGGGAAATTGGCGGAGCAGTCCAATGAGGCTACGAAAAAAATAGCTCTGTTAGTATTTGAAATGCAAGAAAGTACAAAAAAAGCTATTTCATCTATTAATGAAGGTACTCACGAAGTAACAATTGGCGCAAATGTTGTAAATGATGCGGATACTGCTTTTAAAGATATCCAAAATTTAATTAATCAACTTCTTATGCAGCTTCAGCAGATTACAAAAGATGTACATAGTATTGGAAGTGAGAATGATGAATTAGTATATGCTGTAGAAGAAATAAATAATGTAAGTAAATCTATTGGACCACAAACGAAAATAGTAGAAGATGCCACAAAATTACAGTTATTATCAATAAAGGAAATTGAAAAATCTATGCATGAATTATCAAAAATGGGTGAAAAATTAATAGAAGAAGTGGGTCATTTTAAAGTAGAATAATAAAAAGATAAAGGGAGTGTTGTAAAATAACGAATTTATAGTTATGGAGCAATATTCCTTATTTTTTAATATATTGAGTAAAAGGAAATACATTTTCTAAAATAATTTCTAATAATTTATTAGGTACAATTCCATTAAAATGATAACAAAAGATAACTGAGGATTATAAATGAAAAAGATAAATTTATATAAACAATTTGCTTTTGTTTTTAATTATATTGGATGTAATAAAAGAAAAATAATAATTACATTGATTTATTTTATAATATTTGCATGTGTAGAAGTTCTTAACCGTTTTTGTCTTGTATATTTGGTTGATATTTTTACATCCTTTTCTCCTTTTTTGAAACAATTACAAATAATATTATTTTTTGTATTTCTGACTTTATTAAATGCTATTTTTCAGTTAATAAGGAACAATACAATAATTTTTTTATCCTATTCTTCGGAAGAAAATATTTTACAGGAAGTTCTTCATATATATTCGAACAGTGCATTTATAAAAGAAGTAAATGTTGGAGAAATTCATGCTCTACTCGTGGAAAAAATAAGAGATTATCGGATCTTTTTAATAGAAAATTTAGAAAATTTATTATACAGACCTTTTGTTTTTTTATTTAGTATAATTGCCATGTTTATTTTACATGATAGTATAAGTTTCATTGTATTATTTTCTATTTTTTTAAGTGCAATATTAAATATTTATTTAGGTGAAAAAGTTACAAATACATCAAGTGCATATTATGAACGTCAAATGGATTTTTATGAATATGAAAAGGAATTAATAGAACAGAATGATATAATTTTTATGTGTGGAATAAAAAACAAGGCATTAGAAATATTTGAAAAAAATCTAAAATTGTTCTAAATGCTGAAAAAAATTTATTAAAAAATCATAGAAATTCATATATTCCTGCTCTTCTTAATGAATATTTACCAACTTTTCTCTATATGTTCCTTATTATGATCCGTTTAAATTTCAAGGAAATTTCTTATGGACAGGCTTTCGCTTTGTTAACTCTTGTGAGTGGTATATCTTTACCCCTATCATATTGTCTTCGTTCTTTTATAGTCTTAAAAAAGAATTATCCATTTATGCTTGATATTTATAAGATTACAGAGAATAGAGAAATCCCTTCTCTCAGGATAATGAATCATTTAGAAGAAAAAAGTTTTATTGAATTAAAAAATATATTTTTTTCTTATAATGGAGTACAAGAACATTTATCTATTTCTCATATTATAATTAATCCTGGGGATAAAATTGCTATTATTGGACCATCAGGTGGAGGAAAAACAACTTTTTTGAAAGTAATAATGGGATTGTTAAAACCACAAAGAGGAGAGGTTAATATTTTTGGCAATGGTAAATATAGAAGTGTCAAAGATTTTTGGAATCATCTGTCATATGTAGATAATAGCAGCTATATTTTTCCTGGTTCTCTACGCTATAATATAACTTTTCAAGAAGATATACAAAATAAAGAAAAAGAAAAGGAATATTATAACTTGCTAGAAAAATTTCATTTGGAAGAGTTTGATCATCATCTTTTATGGCAACATGGAAAAAATTTATCTGGAGGCCAAAAAATGAAAATTTGTCTAGCTAGAGCATTATATAGGGATTCAGATCTTCTTTTACTTGACGAACCATTAGCGTCATTAGACAAAAATAGTGAAGAGGATATGATAAAAATATTACAGGAACTATCAAAAACAATGATTCTTGTTACCCATAGGCATGATATATTGAAGATTTGTAATAGAGTATTTTATGTAGAAAGAGGTTTGGTTTATGAAAGACAGAAATATGAAAGAAAATAAATTTGATATTTTCCATGTATTGCTTCAGACATATGGTTTTAAAGAAAAAATTGGTTTTATTTTTAATTCTTTTCAAAGTGTGCTATCTCAGCTAGTTTTAGGTGGAATTAGCTGGTATATTTTTGATGTTTTATTTAAAAAAGGGGCTGTGAAAAAAAGGAGTTGAAAACTCCAAACTTCACAGCCCCTTTATTTTGTAGAATAATTTAAGCGAAAAATCCCCAAAAAGGATATAATTCCCCTTACCCCATATGAATGCATTTTAGGGAATCATGCA
>CAJUTQ010000088.1 GCA_910589265.1 uncultured Lachnospiraceae bacterium
CGCCACTCACCTCCACGTGTTGTGTAGTGTGTCAGCCTTACAACGATAATATATCAGGAAAATTTGAAGAGTGAAAGCCACAAATGAGTTTCATAACCCCATTGGTGCCTTTCGCAGAAAGGTGGATTATAACTATGAAAAAGTCCATTTATGTACTGCTCTCCTTTATACTGCTTTTTATTATGGTTGGCTGTGGAAATCATACGTTAGTGGGAAGTCAGGAAAATGTTCCATCACAACAGGAAGTACAAAAGGAACAGGAGACAGACATGGAACAGAAAACTTTAGTAGTTTATTTTTCGGCTACCAAAATGACGGAGTCGTTGGCAAAATATGCCGCAGAAATTCTAAATGCGGATCTTTATGAAATCGTTCCTAAAGACCCTTATACGGAGGCGGATTTGGCCTATTATACGAACGGAAGGGCAGATCAGGAACAAAACAATCCTGCTGCACACCCTACCATCTTTGGCGGCGAAGAGAATATGGCAGAATACGATACGATTGTTCTCGGTTATCCTATCTGGCACGGACAGGCACCACGAATTATCAGCACCTTTTTGAAAAGCTATAATTTTTCGGGAAAGACGATTCTTCCTTTCTGCACATCCCATAGCAGCGGCATCGGTTCCAGTGCCGATAATCTCCATGAGTTGTGTTCGGATTCTGTGAACTGGCTGGATGGTAAGCGTTTTGAAGCTGGGACTACAAAGGAAAATGTGAAAGCATGGCTTGAGGGCGCAATGGGAAAATAGTCAAGAATTGTTCGTTCTGCTTAACGCAGAGCAGTAAAAAGACTTAACTCGTTATATTCTTGGCAGAGAAAAGAACCGGCGGCTTAAAAACTAAAAGTTCCCCTCATGGCTTATTAAGTGAACACTTTTTTACGAGTGAAATCAAAAAGGAGATAAAAAGCAAGGAACCGCCAGAACTGGCAATTCCTAATTTAGAGACTTATTTTACAGCCCCCTGATATGTCGTATCAATAGACGTTATCGTAACTACGAAATATAGAAATGGCTCTCAAATATGAGAATAATCAGAATTCTCTAGAAGAAGCAAAAGACTCCCTTTTTCTACTGAATTTGACTTAAAATTTTAGGATCTTTGATTTTCTTATCTTCTGCAAAGAGAAGAATCTTTGACATAATTTCTGCTGTCTTTGGATCATCATCCACAAAGGGAAGAAAAATACGTCCTCTGTGTTGTGAATGGATGGGAATAACAAATATCATAGCATTTCCCATTTGATGGACAACGCCACTCCCAAGATGCACTGCATATTGGCCCAGTTGTCCATCAATAATCGCATGATTCCCTTTTAAACGAACATTTTTCTTCTGAAACAGGGAAAGATTGTACTCTATTATTGACCTACGCATTTCAATAGTAGAATGGCTCGTCTCTGGATCAACGCCTCCTACATGGGCTACACTGACAGCTAAATCCACATCCCTCATAACTTCGCTGTACAGTCTATCTGGCACATCCTTTATCTTTAGAGACCTTCCTGTCCTTCTGTCTAAAAATGCAACATATTCTAGTGTAGGTGCTTCTATGTCACTAGGAGAAAACCAGTCCGCCATGGCATAAATACAAGCAACAATATTTTCTTTATAATAGATTTTCTGTAATCCATTATCATAATCTGCTACCCAACGACGGCTTCTTAAAATACTAACTGTTTTTTTCGATTGTATTTGATTTCCAGAAAATAACATAGATTCTTCTTTTTCCAGCTCCTCATCTAGTTTTACATACAATTCCCGAAAAACTTGTTTAAAAGGCTGTTTCATCTGCCTTTCAAACAATAGTTTCTGAAATTCGTGCCATTGTCCCCTCTTGTAAAGATGAAAGGGATGGACAAGGAAAATTTTCTCCTTAGGGCTTAAGAAAAGGAGCTTTCCAGCAATATCTATGAATCCTTCTTTTGTAAGAAATCCCATTTTTTCATCCTTCTCTTTTGAAGTCTTTACGACAAGAGTCTCTATCATCGGACAGGCCACTGGACTTTTTAGCATCTCTAACAATTCCCAAACTTCAAATGGAATATCATCTTCCATTGCCTCTTCCAGCATCTGTTTTATCCGACTGTACTGGTCTTTTAATTTTTTTGTGACTTCCTGGAATTTTATCACCATTTCGTTTTTCTTATATTTGGTTGGAAGAGATTTTAGGAGTTTTTTGTCTTTTTTGCATTTTAAGGTACTTTTTCCATGTTCATCTATCGATATCATAAGCTCTATATCGTCTATAGTCTGCCAGTGGAAATATTCTAGTGATTGTTTTGTCAGCTTTCCTTCCATTAAAAGTGTAAGATGCATTACATCTGAAAACCCAGCGTTCATGCTTAGATTACAAAGAGCAATTTCTGCTGCCCTCCCTTCACTTGCTTGCCTCCTTGCTCCAAACTGCTTACTTTCCTTTTTATATTTCTGAATAAACTGATAACGATCTAATAACTCCTCCTAGTATAATAATGGTGTAGTCAATCAAGACTACTTGGTTAATAAATTTCTAAAATTAGACAACAGAAGAAGGCGTTCTTCCTTCATCAGATGTTGTCCATATTAATTATCATGTCTGACGGCTCCTGATAGA
>CAJUTQ010000089.1 GCA_910589265.1 uncultured Lachnospiraceae bacterium
GTTGTCTTCATAGAGGTTTACAAGAAAATCAGCCTCAACCAGAATCTGGTAATCAATCCCATCTATGCCTGTATAGGTATGGTGATGCCCGACAAGATAAGAAATCCGTTTAATCTGTTGTTCTGAAAAACCACAGGCCTGCAGCATGGTTTCTGCTTCCAGAGGTCCATACTGCTCCTGGAGTTTGCCATTACATTTTCCATGTTTCTGCTCTGCAGGTTTGATACCTATATCATGGACATAAGCTGCTGCTTCTAATATAAGAAGCTGTTCATCTGCCAGGTTTTCATTTTGTGCAATTAGTTTTGCAAAACTGTGGACTTTGATGAAGTGCTGTATCCTTTTTGGGTCTCCTGTAAAATATGCTATCATATTTTTATATAAGCAATTTAATAGTTTACTCTTGTTATCCATAGTTATCACCCGTTCTGGTTTTGCTTTTTTTGTATTTATCATACCACAATTATCATAAGATATCTATGGGATTTTGCAGTTCTTTATTTTTTCTTTCGTATTTTATTTTTTTGCTGGTTATGCAGGGTGGAATACATTGGATTACATTTATAGAGGGAATCTTTCTTTGTGGAAAGCCAATATCGCTTAACCTGGATTCCTTTTGTCATTATATCAAATTCCCAGATATATAGTTCTATGGCAGACTCAAAGATAAGTTTAAAAGTTCTCTTAATATATAAATTTTTTGAAAAATTTCTTTTTATTTAAAAAATCTACCATATTATAGGTGTAAATAATTAATAACATAGATGAAACATAATGAAAAGGGGGATGAATATTATGTTTACGATAACTAAAGAAGAGTATAAGGAGATATCTGATTTGATTGCAAAGTACTGCTGCCCTTGTATTGGAAAAAATTGGAATTGTGCTGAGGTTGAATGTGATGTCCAGCTTATTGATGATATTTTATGGCCTCATGTGGAGAGGGAGGATATAGAACATGGTGAAGACAAAATTTCTATAGAATGGTCTGAAAGCGAAGAAGAGAGTAGTTATGATGAGGATGAGCTGCCATTTAGAAAGTGATAGCAATGGAAAATTTAAAACCATATATACTATTGTTGACAGTTGAGATTTTTGTCGGATTATGGTAGAATTTTTATGGGAGTACCAAGATGGTAGGTGGTTGCCCTCTCCAGAGGGACTGTGACCCTCTGATTACATAGAAACCTGAAAAGGAATCTGGGAAAGGAGGGCTGAGTGGATGTTGACGATTGAAGGATTGATTTCAGTGCTTGGCTTATGCCTGACTTGTTTCAGTCTTGGATATGCCATCGGAAGCAAAGATAATGATAAGATACAGAAATAGCCGCCCCTGTCCGAAAAACTAAGGCGACTATTTTGTCAACTTTAAAATCGGGCTAACCATCTATCGGTAATTCCCATAGGGTATCTGTTCTCAGCAGATGCCCTTCTTTGAATTTAATATATCATAATTAGAAAGAATTTTCAAGTATCATTTTTCCTATATTTTGCCTGTGTCAAAATAGTTAAAGTGGAATACTCCTTCTTGATATCTGGTCATCTGGCTGTCTTGTTATACCTGCATAAGCAATACTCTATACAAAAACTAACAAAAAACAGCCATGTGCTACCCAATTATAATCAAGTGAACACACAGTTGTTTTAGTGGGCATATATTTTTAAACAGCTTTTTTCAATACTCTGTCGAAAGTATCAAAATCCTGCCCATTTCGAGCTTTTTTAGAAACTATATCTTTTTTCATGGTTGATTTTTTTCTCCTTTTTGCTGCATAAGCTTTTTGTCTGGCTTCTTTTCTTTCATAATATAATCTTTCCATAGTATCCATACCTAAATCTCTTAACTTCAATTTGTGTGCCATAATTAAATCCTCCTCTTATTTATTTTTTCTTTCTTTTAAAATGAATTATATTTTGAATCAAAATACCGCATAACATCATAGGACTGCTCTAATGGTAATCTTGTAATGTGTTTGGGAAACAAGGGCTGGATTTTTTTTGATAAAATTTTTTTGAAATTTTCTTTTCATTATAGAAAAATCTACCATATTAAATGTGATTAAATAGTTGTGCCATGTAATTGGCGATATAAAAATAAACAGGGGGATATTAATATGGATTCAATAACTTATGATCAATTTAACGAAATTTCGGAGGTAATATCAAAATACTGTTGTCATTGCTCAGGAGCATATTGTTCGGAGGCAGACTGTGATATACATTATATTTATGAAATTTTGAGCAGGCATATAGAAAGCGAGCCTGTAAATGAGGAGGATGAGAAACTTCCATTTACTCTGAAAGAAGATGATGATGAACTGGCATAGAGGTTTTTATTTTTTTCAAAAAGTCATATTGAAAGTACATTCAAATTTAAAAAATGGGAGGTACTTTTTATGTGCAGATTTGGAGACATTTACATCGCAGAAAAAAATTTAACAGGTAATTTGTATAGAATAAAACAGACTGTTCTGGTAGTTTCAGATTGCAGAGAAAGCAAAGTTTCTTCATTTGTCACTGTTGTACCCATAACTGATGCTGTAGAACAGGATAAATTGATAAGTTATGTGTATATCGGTGATTATGGGATGTGCGAAAAAAATATTGCAATTATCGAACGAATAACTACACTGGATAAAAGCCAGCTTCTTGTTAAGGCTGGTGGCATCCAA
>CAJUTQ010000090.1 GCA_910589265.1 uncultured Lachnospiraceae bacterium
TAAGGAGAGTATAGCACAAAATCGTCTCTTGGGACGGGAATCGTGTTACAAAAGTGGAATTTCGGGTACAAATTTTGAAGGCCGCTTACAAAATGTGAAAGTCGATTACAAAACGGGAACCTCGGATTGCAATCGACCGCAGTTTAGGCTAGAAAAACAAAAAATCTGCTATTTACGTAGCCAGATTAACCATTCACGAAGTAGATGTTAGAAATCATCCAGCTCTTTCCGATAAGTTAGTTGAAGACTGGAGGTAGCAGAAAGGATAAAAATTGTGGTGTGATAATGAAAAATATAAGGTCTTACCTCGTTTTGCTTATCAAAAACAGGGAAGGGAGTAAGGCATCACGGAATATGCCTCTGAGGATATGTATCTGTTAGGTGGCAGAGATCATGACCTGGAATTTCTGGATATAGAGATGGGAGGAGCTGGAGCAGGTCTGGTATAGGATTAGCAGACATATCTGGGCATGGGGATGCATAGAAGCAGCTCATCATTATTTTTGCTACAGGATACGAAATGTATATCTATGACACATTTGACGTATTTGAGTTCCAGTATATAGTAAAGCATGTAGACGAACAGAAATTTGCAGAGGTGTTGGGACAGGAGGCAGGACAGCTCATATCGGAGACAGAGCAGCAGTCAAAAAAACTTGTGCTCTAGTATGGTGGCAAAGGAAAGGCCATACTGTTAAATAACATTTATTCTATGGTAAGTGGAAATATAAAATATTATGCGAAGATAGGGAATTTGGAGGAGGAATTGGCTAGGCAGTATGGGGAAATAGAGGACTATGTACGGCGGATGAAGGAGATTATGGAGGAACTGGAATAGAAATATGTGACGAGAAATGTAGTTATGGATGTCATTATCAATGACAAATACTACAAAGGGGAGAAATCGGGACTCCGTTTTGATGCAGATTTTTAATACAGAGGGGAAATCCCAGCATTTGATGTGGGAATTATCCTGAACAACTTTCTATACAATGTCATAGAAACCTGTAAGAAGATGGAAGGGAAAAAGGTTTATACGTCTTACCTTGAAACGGAAGAAGCAGTTTTTATTGCTTGAAAAAGGGGATGTATTTCATGTGATAGTCATGTTACGGCAAGGGGAGGTGGAAGAAGATAAGTGAATAACGGGAAAAAAATTTGCAATAAAAATAGATTAAAATGGAGGATTAAAAAATGGTTATTAGTGGAGTAGGACTTAAGTTTTATCAGAACAAAATAGAAATGAAAAGAAACACAAACAATATGAACGGTACAGAAAAGTTCCCGCTAGAAAAAACAGAAAGTACACAGGAATTATTGGAAGCAGAAGAAATGGAACTGTTCCATGTTGATAACAGTTGGTGCAACGCTGAATGAGTACAGAGCAGATTCATGGCTTGTGGCTTATGATTCGGAAGTTGATGTGGAGTCACAGAACAGTTTCTATAAAAGGATGAGGAAAAAGAAAGACAGGCAGAAGGAAGTGTTGGAAAAATATTTGGAGAAATGGGTGCAGGTTAAGAGACAGCAGCAGGTATTTTTGGAAGAAAAGGTTGCGAAGACAGAGCAGGAGAGAAGCAGGCTGGAAAAGGAGTGGACGGGCCACAGGCAGATGGCGGCAGCGTTCAGCGCCTATGAATCAAACGTAATGGCAAAAACTGCAACAGGCTGCGATTTGTAGCTTGGTTAATGAAGGGCATCATACCTGGAATTGCCGCAAGGGGACATAAGCGTCTCTGAATGACAGAAGAGCCGCAGGTAGGATTTTTTGAAGGAGGAGGAGAAGGGGTTTATGTATGACATCATCTGTCAGAATTTCCTTGTCAGGATCAGCAGATCCATGACGAAGGCGGAATATGCTGCAGAGAACTTTATCCTGGAGGAAAGCAGAAAAGAATGTAGAATTGGGGGTTATAGGATATAGGGAAAAAGCGGTGAAAAAGGCAGTGCAGTATAAAGCCGCCGATCATGATGAAAAAGCATTTGAGATAATTGCTTTCAATACAATGCAGAATGTAAAGGATGCATGGATGGTAAGGCAATGAATGATGAGCCATATATCCTAGATGATGGTATAGAGGCTCCACAAAATGCTTAAGGGAGAAATGGGGAGTTTGGATATTTTTAGAAATACAGTGAAATCTGCAATCCAGACAATAAAACAGGCACTGTTTAACTTGGAGGATCCAAGTGCATATATGCCAGAGATTATAGAGGTTCACCAGGCTCGTATCAAAGAAGGGGAATTTTACAAAGCGTTTTTAGAGAAGCTTTAGCAGTTATAGGCACATATTCCTAATAAGCCGCAGCCAGACAGGGCAGGAATCATCCTTGGAGCTTTAGCAAATGGGGAAATGAAGGTGAGCTGATAAATGGCAAAAGATGAATAAGAAATGAATGGAGGCAAAAGAAATATTTATGAAAAAAGCAGGATTTTTGTTGGCGCTAATATGTATTCTGTCATTGACAGGGTGTAGAATGGCAGCCAGTGTAGAGGAAGAAATTTCACAGCCAGATACAAAAGGAAATGTCGTATCCGTAAACTTGGATGATGTGGCAACACAAAGCGATTTGGCTAAACAATACTGTGAGTATCTGGTGCAAATTACAGAAAGCATGTTCATAAACGAAGATGGGATTGAATCAGTAGATGCAACCGTATCCTATGATGAGAGAACAGAGCAATATTCAATAGAATTATTGTTAAAGACGAAGGATAAGGTAGAAAGTGAGAAAATAGAAGATTATAAAACCTATCTGAGCAAAACATATGGGGATGTGACTTTGATAATGGATGGGGAGGTTATGTAAAGAAAGTAGGTAGGACAGGCAGCGCCGGCGTTATGGCAGCTTGGAAAATCGGGGAGCAGGGAGAGGAGAAAATCGAAATGGATACTACAGGAATAGGAAAAAGCCGTCAGACAGGGTGTGTAACAGCTGGGAAAGGGTCAAACAAGAAAGACAGGAAGCTGTCTGACTCCCTTTAGGAGAAGATAATCAGATATGCCAGGGAGGATGCGGCATAGAATGTCTATATGGGAAATAAGTTCCTTGCCCTGTGGAAAAGAAAGATCGTCAAAGTTGTGCTGGCACAGCAGCGTTAATGGGAAAACGCAAGCAGGATGTGGCAGATATGAAGAAGAGGTAAGTACTATTGAAAATGGAAAAATATACTACAGAAATACAGACTCTATGAAGTGGGGGTGGTTCCAGAGGGAGAACTTCCTATGTAGGTAACTGATATGGATTTTCAGAAAGGGATAGAAATGAAAAAGCTAGTATAAAAAGAGCCAATTTATTCGTAAGGACAGTAGTCTTTATTTTTTAGATGGCAGAGAATAGGATAACAAAGAAGGCTTGTTACAAATAAATTTGGCTTGCCAAAAAGAACAGGTGGTTAGAGGCTTAAAAAAAATTTTATGAAAGAAAGAAAAAGAATGAAAACCTGGAGAGTTTTTAGACAATCCTGGTTTTTTTTATTTCATAGAAGAGGATTTGAAACTTTCCTAAGAAAGAAGTTTCTCTAGGAAAAACATATAAAAAAGTAAGCTTAATTTTAGTAAAAAAGATAATTGAATTTTCATATAAAACTGTTGTATACTATAAGAACAAAAGACGTATATTTACAAATTTTCCACAAAGGAGAGGAGAGAGGAACGTATGAAAAGAAGATTTTTGACCTTGGGATTAGCCATTTGTATGACATGTACACTTGTTGGATGCGGTGCAGCCCAGCAAGTTAGCCGTGAGGCACAAGAGGCTGCAGCCCCTGCAAATGTAGAAACCGATCAAGGGGATCCTGTTGTAAGCAACAAGGCAGTAAAGAACCCTTATGTGGATGAAGTAAAAATTGCCTATGTAGCCCATGATATTAGTACACCTAACAATCAGGCATGGCTGGAGGGCATTGTACGGGAATGTGAGTATTATAGCAATATTAACGTCCAGTCCTTTAACGGAAACAGTTCTGCAGAAGAACAGGTAAAAATCATGTCAGAAGTAATCAATCAGGAGTATGACGCTATCATTATCCAATGTAGTGACGGTGCTGCCTTGGCAGACAGTGTAACACAGGCTGAGGAAGCAGGAATTCCCGTTGTTACCCTGAATTTAGATGCAGACTGTACACACTCCGCTCTCGTACAGGCCCTTGATTATGATGCAGGACGTCTTGTGGCAGATGAAATCGCTGCTGCGACAAATGAGCAGGGGAAGGTTGTCATTATTCAAGGTATCGCTGGGGTATCCAGAACAGATAATTTGGAAAAGGGATTTAGAGACACATTGGCAGAAAAATATCCTAATATGGAGATCATTGCAAGTCAGGCAGCAGATTTTGAAAAAGAGAAGGCAACAACAGTAATGAACAGTTTCCTTTCTCAGTTTGGCCAAATTGATGGGGTATTTGCAATTAATGATGCCATGGCAGAAGGCGCCTCTCTTGCTGCACAAAACGCAGGACGTCTGGAAGAAATGGTTATCTGGGGAGCAGACGGAGAAAAAGATGCCTTAGCTATGATCGAAGAAGGCACCTTGACGGGAACCATTTACACAAATAGCTGGGATCAAGGATCTACTGCTGCAAAAGTAGCTCTCCTTATGATTGGCTCTGAGTATAGTTCCCATGTGCTCACAAAGACGCCCCAAGTTATGATGGAGCCCGTTGTGGCAACGAAGGATACTGTTGGAACAATTGCAATGGAAGATCGGTGGTAATGTTTTAGATAAAAAACTAGGATAAAGGGGAGGGGCAGGGATGTGTAAATACTCTGCCCTTTTTATTCTAGAATAGAACAAGTATCTTCCTAAGACAAAAAGAAAGAAGAACTTTGTAAAAATGAAAATTTTACATACTAATCATAGAAATTTTATTTAAAGAGGTGTGAATATGAATAAGAATACAATCCGAAAGCTGGTTTCGGCGGGATTGCTGATGGTTTTAATCATTGTATTCACCATTTCCAGTGATTACTTCCTGACATTCAACAATTTTATGGAAATTTTCCGTGACGCCTCTGTAGTGGGACTTATTGGAATTGGTGTCACAATGGTCATTCTGACAGCGGGTATTGATTTATCTACTGGTTCCATCATGGCTTTGACAGGGATGACTATGGCCAATATTTATCGATATACTCTGCTCCCTATTTGGGCTATGATACTTGCTGGACTTTTTATAGCTACCTTGGCCGGACTTTTTAATGGATGGATCATTACAAAATTTAGTCTTCCTGAATTTATTGCCACACTCTCTACTATGAGCATTTTCCGAGCGCTGACTTACATTATTTCCATTAAGCAGAATGGATTGATTACGAGTCAGGCTTTGAAAGCGAGAAGCTTTATCGCATTGGGGAAATCTGCAGGAGGGATATATTATGTTGCTATTGTCTTTATATTGATGGCTGTTATTGGACAGGTAATCTTAAAATATACTCGGTTTGGAACATATCTCTATGGAGTAGGATCTAATAGGAAGGCAGCTCAGCTGTCTGGAATTAATACAGACAAAACAAGGGTCTTAGCCTATGTGATTACTGGGTTTTGCGCTGGTATTGCTGCTGTATTTATGACAGCAAGACTTCAAAGTACAACGGCTCTTTTAGGGGAAGGAATGGAGTTTAATGTTATTGCAGCAGTTGTAGTAGGAGGCTGTTCTCTAAGTGGTGGACGGGGAGATATGATAGGTACTCTCATCGGAGCAATTTTTATGGCTACTCTTGATAATGGCATTTATAAGTTTCAGATCAATACCGCTTATCAATTGATTATTAAAGGAATGATAATCATATGCGTTGTTGCCTTTGACTCCTGGTACAATAACTTTATGGATGAGATTTCCAGGAATAAGAAGTTGAAAGGGGTGACAGGAGAATGAGCCAGGAAATTCTTTTAGAAGTAAAAAATATGGATAAAAGCTTTTTTGGTGTTCAAGTTTTAAACAAGGTGAATTTGGAAGTCCGAAAGGGTGAAGTACACGCTCTGATGGGAGAGAACGGAGCAGGAAAATCTACCCTTATTAAAATTATTACAGGAGCATACACAAAGGATGGGGGTAAAATTTTCTGGAAAGGGCAGGAGGTAGAGATTCACAGTCTAAAAGACTGCCAAGCCCTTGGAATAGCTTGTATTTATCAGGAACTCTCTGTGATTCCTGCCTTAACGGTAGCCCAAAATATATATTTGGGACGGGAACCAAAGAGGGGGAGGACAGGGCTCATTCACTATAAGAAAATGAATCAAATGGCTCAGGAATTCATTGACAAATATGAATTTCCTCTAAAAGCTACGGATATGGTAGACAGCTTGGGAATAGGTCTTCGTCAGTTAGTAGAAATTCTAAAAGGCCTTTCTTGCAATTCGAAGCTTTTGATTATGGATGAGCCTACAGCATCCTTGAGCGGAAAGGAAGCTTCCATTTTATTTCAGATTATTGGTACCTTGCGAAAGCAAGGAGTGAGTATTATCTATATATCCCATCGTTTGGAAGAAGTTTATCGACTGTCTGACCGTTTAACCATTCTTCGGGATGGAAAAAATGCAGCAGTTCTTGACAGAGAGGAGATTTGCCCAAAAGAAGTTATTCAGACAATGATTGGAAAAGTGGTGGATGAGTCGACAGGATCGAAAAAGACATTGACACTCAATAAAAAGGAAGCAGTGCTGAAGGTGGAAGGACTTACCCGAAAAGGATTTTTTGAAAATGTAAGTTTTGAAGTAAAAAGAGGAGAAATTCTGGGATTCGGCGGGCTTATAGGTGCAGGACGTACAGAAGTTATGCGTTGTTTATACGGAGCGGATAAGTACCAAAGGGGAAAGATATGGATTGAAGGAAAAGAATATGTTCCAACATCCCCCAAAAAGAGTATTGCCTTTGGTTTTGGCTTTGTTCCTGAGGATCGCAGAGGACAAGGATTTATCCCTCTTTTGTCCATTAACCGAAATACAGCGTTAACGAACTATGATATTATCAAGCAAATGGCATTTTCCATTTCCTCAAAGGAGGAAGTGGATATGTGCGAAAAGATGATTAAGAAGATGGATATTCGGCCGCCAGATCCACAAAAGCAGGTAGGACTTATGTCTGGTGGGAATCAACAGAAGGTAGTTATTGGAAAATGGCTTGTGCGCAATTTGAAAATTCTCATTGTAGATGAACCAACAGCAGGTATTGATGTAGGAGCAAAGGATGAGATATATCATATTTTGGAGGAATTAGCTAAAAAGGGAGTCATTGTGATTTTGGTATCCTCGGATTTACAGGAGCTGGTTCGGGTATCTCACCGCATTCTCGTCATGCGTAAAGGAAGAATTGTAAAAGAACTGGCAGAGGGAGCTGTCACCCAGGCAGACATTTTAGAGGCAGCTTCGGGTATAGAAAACAAAGGGGAGGTAACAGGATGAAAAAGAAATTTTCAGTGGAAAAATACAGTAGAATTGTTATACTCCTTTTATTCACTGTTGTGTTGACCATTATCCGGCCAAAAAGTTTTCCAACAGTAAATAATATTTCAAATGTTTTATGGTCCATTTCTGTTGTAGGCATTCTTGTATCAGGCTCTATTTTTGTCATGCTCCTAGGGGGAATTGACCTTTCTGTCGGCTCCTTAATGGGACTTTCTGCTGTCGTGACAGTTCTTACCATCCGAAATAACAATTATACAAACAAAGGTGTGATTTTGGGGATTGCCCTGGCCCTTCTTGTAGGAGTTGCTGCTGGAGCCCTCCATGGTTTTTTCGTCATCACTTTTCATGTGCCTGCTTTTCTTGTCACTTTTGCAACACAGAGCATTTTCTTAGGTATTTCAATGGTGCTCACGAATAATAAAATTTTAAGCTGCCTGGAGCCAAAGCTTTTTACGAATATTGGTCTTGGACGGATGGGACCTTTTACATTTCCCATTTACTTTATGGTGATCATTGCATTGCTTAGTTTCTTTGTATTGAACAAGACTGTTTTAGGAAGACATATTTATGCTGTGGGTGGGAACCAGGAAGCCTCTAGAATATCTGGCATTTCCGTTAAGAAAATTACAATGATTTCTTATATTATATCAAGTTTTACAGCTGCTTTGGGAGGCATTGTTCTGGCGTCTATGACCCAGCAGGGAATGGCAAGTACAGGAGTTGGCTATGACACAGAGGTCATTACGGCTGCAGTTATTGGCGGCGTTAGTTTGGCAGGGGGAGCTGGAACGATTCAGGGTACTATGATAGGAGCCATGTTCGTAGGGCTTTTGAAAAATGGAATGAATTTGATGAATGTGCCTTCTACGAATCAGGGACTTGTAAAAGGACTCGTCATTATTTGTGCGGTGGCGCTGGACATTATGCAAAAAAAGGAAAAGAATATTCATCTACCCTTTTTAAAAAAGAAAAAGATAGGAGGTAATGTATGAAAAAGATAGATGCACATTTACATGTGGCACATATTATTGCAGGTTATTGCCGAAGAGGAGAACTTCGGGCTGTAGGGGGAGGGAGGGCAATGTGGGGAAATGGCGAGGAATTCCAACTTATACCAGAGGAATACGGGGACAGCTGGAATTTTCCAGTAGAAAAGGCATTAGAGCTAATGGATGAAAACGAAGTTGAGAGAGCAGTACTGATGCATGGAAGTATGTATGGATTCCAGAATCAGTATCATTATCAAATACTTAAAAAGTATCCAGATAGGTTTTGCCCTTCCTGTACGGTAGATCCCTTTATGACAAATCACATGGAAACAATGAGATATTATATGGAAGATTTGAAATTTCACCTGGTAAAGTTTGAGATTAGCTCTGGCGGGGGGCTAATGGGCTGCCATCCGCCCTTTTCTTTAGTCTCTGATACAATGATGGAGATTTATGAATTTATTGAAAAGAAGCAAGGTGTTTTGGCTATGGATGTGGGAGATATTACAATGCCTAGCCATCAGCCTGAAAATTTGGAACAAATTGCTCATACCTTTCCAAGATTAAAATTGGTGATATGCCATCTCCTTGCTCCTATAGAGGAGAGAAAGGAAGAGTGGAGGGAGAGTTTAAAGCTTTTGAAAAAAGATAATGTTTGGTTTGACATTGCCGCCCTCCCTAAAATTGTAGGGACAGATATCTATCCATATAAAAAGGTACAAAACATAGTAAAAGAGGCTATAGAATTATTAGGCTCCCATAGGCTCTTATGGGGAACAGATGCCCCTTTTGCTGCTGTTTCAGACTCTTATGAACATTTAACCAATTATCTTGAACAAGGAGATGCTTTTACAAAAGAAGAGCTGGAAGCTATTTATTATAAGAATGCCTGCCAAGTATATTTTTCCTAAATACCTATGCTATACATTTGCGCCGTCATAGAAAAGTGTGTATGTAAGAGGAAGATATTTACAGTAAATGAGTGGGGGAAGCCTTTCAAAAGGGCATAAATTATGGATACCCCAAGGGTAATAAGAAAGGAGCGCCATGAAAAAAATTGTTTCGTTTTTTGGGGATAAATCAGAAATTTTCTATCAATTAAATGACAGAGCAAAGGAATATGCAAAGTCTTTGAATATGGAATACCGCTGGGTTCCCCAGCTTCCCTTTTCGGAAGAGAATGTAATCAAAGAGCTTCAGAATGCAGATGCTGGTATCATTGACATAGAGCCATATGGGGAATCTATTTTCAGCCAAATAAAAGACAGTGGAAAGCTATTAGTGCGTTTTGGAGTAGGATATGATAAAGTAGACTTAAAATCAGCAAGCAAAAACGGCATAGCTGTGGCTAGGACAACAGGGGCTAATACGACGGCTGTTGCGGAGATGGCGTTGACCCTCATGCTTTCTTGCAAAAGAAGAATTAGTAAATATCAGGCTAGGGCAAAGGCAGGGGAGTGGGTTAAGGATATTGGAAATGAAATTATTGGATCCACGGTAGGAATTATTGGATATGGTTGTATTGGCCAGCGTCTGGCAAAGCTTCTTAGAGGTTTTGACTGTCGGATTTTAGCTTATGATCCCTTTCCAAAGAAAGAAATAATGGAGAGGGATGGAGTGGAGCTTGTAACACTAGAGGAACTATTTTGCCAAGGGGATGTCATTAGCATTCATGTGCCTTACACAGAAAAAACCCATCATATGGTGAATAGTAAGACTTTAAAGATGATGAAACCAACTGCTGTCATTATTAATACTGCCAGGGGAAATATTATTGATGAGAAAGCGCTGTATGAAGCCTTAAAGTCTGGAGAAATTGCAGGAGCAGGCATGGATGTATTTGCAAAAGAGCCTTTGCCTATTGATTCTCCCCTTTTAACATTGGAAAATGCAGTTATTACTCCCCACGTATCCAGCCAGACAGTGGAATCTTTGTGGAATATTTATAAAATGGCAATAGATATCAGTGCTGACTTTTTTGAAGGGAAGGGTTCGCCTCACATTTTGAACCAAGATTATAAAGAACCCACTGGATAGATTTGGAAAAGGAGGTTATATGAGGTATTATCTTGGCTTAGACAATGGAGGTACAGCCACTAAGGCTGCTATTTTTGACGAGAGGGGAAAAGAAGTGGCAACAGCCAAAATGGATACAGCTATGCTTGTGCCAAAGGCTGGTTTTACTGAACGGGATATGGGGGAAATGTGGGAGGCAAATTGCCAGGTAATCCAAGAAGCCCTAACAAAATCTGGAGTTCAGGGAGAGGAAATTGCCTGTATAGCTGTCTGCGGCCATGGAAAGGGACTATATCTTTGGGGAAAAGATGAAAGACCCGTGCGCAATGGAATAATTTCTACGGATAATAGAGCATGGCGTTATCCTTTGCAGTGGAAAAAGGATAAGACAGAGGACAAAGTATTTGAGAGGTCCTGCCAGCATATTCTCAGCAGTCAGCCAGTTTCTCTTTTGGCATGGCTAAAGGATCATGAGCCAGAAGCCTTAGAAAAGACTCAATGGATTTTTGCCTGTAAAGATTATGTGCGGTTTTGCCTGACAGGAGAAGCTTTTGCAGAGCGCACTGATTATTCAGGCTGTAATCTGGTAAACCTCCATACAGGAGAATATGATCAAGAGCTTTTGGATTTATTTGGTCTTTCCCAGTGTATGGAAAAACTTCCCCCTCTTCGATATTCTACGGATATTTGTGGTTATATTACAGAAGAGGTGGCTAAGAAGACAGGACTTCATGTAGGAACCCCTGTAGCTGGAGGGGCCTTTGATATTGACGCCTGCGCTCTTGCAGTGGGGGTGACAGATGAAGAACATGCCTGTATGATCGCAGGAACATGGAGTATTAACGAATACATAGGACGAGAGCCTGTCATAGATGGAAGTGTGATGATGAATTCTTTCTTCTGTCTGCCAGGATATTATTTGATAGAAGAGTGCAGCCCAACGTCGGCTGGAAATAATGAGTGGTTTATGAAAACGCTCCTTCCAGAGATAAAGGAGGAATGCAAAAAAAATGGAACAAATATTTATGAACAGATGAACGCCTGGGTGGAGGAAATTCCTCCAGAGGAATTGTGCCCCATATTTCTGCCCTTTCTAATGGCAAGCAATGTACATCCCAATGCTAGGGGAAGTTTTGTGGGGATTAGTAACTTTCATACGAGAAAGCATTTATTAAGAAGTGTATACGAGGGTATTGCTTTTAGCCATCGATACCATTTGGAGAGGCTATTAAAGACGAGAAAAAAACCTCCAAAATCTATTCGCCTAGCTGGAGGAGCCGCTCGCTCTCCCGTTTGGACGCAGATGTTTGCAGATGTTATGAAGCTGCCAGTAGAGAGTGTGCAGGTAAAGGAGACAGGAGCTTTTGGATGCGCCTTGATTAGTGCGGTTGCCTGCAAAGATTATCCAGATATTTCTAAGGCTGTGGCACATATGTGTCAAATAGTAGAGCCTGTATTTCCGGACACAAAGAGAACAGCTATTTACGATGAAAAATATGAATTATACAGTAAGACAATCCATGCGCTGGACGGGCTGTGGGATTCTATACAGGCATATGAAGACAGGCATTCCTTCTAATAAATAAAGAGCTGTTACATCAAAGAAAAAGGGTCATTCATTTTCTTTGTAACAGTTCTTTGTTTATGCTATGTAGAATAGAAGAAATCCATAGCTGCATTCCGGCATCCTGCCACATGGGTGCGCAGCTTTGTGGCAGCCTGCTCTATATCTTGAGTCAATAGACAGTCTAGAATTTCTATATGTTCTTTACGGGCTTCTTGTAAATGGTCTTTGTTTTGGGTGCTGCAAACAATAATCCGCATGTTTTTATCAAATATTTTTTTCATCATGTCAATAATATAGGCATTATTGCAATAGCTTATCATTTCTAAATGCATGGCAGTATCGGTCTGATAGCCATGTTCAATAGAAAGCATATCAGATTGAAATATTTCCTTCCATTTTATTAGCTCCTCATGAGGAATATTTGGACTAGCCAGTTTCAGGGCAATGGGTTCAATTTCCATACGAGCCTGAAAAATTTGGACAATATCGCTAAGAAGAATATCCGTCACTAAGATTCCCTTTTTAGGAACAATGTGGAGAAATCCCTCCATTTCCAGAATACTAATAGCCTCTCTAATAGGAGTACGACTAAACCCTAGTTCTGAGGCAAGCTGGGCTTCATTCAGCATACTTCCAGGGGGGTACTCACAATGGACGATTTTTTCTTTTAAGATAGAGTAAGCCTGTAGTTTTAGGTTTTGTTTTGTCTCCCTTGTCGTTGTCATTGGTGGTAAAAGCTCCCATTTCTTAAAAATATGTTGTATGGATCTAGTATATTATACTATATGAGGAAAAAAATCACAAGTAATCAAAATATATTTCATATGAAGACTAAAAAGGAAATTTTTTTAGAAATTAAGAGCTTGTTTAAGTGTATTGGATAAATAGGTTCCCTTTTTTAATTTTTATAGAAATTGTTGCTAGTGGTGCATAGATATACTATAATAGAAATATCTTTTTCTTAGGAGATAGTGTTATAGTATAAGAAAAACATAAATTTTAAGAAAAGCGAGAGAAACTATTATAAGATATTGCTTGTATACCTTTTAGTTTTAGTTCGTACATTCCATCATATAATGGAGGAGTTTCTCACAATGGAATATATGATGAAGATAATCTAGGGTGGGGAGGCAGCAGTAGGGATTGTTACATGTAAGGACATACTTGGCTTAGTACTGGAATCTGGTTCTTTCAACACTTTACTAGAGAACACTCGTATTGCTGTATCAGAACGCCATGAAAGGATGGTTTTATGATGGCTGAAAATGAAAAGGTATTTGATAGATGAAAGAAAACAAATAGTAAATAACTGATTTGGGCGTATTTTCATTGGAAAAAGTAAAGGAGAGAAAGGCAGGAGTAAAAAAATGAAAACCTATTGTTGGGCAATATTAGGATGTGGAACTATGGGAAATCAGTTTGCCAAGGCAATGAAAAAAGAGGGAAGAAATCTCTATGGCGTTGCCAATCGAACATATGAAAATGCCCTTTCCTTTGGAAAAAAGTATAATATACCCAAGGTATATGAAAATATTCAAGACTTGTTCATAGATGAGCAGGTAGATATTATATATATATGTACACCCCATAATACCCACATACAATATTTAAGAGAGGCATTAAGCCATGGAAAGCATGTTCTTTGTGAAAAGTCCATAACATTACATGCAGGGGAGTTGGAGGAAGCCAGGAAAATAGCAGAGGAAAATCAAGTTGTTTTGGCAGAAGCAATGACGATTTATCATATGCCTCTTTATAAAAAACTACAGGAGTTAATGAAGAATGGGGATTTTGGTCCGCTTAGAATGATTCAGATGAATTTTGGCAGTTATAAAGAGTACAATATGAATAACCGCTTTTTTAATCCAGCATTAGCTGGAGGCGCTTTACTGGACATTGGCATATATGCCCTTTCCTTTATTAGGTGGTTTATGGAGGATACACCAGATCAAGTATTGTCTCAAGTAAAATTTGCCCCTAGCGGTGTTGATGAACAGGCAGGCATTCTGCTTATGAATCCTGCTGGAGAAATGGCCACTGTGGCCCTTACCCTTCATGCAAAGCAGCCAAAGAGGGGCATCGTATCTTTTGATAAGGCGTATATTGAGATTGATGAATATCCAAGAGGGGAAAAGGCAGTGATTACGTATACAGAGGATAACAGTCAAAAAGTTGTGGAATGGGGAAAAACAGAGGATGCCCTAAGGTATGAAATCTGTGATATGGAACAGGCTGTATCGGGAGGAAAGAATGAGATGCATTTGGATTATACAGGGGATGTCATGTCCATCATGACGAAGATAAGAAAAACATGGGGGTTATCTTACCCCGAAGAAAGAGAACAATAGGGAGGAAAGGTTATGGAATATAGAACCTGTGGAAAAACAATCATTGCAAGAATAGATAAAGGGGAAGAAATACTAGAACAGGTAAAAGAGATTGCCTTAAAAGAAAATATAAAACTGGCCAGCATACAAGCGCTAGGAGCAGTTAATGAGTTTACAATAGGTGTATTTAAGACAGATGAGAAAAAATATGTTGCAAAGGATTGTAAAGGAAACTTTGAAATTGTATCTTTGACAGGAACAATTAATACAATGAATGAGGAATTTTACTGCCATGTACATATGAGTGCAGGAAATGAAAAAGGAGAAGTTTTTGGGGGACATTTAAATAAGGCAATGGTCAGTGCGACATGCGAAATGGTCATCTATATTATAGATGGAAAGATAGATAGATACTATGATGAACAGATAGGATTAAATTTGTTGAAATTTTAGAAATATTAAGGGAATATCTTATTCCTAAATATACAGCCAAATCATCAACTATCGAATAGAAAGCATTCTTATCAATTATAGCCTGCTCAATGTTACTTAACATTCGCTTGATGTTGGATACTATTTTACAAGTTTCATTTCCTTTAACAGGTATTTCAGAAATAATATTGTAGGCTGAATCCTTTTCTATAATGACATATTTAGCAATAGAAGAGTATAACCATGCTGTATCTGTAGTGATTTTTGCAATGGGCGTTTGAGGTATATAAGTGTACTCCACTCCATTAGCAGATAATTCATCTGCGCCTATTTTTGCATTATCAATACTAAATCGGAGCAATGCAGATTTTTTGGTAGGGTCAATATATTTCAAGGGTTCAGTTACCCAGTTAGTAGCCGTAGGTGATAGTCAAATGGATATGCTCCACGCCAAATATAGATAGATTGCTTTTCATCACCTACTACAAATGTTTCAATTTTCAATGTATCACATAGATACATAAAAAGTTTGTGCATAGATTTATGTAGATGATTTTCTGGCTCTTCAATTAAAAAGAGCGTTATCTTTTTCTCTGTATTTTCATCTGTAAGAATATCAAAAATTGAATAAGCCAGTAATTTCTTACGCCCCCAGTAGGATATAAATTTTCATCATCATTTTGCTTGATATAGGGAATGATATTTGAATAGAATCCTTTTTCTGCAATCTCAGATTTCATGGATACCGAAATTCCTACATCACGAAACTTTTGATATTCTGGGGTGAGCCTACTCTCAAATTCTTTAATTCCAGACAATGATAATATATGGTTGTTTAATTCGTCAACTGTTTTTTGAACATTCGCTAATGTAGCTTTGCCGTCATCCTTTTCATTTTTTATTAGTATGGCTTACATTCTTCTTGAATAAGGAATAGAAATCAACATACAAGTCAAAATAAATTACATTAAATACAGAGTCTACAAGATTTAACTTACGAATGTCTTTATCAAACACATACCCCAGTACATATAAAAAATTAGTTTTGCCAACATCATTCAACCCAAGGAAAATATTCTTAGTTAGATAAAGTCAATTCCATATCTTCGAAGTTTCTAAAATTTTTTTATACTTTCAAATTTCATAATGCCCCCATCCACTATTTACTGTCCATTCTTTTTGCCACTCGTCTTCATTCACAATCGCATCAAATACTGGCTCAAGAAAAGTCCGAATATCATCAATCACAATAGCAAACTCAAGTGTATGATCCTTAATATTCTTCAAGAAATATTTCCATCGTTTCTGCATATCCTCATCTTCGGCAAGTGAAACAATCCGTTTGAAGTTATCCTTATCATAGGGCGTTCCACGCCGCTGCAAGGTTTCAAAAATTGCCGTCTGCAATCTTGCTCCATCAAAATCAAAAGCTCCTGCCAGATAATAAATATCATAAAAATCTTTCATTCTACTTGTCAGTTCCAATCGTTGCAAGATAGCATCAAACTTTTCGTCTATGGTACTTTCAAGAGAGTAGGTCATAATTACAGGAGCTTCAAAGCCTGGATGTTGTGTATTGATTTTGGTTCCTCGGCTCGTGGAACTATAACATCTCCAACGCCAATATTCACATTAAAAGGTACACGGACATTTTTTATCGGAGCAATAATTTGCGCACTAATACTGTGATATTTTCTCAGTAGTGAGATTTCCTCAAACTCTTTAGCAGTCATAGAAATATACTCATGACCCGTAGGCGTATTGATAATCTTTTCTATAAGTACCTTGACATCTTCAATCGAATTAGAAGCTGCCAGAAGAAGGAAGTCCACATCAATCGAATCAAATTTTCCTCTAGTTTCTCCAAGTGTAACCAATGGAGGCTCAACACGGTACGCCTTAATAAATGGATAATCAATTTTAGTACGCAATTTTGAAACATACTTATCAATTGCAAAATTCCACTCGGCAAGATTTCGGTCGCTGTATCTGTAGTAGAAAAGAGCTGCTTCCATACAAAGCGCTGCATCGGGGAACAGACGATTAATAATTACAATTTCGCTTTCACCAAAATCCTCAATCCAATGATAGTAGCCCCACTTTACTCTTTCCATTAACCCTTCATTCATAAGCAGTTTTATATCTGGGTAATATAGTCTGGAAGCTGTTAGTTCAGCGGTAGTCATAATATAATTGTTTTTGCTAAACAGCTTTCTCAAAATTTCAATATCATTTTTCAGAAACATTTTTTCACCTCTACTTAACTGACCTGATTTATCATTATCAATAGGGTACTTTACTATATAATATCCCCTTATTATTCAAAGTCAATAATAGTAAACGGAATACTATTAAAATGTACAAATAGGTAGTTAAATAGAAAAATCGAATAGGATTGACTATAAAAGGGTAAATGAAATAGGTAGAATGATTGTCAAGCTATTAAAGATAGCTACGATGGATTACGTCTTACCAAGCACTGAATTTGGTTATCCCAATTTGCTTGTTAGGGGCTTTCGCCCTTAAGACCTTTTATAATAGCTTGAAGTATTCAAAATGGAATGCTATACTGATAAACATGAAAGGATGATGGTGGTGAAAAATGATGTGTATAAATAAGAAAAGGAAAAACAAAGCATGGCTCCATGCAAAGCCAGTATAATAAGCGACATTTGCATGGAGTAATTATAAGTCGCTAATATAATACTGCTGGCTTTGCTACTTGATTTTATCCATCAAGGAGGAAGCCCGCATATGAAATATATCAATGCAAATACAATTCTCCCTGATATGTTGGTCGAGGAGTTACAAAACTATGTGCAAGGGGGTTATATCTATATACCTGCTAAGGATGAACAACATAAATCTTGGGGTGAATTGTCTGGTTATCGCAAAGAGCTTTATGAACGCAACGAAATCATTATAAAGAAATATCAGAACGGTGTTTCGATTGAGGAACTTGCGGAGGAATACTATCTTTCGGTATATGCCATAAGGAAAATAATATATCAGAAATGATTATGGAGAGCTGCTGAAAAAGCAGCTCTTTTGATTGAGAGCAAAAAGCAGTTTTCATTTATCTGACTAACTTATTCATTAAAAAATCAATCCGATGTCATTCAGAAAGGCGCACAATCGAATTAGCTATTTCTGCCATATGTGAATCATGCGTGATAATGATACAAA
>CAJUTQ010000091.1 GCA_910589265.1 uncultured Lachnospiraceae bacterium
AAACGCACTTTCATACTAACTTCTCCTTAAATCTGAGTTATCATTTTTAGTATAATAATAACTCAAATATCCTAAATTGGGTATAGAATTTTTATTTTTAATTGATTTCATTATTTTATTTTTTCAACCGCACAGGTGGAATGATTTTGCAAAGGAAGATGAAATTTTATTGGATACTTTATTAACACCAGAAGAACGAGCTGAAAAGTTGCTTGGAAAATGAACAGAGAAAAGCAGAAAGGAAGGTGGTTTTAATGGAAAAAGAAAATATAAGTCAGAAAAAGATAAAAAAAGAAGAAAGAGATGCAGCAGTAAGCCTTCTGATTACAGTGTTTGAAATGCATGATAAGGAAATGGTGTTAAATAAGGCATTGGATGATTTTTTATGTTGCTATGGGGAGGAGATTCCAGGATGGATGCAATGCCTGTATAATCATTTTGGCAGTTGTGATGATAATAAGACACAGATAATCAAGAATTTTGCAAAAAAGCATAGTTTAAAAATTAGGAATGATTCCAAATAGAGATATTGATAAAAACAGGAAAAAGGAGGTGCATATGGAAAAATACAAATTCGGCAGAAAACTTCAGGAAGCAGTTTTGAGAAGAAAGGAAGGGCAACAGCCAGCAATTATCATTGATGGAAAAGAAATGAAGGTGAGGAATCCTGTTTTTGTAGGAAATAGAACGAGGGATGTTCCCTGTTTAGTAGAAGAGGATAACAAGACTGGAAATACAGGATATGCTGTTGTGGCAGTTTCATTCGGCAATGTAGATAAAAAAGATAAAGAATGGATTTGCACCAGTCCTGTATTATTAGAACAGGCAATTGGCTTCTTCATAGAAAACCATCAAATGGAGAGTATGTCAGGAACTTGCAGATGTGCCAGCAGATTAGCAGATGCAAGAGATTCAGGGTTTGATTTTGAAACAGAGGATGCAGAAATTGAAATAAAAGTTCCTTTGATTGTACCAAATACAAAAGAGCCAAGTAACTGTATATGGCCAGGTTTTCGTCAGGCTGTAAAACAGATGATCGGATATTGCGACAGCTCTTATGCAAAACAGAAGGGTAAAAGAATAGAACTGCTTACAATCTGTCAGCATGGGACAAGCCATATACAGGCTATGACTAATGGAAGCATAAAAGAAGAATTATTAAAAAAAGCTGTGGGCATGGGGATTGAGTTTTGGATTGCCGAAACAAAGATTAATCCAGATGGGATAGAACTGTTGTCATATTGTGATATTACATGCAATATTTTGAATGATTGACAGTATGGAGCTGGTGGATAATGTGACACCTCCTATCTTTTTGGTGTGTAATGTATTTATGCTAAAAATAAAGCAATAGGCGATATGTTATATTACATGGGAAGGGAGGTAAGGAAATGGATGAACGATTAAAAGATATTGTGGAAAACTTGGAATCCATGAAAATTGGTTTAGATGAACCATTCAAATTCCATTGTACAATGTGTGGTAAGTGTTGTATCCATAGGGAGGATATTCTGTTGTCACCCAAAGATATTTATAATATGTCCAAAGAACTTGGAATAAAGCCAGAAGAGCTATTTGAACGATATTGTGAAGTTTATATAGGGCCAGACTCCAGGGTTCCAATTGTCAGACTAAAACCTCGTGGTTCAATTCAGAGGTGTCCACTGCTAAAAAACAGGAGGTGTATGGTGCATAAGGCGAAACCAATAGTCTGTGCAATGTATCCAATTGGCAGATGCCTTATGGCAACAAATCCGAAAGAGGGACTTAAGAATATTACACAGAACCAGCTGCAGTATATATTCAGCAATCCAGAGTGTGGTGATGCTTCTGAAACACATACAGTGAGAGGATATTTAGAATCTTTTGGGATTCCTGTAGAGGATGACTTTTTCCTAAAATGGCAACAGGCAATATTTGATATGGGCAATTTTTTCAGAAAAATCGAAAAAGCTGTGAGCCGGGAAACTATGGAGTTGGTTTGGACAGCAGCATTTACTGGGATGTATCTTCACTATGATATAGGACAGGAGTTTGTGCCACAGTTTGAGAGTAATTCCAAAAGTTTTTTTGATATGCTGGATTCAGTTTTTTCGGAAGGAGGTGGTAGATGATATAAAATAGACGTATACCATGTAATGACAGACCAATGTTCGTCTGTTAATGGATTATAATTTTGTCTAAATGACAGTATATAGAACCTTGGGAAAAGGAATATTATTTTTTCACCTTTCCCAAGGTCTTTTCTTTTTTTGTGAAAATACACCTGTCTTTTCCAAATTTAAAATTTATCAATTTTTTAAAGAGAAGTTGCAGCTTTATCAGAGCCTGGAAAGTGCCTTTAAAATCATGACCTCATCACTTTCGAACATGTGGCTGTATCGTTTCAGGATTGTTTCCTGTGTATCTCCAGATACCTTACTAATGACAGGAAGTGGTACATTTTCCCTTATAAGGTTGCTTATAAATGTATGTCTGAACTCATGACAATGATAGAGAGGAAGCTCTAGTTCCTTACAGGCTTTTTGAAGCATATGGTTGCATGGACCATGCCCCCAGTTAAATATCCTGTCAGAATCTGCCCCACCATTCATGATATTTTGCTGGTGCAGTGTTTGGTACAGTCGGACTACTTCTGAGTCTAAAGGAATTGTTCTCTTTTTAAAATTTTTTGGAGATTTGGTTATTTTGAAGTCGCTTAAATAAGCCTTCGTTATCTTTACTCGTGTCCCTGTCAGGTGTTCTTGTTCTAAATTACTTCTGCTTGGGAAATTCATCAGGAATTTATCTTTTGGTGTTTCACTTTTTTGAAAATACGAAAATTCCTCAAAATCATCATATTGCAATGCAAGGCATTCTCCAATCCTGATTCCAGTATAGTATAAAAGCGAAAATAGAAATCTGTATTTTGGATAATGGCACACTTTGGATTGGACAGGTTTTCGCCTCTTAAAATATTTAGTTATTGCAACAAAATCTTCTTTTGGTATGATTCTGTAATTATCCTTTTCTTTAGTTCGTATATTATCAGCAAATTCAAGAATATTTGTCGTAATCATTTCTTTCTTATAACATAGTTGTATGAGTTTTCTAAAGGTTGCATTTATATTATGGATGGTTTCTTCGGAATAACCATGCTTCTTGGCATCATTCATTATTTTTTCATACATATCCCCTGTTATGTCTTTCATTTTTGTTTCTTTAGGTATAAATTGATAAAGCATTTTCAAATATGCATCAGTATTTTTGACTGATTTTGGCGAAAAATTCTGGTTTTCTGCCCTGATTAGCCACAGCTGGTAAGCACCTTCTAATGTAATATTATTATCTTTAGCTGATGTATTACTATTCTTAAGCTTCAGAAGTTCTGCCTTTGCTTCTTTCACAGAAGAAATTCCATATTTCCACTTTTGCTTGTATTCGTTTTTCTGTTTTTCAGGATTATAAACTGTATAATTATACTTGATATCGTATTTCTGGCTGTTCTCGTTAAAATAAATCCCTGTGTGCTTTGTTTTTGTTCGTTTCACTTTTTCTGCCATAAAAAAACATCTCCCCATTCATATGCTGTTTAGATCTGCATAAGTACATATTACTATGAAAGGTATACAAGTATCAAGAGTTTGGATGGATTTGGGCAAGGCAATATTTTATGGAATTTTTATTCTGGGGAGGATCCATTTATTTGCAGCATCAGTGTTGGAAAAATTTTGAAAAAAATTTCTCTTAGTTTGAGTTTCCCCATTTTTTAATCTCTCAGGGTATAATTCCCCGCAGCTCTGCTGCGTAACAAACTTTTTCAGATGGTAGAGGCTGTGATATACTAAAGGAAAAAGAAAGGGGAATTGTGGGATGAGTGAGTATATACACAAATCGCACAATGTA
>CAJUTQ010000092.1 GCA_910589265.1 uncultured Lachnospiraceae bacterium
GCAGCAAGCTACGGGGCATGGCCTAGCTTGTTCTTTTGGCCCCAAGGGGCGGGGTATTTGGTCTGCACTCCGTTTCGGTCGGCGCTGAACGTGTGCCGCCGGCACACAGCGCCCCTCGCGGCATTCGCCAAATATCCGCGCAAGCGCGGCTGCTTGGCCCATTGCTCGCGGGAATAAATTGTGCCTTTGGAAATAAATGGATCCTTTTTGGTAAGGATTAGGATATGAAAATTCTAATCGAAAAGGAGTATTATTATGCCAGCTGCAAAGGGGCAGATTCGACAAATTATTACAGAAAACAACATCAGCAGTGCTGCAGACGTATACGCTTTACTCAAAGAAAGCTTCAAAGATATCCTCCAGGGGCTTCTGGAGGCTGAAATGGGCGCTCCCCTCGGTTATGAAAAGAACCAGAAGGGGGATATTGTCACCGATAACAAAAGGAATGGCCATTCCCCAAAGCCCCTGAAAAGCCAGTATGGGGAATTTGAGATCGGTGTGCCAAGGGGCCGCAACGGGGAGCTTGAACCAAAGCTCATCCCCAAGTGCCAGCGGGATATCTCCGGGATTGAAGAAAAAGTAATCTCCCTGTATTCACGCGGTATGAGTGCCAGGGACATCCATGACCATCTGCAGGATCTGTATGGGATTGAATTATCTGCCGAAATAGCCAGCAAGACCACAGACAAGACCCCGCCCCAGTCAAAAGAGTGGCAGACCCGCCCACTAAACCCAGTTTGCCCGTTCGTATTCATGGACCGCATCCATTATAAAGTACGGGAAGATGGCCGGATCTTAGGCCGTGCCGCTTATGTGGTTCTGATTGAACCCTGTCAGCATTTCTATCCTTACCATCTGCTCCGTGCCTTCTCCATCCAGATAGGTGATATTGATATTATTCATCTGCTCCAGGCTTTTTGTTTTACCATTGCTGCTCATTATGGCTTCTGTCATGCTGACCTGCCTTTTCACAATCTCTAACTTTGTCACTTTATTATATGGGATAATAAAATTCTCTTCTCCAAACCATTCCTTTTTCGCAAGGCTTTCTGGCTTGAAAATAAAGCTGTCCTCCATCACATTAAAACCTAATGACAGTGAATCTATTTCTTCTTTGGCTTCTTAGGAAACCCGCCTACATAAATCACCTGATATCTGGTAATAGCCCCTTCCACTGGGGCTTTTGCCGTGTCATTTTCTGCCATACTCTCTGCATAGGATTTCTTTATCTCCGCAATGCTGTCCCCCATCTTCTGTCTTACTTTTCCAAACTTTTCATCAAGTTTTGCATCACTGACAGCACCGCTTACTTTTTCTTTCATTCCTCCCAGTTTATTGCTTAACCCTTTTGTATCAAATAACACCATTGCATCCCCTCCTTAATAGATTGAATCAAACAATGAATCCACTTCCCTGACTGTATCTACAGCAATCCATCTGTATGTAACAATAACTGCTATCAAAGGCAGGGCTGCTACAATTATCGTTAAAACTCTTTTTGTAAACAGCGTGTCTTTCCGAATATTTTTGATAAAGTATATAATAGAGAATGTCTCTTCAAAAGCCACTTTACTTCTTAATTCCATCAGGCTTATGCCAAATGCCAGTAAATAAACAACCCCTCCAAGGATTGCGCTGACTACATACATTAGTAACATTGCCACTAAAAATAATAATAACTGCTAACGGTTTTGAATAATCTTTTTTTATTTTTAAATCTCACTTTCCTGTTTTATTTATCTTTTACCCAGCTATGGGGCTTTGCAATCCCTGCTTTATTCTTCCCCTTTTTTGTGCAGATTCCTGGTAATGGTCTGCCACATTTTTTTCAGATGGTTAATGCCCAGCCCCCAGAACGATGTGACGAGGAACAGCGTAAGGAGCTTTAATTCCCTTTCGGATTTCAGGCTGAAATTCTTTTCCACATAGTGAAGCAGTCTTGTTGGATTGATTTCATAGTAATTCCCCTTAGTGTCTTTCAAAAAAGTCCTAAAAGCCTTTTATTTAGCAGCTCCTGGATGTTTTCCATTAAATCTGATTTCCTACCCATGTTCAGTCCCCACTTTCTATTCTGTAATAAGATACGTCATAGGCTATTTTTTTCACAAAGACCCTGTTACCGCTTTGAATTATATCAATAGATACTGGCATACCTCCCAGACTTCCAAAGTCCAATGAGCCATCTTTTCTGAAAATCGGAAGGTTCTGGAGCCTGTGATTCATGCTCCGTATTGGTATTTTGTAAGCAAGTTCCTTTCGGTTCCTCCTTCCCCTGCTTTGCTTTCCTTTGCCTTTTTCAGCATACCACAGAGGGATTTCTATAAAATTTAGAGAAAACAGCTGCTTAACCATTCCCACACTTTTTTGAAAACAAGTCTTCATCCACTCTTCCCCTGCTATCAATATCATTTAAAAGAGTTCCATTATATACAACAGAAATCAGAGGGTCCCCTTAAAATTCCCTATCAAAAAAACAGGACACCACATCCCTGTGAATCCTGTTTTTATCTCAAATCCTTATAAGCTCCTAAACTTATACAGTCTAATCTCTTGCCAGTTTCTTAACTTCCTCCACTGATAGCCCAGAGCCAATAGCTATGTCCTCAATAGAGAATTTCCCCATTTGCAGGAATCTCTTTGCTGTTTCTATCTTTGTTGCATTTTCAGCTTTTTTTGCAGCCTCTTTTGCTGCCTCTTTTGCTGCCTCATACCTCTCACTCTCCAAATATGACCTCATCACTTCTTCCTGGTCATACAGCTCCATCAACATGTCCAGCACCTCCTGTTCCCTGCTTTCCAGATATTCTTTTAATACATTTTTATCCTTACATATCCTGATGGTTTCTCTGATTGCCTTCCTTGTCCTGCCATAAACCTTCACCTGCTCATTGCACACTTTTGTGAATGCCACATACTGGCTGATGATATCCCCTTCCCTGCCATCATAAATCATTTTCACTCTTAAATCCAGGCAGGTTTCCTTCCCATCAAAAAATTCCTCTGTAAATGAAATCTGTTCTGACCTTGTCTTCCTGTCTCCAGTATAGATGACATAAACCTCTGGCTTTGGCATCTTTAGTTTTTTACTGTTATATATGTTCTGCCTGGTTTCACTGAAATATTCCCTGTAAGTTTGTACCAAGTACATCAATGCCCTGAATATGATATTGGATGTCCATGTGGACTGGCTCTCAATGATGTTGTATCATTTTAGTTGTCATTTTATACTCAAGGATTTGATGTATAATCAAAGAGAAATAAGGAGGCAACTACAATGGCAAAAAAACAAAGGAAATACGACATGGATTTCAAAATCCAGGCCGTGAAACTGGCAAA
>CAJUTQ010000093.1 GCA_910589265.1 uncultured Lachnospiraceae bacterium
ATACTTTCGATAATAAGGGGTGTCACAGATCGTCAAACTTTCTTACCACCAAAGTATTTACTGTGTATTTAGATAAGAATACTATATATTCTGTAGGAAACTCTGAAAGAAAAGAAATAGAAGCTGTATTCCATGATGGAGGAGATGCACTTCTTTGACGAGCAGACTGCTTCCAGACCAGCAAGTAACTCACCCTGCATAAGCCTTCTTATCTTAACTGGCCTTCGCAAATTTGGGGAATAAAAATAGGGAGAACCTGCTCCCTATTGCTGTGCTTTTGCTCTAATTCTCCGCACTGTACTTACTGAAACACCTAATTCTTTGCTGATCTTAGAAGCAGATTTACCTTTCGCTGTCATATCTATTACCCTCTGTTTTAACATTTCTCTTTCTGCTTCTTTTTCTGTATTTTTTCCTATCAGCCTGTCCACTTTTCTTGGATCAACATGCTTCTTCTTAGCAATCTGGTTATTACTCATACCAAGCTGCCGCATCTGTAGGAACTGTTCCTTGTCAACTTCCTCTTGCATCTCCCGTGCATATCGTTTGTCATGCTTGATTGGGGCATATGCTTTTCTTGTAGAAATGATATGGGAAACCTTGTTTCTCTCCCATGCTTCATTCTCCCCGATAAGCTGTTTCATTTCCCATTGCTCCAGTTTTCTGATCTGCAGCAGTTCTACGATCCTTTGATTCGTATATTTTATGCCAAGTTCAGGATCACTTAAATATTTCTCATAATCCTCTTTGCAGAATGTAAAAATCCTTAGAAGACACCTTTCACTGATCGGCACATACAGGCGCTTATTCCTGTCATTCATATACTGCAGCACTTCCGCAGATTCTTTTCCCAAATAGAATAAGATATTCCCCATGATCCGAAAGAAATGGAAACGCTCCCTGATCTCATCCTGCCGCAATTCAATCAGCTTATCCAGATCTTCCAGCCGCTCCCTGCCAACACGGGTAAAACGCTTTTTGTTCTCTGCCCTTTTTCGCTTATCTGTATCTTCCTGTTTTTCTTTCTTCGGAAAGCCCACCGTCTCAGCAAGTTTGGACAAACTGACAGCAGGAAACGGATAAACGTCCATTCCCACATAATAGCATCTGTAATAGCCATCTTCCCTTTTAATAAAGGTATCTCCCTCTATATTTTTGTTAGAGTACATCAATTTTGTTTTTCTGTTAATAGAAATATGCTTCCTTGCATTGATACTCCCAGGAACCATAAAAAAGTGTTCATTATCATAAACATGGTAATCCTGTAATCGGAACAATAACTGTTCTTCCACCTTTCCAAGGATGTACTTTAGGGAACTGCTTTTTAAAGTGATGCTTCTCCAAAGGTCAATGACAACCGTTAAAACTTCCCCGTTGATAAGGACATTTCTTGCATATAGCCCCATTTCTTCCAGCTTACCATAAATAAAGCTGATCCAATCTTCGTTATAATGGATTACAGGGTACAACAAGTTTTCCTGCTTTGTTCCTTCCAGCTTAAAAGACAGGATCAGATTATTGCATTGCACCATATATTTTTCATCAAAAACAGGTTCTTTGAATTCATAGGTATGTAAATACGTCTCCATTCCGACAAGATTGTTGTACATCAGAAAGCACAGATATTTATATTCAGGGAAAATTTCATCCCACTTTTTAAAGAACGTGATGACAGAGAATTCATCTTCTTCGCCCCTGTGATATACACATTTAAAGCACAGATAATGGTGTTTTGTGTTTGGCTCTGGTCTCTCTTCCATTACTCCATCGCAGGATGCTGCGTTGCAGAACTGCATGAGAAATTTATAAAAGAAAGGGTCCCTGTCATCATTCATATCAACTGTATCTGTACATACTTTCTGATAGAACTCCTGTATCCCCTCTATATTTCCGTCTTTCACTAACTGCTTCAATATGGGCAGCATTTCCGCCATATTACTCTTTATTGATCCAATACTTGACTCATTTATCTTTTCCCTCCAGTCAGGGATCAGATTATCTATTGTTCCATTCATAAAAATAAGCCTCCTTTCACAGAATGGTCATGCCAAAACTTCCATGAAATGAAGGCTTCTTCTCAATTTGCAATATTATCTATATAACTTTTTACTCATTCAACTTCTGGTAATTTTTGAAAGATAATACGTTATAATAATAAGGAAATCAGAAATGAACAATGTACTACTCAATACGTAACTTCATTTCATTATAATTTTTGGTCAGAGCAGGTATGTCATTACCTGCTTTTTTGTTGTTAAAATATATACTTTTTAGTTGAGTTTCTTTATTATATACCAGTTGAGAATAAATACAAGCGAAAAACGGAACGAGTAAATTTTTATATTGGGGAAAAGAAAAATCCTGTATGAGAATTCCCAAACAGGATCTAAAAGTGTAGTCACTATTTATATGTCACTTCGGATGTCCCACAATTTTGAAACATCCATGTCGTAGTTGCTTGTGAACTTGACCAATTACCTTCTGTCACATAGATTGTTTTAAGTTTAGAACTATCCCAGAACATATAGTTCATGTTCATTACATTGCCCGTATTAAAGTTGCCCAAATCTAAGCTGGTTAAGAGTACACATTTAGAAAACATGGATTGCATATCTGTCACCTTACTTGTATCAAAATTACTTAAATCCAAATCTGTTAGTGCCCGACAACTACTAAACATGCCACTCATATTCGTCACATTGCTTGTATCAAAATCACTTACATCCAAGCTGGTTAAAGAGGTACAATTATTAAACATTTGTGCCATATTTGTCACATTCTTCGTATTAAAACCAGTTCCAAAATCAACGCTTGTTAACTTAGTACAACTGTTAAACATGTAGCTCATATTTGTTACATTGCTCATATCAATACCACCACTAAATTGAATGGTTTCAATGTATTGGGCATAGTTAAAATTGTTATTAAACATATAAGCCGTGTTAACGGTTGCATTTACATCATTGCTCTTGATCTGTGTTTTATATGTTTTTCCATCAATCACGTAGTTAGCATATACAATTACATCTTTTTTAGGATTTGCATAGTCCAAACCTATATAATAGTTCAACGTAATAATATTATTTTCTTCATCCAGTGTATAATTCCAATCATTATATGCCTCCGCAGGAGCTGTTTCTTCCTCATCCTGCACCACATTAGTCTCCAGCCTTATCTCTACTTGGAAGGTTCCTTCCCATGTACCCGCAGTCAGATCTGGCGCACTGACGCAGTTTTGGGTTTCTTCATATGCATTTGCTACATTCTCAGAACTCCAATAGGTTTTACTATGTGTTACCGTTGCTGCTACATCTGCTTTCCTGCCACTTAAGTCTTTCATATAAAAATCTAAATTTTCACTGTCAGCAATTCCATCCACAGGCGCTACATAAACCCGTTGGTTTGCATCAATATCCCCTGTTACTTTTACAGAATATGCTGCCTGTTTCTTGGAATCCAGAGCGATTGTCTTTGGAATCGTCACTGCATAACTCGATGACTGCTGGTAAGTCACTTTTATATCTTCATAACTGTTTTCTTCTGTAGTCCAGCCAGAATCACCTGTATCTGTCCCCGCTGAGTCATCCGCCAGAGTGTTAATTACATTAATTTCCGCCGAGTCATCCATTGGCGTTTCATTGATAATGACATCTGTTGCATAGGCAGCCAGCATACTGCTTAAAACTGTTGTACATGCCAAGGCTGCACACATTGTCTTTAAACTATACTTTTTTATATTCATAATTTTTTCTTTTCTCCCTTCTTCTTATTTCAGGTATTTCCTGTTTTTTCGTTATATACAAAGCTGTCAAAAATATAAATATTTGTATGCATAACATCAAAAAAGACCTCAGATTTCTCCAAGGTCCTTTCGTTACCTACTAGACAGGCAATTTATTAGCCACTATATAATTTCAAAGGAACATATCCATAAAAAAGCCCTGACTTTTCTCTAATAATACAAAAAATCACATTCAATTAATCCGAAAGATCTTCACCACGAAAACCTCTCAGCTTTTAAATATTCGTCAATAATTTAAATACTACCTATTTTCTTTAAATATGTTCCTGCTATAGCTTTTACATTCCTCCTGTCACCTTTGACAGAATAGTTGATAAACTCTTTAACTTTAGTATTTGTAAATTCATATTTATCTACCCCAAATTCGACAATAATTTCACACCAACGTCCATTACGTTCATCTCCCGCATACATCTTGCTAAGTACCTCTTCATCATAGGGCAAGCACTGCTCTATGTAATACACCCAATCACTTTCTGTTAGCTTTCTTAAAATATCTTTTGCAGGTTCTACTGCATCAAAAGATCTCCCATATGCATTGCCCATCATAATCATAAATACTGCACTTACAACCTCTTTTATTGCAGGTCTTGGAATCTTACTCCCCATCCTCTCCAATTCTCTAACTGCACTAGGTTCGTTATAAAAATTATTTATTGCATAATGCACACTTTTCACTTTTTTGGCCACATTAACAAAGCTTGAAGAACGTAACCCTTCTGGTACATAATCAAACCCACCTACCTTTTTCAAAGCATTGTAGATAGGAACAATATATTCTTTATTACCTTTATTTTTATATTTACTATATGTATGTCCAACAAAATACTTATCATCTGATGACAATTCATCCCAAACTGCAGAAAGTACCACATCAAAATTTGACATCACATTTTCAAATTCTGCCCCTTCTGTAGTAGAAATAAGATTCACAAATGTCCTTATTGTTGTCCTTTTATAAAAATAAGGACTATTTTTTATCATCTCTATTTTAGTGGAATCTCGATCAAATTTTTCCAACTTTAACGAAGTTCTAAAATCATTATATTCAAAAACTATTTCTGATTCGTCAATCCCTAACACATACTGTACACATGCTCTAATTATGCTTTCGGCTTCGCTCTTTGTCATCTCATCTTCAACATCTCGATCAAAATAATGAGTGACTGTTTCAAAAGAATGCATCAATCTCATTTTACCTGTTTTATTTATAAAGCCCAATTCCATCGCTAAATTTATAACTTCAAATTCAGGTAATTTTCTAACATATTCGAGCTTATCTATACCAACCATTTCGCAAACAAATTCCTCTCCTAATGCCAATACTCGTTTCCGCAACAAAGACATAGTTCGATTCCAAAGAGGCTCTGTCGCAAATTCATAACTTTCATTTTTATAGTTAATATATATTCCATTTAACTCTCTTTCTCTCAATTGTACATCGTTTCTCAAAACTTCCGCAACATCTGCGCTTTTAGGGATGAGAATACCTGCATTAGGCTCCCATAATTCCGTACTTTGACTGTTCACTATATTTAACTCTGTATTCACCACTGATTCCTCCGCTCCCTGCTCTATGCACCTTTCTTCATCATATAATTCATATTCATACTCCCTTTCATTTCTAGTTGCAAATTCAACATTCCCTACAATGGAACCATTCAATGTTGGTGTCTGTATATGTCCATTGCTTTTATCTTTTTCCCATTGTTGTAAATCTTCACATACTAGCAGTTTTAATGTCTCAAGAGTAATTCCTTTACCTAATTCCCATCTTTTTATTTCTTCTGATACATAATATGTAAAAACTCCTTGACATAATTTGTCATCAGAATAACTACATTCATTTTCAGAACAAGATGCCAAAGTCGCCCAGCTATTTTTTATGATTTCTCTTATAAAAACATTTTCTCGAACTCCACGAACATCTTTTCCCGAATGACATGCATCAAGAATTCTAAATGTATTTCCATCTGCTTTTTTCAAAATTTCATTTAAACGTTTTAATGATAATGCTGTTCCTTCAATATTATTCTGTTCCGTATCTGGCAAAATAAGATACTCATCCTCTCCATACGACATACCATGACCAGCAAAATAAAACAGAAAAGTGTCTTCACTTTTCATGCTATCTATGATATCACTAATTATTTTATAAATACAAACCACATCACTGTCTGAAGAGTCTTTATATAATACCAAGAGATGAACATTTTTTCTATCATAATCACAATACTCAATCAATGTGTTATCCATGAGCACCGAATCGCTGTGGCAAAACTCAATATCATCAAACTCCTTATATTCTTCACAACTGATTAGAACAGCATATCTTTTCATTCGTATCCTCCACTATATTATCTATAATTTTAAATTATACCATTTTGTTAAAATGTTTTCCACCCTCTCCTCATTATAAAAAGCAGTATCAGCACCTATTCTAAATCCTCTTTTTCTTCAAACTCCTATATTAATATAAAAATAAATATTAACTCAAAACCCAACAAAAGTTTTTCTTTCCTAATAGAAAATTTATGATGTTATCAGCTTTTTCGTTCATTTTACACATATATTATAAAATGTATCATAAATAATAAGTTGAAACACTCTTCCATTTGCATGCTGTTTCTATATGGATTATTTGTATCAAAAAGGACTACTGATATTCACCAATAGTCCTCCCAAATATACATACCAAGATACGAATAACCTGTTTATTCCTCTGTCATTGCATAGAAATAGGAATTTCTCTTTCCTACATTCTGGCTGCTTGCCGTGCTGGTCTTGCATAATTCCAGATAATCTGCTCTGTTTTCATAGTCATCCAGAAATGCATTGAGATTGTCTGCATAGGTTTTCTGCTTTTTGCTGTCTTTCAGGCAGAGCGCTTCATTCGCTATTATCATGGGAACGCTCACTTTTTTCAAGTTCTTATGCTTCTCAGGAATCGCTTCATCCAACGCATCAAGTGATGCCAGTATGATATCGCACAGCTCCTGATCATACCGCTGCTTAAAGTCATCAATGAACTGTATGATTGACTTTTTACTGAGATCAGCTACACTTTCATCGGAAATCAAAGCAAGTGCTGCCAATATAACACCCTGATCCTCTGACTTCCGAAGCTGTCCCTTTGTGAAATTCACCTTCTTCATAAAAGGCCTGCTTACTGCCTCATCCACAAACTGTCTAAGGTCTGCACCCATATGTGCCCTGTATATATTGTCATTAGACAACTGCTGTCCATTGTTCAGTCTGCAGAAAATATCCTCTGTCTCCTGCTCGTCTATCTCCTGATAAATATTGATTGTGATCTCCGCATTTTTGATGGTATTCTGGACATCTTCATTAAGCTCTGAAAATTTCATGCCTGCATAATCATCCTCATAAGATTTATCCAGTCTGAATTCATCATTCAAAAAGGAATAAAGTACTGTAAGCCTCTGCTTTCCGTCCAGTATCTCCCAAGCAGTCTCGCCTTTCTCATTTACCGTTTCCTTTGCAAATATGCCAGGAATGATGATCTCCTGTATGGCGGACAGGATCAACAACGACTTTTTCTTCCTGTCCCACTGATCCTGCTTTCTCTGGATACCTGTTTCCAGGACTATCTTCCCCTTTTTGATATCCCTTACGATAGACTGCACAGTTCTTGTTTTGATATAACTTTTCATTGACGGCCTCCTTTTTCTGAAAATGGTTTAGGCAGATCTGATAAAATATATTATAAAGTGCATTGCAGGATACCGCAAGATATTATGTTCATAAAATTATAAAAATATTAACCATCATAATATCTAACTTATATTCTTCATTAATAATTCTTTTTGTATTACACAGGAAAAATTATCTTTATAAAATATCTCATGCAATTTTTCATACGTGCTTATGACCTTTCAAAATCCTTAACATACTTTCCCATTCTTCATCATCAATGGGTCTTAAGTTTTGGCTCCGTTTCAATGGATGAATCACATGATTAACAGACATTTTTTCTGTACAGACATTTTCTTCTTGTTTACCCCAAATGTTTTTCTGGTTATTCTTATTGTCCTGTTCATCACCGTCTATTAATTTCATATATAAGCATCCCTCCTCTATCACTTAATTCATTATATAATTTTTCCCCGATTGCATTTTTAAAACAAGTTTGAGGAACTGCTTCCACCCTATCATTTCAGATCTTAATTTTTGATCCATCAACAAATTATAATCCGAATTTTTAAGAGCCTTCCGTTTTTGGGAAAGCTCTTTTTTTACATATGTTTCTCTATCCGATTAATATCATATACAGGACAACCATCGCCACCAAACCAAGTGGTATATTGCACAGCATGATTGTATAGCTGATCAATAATACTATTCTGAATTGTGGTGTCCACCCGAAAAATAAAATAGGCAGATACGGCAACAGGCAGAGTATTATTGTTTTAATACTTGGTCGCTGTGATACCCTTTTCTTCTTCTCTTTCACAGGCGTATTTCTTATGACTGCCCTCTGATATTCCTCTGCGATTTCATTATTATACAGGACATAGTTTGTAAAAACCCTCTCCATCTCCTCTATGCAGTCCATGATCCGCCACCTGCTGTTTACCTTAAAAGGCTGCGAACCTATATTTCGCGCGTTTAGCAGGCTTTCAATCTTCTCCTGCATTTCTTTG
>CAJUTQ010000094.1 GCA_910589265.1 uncultured Lachnospiraceae bacterium
CAGAATGCTCCGTCTGCCCTTGACATGCACCAGCATGTGCTGTTATATATAAAACAAGGACTGGAAGCTTATCAGAAAGCCTTTAGCCCAGTCATTATCATAGAAGACCAGTATTTACAGACTTTTGTTCACACACTCTCATACTTCCTCTTTCCCTGCTATATACTTGCCCATTGTTACATATATTCCTTGATACTTTTCTATTTAGGCTCATAAAATCTATACTTTTTTATACAAATATTTATTTTCTTATTCCATTTCAAAGGCTCCAGTATAGAGCTGGTAGTATTTCCCTTTTTCCTTAAGAAGCTGTTCATGACTTCCACGCTCAATAATTCTTCCTTGATCCAAGACCATAATCACATCGGAGTTTCGTATGGTGGATAGTCTGTGGGCAATGACAAAAACAGTTCTTCCGTGCATGAGACTGTCCATGCCCCTTTGGACAATTGCCTCGGTTCTCGTATCAATACTGGAAGTAGCTTCATCAAGTATCATGACAGGGGGATCGGCCACAGCTGCTCTTGCAATGGAGAGAAGCTGCCTTTGTCCCTGGGAGAGAGAAGACCCGTCCCCTGAAAGCATTGTGTCATAACCATCTGGCAGACGGTTTATAAAATCATGGGCGTTGGCTAATTTTGCAGCTGCATAAATTTCTTCGTCTGTTGCGTTTAATTTGCCATAACGAATATTTTCCATGACGGTTCCTGTAAAGAGATGGGTATCTTGTAATACAATGCCTAGTGAACGGCGTAAATCGGTCTTTTTAATTTTATTGATGTTAATACCATCATAACGGATTTTTCCGTCAGCCAGATCATAAAATCGGTTAATTAAATTTGTAATGGTCGTTTTTCCTGCTCCAGTGGCTCCTACAAAGGCAATTTTTTGTCCTGGTTCTGCATAGAGGGTAATATTATGAAGGACGATTTTGTCTTCTGTATAGCCAAAATCTACGTCATAAAAACGGACTTCCCCTGTTAATTCTGTATAGGTTATACTGCCGTCTTTGTGGGGATGTTTCCACGCCCAAAGGCCAGTACGCTCTTTGGATTCTACCAATGTGTCCTTTTCCCGTTTTGCATGGACTAATGTAACATATCCATTATCAGATTCTGGAACTTCGTCCATGAGATTAAAAATACGGCCTGCCCCCGCAAGGGCCATGACAATGGAGTTTAATTGTTGGGATATTTGACTAATAGGCATGGTAAAGCTTTTGGAAAGCTGTAAAAAGGCAGCAATGGCGCCTAGAGTTACTCCTCCAAAACCAGAGAGAGCCAAGGCTCCTCCAACAATGGCAATTAATACATATTGAAGATTTCCCAAATTCATCATAACAGGCATAAGAATATTGGCATATTTATTTGCTTCAGTAGAATGACTGCATAACTGTTCATTTAATTTGTCAAATCCTGCTTTTGCCTGTTCCTCATGGCAAAAAACTTTTACGACTTTCTGTCCGTGGATCATTTCTTCTATATAACCATTAAGAGAGGCAAGAGATTGCTGTTGCTTCATAAAATAAGAACCACTTCTTCCAGCGATTTTCCCTATAATGGTAAGCATGAGAAAAATACATACAATAATAAGAATGGTAAGGGGAATACTTGTGGCAATCATGGCAAAAAATACAGAAATAATAGTAATAAAGGAAGAAAACATTTGTGGAATACTTTGGGAAATCATTTGACGCAAAGTATCTGTATCATTTGTATAGTGGCTCATAACATTACCTTGGGTGTGGGTGTCAAAATATTGAATAGGTAAGGTTTGCATATGGGCGAACATCTCATCTCTAATTTTTTTCAAAACTCCTTGGGCAATGGAGACCATAAGCCGGTTATAGAGAAAAGCTGAGCAAATGCCAACAGCATAAATGGAAGCCATTGTGAGGACAGCCCGAAACAGCCCATGAAAAACAGGAGAGTCCATTAATAATAGAGGAGTAATATAATCGTCAATTAAAATTTGAATAAAGAGAGAGCCAGAAACATTGGATAAGGAGCTAATAAAGATACAAATAAGAACTATAAGAAAGCGAAGCTTATATTCTTTTGTTATATAAGTCATAAGACGCGCTATGGTTTTTTTATTATTTTTCATCTTTTTCTTCTCCTTTCATTTGAGAATAGTAAACTTCCTGATAGATGGAATTACTTTCCAATAATTCCTGGTGAGTTCCAAAACCGTGGATGTTTCCTCCTTCCATGACAATAATTTTATCGGCATCTTCAATAGAAGAGATTCTCTGGGCAATAATAAATTTTGTTGTATCTGGAATTTCTTCACGGAATGCCTTTTTTATGAAAGAGTCCGTTTTAGTATCAACAGCGCTTGTAGAATCGTCTAAAATAAGGATTTTTGGCTTTTTTAATAAAGCTCTTGCAATGCAAAGCCGTTGTTTTTGTCCTCCTGAGACATTGGAGCCTCCTTCATCAATGTACGTATCATAGCCTTTAGGAAAGCTTTGAATAAAGTCATGGGCTTGAGCTAATTTACATGCTTTTATCAGTTCTTCATCGGATGCATCTTCCTTTCCCCAGCGAAGATTTTCCTTAATGGTTCCAGAGAACAAGACATTTTTTTGTAAAACCATTGCGACTTCATTGCGAAGAGTTTCCACATCATAATCTCTGACATCCACACCTCCTACTTTGACAGATCCTTTGGTAACATCATAAAGGCGGGGAATGAGTTGAACTAAAGTACTTTTGGAAGTTCCAGTTCCTCCAAGTATACCAACGGTTTCCCCAGCTTGAATGGTCAAGTCAATATTACTTAAACATAACTTTTCTATGTTGCCAGCATAGCTGAAGCTTACATTTTCAAAAGAAACATCCCCATTTTTTACTTCATAAACAGGCTGTTCACCATTATGGAGATCGCTTTTTTCATCTAAAATTTCTGCGATTCGTTCGGCAGATGCCCTAGAAATAATAATCATGACAAAGACCATGGAGAGCATCATAAGACTCATTAAAATCTGCATTGTATAAGAAATAAGACTCATTAATTCTCCTGTTGTAAGTTCTGATCCAACAATAAGTCTGGCTCCAATCCAGGCAATGAGCAGCATACAGGAGTAGGCGCAAAACTGCATAAGAGGCATGTTAAAGGCAAGAATTTTTTCTGCCTTAGTAAAATCGGCATAGATGTCTTGGGAAACTCCATGAAATTTTTTGATTTCTTCTTCCTCCCGGACAAAGGATTTTACAACCCGAATGGCTTGTAGATTTTCTTGCACAACATTATTTAATTTGTCATAAGTATGGAAAACTCTTTCAAAAATAGGATGCGCATTGCTCATAATGAGATAGAGTCCCAAGGCTAAAATAGGAATGGCGGCCAGAAAAATAAGAGAAAGTTTATGATTAATTTGGAAAGCCATAAACAAGGCAAATAAAAACATAACAGGACAGCGGACAGCTACCCGGATAACCATTTGGTAAGAGTTTTGCAAGTTGGTTATATCTGTTGTCAATCTTGTGACAATGCTTGATGTAGAAAATTTATCAATGTTGGAAAAAGAAAAATTTTGTACATTATAGTAAATATCATGGCGCAGGTTTTTAGCAAAGCCAGCAGATGCGCCGGCAGCGCATTTTCCAGATAATACCCCAAAAAATAAGGAAACAATAGTTGCCAGAATTAAAAGCATTCCTAAATTTCGGATGTAAACCATGTTGCCTCCGTCAATTCCATTGTCAATTAACTTTGACATGAGAAATGGAATAAATACTTCCATGATAACTTCTAATGTGACAAAAAAGGGGGCCAGAATGGATAATGTTTTATACTGGCGGATACAGCCTGCTAGTCGTTTTATCATAGTATATCTCCTTTCTTTTCCTTTAAATTTTTTTTAATTTGATTCATAATCTTATAAAAAACTTGTATCTCTTCATCAGTAAGTCCTTGTTGTATTTGTTCTTCTAACTGGTATATTTTTTCTTTTACCAGTTGATATTTGGCAATGGCTTCCTTTGTGAGTACAATTTTTTTTAAGCGGGCATCATAGGGAACCGATTCTCTTATAATAATCTTATTTTTTTCCATTAGCTGTAAGATTCCAGTAGCTGTGGAGCGGCGAATAGAAAATTTGGCTTCAATATCCTTTTGGAATAAATCTTTGGTTTCTTGATTTTGATATAGATACTCAATAATCATTCCATGCATTTCTGTAATGGAACCTTCAGGAAAAAGGGGAGGATTGTGAAGCTTTCTTTTTAGGAGATTGGAAACGGTTTTGATTTCATAACCTATGAAAACCAATGGTTTTTCCATGGATATCCCTCCTTTTGTTAGGGAACTAACAATATGTTATAAAAACAAATTATAGAAAACAAACAAGGATTTGTCAACGAAAAATTAGCTGGCAGTTTCAAAAAGATTCTGAATGTATTCTAGATCAAAAGGTTCTTGGGATTCAAAATAAGAATTATCGTAAAAAATAAGATTATCCCATAAAATGACAATACGCTCATTGGTAGGATAGTCTCCTGTATAAAAAATAAGTTCATAGATGGCGTTTCCCTCTACAAACATGGATGTTATTTTCGAATAGTCTTCTTCCTCCCGATAGGTAAGATCTTGAATGAGAGAAATCAAATAATTTGTCTCCGAAGAATCCAAGACAATCGTTTCATCGGTTACACAATCTGTAATTTCAATATTGGTAATGTGGAGATTACGAAAGTTAAAAACAAGTTGATGAGAACAGCCAGCAAAAAGTAGACAAGAGATAAGGAAAAAGAAAATGAATTCTTTGCTTTTCATCCAATGATCCTTTCTATATTATGATAATGAGAGAGTAATATTTACAAGTTTATAATGATATTTGTGTAAAGTCAAGTTGTGTTTCTTCTTTGTTTTTGATACAATATCCATGGCAAAAAGGTAGTAAGTAAGAACAGAAAAAACAAAGATATGAGATAAGAATAAAGGAATGTTCATGTAAAGTATTTTGGTTTATTCTTCTTTGGGAAGGGCCCAAATAGGAAAGGCATAGGTATACAAATGGAACAGGAAAAAGATGTCATTTCAAGAATGAATGAGATATATGGAAAAATGAGTAAAGGGCAGAAAGCTTTGGCAGACTATATAACAAGGCACTATGATCAAGCAGCCTTTTTTACTGCTGCAAAGCTGGGGAAAATGGCAGGAGTCAGCGAGTCTACAGCGATTCGTTTTGCCTTGGTGTTAGGATATGAAGGCTATCCCCAGTTTCAAAAAGCATTGGAGGAAATCGTCCATAAAAAATTAGATAAAATACAGAAAATGGAAGCGAAATATGGAAGGAGAAGCCAGTCAGAAATTGTCACTGCTGTTCTTGGGGCAGACATAGAAAAAATTCAAGATACGTTGAGCAATTTAGATAAAGAAGCTTTTGAGGCCGCTGTAGACAGTTTAATCCATGGAGAAAACATTTATGTCATAGGTATTCGAAGCAGTGCTCCTCTTGCCCATTTTTTAAGCTTCTATTTAAATGTAATGTTTGGAAACGTTCGATTAATACAGACGACAAATGTGAGTGAAATTTTAGAACAGATGATCCGAATTGGAGAAAGAGATGTAATCGTAGGCATTAGTTTTCCTAGATATTCTCTGCGCACTTTAAAAGCAATGGAATTTGCAAATCATCGCAACGCAAAAGTAATAGCCCTTACAGACAGTGTCCACTCTCCTATGAATTTATATTCTTCTTGTAATCTTTTGGCAAGAAGCGATAATGTGTCCATTGTAGATTCTCTAGTAGCTCCCCTTAGCTTAATCAATGCTTTAGTGGTAGCCCTTTGTATGAAAAGAAAAGAAGAAGTTTTACATAATATAGAAAGCTTGGAGCAAGTTTGGGAAGACTATCAGGTGTATGGAAAAGATGAAATAAATTTTTTAGACGAGGAATCTTTATTTTCTTTTCCAGGAATGGAGAATTAAGATGGCAAAAGTGGCAATTATTGGCGGTGGAGCCGGGGGAATGTTGTGTGGTATTATCGCAGCAAGACATGGACATAAGGTAAGTATATATGAGAAAAATGATAAGTTAGGCAGAAAACTATTCATAACAGGAAAAGGACGATGTAATCTTACTAATGCATGTGAAAATCCAGAGGAATTTTTAGAACAAATGACATCCAATAAAAAATTTCTTTATCGTTCTTTTTATAAATTTACGAATCAAGATGTGATGGATTTATTTGTGGAACTAGGGGTTCCTCTAAAGACAGAAAGAGGGGGAAGGGTATTTCCTGTAAGTGATCGAGCAGGGGATGTAATTGGGGCCTTAGAAAAAGAATTAATACTCCAAAAAGTTTCCATATATAGAAACAGGGAAGTAAAAAGTCTATGGATAGAAGAAGATTGGGTAAAAGGAATTGTTTTCAAAGATGGGAAGAAGGAAAAGGCAGATAGAGTTATCGTAGCGACAGGAGGAGTTTCCTATCCATCGACAGGGTCTACAGGTGATGGCTATCAATTTGCTATGGATGCTGGACATAAGATTATTTCTCCTTCTCCAGCTCTTGTTCCGCTGGAAACAAAAGAAGACTTTGTTAGAGAGCTCCAAGGCCTTTCTTTAAAAAATGTAAGAATCGCAGTCAAAGAGGGAAAGAAAGAAATTTATAAAGGATTTGGAGAAATGCTCTTTACCCATTATGGAATAAGCGGTCCTTTAGTACTAAGCGCAAGTAGTTTTTTAACAAAGAGAAAGAAGGAAGTTCCTGTAAAGCTTTTCATAGATTTAAAGCCAGCTTTAACAGTAGAAGAATTAGATACAAGAATTCAGAGAGACTTTGAAAAAAATAGGAAAAAGCAATTTAAAAACGGAGTTGCAGATTTATTCCCTGGCAAATTAATTCCAATTATGATAAAATTATCAGGAATTGAGGCAGAAAGAAAGATTTGTAATATAACAAAAGAACAGAGACTTCAGTTTGCAAGAAAGATAAAAAATATGACATTAGAAATAAAAGGAACAAGGGGGTTTCAAGAAGCAATTATCACAAAGGGCGGAGTTTGTGTAAAAGAAATTAACCCATCGACCATGGAATCTAAGCTTGTGAGAGGGCTTTATTTTATTGGAGAAGTATTAGATGTGGACGCATTAACAGGCGGTTATAATTTGCAGATTGCCTGGTCCAGTGCATTTGCGGCGGGAAGCCATTTATAGAAAAAAGGAAGGAATATATGGAGGATGAAGAAGAGCATTGCTATTGATGGTCCTGCTGGCGCAGGAAAAAGTACCATTGCAAAAAAACTTGCAAAAAAATTAAATTATATATATGTAGATACAGGAGCTATGTACAGGGCTATGGCTCTTTATTTTATAAGAAAGGGTATTTTAAAGGAAGAAGAGGAAATAAGCAGGGCATGTGAGGAGGCCAAAGTTTCTATTCAATATATAGATAGAGAACAAGTCGTTCTGTTAAATGGAGAAAATGTAAATCATCTTATAAGGACAGAAGAAGTAGGCAACATGGCTTCTATTAGCTCTGCCAATAAAGAAGTAAGAGAACGGCTTCTTAAGCTACAAAGAGAGATGGCAAAAAAAGAAAATGTCGTTATGGATGGTAGAGATATTGGGACAAAGGTTCTTCCAGACGCAAATGTGAAAATTTATTTGACAGCAAGCGTTTTTGTTCGGGCTAAGAGAAGATACAATGAATTAAAAGAAAAAGGAGAAGCCTCTTCCTTAGATGCAATAGAGTTGGATATTATAGAAAGAGATAGGCGAGATATGACGAGAGAAATTTCGCCGTTAAAGCAGGCAAAAGATGCTATTCTCATTGATTCTTCACATATGACGGTTGAACAAGTTGTCCAAAAAATTATTGAGATTTGCAAGCAAAAAAATGGGGAGGAGAAAAAAGAATGGAGATAAAGACAGCAAAATCAGCAGGATTTTGTTTTGGAGTAAAGAAGGCAGTAGAAATGGTGTATGCCCAAATAGGAAAAAAGGAGAATATTTACACATATGGTCCGATTATTCATAATGAACAGGTTGTGGATGATTTAGAGCAACAAGGGGTAAAAGTCCTTTCCTCAGAAGAAGAATTGAGAAATTTGAAGGAGGGAACAGTAGTCATACGTTCCCATGGAGTAGCAAAAAAAATATATTCTATCATAGAGGAAAATGGGCTAGAGTGTATTGACGCCACCTGCCCCTTTGTAAAGAAAATACACGATATTGTGTTAAAAGAAAGTGAAAAAGGAAGGGAAATTGTCATTATTGGAAATGACAGTCATCCAGAAGTAGAAGGAATCAAAGGATGGTGCAAAACCCCTGGAACAGTAATTGGAAATGCTAAAGAAGCAGAGGACTTTTTTAGCAAAACAGGGAAAAAAATATGCATTGTATCACAGACGACATATAACTACAATAAATTTCAAGAATTAGTTGAAATTTTTTATGAAAAAGGTTATGATATAATTGTTGTAAATACGATCTGTAACGCCACAGAAGAAAGACAGGCGGAAGCAAGACAAATAGCCCAAGAGGCAGAAGCTATGATTGTTATAGGCGGGACGCATAGCTCAAATACTAGAAAATTGTATGAAATATGCAAGGAACAGTGTGGAAACACACATTATATACAGACACTTGATGACTTGAACTTAGAGTTACCGGAAATGATTCGATGTGTAGGTATTACCGCAGGGGCATCCACCCCAAACAATATTATTGAGGAGGTTCAAAATTATGTCAGAACAAACTTTTGAACAAATGTTGGAGGATTCATTTAAAACAATACACACAGGAGAGGTAGTGGAAGGTACGGTCATTGATGTTAAACCTGACGAGATTTTCTTGAATATTGGCTATAAATCTGACGGCCTTATTACAAGAAGTGAATATACAAATGAAGCAAACGTAGACTTAACTACATGTGTGCAGGTAGGAGAAAAGCTAGAAGTAAAAGTTATGAAAGTAAATGATGGAGAGGGGCAGGTTCTCTTAAGTTATAAACGGTTTGCTGCAGAAAAAGGAAACAAACGTTTGGAGGAGGCATATCAAAATAATGAGGTGCTCACTGCAAAGGTTACTCAGGTACTTGACGGAGGACTGTGCGTTGTTTTAGATGAGGCAAGAATATTTATTCCAGCCAGTCTTGTTTCAGACACTTATGAAAAAGATTTGTCAAAGTATGCAGGACAGGAGATCCAGTTTGTCATTAGCGAGTTTAATCCAAAGAGAAGAAGGGTTATTGGCAACAGGAGACAGCTGTTAGCAGCAAAGAAGGCTGAAATGCAGAAGGAATTATTTGAAAAAATCAAAGAAGGCGATGTAGTTGATGGTGTGGTCAAGAATGTAACAGATTTTGGCGCTTTTATTGATTTAGGTGGTGCAGATGGATTGTTACATATCTCAGAAATGTCTTGGGGAAGAGTTGAAAATCCAAAGAGCGTTTTTTCTCCTGGCCAGGAATTAAAAGTTTTGATTAAAGAAATCCATGGCACAAAGATTGCCTTAAGTCTAAAGTTTGCAGATCAGAATCCCTGGGTTCATGCAGGAGAAAAGTATGCTGTTGGCAATGAAGTGACAGGAAAAGTGGCAAGAATGACAGACTTTGGAGCTTTTATTGAACTGGAACCTGGAATTGACGCATTGCTTCATGTATCTCAAATAGCGAGAGAGCATATTGAAAAACCTTCAGATGTTTTAAAGGTTGGACAGGAAATAACAACAAAAGTTGTAGATTTTAACGAATCAGATAAGAAAATCAGTTTAAGTATGAAAGCACTTTTACCAATGGAGGAGAAATCGGAAGAGACAGACGAAGATACATTTTCCGTTGATGGAGGAAATAAATCTGCAGAGCAGAAAGAAGAGTAATGCAGGAATTACTGCAAAAGTTCGGAGGTCTTTAGGATGACATATAATTATGAGTATTTAAAAAAGGCAGTTTACGATATGACAAAGATTGACTTAAATGCTTATAAAGAAAATCAGATGAAGCGCAGGATTGATACATTGATAGGAAAGCACAAAATTAATGGGTATGATCATTTTGTCGCCGCATTAAAAAGTGATAAAGAGCTATTTGAAACATTTGTGAATTATCTGACGATAAATGTATCGGAATTTTATCGCAATCCAGACCAGTGGGAACTATTAGACAAACGTTATATTCCTCAGCTGATCCAGCGTTTTGGAAGGACATTGAAAATATGGAGCGCTGCCTGTTCCACAGGAGATGAACCTTATTCTCTTGTTATGGCATTGTCTAAACATCTTCCTTTAAACCATATACAAATTATTGCTACGGATTTGGATAAACAAGTTCTGGCAAAAGCAAAGGTAGGCCTGTACAATGAAAAAAGCATTGCAGGCGTACCTCATGAATTTAAGAGAAGATATTTTAAAAAAGTAGGTTTATCCTATCAGATTAGTGATGAAATTAAAGCAAGAGTTCATTTTAAAGAACAAAATTTATTAAAGGATACGTATCCAAATGTGTGCAATATGATCGTTTGCAGAAATGTATTAATTTATTTTACAGAAGATGCAAAAGATCAAATTTATAGAAAATTTAATCAATCTTTGCTGCCAGAAGGAATATTGTTTATTGGAAGCACAGAACAAATAATTAATTATTCTGAGGTGGGTTTTGAAAGGTTAAATTCTTTTTTTTATAAAAAGGTATAATTTTTTTTCAAAAAAAGAATATTAGTTTCATCATAAAATAATAAAATCCCACATTTTTGTGGGATTTTATTATTATGTCACAGTGAAAAATAAACTACCAGCAATGGGGCCAAATTAGTGGTCTTGACGTCATAGGCAATACATTGTTACTGTGAAGTGTTAAATTACACATCTTTCCTATGAAATTGTTTTTCCAATAAAAAAATAAAAGAAATAAAACAAAGAGGAGGAGAATATTGATGAAAAAGATAGGGATATTATGTGCTAGTGATACAGAACTGGCTCCCTTTTTAAAACATATTCAGTGGATACAAATAATTGAAAAGGCGATGCTTACCTTTTATGTTGGACATATTGAACAAATGGATATAGTAGCAGTGTACAGTGGTGTTTGCAAAGTAAACGCTGCTATTGCCGTCTAGTTATTGATTGATATTTTCCATGTTCACGGCATTATTAATGGGGGTACTGGGGGATGGATGAGAGAGTTCAACTTTTTGATACGGTTATTTCAGATCACTTATTATGATGTGGAGGAAGATATTTTGACAACTTTTCATCCTTGGCTGAAAGAAAATTATTTTCAAACCGACAAAAAATTGCTTGCTATAGCTAAGAAGTATCATATTATATCTTCCTCTTCCATTTTATTTGGTACCGTTGTCACAGGAGAACAGTTTATTGAAGATGAGAAAAGAGATGAAATAAATAAAAAATATAAACCTCTGTCAGTTGATATGGAAACAGCTAGTATTGCCCATGTCTGTTATGTAAATGATATTCCATTTTTAAGTGTTCGAACAATGACAGATACAGCTCAATATAAAGGAATAGAAAACTTTGAAAAAAATTGTGAAATTGCTTCTCAAAAGTCTGCGGAAATTGTGTTAGGCATATTGAATCAGCTGACGAAGGAAAAAAGAAATGGGCGTCAGTAATAAGGAATTCTTATAGGGGTGAGCCTCACCCCTTTGATAGATAGCTATGTTTTTGAAAATTTTTAGATCAAGTCTGGCTTATCATATGGTGGAGAATATGTTCCCCATATAGTTGAAAATTTTCCCGTTGATGTTTAAAGTCATCTGTTAATTCGAAGTAGGTAAGACGGTCTTTATAATGTTCTTTAAATACAGGGGTAAATAATTCCTCCCATTGAGGAAGAAACAGCCCCTTTTTTCTTGTATAGCAAGTAGAAGCAGTGGCATTTTGTCTGTGAGATTTGTCTATGTAGGAAGCCACAGATTTGTGAATGGCCGTGTCTTCCATAGGAAGATAGTAGTAATCTTTGTAATTGGGATAAAAATAGCGCAAAGTTCCTGCAAAAATATTGACTCTTAACTTTGCTTCATAACCTTGACCAGTAAAATAACATTCTTTCCATCTGCCTGCAATTCTTACAGGGAGGGGATGCTCTAGCATAAATGTAATCATTAACTCGGTGCGTCTTTCTCCAGATAAGGTAGTGTATGGGTTGCGGCCTGCTTTAGAAACTTTTATTGGAAGGTTTATTATATCTGGGTAGGCGAGTATAGGAAGTACATGGAGCATGCCTTCTAAATCTTGAAAATTGTGGTGTAAGAGGAGATTTTTTAAAGATTCAGATTGGGATTTTATATATTCATGGTATACGGAAATGAGTTGTCCTCCGTCATATGTATCTGTTCGTATAATTTGAAGAAAGCTTTCAATTGTTTTTTGTTTTAGGTTTGGCAGCTTTAAAAATCCTTTATAAGGTGAAATTCTTCGGTAAATATCAATGCCGATAAAAGATGAAAAATTTTCTTTTAATGAATATTGATGGCATTTTCCTTGAAGATATGGAATATCAAAGCGATTTCCGTTATAATGTATAAGATAGGAAAAACTTTGGGAAAATTTTAAAAAGCTTTTTAGTAACTTTTCTTCTTCTTTATAGTCTTCTGCAAACCATTGAATGGAATGCCAGCAGTTGGATTCATAATACATGCAGCCTATTAAGTAGAGACAGGAATGTTTGAGGGCAAAGCCAGTTGTCTCAATGTCTAGAAAAAGTATTTTTGTTGGCGGGGCAAGGTCTTCTATGGGATAATTAAGTGCCTGTATTGTGCTTATGTTATGAATTATTTGCATATAAAACCTCCATTTTTTCCACGGCCTTCCTTGGGCGCAAGCATCATTTTTTAGAATAAAGTTATTATACACGATTTCTAAAAAAGACAGTAGTCTTTTTTGTTAAAAAAATCACATTTTTTTGCAAAAAATAGTAGTATTTTATACAAAAAAATAGTATAGTTAGTAAGGAAGGATGATTACATGTGGGACTATGTCATAGCCGGGATATCTGTCTATACAATCTGGAATTATGTATGGATTTTTAGCTTTTTTGGCTGGGTGTGGGAGTGCCTTTATGTATCAATAAAAAACAAAAGGTTAGTGAACAGAGGCTTTGTCACAGGGCCGGTCTGCACTATTTATGGTGTGGGAGCAGTCAGTGTTTTCTTGCTGTTGCAGCCCTTTAAAGGAAATAATATTGCAGTTTTTTTTGGAGGAGTAATAGTAGCAACCATACTAGAGTATGTAACAGCTTTTGTAATGGAAAACATATTCCATGCAAAGTGGTGGGACTATTCTTGCCAGAGGTGGAATTATAAAGGAAGAATTTGTCTGACTAGTTCTATCGCATGGGGCTTCCTTTCTGTACTTTTGTACGAAGTGCTTGAACCCTTTGCCGCTTTCATACAGAGCTTATATTCTGTAGACATTGGAAAATTGCTAATGATTGTATGCACAGCGGTGTATTCCATTGATTTTACTTGTTCTGTTATTGCGGCTTATGGATTGAAGAACAAGCTGGAACATATGGAAGAAATATTTGATGAGATATACGAATACTTAAAAACTACAAAGCTCTATGAAACAGCTGGAGAGATTCGAAGTAAAGTTGATGAGCTGAGAAAAGAGTATTCTTATATGTATTTTCATGATGCAAGAAATAAACGTAGTTTATCTGAGGACTGGAGGGAATTAAATGAAAAGATGGCAGAAATATCAAAAAAGATTGCTGCCGTCAATAAGAAGAAAAATTTCCACCATAATCGTTATATTTCTGCATATCCCCATTTAAAAGCAATGAGCCAAAAAATAAAAAAAGGAGGGTAAGGAAATGGGAGTTTTAACATTTAAGGGAGGCATCCACCCTTATGACGGAAAAGACTTATCAAAAGACAAACCCATCAAGGCAGTTTTGCCAAAAGGTGAGCTTGTCTATCCCCTGTCTCAACACATTGGGGCACCAGCGTCTCCGATTGTCAAAAAGGGTGACCGAGTGCTTGTGGGACAGAAGATAGCCGAGGCAAGTGGTTTTGTCTCAGCTCCGATTTATGCTACAGTTTCTGGCACAGTAAAGGCTTTAGAGCCTCGAAGAGTAGTAACAGGAGACGCTATCAACGCAATCGTAGTGGAAAATGACAATTTGTATGAAGAGGTGGAATATCCCAAATTAAAACCATACAAGGAAATGACAAAAGAAGAAATACGGGAGCTAATTAAAGAAGCTGGGATTGTGGGAATGGGAGGAGCTGGATTTCCAACTCATGTAAAACTGTCTCCCAAAGAGCCAGAAAAAATTGATCATGTTATTGTCAATTGTGCTGAGTGTGAACCCTATTTGACTTCTGATTATCGAAGGATGATAGAAGAACCAGAAAAATTAGTGGAAGGTTTAAAAATAGCTCTGCGTCTTTTTGACAATGCAAAAGGTGTGTTGGCTGTGGAGGACAATAAGCCAGACTGCATTGAAAAGTTAAGAAGCTGCATTGGAGGAGAACAAAAAATTGAAGTTTGTTCTTTAAAGACCAAATACCCTCAAGGAGCTGAGCGCTCTTTGATTTATGCAGTGACAAACAGGGAAGTAAATTCCAAGATGCTCCCAGCGGACGCTGGCTGTATTGTAAATAATGTAGATACAGTGGTTGCTATTTATCATGCAGTGGTAGAAGGAAAGCCTCTCATGGAAAGGATAGTTACAGTAACAGGAGATGCCATTGAAGATCCTAGAAATTTTATAGTAAAAGTAGGTACCAATTATAGAGAGCTAGTGGATGAGGCGGGAGGCTTTAAAAAGAAGCCAGTAAAAATCATTTCAGGAGGGCCTATGATGGGCTTTGGCATTTTTGATTTAGATGTGCCTGCCACAAAAACTTCTTCCGCTCTTCTTTGTCTAACAGAAGATGATGTGGCTAAGTGGGAGCCAACAGCTTGTATTCATTGTGCCAGATGTGTGGACGTTTGCCCTGCAAGGCTGGTGCCTGCTTATTTATCCGATTATGCGGAGCATTATGATAAAGAAAAATTTGAAAAGTACGATGGTATGGAGTGTTGTGAATGCGGCTGTTGCAGTTTCATATGTCCAGCAAAAAGAAGTCTTGCACAGTCCATTAAATCCATGCGGAAAATGATTTTAGCTGATAGAAGAAAAGGGGTGTAACTGTTGAGTGATTATATGAACGTATCATCATCCCCGCATATTCGGCATAAAGATACAACGGGTAGCATGATGATGATTGTCCTTTTGGCCTTATTGCCAGCAACATTATTTGGAATTTATAATTTTGGACTCAGGGCAGCTCTTGTCATTGCCGTGACAGTAGCTACATGTGTGGGAACGGAATATATTTATGAAAGATGTATGAAGCTTCCTATTACAGTAAAGGATTACAGCGCAGCTGTAACAGGAATTTTACTTGCTTTAAATCTTCCAAGCACAGCACCTGTTTGGATGTGCATTTTGGGAGGTATCTTTGCTATTCTCGTAGTAAAAATGTTATTTGGAGGAGTAGGCCAAAATGTTATGAATCCTGCTCTAGGGGCTAGATGCTTTTTGCTTATTTCTTTTACAGCAAGAATGACGAATTTTACATATGACGGGATTTCAGGCCCCACGCCTTTGGCTCTTTTAAAAGAAGGCGGAACCCTTGGGGATTTTACAACCTTTGATATGGTAGTAGGAAGAATCTCAGGAACAATTGGAGAGACTTCTCTCATTGCCATTGTTATAGGTGCTATGATTCTCATCTTGTTTGGAATTATTGACTTGAGAATTCCTGCAAGTTATATTATTAGTTTTGTTGTCTTTCTTATTTTATTTGGAGGACATGGACTGGATGGAACCTTTTTGACGGCTCACCTGGCAGGAGGCGGACTTATGTTGGGTGCCTTCTTTATGGCCACAGACTATGTAACGAGTCCCATTACCCCCACAGGTAAAATTGTGTTTGGTATCTTTTTAGGAATTATGACAGGAGTGTTTCGTATTTTTGGGGCTTCAGCAGAAGGTGTTTCTTATGCCATTATTCTTGGAAACCTTCTTGTTCCCTTAATTGAGAGAGTAACTCTTCCAAAAAGTTTTGGGAAAGGGGGAGAGAAGAAATGAACGAAATTGTAAAAAATACGTTAATTATGACGGCCATTACTCTTGCCTCTGGATTATGTTTGGGATATGTCTATGACATTACAAAGGCGCCTATTGCAGAACAAAAGGAAAAAGCAAAACAGGCGGCAAATATGGAAGTGTTTCAAGGGGCTTCCTCTTTTGAAGAAGAGCCATCCGCTGCAGAAAAAGACAGCAGAACTATTTTAGACGAGGCAGGATATCCAGAACAGGAAATTACAGAAGTGCTTGCAGCAAAAGATGAGGGAGGCAATACATTAGGATATGTTCTTAGTGTAACGACACATGAAGGATATGGGGGAGACATTTCTTTTTCCATGGGCGTTCAAAATGACGGCACAGTAAATGGAATATCCATTCTTTCTATTTCTGAGACAGCAGGTCTAGGAATGAAAGCAGATACAGATGAGTTTAAATCTCAGTTTGCAGGAAAAAACGTTCCTTTATTTACATATACAAAGACTGGGGCTTCCAGTGACTCAGAGATTGACGCTATTAGTGGAGCAACCGTTACAACCAATGCAGTAGTCAACGGAGTGGATGCAGGGTTAGCTTATTTCCAGGCATTGACAGAGGGAGGTGTGCAGTAATGAATAAAGCATCAGAGCGTTTATTAAACGGCTTAATAAAAGAAAATCCTACATTTGTCTTGATGTTAGGTATGTGTCCCACCTTGGCAGTAACTACTTCGGCTATGAATGGTCTGGGAATGGGACTGACAACAACTGTTGTTTTGGCTATGTCCAATGCTATGATTTCCATTCTCCGCAATGTCATTCCAGATAAAGTAAGAATTCCAGCTTTTATTGTTGTTATTGCTTCTTTTGTGACTATTATGGAACTGCTATTAGAAGGATATATTCCTTCCTTGTATACTTCCTTGGGTATTTATATTCCACTGATTGTTGTAAATTGTATTATATTAGGAAGAGCAGAAGCTTATGCGTCCAAAAATTCTATTATACCTTCTCTTTTTGACGGTTTGGGAATGGGACTTGGCTTTACTGTAGGATTAACAGCAATTGGTATTGTAAGGGAGATTATTGGAGCAGGGCAGATTTTTGGAGCTCAAGTAATGCCCTCTGCCTATGAACCAGTCACTATCTTTATTTTAGCTCCAGGTGCATTTTTTGTTCTTGCAGGGTTGGTAGCAGTACAGAATAAGGTAAAAGCTTACCAAGCTTCAAAAGGAAAGCCTGTGAAAGAAATATCGGCAGGATGTGCAGGTGACTGCAGTGCCTGCAACCAAAAAGGAGGTAGTGGGGAATGAAAGAGTTGTTATTAATTGCAATTGGTTCTGCCTTTGTGAATAATGTCGTATTAAGCCAATTTTTAGGCCTTTGTCCTTTTCTAGGGGTTTCTAAAAAGGTAGAGACTGCCTCGGGAATGGGGGGAGCGGTTTTATTTGTTATCACATTGGCTTCCGCTGTAACAGGAGCTATATATCAATTTTTGCTCCTTCCTCTTAATATTACTTATTTGCAGACCATTGTATTTATTTTAGTTATAGCCGCATTAGTGCAGTTTGTAGAAATGTTTTTAAAAAAATATATGAAGGGACTTTATCAGGCATTAGGAGTATATCTTCCTCTCATTACAACAAACTGTGCCGTATTGGGCGTAGCGTTGACCAATGTACAAAGATCATATAGCATTTTTACAGGAGTGGTCAATGGAATAGCCATTTCTATTGGATTCACAGTAGCGATTGTCATTTTGGCAGGCATAAGGGAAAAAATGGAATATAATGATGTTCCAAAATCTTTTCAAGGCATGCCCATAGTACTTATTATATCGGGACTTATGGCCATCGCCTTCTTTGGATTCTCAGGCTTATTATAGGAGGGGATGAGAATGAATGTATTAGGAATTGTTCTGGCTACACTTTGTGTGGCAGGAGTAGGACTGTTTATAGGTGTCTTTCTTGGAGTTTCTGCGGAAGCATTCAAAGTGGAAGTAGATGAGAAGGAAGAGGCCGTCTTGGCAGCGCTTCCCGGTAACAATTGTGGAGGCTGCGGTTTTGCAGGCTGCTCTGGTTTAGCGGCAGCTATTGCAAAGGGAGAGGCTGATGTAGGCGGCTGTCCAGTTGGAGGTTCTGACGTAGCTGCAAAAATTGCTTCTATTATGGGAAAAGAAGCAGGAGAATCAAAACACATGGTAGCCTTTGTAAAATGTGCTGGAAATTGTGATAATGCCTCAGTTGACTATGAATATTATGGGATTAAGGACTGTAAAATGTTAGCCTTTATTCCAAATGGAGGAGCAAAAACATGTAACCAAGGTTGTTTAGGTTATGGCTCATGTGTCAATGTATGTCCTTTTGATGCGATTCATGTAATAAATGGAGTTGCCGTTGTAGATAAGGATGCTTGTAAGGCATGTAATAAATGTGTGACAGAATGTCCCAAAAACTTAATTGAACTAGTACCCTATGAATCTAAGCATTTAGTTACATGTAGTTCCAAAGAAAAAGGACCAGCGACTATGAAAGCATGTAAAGTAGGCTGTATAGGCTGTGGACTGTGCGTAAAAGTTTGTCCTGCAGGAGCAGTTACAGTGACGGATTTCCATGCATACATTGATCAAGAGAAGTGTACTGGTTGTGGAGCTTGCGCACAAAAATGTCCAAAGAAAGCAATCATATAAAGAGAAAAATACCATAATACTTGGAATACATGTTACAAATACAAAGACACCATTAGAAATAATGAGAAAGGCATAGGTAGCAATATGTTTGAAATGAAAGATGAGTATTTGGTAGGAATTGAGATGATTGATGAGGAGCATCGTAAACTATTTGAAATTGCGGAAAGGACATATCAATTACTTCATAATGACTACTTGTCTGACAAGTACGACAATATAAGCGATATATTACAGGAATTAAAGGATTATACCATTGAGCATTTTCGGCATGAAGAAGAATACATGGAAAAAATCCAATATAAAAGAATGTTTACGCAAAAGATGCAGCATCGAGCTTTTATACAAAAATTAGAGGAGTATAGCTCTTGGAATTTAGATAGAAGTCAGGATGATGTTATACAAGATATATTTAAATTTTTGACAGATTGGCTGACTAAGCATATTTATGAGAGCGATAAGCTTATTGGAGAGGCTGAGGAAAAGGAAGAAGATTAATTTCCCCAGCCAGAAGATGGATGAAGAACATAATCTTTTGTAATAAAGAGGGCTTCTGTGTTGTCTAGTGTTTCAATCAATTTCATTCCCTTTTGCAGACCAAGGGTAAAGCAAATAGTGCTAAGGCAATCTCCATCAACAGATGAATCACATAATATGGAAACGCCAAACAGGTTATTCTCATAGGGATAGCCTGTTTTTGGATTTAAAATATGATGATACAAAATGTCATCGACAAAAAAATATCGTTCATAAATTCCAGATGATACTACGGATTGATCCTTTATTTGAATGACATCAATGGTAGTATTTTTCGTTTCAAAAGGCATTTGTATTCCAATAGAAAAAGGAGATCCATCTGGCTTTTCACCAATACTTAGAAGGTTGCCTCCTAAATTAATGAGAGCAGAGTTAACCCCTTTGGACAAAAGAAATTCTTTTAGCCGATCAGCAATATAACCTTTCGCAGTTCCCCCTAAATCTAATGATAAATTGGGATCAAGAAGGGTTACTTCGTTTCCTTGAATAAATATTTTTGTATAGTCAATAGACGAAATCGCTTTTTCGATATCTCTTTTAGAAGGTATAAGGTTAGAGCCATCCGTAAAATTCCAAAGAGAGCTGACATTTCCTATTGTAATATCAAAGTTTCCCTCAGAGAGCTTGCAGTAATCAAGGGAAATGTTAAGTAAATCAATCGTTTCATCTGAGACTTTTGTGGGGGCTCCATTGGATGCATTGATTTTGGCAATATCACTTGTAGGAATGGATTTACTAAATTTGCTTTCGTAATTTTTACATAAGTCGAAACATTCATCAAGAAGTTTTTGGGATGAATGGTCATATAAAGAAATAGTTACAACAGTATCCAGTAAAAAGTCGGTTCTTTGTATAGGTTCTTTTGTAAAAGAGCATCCTGTCACACAAATCAAAGTAAAAAGATTTAAAATGGCAATTTTTAATGGAAGATATTTTGGCCTATTCCTCTTTGGGAAAGGAATAGTAAATAAAAAAGAAGAAATATATATAAAAAATATTGACATTGTTTGGATTCCTCCGTTTTCCTTCAACGATTGTTGTCAATTTGGGTACATGTATGATATTATATCAGATAGAGAGGAATTAGGAAAGGAGACAGTATGAAGTCGTCAAATGATTTTTTAGAAGAAAAATATTCAGGTAAGTTAGTGGGAATATCAATAATTGGTGTATCTTTTGTTGCCTTTATATTGCTGCTGACTCTTTTTTTGAATCAAAAACAAATGAATGCTGCGGAAACTGCTAAATTGGAAAAGGAAAGCTTGGAAGCAGAGGCACAAGAAACTATAAATGAACAGAGTACATTAACCTCCGATGATTTGGACTTTTGGGGAATGTATGACTATAAAGAGGAAGAAGAACGAGAGGTACAGGCTCGTAGACGAGTAGAAGAAATGCTAAAAGAGGAAAGGGAGAAAGCAGAAAAAGAAGCTTTGGAAAAGGAACGGGAAGAGCTTTCGGAGTCTTTGAAAAAAAAGGAAAGTGAAGAGAATAAGACAGCTCTTACAGAGGAAAACGACAGTAAGATAGACGATGAAACAGAAACAATACAGGAAGAAGACTATGCATCTAATGAAAAATATACAGAAATTACAAAGGAGGATGGAACAAAGGAATGGGTGGAAATATTAGATACAATTCCCCAGAATAATTATAATTTTGATGCAAATTTAGTATACAGCGATCCTCAGATGAAATATTTTACAGACGGAAAGCAGACATCCTCTTTTGGGATCGATGTTTCTGCAATGCAAGGAGAGATTGATTGGAAAAAAGTAAAGGATGCTGGTGTGGATTTTGCCATGATCCGAGTAGGGGCAAGAGGTTACCAAAGTGGGACAGTAAGTGTGGATAACCGGTTTGCCCAGAACATAGAAGGAGCAATAAGCCAAGGAATCAAAGTAGGAGTCTATTTTTACTCTCAGGCAACAACGTCTGCGGAAGCTATTGAAGAGGCCAATTTTGTTGTAGGGGCTATTAATCATTATCCTATATCTTATCCCATTGTTTATGATACAGAACGGGTGGAAAATGATGCGGCAAGAACGGATAACTTGACCAACGCACAGAGAACCCAGTTTGCTCTGGATTTTTGCAATACAGTAAAAAATTGGGGATACAAGCCAATGATTTATGCTCAGAAAGAATGGCTTTTGAAAAGGCATGATTTGGAGCTTTTAAACGGTATTGATATTTGGTATGCAGAGGTAGCTGATAAGCCAGATTACCCGTATCAATTTGTCATGTGGCAGTACTCTCAGACAGGAAAAATTGATGGAATTAATGGAGATGTAGATTTGAACATTGGATTTGTGGATTATGAAAAAAGATAAAGAAAATGCCAAAGGAGCACTTGATTTGTACGTCTGTAGAAGGAAGAAGATATGTTAGGGTCATTACAGCTCTTGGAGTGTAGAAGTCTGCACCAAGAGCTTTTTGCATAGTATTTCCAGTGTGTTATATAAAAACTTAGAAGAATGCTTGGAAGGAAAAATTTGTAATACTAATATACTATTCTATATATAAACAGTCTGCTGTATTGAGCAAGTAGTAGAAAATGAACAATATAATAATTGAAAATTTTAACAAAAAAACAAATGCAAGAAACTCTTGCGCCAAAAAAAGTGGGAATGCAAGTACATGTTTCTTGTTTTTGATTAGTACATCACATATGATATGATACAAAGATAGTAGGAGGAACATATATGAACTTTGGTGAACAAATCAAAAAGATAAGGAAGGACAGAAATTTAACCCAACAAGGTATAGCTGAAAAACTTGGTATTTCAAGGCAGGCTGTTTCCAATTGGGAGAATGATAAAAACCTTCCTGATATTGAAATGTTAATCAAAATGTCACAAGTGTTCCATATAACACTTGACGAATTACTATTAGGAGGAACTCAAATGAACAACATGACTGAAAAAATTATTAAGGATAGTAGTGAAAATGCGCGGATAAAAATGAATCTTTTGGGTATTAAGATTGGCGGGGCATTGCTGGTTCTAAGCTTTATTAGCCTAATAGCAGGTGTTTTATCGCCAATCTCTATAGAAGGATATTTTGGGACAATTTTTACGGCATCGATGTATGGTGGTATACTCACATTTTTGATTATTGGAATGAAAAACATGGCAGATATTTTCAGAAAGAAGGAATATAAACAGCAGAATGGGAAGCTTTTGGCCATTGGCGGGACGCTGGTGTTAGCTGGAATTTTAGCTTATTTTCTCTCCCTAGTTACAGAGAGAGTTTCCAGCTACCTTGGATTTCTAGGAATTGCTGTGGGCATTCTTCTCATAGTTGTGGGAACACGAACTTCAAAACAGGAGATAGAAAAATAAGATGTGTCGGTTATTGTCTGTTGTCATGCATTGGTATACGAAATTTCGTCGGCAAGGTAGAGCTGTTTGATACATATCCCTTTCTGTCTGGCTATCAGCCAGATAAGAAGGGTATTTACTTTATTATCTTAAATGAGTTTACGTATTACGTTTATTTTATATAACAGGAGAGGACAAGACAATGGGTTTATTAAAAATTGCTTTATTGCAAATAGTGCCTTGTGACACGCTGCAAGGAAACTTGGAAAAGGGAATGGAATATTGCAAAAGGGCAGGAACGCTGGGAGCTGATATTGCACTATTTCCTGAAATGTGGAGCAATGGATATAATATTTATAATCGACCTTTGGAGGAGTGGACAGCGGAAGCAATTGCCTCTAACAGTGATTTTGTCAATACATTCAGGAAGCTTGCCAGAGAACAAAACATGGCTATTGGCATAACCTTACTGGAAAGACATAAAAAGGGTATTAGCAATACATTTATACTATTTGATAGATTTGGAGAACAAAAATTTGTTTATAGGAAAGTCCATACTTGTGATTTTGGTGTAGAACGTAATTTAATGCCAGGCGATGATTTTTATGTTGCTATCTTGAATACTGCTTTAGGCGAAATAAATGTTGGGGCAATGATTTGTTATGATCGAGAGTTTCCCGAAAGTGCACGAATTTTAATGCTAAAAGGTGCAGAACTGATTCTTGTGCCAAATGCCTGCCCTATGGAAATCAACCGACTCTCCCAGCTTCGTGCAAGAGCTTACGAAAATATGTTAGCTATTGCCACTTGTAATTATCCAGAAACTGTTCCAGATTGCAATGGTGGTTCAAGCGTTTTTGATGGTGTAGCTTACCTGTCTGAAATGGAAGGCTCACGGGATACATGTCTTTTGCAGGCAGATGGTCAGGAGGGAATTTATATGGCAAAATTAGATGTGGAGCAGCTTCGTCATTATCGTCAAAGGGAAGTGCATGGCAATGCCTATCGACATCCCTCGAAATATACCCTTTTGTTTGATACAAAAAGAAAGGATCCTTTTATTAGAAAAGATTACCGGGAATAGAGTATAGTCTAAAAAGAATCCTATCTTATTCTATGCAATGACTCCGATTCTGTATACTGGGGATATTGCTATAAAATTTTTAATTTAATTTCTGTAATTTTTCAAAATAATTTTCATAAGATGTAGTTTTAAATTCTTTCGACTGTTTAAAGGCAATATAATGTTCTATGTCTTTTTTGTATTCTGCCAAATATTTTTTTGGATCTTCTATAGCATTGTGTATGCTTATTCCTATATTTTCCACAAAAGTTTTATCCAGATAAGTTTGTAACTCATCTGAAAAGTTACGATAATGATTTTTTTGAATAGTTGGAGAAATCAGTCTCTGTTTCATAGAATACTCCATAGCCTTCTTTGTGAAAGAATAGTTCTTACACACTTCGTGGATAAGCATGATGAGTCACCTCCAAATATATAATAAAGAAAGTACAGATGTTTTGGGAATTCTTCAAGGGAAAAGAATTAGAAGATTAAAAAAAGATTTCAGAATTGGAAAACAAGAGTATGAACAGATCTGTGCTAGGAATAAAGCTTTTGAAGAAAGAAGGAAGGAAAACTGGGAAAAGCTAAAGAGAATAAGAAGAAATGGGGAACCCCTCATATTCTCCAAAAAGGGTATATAGAAATAAGAAATCAAGAAAAGTTTTCCAGTGTTTGGCTGAAATAAAAAGTTGGAATATCTCGTACAGGAAGATATTCCTATTTTTTTGCACAAAAAAAAGAAAAGGCAAGCTAAAAAGGAAAAATTTTTTATGTATAATGTGTAAAAAATATGCTTGTAAATAATTGTAAACTATAGTTATTATTGCTAAAGTTTTAAATATTTATCATTTCATTGTATATTTTTTCACAAAGACGTAATAATATGTAACAATTAGTTAACAAATTATGAAATATGTGTTATAATAATTTTACACTGCAAAACTATATTATGGTGCAAGCGAGGAAAAAAGAAAAGGAGTAAGGAGATTTATGAAAAACTTACTTAAAATGAATTTGAGTACTTTAGAAAGAAAAGGAAAAAAGCAAAAACGTTATTTCTGGACGACAGCCTTTACCTTATATGTAGCATCAGGAATTTTTTGTGGATATGGAATGAGTGCATGGAAGGCTAAGACTGAAAAAACATCATTGGAGTATGCTTTACTGAAGACAGAACAATATCGTGAGCCAGAATCTTTTTCTGAACGTTCACAGACGACTTTTGCAGAAGTTGTATTTCCCCAAACAGAAGAAAAACGAGAAGATGAGATAAAAACAGAAGAAATTGTAAATGAGAGTACAACGGTCAATGATTTAATAGAAGAACCCCATCATGAAGAAAAACCAGAGGAGAATATGGATGAAAATGGGGAAGAAAACGCAACAGAGAATACGAATAACCAGTTGGCAGAATCTTTGCCAGAATGGGTAGAAGAACAGGAGGAGCAAGGAGAGGAAGAAGTCGCAACTCCACCAGTTCCTCAAAAGGAAGAAGTAGAACCACAAGCCCCTTCTTCCCATGTTCCAGTAGAAACTCCTGTACTTCAGGCTCAACCTATTACTACAGAAATGTCTCTTAGTGCTATGTATTCTTCTGAATTTGAAGCTTTGTGTAAGATTGTAGAAGCTGAGGCAGGAGGAGAAGATATGAAGGGAAAAATATTAGTGGCAAATGTGGTTATGAACCGAGTTTCCAATCCAAGATATCCCAATACTGTAACAGAAGTTGTATTTCAAAGTGGGCAGTTTACGCCAGTGAGGAATGGAAGCTATGTAAGGGCTAATGTTTCTCCAAGTACCTTGGAGGCAGTAACAAGAGCATTATCAGGAGAGGATTATTCCCAAGGCGCCTTGTACTTTAACTCAGCAGGTACAATAAATCGTACAATGATTTTTCAACATGGTGGACATCGGTTTTATTTATAAGGAAGAAAAGCGCTGTAGGGCACAAAATCTAAATTGATTTTGTGCCCTACAACGTTTTTTTCTATCATAGGAAAGAACTTGTTACTATGAAGTGCTATAGTATACGGATTCCCTATGATAGAAAAAGTCCTCCAGGCAGGATCGCACTGCGCCAGAAAGGTAAAATGTTGCCAGAGCGACCCGCTACAGGGGAAGAATCCTGCTTTGCAGGATTCTTATTCATTGTTCATTATAAAGAGGTTTATAATGAAGAATTTTTTTTGAGATAGAAAGATTTCTGTAACATTCTTCATATTGAGAAGGAGTATAGGATTCAATATAATTATAAGAAAAATTTTTTTTACATCCATTCTTTTTTACAGTATCAATAGCCTTATTGTAAGCAATGGCTGCTTCAATTTCAGAGGAATAGTTTCCTATTAAATAGGAACCATGTAGAAGAATTTTTGCCTGAAAAAATATCTTTCCATTTTTTTCTTTTTGACGGACACCTTGAAAACGATTAATAATAGAAATATTTTCATAGCGAAAATCTGTGGAATCTCCGTTCATAAATACATAGTCTACTCCTTCTACGCCATAATTTTTTATCCCATATCTACCTAAAATATTCACTTGCATCCCATAATCTGCCACAAAAAGATGTCCTTTTCTTGCCATAATTTTGTGATTAGCATAGTAAAAAAGATCATCAATATCAAATTTTAGTTCCATATGAGAATTTAAATAATAAAGAAAGTAATTTCGTTTTAAGTAAAGGGGATTTTTAAAATAAACATGATTATCCCGAAAATTTAAAAGACTTACCCATTTATCATGGGATAAGAAAGAGTTCTCATCATAGGAAGATAAAGACACTTCCTGATGATTTAAAAGGAAACTAGCTTCTTTATATGCACGATGGGCTTTTTCTTCTTGTTCAAAGCTTCCAAGACTAATATGTTTTTTTCGATAAGTGATGGAAGAGCGATAATAAATCGTTCCATTTTTTTTCTTTGCAGTATAAACTCCTGGAAGTAAACCCATATAGACACCTGTGCCTTTCTCATTTGTTTTGCGTATAAATCTGTTCCCTCAAAATGAGAGGGTAGGTGGATAACAAAGAGCCATTCAGGTTTTCTTTATGCATATCCACAGCAGTAATTTGATGATTTTCATAGGTAGTATAGTAATAAATACCTTTCTTGCCATTACAGCAAGATGTATAAATAGTAATTTCATATTCCTCTTTTATTGTATCTTCATGAGAGCTTTTATTTGACGTCGTCTGTTCTCCTTTGTTTTCCTTTTCTACGATACAACAACCTTTTTGCTGCTCAACGGAACCAAGGATGTGAAAAAATTGATTGACGCTTTCTAACTCTGAAGAGCCAGATACAGAATTCATCTTTGTAAAAGCAGCCCTGACAAAACGAGAGGGAGAAGATAAATCTCCAGGGAGACCAAGTGCGCCCATCCCCCGGCTGTATGTGTGCAATGGAAGCTGGCTGGAAAAAAGATTTTTCGGTTCTCTAATGGAAAGGTGCATATAATTGTTTAAATAAAACAATTGTTTATCAAAGGGGGGATTGTTAGTCAAAACTCCGACAGGATTGTCATAAATCTTTATTCCTTCTTTTGTAGCTTCCACAGTCACAGCTTCTTCAAAATCAGCGAACATCCAATGGAGCTGGGCTACTGGTAGATTTTCATGAAAGGGAGTGTTGGTAATATTGATATTTTTTAGGAGCTCTTTTGCTTCCTTTACTGTGGAACACTGACTAAGAATCCAAGGTATTAGCTCAAAGGTCGCCACATTGTCCTTATCGGAAACTTTTTCTTTATAAACCGCATTTCCTACAAAATTTAATCCAGCGATTCCTAGTCCTTTTTCGTTTATAGCATCATAATACAAAGGATAGCCTTGGGCAACATGAGCCATGCCAATCATTGCATAATGGCTATCCATGGATCTCATATGGTAAAAAGGAAGAGGATAGTTGCGAGGTGTTATTGTAACTTTTTCTCCATAAGAAAAATCGTAATCCAAAGTACGTCCAAAATAAAAATCTTTTGTTTTAAATGTAATGGCTGTGCACATAATACGTCCTCCTTTTAGAAACCGTGTAAAAACAGGGAGTGAATTTCTAATTATGTGACGTATTGTTTCCTTTTTTTAATCATTTCATGTGCTGTAAATGTTAAATATATTATATCATTGCATAATTTAAGAGACAAGTTTCCTAAGTATTTATCATGATGAAGACAATTGTTCCTTGTAGGAAGGAAAAGAGTGTGATACAATAACAATAAATTTTTATGAGTCGGAGGAAAGAAGTATGATGTACAAAAGTACCCGGGGGAGTAATATAGAAGTGACTGCCTCCCAGGCAATATTAAAAGGTCTGTCTGAAGATCAGGGCTTATTTGTCCCTACTGATATACCAAAGCTGCCTTTATCCATAGAAGAGATGTCAAAGATGGATTATAAAGAGATTGCGTATACAGTTATGAAAGAATACTTGACGGATTTTACGAAAGAAGAGTTAAGAAGCTGCATTGAGAAAGCGTATGATGAGAAGTTTGATACAAAGGAGATTGCTCCCTTATTTCACGCAGATAATGCCTATTATTTAGAGCTCTTTCATGGTAAAACTATTGCATTTAAAGATATGGCTTTGTCCATTCTTCCATATTTGCTTACAGTATCTGCAAAGAAAAATAAGGTGACCAATGAAATTGTTATTTTAACAGCTACTTCAGGAGATACAGGAAAAGCAGCGTTAGCTGGATTCGCAGGGGTGGAAGGAACGAAAATTATTGTTTTTTACCCAAAGGATGGGGTAAGTCCTATACAGGAAAGGCAGATGGTAACCCAGAAAGGAGACAATACTCATGTCATTGCCGTCCATGGTAATTTTGATCACTGTCAAACAGGAGTAAAGGAAATATTTTCCAATAAAGAGTTAGGAAGAGAGCTGGAAAAAGCAGGATACCAGTTTTCCTCAGCAAATTCCATTAATATTGGAAGGCTTATTCCTCAAATTGTCTATTATGTATATGCCTATTGCTGTTTATATAAAAATGGCCACATAAAAAAAGATGAAAAAATAAATATAGTCGTTCCTACAGGAAATTTCGGAAACATTTTGGCTGCTTATTATGGAAAAAAAATGGGACTTCCCATTCACAAGCTTTTATGTGCTTCCAATGAAAACAAAGTGTTGTATGATTTTTTCCAAACAGGTTTTTATAACAAAAATAGAGAATTTAAATTGACAAGCTCCCCTTCTATGGATATTCTCATTTCCAGTAATTTAGAGCGGCTCATTTATTTACTGACAGGAGAGGATCCAGAGAAAACGATGGATTATATGGAAGCTCTTAAGGAAAAGGGAGAGTACAAGATTACAGATGAAATGAAAAGAAATTTAGAAGACTTTTATGCAGGGTATTCCAAGGAAGAGGAAACTTTTGAGGCTATTTCCTCTTTATACAAAAAGACAGGTTATGTGATCGATACTCATACAGGGGTAGGAACTCATGTTTACAATGAGTATATCAAAGAGACGAAAGATAAAAAAACGACCATTATCTCTTCAACAGCCAGCCCTTATAAGTTTACAAGATATGTAATGGAAGCTATTGACAAAAAATATGAAGGACTAGATGCTTTTGTATTAGCGGATGAGCTTTGGAAACTTTCTGGCGTACCTATCCCGCGTGCAATTGAAGAAATAAGAACAGCCCCTATTTTGCACAATACAGTATGTCAGGTAAAGGATATGGAGAGGGCAGTGAAAGAGTATTTGGGAGTGAAATGAAAAAAGAAAGACATGGATATAGAGAGGTAAAGGTCTTACAAGGATAGATTGACCATGTCTACTACTACAACATATTTTTAGGAGCAGTAATACTCCTTTATGGAATTCATATGGTACTATTAAGAAAAATGGAAGGCTTGGAGGGGGAGATTTCTAGCCCTTATTTTTGTGCTATTCTCTTTAGGAAGTTACACTTTTTTCATCATGAAGACACAAAGAAAATATGTGGAAGGGAAGTAAAGTTGGCCAGATAGAAAAATAAAAAGGTATGGGCAGGATACATAAAATAGAAAAAGTATTTCATACCAGGACCTTTTTCTCTATTGTAATACATCATAAAAGGAAGTGCGAAAACCATGAAAGTCTGGATAATTCCTCCAAAGCTAGAGAATTCCTTACTAAATTGGTAGAGACAAAAGGAAAGATACATGGCGCAGAATAATTCTTTTTTTTCTTTTAAAAAGTACATGAGAACTCCCAAAGCAATAAATTCAAAACCATACTCATTAATGAACAAATTAGGGAGGAAGGCAGTGCGCAATTCATCATGGAATAGGAGCAGGCTAGGGAACAGAGAAGGAAGAATAAAGACAAGAAGCTGAATAATGAAGAGGCCGCCTAGGATAAGAAAACCTTTTTGTACATTCTTTTCAAACTGTTCAAAGGCACTAATGAAAATGCCAACTAAGAGTAAGGGTACAAATATATTGTGATTTCCATAGCCAAAGCCTGCTACAAAAAAAATATCAATGAAATAGCGGAAAACAGCCATAAAAATACCCATTAGATATAGACGCAGCAAGTACATACTCCGGTTTTTTGTATAGTGATAACCCCAAACCATACAAAACAAAAAAAGAGGGTAAGCTCCTCTTCCAATAATTCGAAATAAGAGAGGCGTACCTTGGAAATAATATCCAATATGATCAATCAGCATGAAAAAAAGAGCAATCATTTTTAGAGTAAAGGTATTCATTGTTCATCTCCTTCGTAAAAATATTACAAACCTCTTTTATTTAGCAATTGTATCATAGATGAAAGTATATGAAAAGAAAAAAATTCATAGGATGAATTGGCATTCTTGATAGACATAATAGAGATAAAGGAATGGATTCCTGTCTTTACAGTCATAATTTTTAATTAAGAAGGAGGAAATTCCATGGTTATTTCTCATAATATTTTAGCAATGAATGGGGATAGGATGCTTGGATGTGCTACATGGAAGAAAAAGAAACTATCCGAAAAGCTGGCAAGCGGGTACCGTATTAACCGTGGGGCGGATGACGCAGCTGGGTTGGCAATCAGCGAAAAAATGCGGCGCCAGATCCGAGGGCTTAAAAAAGGTACAGAAAATATAATGGATGGCATCTCCTTGCTCCAAGTAGCTGATGGAGCTCTTCAAGAAGTGCACCATATCCTTCAAAGAATGAATGAGCTTGTTGTAAAAGCAGCCAATGGCACGTATACAAATTCAGATAGAAGTGCAATACAAAGGGAGATAGATGCACTGAGCACAGAAATAGATAGAATTGGGCAGACCACAGAATTTAATACAAGAAAAGTATTTCAAAATGACTGGGGAGAGGCAGGTGGAGATGGAACAGCGGGATCTTCTGGTATTACAGTGCATGTAAAGGGAAAACCATTAGATAACAGTATTACCAGCTATACCATTGGTGGGGATGAAAATTCTGGTATATCTGTAAACGGTACGACTTTTGCATGGGCAGATATAAAGGATAGCAATGGGGATAGTCTTGCAGCAGGCATAAAGGATGGCACCTATTCTTTTGTGTACAATGGTTTGACCTTTGATGTACAAGTGTCATCGAAAAGTACTTTCAATGATATAGCGGCCCAGGTAGATGGACTTTCCTTCAATACTAGCAATAATACTAAAATAAATAATATGACATTTTCTACGAAGCAGGTTCCGTCTTTATTTTATGTATGGGATGAATATAATTATGTGAATCTAAATCATTCGGGTATATGTGATATTCGTGCGGATGATAGGGGAATTACGATTACAAATAGGATTACAAATGCATCTACATATATAGATTTTAATTCTATAGGAGGTGCATATACGGATACTTATGAGAGTCTCATGCAGGATGGAAAGTTAACTAGCTTAACCTTTGAGATAGAAGATTCTCAGTTTGATCTCACCATTGATCTGGACAGTGGATGGACAAAAGAGGATGTGATAAATGGATTAAACGGGACGAGTTTTGAGACGAATTTTACGGGAAATGTCGAGGATTTTATAACAAGTATAAGTACAGAGTCTTATCTAGAAGCAAGTGGATTTTATTGTAATTTCAGCAAGGATTTTTATATTGCCAATGGTTGCGATTTGTCAAAACTCAACATTGAGAATGCTTTTGAAGGAAACTTTATTCAAAGTGCAACGGATAAATATAGTTTTTCTATAAAACTTGACAAAGATGGACATACGAATATGTTCACTCTAGATGCTGCAAGCCGTGCAAGACTTATGGAAATAGATAACAGAGGGTGTACTCCAGGTGAAATCATATCCTTAAGTTTCACCGATATGAATGGTAATAATATTGTCGCAGAGTTTAGAGCTAAGTCATCCTTTAACTATGCAACCTTTACAAATACATTGAGTAATAGAACAAATTTTTCTAATACTGGTCACAGTATTTATGCTTACGGTGATATTAAAGGCGGTGCCTCCAATGATTATGATATTCTTTTGAAGAAGGACGGGGATGATGCTCAAAATGGAGATCTGAATGGAAATGGCATTATAATACAATGCAGTGGAGATTCCTCAGATTATATTGTCCTTAGGATAGGACTTATGGATGCAGAGAAAATTGGCGTAGACAAAGTATCTGCACTGACAGCTAATGGAGCAAGGAATGCCATAGATAGTATATCTTCTGCAATAGAGCTTATATCAAGGCAACGGACAAAAATAGGGGTGCAGCAGAATAGACTTTCTCATGCTTATAATATAAACGAAAATACAACAGAAAATACACAAAGTGCTGAGTCTCAAATACGGGATGCCAACATGGCAGAGCTAATGGTGGAGTATGCAAATAAGGAAATTATCATGAATGCTGCTCTTTCAATGCTTGCACAGGCAAATAAGAGCCATCAATATGTATTAAGCCTTCTTTCTTAGAATTAGGAAAGACTGGCTTTTTTTCTCTGAATATATTAGAATAGAAAAAACAAATGGAAATGCTTTATATAGAGGGAAAGGAAGGAAAAAAATGACAGCAGAAGAAATATTATCTCATGTAGATCATACCCAGCTGCAGCCATACGCAGTTTGGGAAGATATTGAAAAATTATGCCAGGAGGCTATGGACTATCACACAGCATCTGTTTGTGTGCCCCCCACATACATTTCAAGAATTAAGGAGGCGTATAAAGACAAAGTAAAGATTTGTACAGTCATTGGTTTTCCTCTTGGATATAGTGTGACAGAGGCAAAGGTTCAAGAGACAAAACAAGCCTTAGAGGACGGGGCAGACGAGATAGATATGGTAGTGAATATTAGCGATGTGAAGAACGGGCTTTTCCAAAAAGTAGAAGATGAAATACGCACTTTAAAAGAGATATGCAAAGAAAAAATTTTAAAAGTTATCATTGAAACTTGCTACTTGACAGAAGAAGAAAAAATAGAAATGTGTAAAGCAGTGACAAAGGCTGGGGCAGATTACATCAAAACATCTACAGGTTTTGGAACAAAGGGGGCGGATATAGAAGATATCCGGCTTTTTAAAAAATATATAGGAGATAAGGTGAAAATAAAGGCTGCAGGAGGAGTGAGAACACAAGAGGATCTTGAAAAATTTTTGGAAGAAGGCTGCGATCGAATTGGAACAAGCTCTGCAGTGAACATGATAAAAGGCGGTCAAGGAAGTGGATATTAAAGAGAGAATAAAAAAAATCAAAGAGAAAATGAAAGAAAAGGGAATCTCCCATTATCTTGTACCAACAGGAGATTATCATCAGTCTGAGTATCCTGGAGAATATTTCAAAGTTCGTCAGTGGCTTTCTGGATTTACAGGAAGCAATGGGGATTTGCTTTTATCTAAAGAAGAGACGGCCCTTTGGACAGATGGAAGATATTTTATTCAGGCTAAAAAGGAGTTAAGTGGAAACGGCATATCCCTTTATAAAATGCAGATGCCAGGAGTTCCTACCCTTACACAATATTTGGAAGATAAGGCAAAAAAACAAGGGGGCATTTTGGATCTAGGCTTTGATGGAAAAGTTGTTTCCTCTCATTTTGTTCACCATCTTGCAGATTCCTTTCAAAAACAAGGGTGGAAGTTGAATCTTCACTGGAAAGAAGATTTATCCATAGGAGTGTGGGAGGATAGACCCTCCCTTCCAAAAGGACATATTACAGTACTGCCAGATTCTATTACAGGCAGCTCTTATAAGGAGAAGGTTCAGTTTGTTAGAGACAAAATGAAAGAAAAAGGCTGCAACGCCCATTTTTTAGGAAAACTAGATGATATTATGTGGCTTTTAAATATAAGAGGAACGGATGTAGACTGTAATCCTGTCGCTCTCTCTTATATTTATTTGACAATGGAAGAATGCCATTTATTTTTAGATAAGGAGAAGCTTACAAAAGAAGGGGAGCAATATTTGGAACAGGAGAAGATTCACTGCCATTCTTATGAAGAGATTTATTCTTTTTCTATAGGAAAAAAAGAAGACAATAAAATCTTGTATGAGGAAGAGACAACAAACTATTGTATTTATCAACGGCTGTTGGAATGGGGAAGTCTTGTAAAAGGGGAAAATCCAACGACAAGACAAAAAGCAATAAAAAATGAGGTAGAGCTGGAAAATTTAAGGAGAATTCATATTTTAGATGGTGTGGCATACACAAAATTTTTATATTGGCTAAAAGGACAAAGTCATATAGAGAAAATAACAGAACAGTCAGCAGCAGCGTACTTGGAAAAGCAAAGGAAAAAGATGGAAGGATTTATGGATTTATCTTTTCCAACTATTTCTGCTTACGGTCCCCATGCAGCACTTATGCATTATAGCGCCACACAAGACCAGCCGACAGAATTAAAAGCAGAAGGTTTGTATTTAGTAGACTCTGGAGGACAGTATATGGGCGGGACAACCGATATAACGAGAACCATTGTCCTTGGAGAGCTGACAGAGGAAGAGAAACTTCATTATACAGCTGTTCTAAAAGGAATGTTGAGGCTTTCAAGAGCCAAATTTCTGCAAGGATGCACAGGAAGAAACTTAGATATTTTGGCCAGAGGGCCAGTTTGGGATCTGTCCATTGATTATCAATGTGGAACAGGACATGGCATTGGCTATATGCTAAATGTCCATGAAGGACCCCAAGGAATTCGATGGAAGCCTCTTATGGATGGGAAGGAGGCTGTGATAGAACCAGGAATGGTGACGAGCAATGAGCCAGGAGTCTATGTGGAAGGAAGCCATGGAATTCGTATTGAAAATGAACTCATTTGCAAAAAAGGAGATGAAAATCAGTATGGACAGTTTTTGTATTTTGAGACATTAACAATGGCTCCCATTGATTTGAAAGGAATCCAAATAGAGCAGCTGGAAAAAGAAGAGATAGAGCAGTTAAATAAGTATCATGAAGAAGTATTTGAAAAGCTTTCCCCTTATTTAACAAAAGAAGAAAAGGACTGGCTTGCCATGGAAACAAAAAAAATTTCTATCATGAATACCTAAAGCACAAGTATCCTTTTGCTATATTATATGCTGTCTAAGAGGGCAGCATATAAAGTTAAGTATTACAGGAACAGGCGAAATGTAAAATTTATATGAATTCCCCTTGTTTTCTTGACTTTAAAACATGAATTTGAGATAATAACAGAAGTGGAATTATTCTATTCAAATTTCAAAGGAGGATACAGAATGTCAACCAAAGCATATTATCCAATCAATGAGATTGGCGCCGGAAAACCAGGCTTTACAAAGACCCGTTCCATTATTGAAGCTGCGTTTTACGGAAACAATGTAGTAAAAGTAAACACACTAAAAGAGGCATATGAGTTAGCCAAAAACTCACCGGGAACTGTTATCACGGACATGCCAGTATATAGAGGAGAAGAATTTGGACTGGAAAAAGACGCAAAAGTCCTTTTGTTCAATGATGGAGCCATTACTGGACGTTATGCAGCTGCAAGACGTATTGCAGGAGAACCAGGGGTAGACTGTGGAGCCCTTGATAAAGTGGCCATGGACGCTATTTATGAATCCCGTTGGAAAACTATGTATCATGCTGAAGCATATGTAGGACTGGATCCAGAGTTTATGGTAAAAGCCCATCTCTTAATTCCAGAAGGTGAAGAAAACATTATGTATTCCTGGCTTTTGAACTTCCAGTATTTATCCGATGAATATGTAAAGATGTATAAGGATTCCAAGCCTGTAGGAGATGGAAAAGAGGCAGACATTTTTATTTTCTCTGATCCTCAGTGGACACCAGTAGCTCGTCCTGGTGTAGACTTGAGCTGTTTAAGTGATCCTCAGACTTTATGTTATTTTAATACAGAAGAAAACTGCGCATGCATTTTAGGTATGAGATATTTTGGAGAACATAAAAAAGGCACATTGACGATGGCTTGGGCTGTTGCAAACCGTAATGGATATGCTTCTTGCCATGGTGGACAGAAAGAATACACATTGTCAGACGGCAGAAAGTATGTTGCTTCTGTATATGGACTTTCTGGATCAGGAAAATCTACATTAACCCATGCAAAGCATGATGGAAAATATGGGGTAAAAGTTCTCCATGACGATGCCTTTATTATAAATACAGATACTTGTGCCTCCATTGCTTTGGAGCCTACTTATTTTGACAAAACCCAGGATTATCCTACTGGATGTCCAGATAACCAGTATTTGCTCACAGTTATGAATAACAGTGCAACTTTGGACGAAGAAGGAAAAATTCAGCTGGTGACGGAAGATATTCGAAATGGAAACGGAAGAGCTATTAAATCAAAATTATGGTCTCCAAACAGGGTAGATAAAATTGATGAGCCAGTGAATGCTATTTTCTGGATTATGAAAGATCCTACGATTCCTCCTATTGTTAAGTTAAAAGGAGCTGCTCTGGCTTCTGTCATGGGAGCTACATTAGCTACAAAGAGATCTTCCGCAGAAAGACTTGCAGCAGGTGTAGATCCCAATGCCCTGGTTGTTGTTCCTTATGCAAATCCTTTCAGAACTTATCCTCTTTCTAATGATTATGATAAATTTAAAAAATTAGTGGCTGAGAAAAATGTAGACTGTTATATTATTAACACAGGAGATTTTATGGGCAAAAAAGTTCAGCCTAAAGACACATTAGGAATCTTAGAGTGCATTGTGGAAGGAAAAGCTTCCTTTAAACAGTGGGGACCTTTCTCAGATATTGAAATTATGGACTGGGAAGGATTTGTTCCTGATTTAAAGAACAAAGAATATGTTGACCAGTTGAAAGCAAGATTTCAGGATCGCCTGAACTTTGTAAATTCCATGGATACTGCAAAGGACGGATATGACAAACTGCCTGGAGAGGCAGCAGAGGCAATCAAAAAGATTGTGGATGAGGCATCCGCTTTATAAATCAATAACTAAGAAAGGAGGATGTCCCTAAATGATGAATCTTCTTTTCATAATAAAGGACATCCTTTTTTTCAGTGTCAATGAAGAGTTTTGTTTAAAAAAAAGTTGAACGACTATTGACATAAAGATGGCCATTTCGTATAATACTATGACAAAAGGTTGATGAATAGCGCAATATTAAAGGACAAAGAGAGAGGATAGCACAGTAGTGTTATAACTCTCTTTTTAAATGGGCCTTCTTTGTATAAAACGATAAGAGATTTGTGCTGTCACCAGGGATAGTATGGGAGCTCACATGGTAAAAAAAATGAAAGAACAAAGAAAAGGGCTTTTGGCAGTTAGTTTAGGAACCAGTTGCAAAGATGCTGAAAAAAAGTCTATCAATTCTATTGAACATTGTTTTCAAGAGGCATTTCCAGAAAGAAAAATTTACAGAGCTTTTTCAAGTGAGAGGATTCGGTCCATCATAAAAGAGCGCCAGGGATTTGACTATCCTAATATAGGCATGGCAATGGAGGAAATGCTTAGGGAAAAAGTAACCCATGTTATTGTACAACCTACTTATATATGGAAGGGCACAGAATATGAAAAAATGCGAAAGGAGGCAGAAAAATATAAGGGAGAATTCCATGAACTAAAGATGGGAAGTCCTCTTTTATCTTCTATAAAAGATATGCACAATGTGATTCCTATTCTTATGGAGGAATTCAAGGATATACCTTCAAAGGAAGCTTTAGTATTTGTTGGCCATGGAAATGGGTTGAAAAAAGACAATGCATATGCTGCTTTTGATAGTTCTTTGAAAGAAGCTGGATATAGGAATGCATGGATTACTGTATTAAAAGGAGAGCCTTGTTTTCATAGAATACTAAACAAAATAAAGACTCTTCAGGTTCAAATAGTTCATCTCATACCTCTTATGACAGTAGCAGGAGTCCATGTCTTTCGGGACATAGAAGGAGGGGACGGATCTTTATGTACCTTGCTTACAAAGGAAGGATTCCAAGTGCAGTGCCATAAGAAGGGAATGGGAGAATATCAAGAAATAAGAGAACAGTTTGTTTCCCGGGCAAAGGCGGCAGAAATAATGGAAACGGGGAGTGAAGGAAAATGATACAGATGATTGGCACTGATTATCAATTAGCCAATGTGGAAAAAAGAGAGAAGTTTTCTATGACAAAAAAGGAATGTGCAAAAGTAATACAAAGGATTGTTGAAAAAGAGGGAGTTTTGGGCTGTGTTCTGTTATCAACTTGTAATCGGACGGAGCTTTATATAAGTAGTACAGGAAAAACGTCACTGCCTTTGATCAAAATGTTTTGGGATATACGAGAAAACTTAAAAGAAGAAGATAAAGCTTATATTGTCCAATATGAGGAGGAAGAGGCAGTAAGACATTTGTATCATGTATGTTTAGGTCTTTGTTCCCAGGTTCTTGGAGATGAACAGATTATTGGTCAGGTAGGAGAAGCCCTCCAATGGTCCAGGGAGAATAAAGGGACAAATCAAGAATTGGAAGTATTGTTTCGCATAGGAATGACAGGTGCTAAGGAGTTAAAAAGTCAAATTCCTTTTTTTCAAAAAAATCCTACTTTAGTTAGCAAGTCCATACAAATGCTAAAAGATAGGGGTATTCTCTTACAAGGGAAAAAATGCTTAGTTATTGGCAATGGAACTATGGGAAAATTAGCCGCTGTCAAACTTTTAGAAGAAGGGGCAGATGTAACAGTAACTGTGAGACAGTATCGAAGCGGCCATGTGGAAATAACCAAAGGAGCAAAGATCATTTTATATGGAGACAGAATGGCCCATTTAAAAGAATGTTCGGTCATTGTCAGTGCTACCCAAAGCCCAAATTATACGATTACCAAGGAGGAAGTTAGGAAGGTGGGAGGAAAAAATCCCCTTTTCTTTTTAGATTTGGCTATGCCAAGAGACATTGATCCAAAAGTAGGGGAGCTTTCTTTTGCCATTGTATATTCTTTGGACTCTTTAGAAGAAGAAGTATACGATGAAGAAACAAAAAAAAATATTTTTACAACAAAAGAGAAGGCAGAGGAGATAGTAAAAAAGTTTTTTACTTGGAAGGAAGGCAGAGACTTTTTGCCCAATATCGAAGCGATTATGGAAGAAAGTAAAAAGGATTTTCTTTTTCGCACAAGAAAATTATTTTCTTCTATAGAAAATAGAGAAGAAAGACAAAAGGTGCAAGAACAGGCAGCGAAAGCAGCCAAAAAGGTGAGTGGCAGGCTTTTATTTCAATTAAGGGATAAACTTGAGCCTGAAGAGTTTCGCCAATGTTTAGACGCTTTAGAGGATGTTTATGGAAAATGAATGGTTGTATTTTCCTTTGTTTTTTTCCTTGGAACATAAGAAAGTCCTCATTGTGGGAGGCGGGAAGGTAGGGACAAGAAGGGCAAAAGCATTGCTCCCTTTTTGTAAACATATAACGGTTGTTTCCCTGGAATTTTCTAAGGAGCTGATAAAAATTGTAAGGAAGGAAAATAGAATAACTCTTATAAAAGCTCCTTTTCGGGCTGACCAGTTAAAAAATCCTTTTTTCGTTTTGGCTGCCACAAACAGTGAGTCTGTTAATGAAGAAATTGTAGCTGAATGTAGAAAAAGAGAGATCTTTGTAAACCATGGGGGAGATAAAGCACAATGTGATTTTTATTTTCCAGGAATTGTAAGAAAAGGTTCTCTTGTCCTTGGGGTGACCTCAGGAGGGAGAGATCATAAGGAAGTAAAAGATATGACTTATTGGCTCCAGAGGAGGTTAGATAATGGAGAGTTTGATACGACCAAGAAGGCTAAGGACATATGAAACCTTAAGAAAAATGGTGAGAGAGACGAGGATGGACCCATCTTCCTTAATTTATCCTCTTTTTATTGTAGAAGGAGAAGGAATCAAAGAAGAAATACCGTCCATGGAAGGACAGTACCGTTATAGTGTGGATCGTTTGGAGGAAGCTTTGGAAGAAGTGATAACAGCAGGAGTGAACGGAATTTTACTCTTTGGGGTTCCAAAGACAAAGGATGAAGAAGGAAGAGGAGCCTATGATGATGAGGGAGTTGTGCAACAAGGATTGAGAGCAATAAAAAAACGCTATCCAACGCTTTATGTAATAACAGATGTTTGCATGTGTGAATATACCTCCCATGGACATTGCGGCATTTTAAAAGGGAGCTATGTGGATAACGATGCTACCTTAAAAAAACTTTCAAAGATAGCTCTTTCCCATGTGAGAGCAGGTGCAGATATGGTTGCCCCTTCTGATATGATGGATGGAAGAGTAAAAGCGATTCGCAAGGAGTTAGATAGGTTTGGATATACAGAAGTTCCTATTTTATCTTATGGGGCGAAATATGCCTCCAGTTTTTATAAGCCTTTTCGAGAGGCAGCAAACTCCACTCCTCTTTTTGGAGATAGGAAAACTTATCAAATGGACTATCACAACCGAAAGGAGGGAATTCGAGAATGTATGTTGGATGTGGAAGAGGGGGCGGATATTATTATGATAAAGCCAGCTCTTGCTTATTTAGATGTCATTCGAGAAGTGGCAGAGAGAATACCTGTTCCAGTGGCTGCTTACAGTGTTAGTGGAGAATATGCCATGGTAAAAGCAGGAGCTAAGGAAGGGTGCTTAGACGAGGGAGAGCTTATTTGTGAGATGGCAGTAAGCGTCTATCGGGCAGGGGCAGACATTTATATTTCATATTTTGCAAAAGAGTTGGCAGCATATATAAGGGAAGGAAGAATTGGCTAATGGGAAAGACAGATCAATTATTTATGGAAGCTTCATACTACATACCAGGAGGAGTAAACAGTCCTGTAAGGGCATGCCTTTTCGTAGGAGAGAGACCTCGATTTATTCAAAAGTCCAAAGGAGCTTATCTTTGGGATATAGAAGGACAGAAATATATTGATTATATAGGTTCTTTTGGGCCTATGATTTTAGGTCACAACAATGAGATCATTAGAGAGGCAGTAAAAAAGGCGGCAGAGGAAGGGTTAAGCTATGGTGGGACGACTAAGAGAGAAGTAGATATGGCAAGGCTTATGTGCACCTTGATCCCTCATCTAGATATGGTACGTATGGTTAATTCTGGGACTGAGGCAGTCATGAGTGCTGTCAGGACAGCGAGAGGATACACAGGACGGAATAAAATCCTAAAGTTTACTGGCTGTTACCATGGGCACAGTGACAACCTTCTTGTAGAAGCAGGTTCTGGCATTATGACGGCAGGGCTGCCTTCCAGCGCTGGAGTTCCAAAAGGGTGTGTACAAGATACGATAAGTATTCCTTATAATGATTTAGAAGGAGCAAAGAAAGCCTTTGCCTTGTACCCAGAAGAGATTGCCTGCGTTCTTGTGGAGCCTGTTGCCGCCAATATGGGAGTTGTCCTTCCAAAGGAAGGATTTCTAGAAGGGCTGCGCAACCTTTGTACAAAGGAGGGAGCTCTCCTTATTTTTGATGAGGTTATTACAGGATTTCGTCTATCCATAGAAGGAGGGGCAGGTTATTTTCAAATAGAGCCAGATTTGAGTACATATGGAAAAATCATAGGAGGGGGAATGCCCATTGGCGCATATGGAGGAAGGAGGGACATTATGGAGTGGGTGGCTCCCTTAGGTCCTGTATACCAGGCAGGAACCTTAAGTGGAAATCCCATTGCCATGGCTGCGGGAATTGCCCAGCTTACTTTACTGAAAGAAGACGTCTCTTTCTATGAAAAATTGGAAAAAAAGACAAATAATTTTTTTGAAAAGGTGAAGAAAATGGCAAAAGAAAAGGAGATTCCTATTCAAATAAATCATATAGGCTCCATAGGCAGTATTTTCTTTACAAAAAATAAGGTAACAGATTATGAGGGGGCATGTACATCCAATAGGGAAGTATATGCAGACTATTATAAATATATGTTGGACAATGGTATTTATTTACCCCCCTCTCCCTTTGAGGCCATGTTTTTCTCAAAGGCCCATGGGGAGGAAGAGCTTCTTAAAACATGGGAGATTTTAGAAGCATATTTTTTTAAAAGATGGGAATTGGTATGGAAGGATATAAGATAGATGATGTATAAAGTTTCTTAGAAAGGGGAGAAAATAATAGGAAAAAGAAGGATTATAATGTTGCGTATTTTTTGCATCAATGCTAGGAGAAAGGAACAGAGAAATGAAAACAATATGCATAGGTACAAGGAAGAGTAAGCTGGCCATAATACAAGGAGAGATTGTAAAAAGAAGCCTTTTAGCCACCTTTCCAGATTTATCCGTTCACATAAAAACCTATTCTACAAAAGGAGATAAACATTTGGAAAAGCCTCTCTATGCATTAGGAGGAAAGGGGGTTTTTACAAAGGAGCTGGAGGAGGCGATAATACAAGGTGAAATTGATTTGGCTGTGCATAGTGCAAAGGATGTACCTATGGAAATTCCAGAGAGTTTGTGCATTTGTTCTGTTTTGGAAAGAGAGGATGGGAGAGATGTTCTAGTAGGCCTAAAGGAAAGGGTTATTGAACGAGACGAGAAAATCTCTATTGGGACAAGCAGTTTGCGCAGAGCTTTACAAATAAAAAGCCAGTATCCCAATGGAGTCCTTTGCCACATAAGGGGAAATGTAGATACAAGGCTGAAAAAGTTAAAAGATGGAGAATGTCAGCTGTTATTGCTGGCTGGAGCAGGGCTTAGACGCTTAGGATATGACATAGATAAAAACGAAGGAGAATATACAATGACTCCTTTGCCAAGAACAGCTTTTCTGCCTGCCCCAGGTCAGGGAATTTTGGCGGTAGAAATAAGGAAAGACAGTCCGTATTTAAAGTATATTAAAAAAATTTCCCATAAAGAGACAGAAGGGGAAATGATAGCAGAGCGGGCTTTTTTAAAAAATCTTGGGGGAGGATGTAACGCACCAACAGGGGCATATGCCAAAATTAAGGGAGATACTTTGTTTATGGAAGGATTTTATGCCAAAAAAGGAAAGGAAAAGAGGACAGATTCTTTGCAGGTAAAACTTTCTATGGACAAAGACAGATTTTTAGAACAGGTAGAAAATGTTGGAAAAAGGCTTGCCTGTAAGTTGACCTTTGGAAAAGTTTGGATAGTTGGGGCAGGGCCAGGAGATAGGGGACTCATTACCCAAAAAGGCTTGCATTGTATACAAAACGCACAAGTCATTGTATATGATCATATCATTTCTCCTTCCCTTCTTATGGAAGGGAAAAAAGATGCAGAACTTATTTATGCAGGAAAGAAAGCTGGATGCCATCATATGGAACAAGAGGAGATAAACAGGCTTCTGATTGAGAAAGCAAAGGAAGGCAAAGATGTCCTTCGATTAAAGGGAGGAGATCCCTTTGTTTTTGGAAGGGGAGCCGAGGAAGCTGCCTCATTAAAGGAGGCAGGTATATGTTTTGAGATTGTACCTGGCGTTTCTTCTGTCTATTCTGTTCCAGCGTATGGCGGTATACCAGTGACGGATAGAAATTACAGTTCAAGCTTTTTAGTGTCCACAGGACATAGAGGAGTAAAAAAGGCAAAGAGACCATATTCTTGGGAGGAAGAAACAAAGGTGTATTTAATGGGTCTTGGGACTGTGGATCAGATGACAAAAAAGCTTATATCCCAAGGAGTGGACGAGAATACGAAAGCAGCTATTATAAGTAAGGGGACAACAGCAAGACAAAAATGCATGACTGGGACTTTATGTTCTATTCCTTCCTTGGCCAAGAAGGAAAAGTTAGAAACACCAGCCGTTGTAGTTGTGGGAAATATTGTAAATAGAAGAGAGCAGATATGTTGGTTTGAAGAAAGTTTTCTTCATGGAACAAAAGTAATGTTGACAGGAACAAAATATTTTACAAAAAAGTTAAGTAGTCTTTTGGAAGAAAAGGGAGCTGAGGCAGTGTGCCTGGGACTTATTGAGACACAGCCAATAAAAAGCAAAGCTTTAGACGAAGCCCTTTCTCATATGGAAAATTATGATTATCTTATCTTTACAAGTAGTAACGGAGTGCTTTATTTTTTGGAACGGCTAAAAGATTTAGGGATAGATATACGATCTATTGGGAATGTAAAGATAGGGGCTATTGGACAGGGGACAAAAGAAACCTTAAACCAGGCAGGACTTACTTGTCCTATTTTACCTTTGGAATACACTTCTGCCTCCCTTTCCAGGAAACTTACCTTTTTGGCAAAGGAAAAAGATCGATTTCTCCTTCTTAGAGCAAAAGAGTCTTCTTCTATTTTGCCAAAAACTTTGGAAAAAGCAGGAATATATTACGAAGATATTCCCCTTTATGAAACATTCCAAGATATGAGGAAAGAAGAATTACTCCTTCGCTCTATGGAAGATGTAGATTATATTGTATTTGCCAGTGAACAAGCAGCTTTGGCTTATAAAAAAATGGCAGGGGAGAAAAAGACACCAGGCAGGTTTGTAGCCATTGGTCCAGTGACTGCCAGGAAGATGAGGGAACTTTCCATGGAAGTCCATGTGGAGGCAAGGGAACCAAGGGCAGAAGAAATTGTTCATGCCATTGTGGAGGATGTTTTAAGATGAAAGATCCATGGAAAAAAGTTTTTGTTCTATTTATTATCCTTGCTGGAATATGCGGATGTGGAGATAATACAAAAGTAGAAGATAGACAAATGGTTCATAACCAAGAAAATAGGCAGGAGGAAAAAATTCTGTCAAAGGAAATCGCAAACCTTTACAGAGATATTTATGAACAGGCAGTCAGGGATAGTACATTGGGAAATCTAAAAGTGACCAAAGAGATTGTACAACGTCTTGGAGAACATGGGTATACAGCTACAGATGGAGAAAACGAAAATCAAGTGAATATGTCAAATGCCCATGAGATAGAACAGTTCTGCCAGAAGGTAAGGGCAGAGGAGAATGGAGATGTAACCTTTTTTTGTATTGGAAGAGACGGGGGATTTATCCAGTTTCGTTTAACGACAAATAAAGGACATATAAATGTGACAAGAACAGTAGTTTCATGGGTAGATAAAGAACCATACGTAACGTATGAAGACAGTTACGAAGCATATAAATGGACAGACTTGGGAGATGGGTATTTGTTTTTTGAACAATATTTTCCTCAAGGCTACGATGGAGCGCCTGGATTTACAGCTGTAAGAATACAGCCTTTAGATGAGATGTGCAGAGAGGGGAACCGAACATATATTCTTCCTATTGGTTATGAGAATAACGATTTTTTTCTGAATAATTGGAAGGAAGGAGACTGGGAAGAATTAAATTTTAATGACTTGTTTCACGCTCTCTATCCTTATGTGTATCAAAGAAGAATACCTTATGAAAAGTCTGTGGATGGGGAGACATACCAAGTACCAGCAGAGGAATTTGAGACGGTCATTCAATCTTTTTTTTCTATAGATAAAGAAACATTGCAAAAGATAGGAGCATATAGGGAAGAATCTCAATGTTATTTGTATCGTACAAGAGGTTTTTATGATAATGTAGATAGTCCTACCTTACCTTATCCAGAGGTAACGGAATGGAAAGATAGGGGAGATGGAACTTTGAGCCTTACAGTGCATACAGTCTGGCCTGCTAGACAATTATCAAAGGCAATGTCCCATGAAGTCGTTGTGCGAAAAATGGAAGATGGAAGCTTTCAATATGTTTCTAATAGAGTCATTCCCTCAAAGGAGAATGTAGAACCAAGCTGGTATACAGAACAACTATCCTTTCATTTTTATGATTTATTTGAGAGAAAGAAGGACAATTATAGTTGTAATTTTTCATAAAAGAGGATATAATAAAAGAAGCCTGGAATGTACGATAAATCTTGTTATTTTGAACCTACATTTACTTTAAACGGGATTCTTATATTGCCTTATTAATGTCAGGCCTCCATTAGTCAGAGGAAGGCAGAGGTAAGGTTGCGGTTACCCACCTAGCTTCGCTAGGAGTCAAAATACAAGACGCGGCATTTTGGGTGCTTGAATGTAAACAGGATATGGATAGCTTTTTACAGATTTATCCCTGTGCTGCCCAAAATGGGCAGCCTTTTTTTGAAAATAATATACACAAAAATAAAAGATACCTTTCTTGAACAAGGGAACAAGATCATGATAGAAATATTTATCACAAAGTGAAGAAAATAGGCTTAAAGCTGAGAATTGGATAATAGGAGCGTTTATGATAGAGAACATAGTACCAGAGAGTGCATTAGTGAATGAAAAATTAAAGGAAGAGCTTATTTCTTTTTTTCATAAACTAGAAGAAGAAATTATTTTAAAAGCTGTGATTGATATGGAAAAAGAGAAAGGAAGGGAGCTTGCGGGATTTCTGGCAGTTATTGCCACACTAAACAAAAAGATATATTTTGAAGCTTATTCTGAGAAAGAAAGGGAATGTGTACCAGAATTGGATGCAACGTATCTTCCCGTTGTAGGAATGTATAAAGATGGAAAATACGCAGGTGTGGCTTTTCATGGTGTGCCAGGGGGCCAGGAGATAAATTCCTTTGTGCTGGCAATGTATAATCTGGCAGGACCCGGACAGGAAATAAGCTGTCAGACAATAAAAGAAATACAGAAGTTGAAAAAAACGAATATCAAAATTTGTGTCTCTCTTTCCTGCCATTATTGTCCAAAAGTAGTTACAGCCTGTCAAAGAATAGCCATTTTGAATAATGAGATTGAAGGAGAAATGTTGGATGCATCTTTATATGAGGAGCTTATAAGTAAATTTAAAATAGAAAGAGTGCCCCTTATGATTATAAATGATCAAGATGTATATGCAGGTTCAAAGACAATGGAAGAAATAATCGAAATTATAAAAAATAGTGAAAAAAATAACGAAACCTATACCCATTGCACAAAGTAAAATGTCGAAAAAATAGTAAATATATACAAAAATGTAATATAATGAAAATTATTGTTGAAAAGAATTGTGCATTATGATATATTAAAAAAAATAAAATAAAGAATGTTGAGATAAAGAGAACATATCATTTACAACAGAAATGTTGTTGTATTGTATGTTCTTTTTTAACTTTATTAGAAGTCATAGAATAAAATTTGTATAGAGGAAAGAGGTGAAAAAGATATCTATGGATCAAGAGTTTTATGATATGATGGAAAGCAATCCAATTATTGGAGCAGTGAAAGATATGGACGGTTTAAAGAAATGTTGTGAATTGGAAGATATAAAAGTAGTTTTTGTGTTGTTTGGCGATATTTGTTCTATTGGAGAAATTGTAAAAAAAGTGAAAGAAAGCCATAAGCTTGTTATGGTGCATATCGACTTAGTAGCAGGATTAAGTGCAAAAGAGATTGCCGTAGACTTCATTAAAAATAATACGCTAGCAGATGGAATCATAACAACCAAACCTACGCTTATTCGAAAAGGACAGGAGTTATCCTTGCTCACTGTTCTTAGGTACTTTCTTCTAGATTCTATGGCACTTGAAAATATCCGGCATCAGCAATATACTATAAAACCAGATTTTATTGAAGTATTACCAGGAGTTATGCCAAAAATTATCAAGGAAATATGTATGTCAACAAAGATACCTGTCATAGCAGGTGGACTGATTAGTGATAAGGATTCGGTTTTGGGAGCCTTATCGGCAGGAGCTATTGCCGTTTCCACAACGACACAACATGTATGGACTATGTAGCTGACTTGAATATTGGAAATGAAAATTTCCTAAAATAATAACAGGCTCTATGAAAGAATTTAAGAAATATGAAAACCATGAATAATAAAAGGAGGAAAAAATATGGCAAAGTATGTGATGGCGCTAGATGCAGGGACCACAAGTAACCGATGTATTCTCTTTAATGAAAAGGGAGAAATGTGTAGCGTGGCACAAAGAGAGTTTACTCAGTATTTTCCAAAACCAGGCTGGGTTGAGCATGATGCCGATGAGATCTGGGCAAGTCAGCTGGGGGTGGCAGTCGAAGCTATGAGTATGATAGGAGCAACAGCAGAAGACATTGCAGCAATTGGGATTACGAATCAGAGAGAGACAGCTATTGTATGGGATAAGAACACAGGCGCTCCTGTTTATCATGCTATTGTATGGCAGTGTAGAAGAACATCCGAGTACTGTGATTCCTTGAAGAAAAAAGGATTAACGGACAAGTTTCGAGAGAAGACAGGCCTGGTTATTGATGCTTATTTTTCTGCAACAAAGGTAAAATGGATATTAGATAATGTGCCAGGAGCAAGGGAGAAAGCAGAAAAGGGAGACTTATTATTTGGTACAGTGGAGACATGGCTTATCTGGAAGCTTACGAAAGGTACTGTCCATGTAACAGATTACTCCAATGCTTCACGGACAATGATGTTCAACATCAATACATTAGAATGGGATGAAGAGATTCTCAAAGAACTGAATATTCCAAAAAGCATGCTCCCCAAAGCAAAACCATCAAGTTGTATTTATGGAGAGGCAGATCCATCTTTTCTTGGAGGAGGAATTCCTATTGCAGGCGCAGCAGGAGACCAGCAGTCAGCATTATTTGGACAGACCTGTTTTACAGCAGGAGAGGCTAAGAATACATATGGTACAGGATGTTTTTTGCTTATGAATACTGGAGAGAAGCCAGTGTTCTCAAAAAATGGTCTTGTAACGACCATTGCTTGGGGATTGGATGGAAAAGTAAATTATGCTCTTGAAGGGTCTATTTTTGTGGCAGGGGCAGCAGTACAATGGTTGCGGGATGAGATGAGAATTATTGACTCTGCACCAGATTCTGAATACATGGCAAAAAAAGTAAAAGATACAAATGGATGTTATGTAGTTCCAGCATTTACAGGACTTGGGGCTCCACACTGGGATCAGTATGCAAGGGGAACGATAGTGGGCATTACTCGAGGTGTTAATAAATACCATATTATCCGGGCCACATTGGAATCCATTGCCTATCAGGTAAATGATGTATTGTCAGCAATGAAAGCGGACTCTGGAATAAATCTTGCTGCCCTCAAAGTAGATGGAGGTGCAAGTGCCAGCGATTTCCTTATGCAGACACAGGCGGATATTATCAATGCCCCTGTGAATCGACCACAATGTGTAGAGACAACAGCCATGGGAGCTGCATATTTGGCAGGCTTAGCTGTAGGATATTGGACAGATAAGGAAAATGTTATCAAGAACTGGAAAATTGATAAGACATTTAAGCCTTCTATTAAGGGAGAGGATAGGGACAAGAGAATAAAAGGTTGGAATAAAGCGGTAAAATATGCCTATGGATGGGCAAAGGAAGAGTAAGTTTTTTTAAGTCTCAAAGGGTATACAAAAGGTTTATAACAAATATAAAAAAGGAGGCAGTATAATGTTGCCATATATTGCAGAATTTTTAGGAACGATGATGCTTATTCTTTTAGGAGACGGTGTTGTTGCTAACGTGACATTGAACAAATCAGGTATGAAAGGAGCAGGATCGGTTCAGATTACATTAGCATGGGGGCTTGCTGTAATGATTCCTGCATGTATCTTTGGAGTCGCTTCTGGCGCATCCTTCAATCCTGCATTGACCATTGCCCTTGCTATTGATGGAAGCTTTGACTGGTCCCTTGTAACAGGATATATCCTTGCCCAGTTTGCAGGTGCATTTGTAGGAGCTTGTCTTGTATACATATTGTTTAAAGAGCAATTTGACGCCACAGAAGATCCAGGAACAAAACTTGGAGTTTTTTCCACAGGGCCTTCTGTTCCTAATATGCCCCTTAATATATTAAGTGAAGCTATTGGAACATTTGTGCTTGTATTTGCAATTAAAGGGATTGCTCATGTACCTGGATTATCACCAGGACTTGATAAATTTATTGTATTTGGTATTATTGTATCTATTGGCATGTCTCTTGGAGGATTGACAGGATATGCCCTGAATCCAGCAAGAGATATTGGTCCACGTATTGCCCATGGGTTATTGCCCATAAAAGGGAAAGGCAGCTCCAATTGGGGATATGCAATTGTACCATTCCTTGGTCCCCTCCTTGGCGCTATGGCAGCAGTACTACTTTATGGAGCAATTCCTTGGTAGGCTATTTGCATAGGGGAATGCATGAGAGAAGAGCTTAGTAATATCCCCATGTATTTAGGGGCTTATTTGCTAGGCTCTTTTACATTATTTAGAATATATGGAAAAAGGAGAAAAAACATGTTTGATTATGATGTCATTATCATTGGAGGAGGAGTCTCAGGTTGCGCTTGTGCAAGAGAATTATCCCGTTACAAAATAAAGGTTTGTGTGTTGGAAAAAGAAGAGGATGTATGCAGTGGTACATCAAAGGCAAATAGTGGGATTGTTCACGGAGGTTATGACGCCAAACCAGGTTCACTCATATCAAAATTAAATGTACGAGGAAATGAGATGATGGAACAGCTATCAAAGGATCTAGATTTTCCATTTAAACGAAATGGATCACTGGTGCTTTGCCTAAATGAGAGAGATATGCCTAATCTAAAAGTTTTATATGATAGAGGGATTGCAAATGGAGTGAAAGATCTTCAGATTTTAAATAAAGAAGAAGTTCTTTTCATGGAGCCCAATATTTCTCATAATGTCTATGGAGCATTATATTCTCCATCTGTGGGCATTGTATGTCCTTTTCAATTAAATATTGCCCTTGCAGAGAATGCTTATGTAAATGGTGTTTCGTTTAAGTTTCATACAGAAGTTTTCCAAATCAAAAAAAGGGATGAAGGGTTTGAGCTTCAGACAAATACAGGAGGGTACACAGCAAAATATGTAGTCAATGCAGCAGGTGTATATGCTGATAAATTCCATAATATGGTAAGTGAAAACAAGATTCACATCACTGCTCGAAAGGGAGAGTACTGTCTGTTAGATAAAAGTGCAGGGAACCATGTAAGTAAAACGATTTTCGCCCTTCCAGGAAAATATGGAAAAGGGGTTTTGGTGTCCCCCACAGTCCATGGCAACTTAATTTTAGGACCTACAGCAATTGATATTGATGAAAAAGAAGGTACCAATACTACAAAAGAAGGTTTGGATCAAGTACTCAGCAAGGCAAACATGATTGTAAAAAATCTACCTATAAACCAGGTTATTACTTCTTTTGCGGGACTTCGGGCACACGAAGATGGACATGAATTTATTATTGGTGAACCAGAAGATGCAAAAGGGTTCATAGACTGTGCAGGCATTGAATCTCCTGGACTGACAAGCTGCCCTGCAATTGGTGAGATGGTTGTTTCAATTATAAAAGAAAACATGGGATTAGAAAAGAAAAGGGATTTTATTGCCAAAAGAAAAGGGATTCTGTCCCCCAATACTTTATCAAAAGAAGAGCGTATCGCCCTAATAAAAGAAAATCCTGCATATGGAGACATTATCTGCCGGTGTGAGATGGTTACAGAAGGTGAAGTTATAGATGCAATTAGGCGGCCTCTTGGTGCAAAGTCTTTAGATGGCATAAAACGGAGGACAAGAGTAGGTTATGGTCGATGCCAGGCCGGTTTCTGTTCTCCAAGAACAATGGAGATTCTTGCCCGTGAGCGTAACATAAGTATATTTGATATTACAAAATCAGGAAAAGATTCTAAATTGGTTGTTGGAACAAATAAAGATACATTATAGAGGGAGGCATCAAAATGAAGGAATATGATATTGTAATAATTGGCGGAGGACCTGCTGGGCTTGCAGCAGCTGTTTCAGCAAAAAAGAATGGCATAGAAAGGGTCCTCCTATTAGAACGGGACAAGGAGCTTGGGGGCATTTTAAATCAGTGTATACACAATGGTTTTGGACTCCATACTTTTAAAGAAGAGTTGACAGGACCAGAATATGCAGAAAAATTTATTCAACAGGTATACGAAGAGAATATAGAATATAAACTGAACACCATGGTTATGAATATTAGCCCTAAAAAAGTAGTAACAGCTATGAACCATGAAGAGGGATTATTTGAAATGCAGGCAAAAGCAGTCGTTCTTGCTATGGGGTGCAGAGAGAGGGCCAGAGGTGCTCTAAATATTCCGGGATACCGTCCAGCAGGTATTTTTTCTGCTGGAACAGCACAGAGATTAGTAAATATGGAAGGTTATTTGCCAGGAAGAGAAGTAGTCATTCTTGGTTCTGGCGATATTGGCCTTATTATGGCGCGAAGGATGACCTTTGAAGGTGCAAAAGTAAAAGTTGTTGCAGAACGAATGCCATACTCTGGAGGGCTGAAAAGAAATATAGTACAATGTTTAGATGATTATGGAATTCCTTTAAAATTAAGCCATACGGTTGTGGATATCAAAGGGAAAAAAAGGTTGGAAGGCGTTGTTCTGGCAGAGGTTGATGAAAAAGGAAACCCCATTCCTTTAACAGAAGAGTTTTATTCTTGTGATACGTTGCTTCTTTCCGTTGGATTGATTCCAGAGAATGAGATTTCAAATGCAATGGGTGTAGAAATGAATCCAGTTACAATGGGGCCAGAAGTAAATGAAATACTTGAGACAAATATTGAGGGGGTATTCGCTTGTGGAAATGTGCTCCATGTCCATGATCTCGTAGACTTCGTTTCACAAGAAGCTGCCACGGCGGGAAAAAATGCCGCTCTCTATGTAAAAATGGGGAATGCAAGAAAAAGTACAGGGGAAAAAATACCTTTGAATGCTAAGGAAGGCATTCGCTATACTGTTCCAGGATCCATTCATGTGGATCGTATGGACGAAAATCTCATGGTACGTTTTCGGGTTGATGGTATATATAAAAACTGCTATATCAGTGCATACTTTAACAATGAGAGAGTTATTCACAAAAAGCGTTCTATCCTTGCTCCTGGGGAGATGGAAGAATTGAAGCTGACAAAAGAACAGCTTCTTCATTACCCTAATTTAAAGACAATTACAGTAAAAGTTGAGGAGGTATAGAGAAATGGAAGAGAGAAATTTGATATGTATTTGCTGCCCTATAGGCTGTTCTCTGACTGTTTTAATGAAAGAGAACACAGTGGAAAAGGTGACTGGTAATACTTGTAAAAGAGGAGATGTATATGCACGTAATGAAGTTACTAATCCTATGAGAATTGTGACTTCAACGGTAAAGGTTATTGGAGGAAGGGGGGATGTAGTGTCTGTAAAAACAAAAGAAGATATTCCAAAAGGAAAGATTTTTGAATGTGTAAGAGCTTTAAAAGGTGTGGAGGTAAATGCACCAGTGCACATTGGGGATATTATTATTACAAATGTGGCAAATACTGGGGTAGATATAGTAGCGACAAAAAATGTAGAATGTAAGGAGGCATAACGATGAAAAAAGGATTGGGAATGACAAATATGAATGGTATTACAGATAATGACAGAACCTGTGGATTAAATGATATGAATTGTCTATCCAACAGCCACGATAAAACATGTGGGTTGAATGATATGAATTGTATGGGAGATGATAAAGAAAAGACTTGTGGGCTAAATGATATGAATTGCACAGGAGAATAGAGAATACAGATAATGAGAAAAATGGCAGGAAAAGTGTATAAGAGCCGCAAAGAAGTATATCATCAATGGAGAGTATGCTCCTTTGTGCTGCCCTAAAAGGGCAGTATTTATCTTTGAAAGGAATATACATCATAAAATCTTGTTTTATATAAAAGTTCATAGGAATCCATCCCTGTATTCTCCTTTAAAAATGTAAGATAAGGCTCTGTCTTTTCTTCTTCCATATTATTTACATAAGCAATAAGATAGGAACTTTTTTGAATTCTCTCGTCTATAAGAGGGCTCATATTATCGTCTTGTACATAAAAAATTTCTTTATATTGAATAATCTCATTCAAATTGTTCCAAATCCAGTAATTATGAGAAAGTACAATAACGTCCGATTCTCTGTGTTTCTTGGCAAAGGCAATCTGCTCTTTTTGTTCTGGATATAGAAAAAGAATATGTCCATGGGTATACCCTAAAAAATAAATAGATGTAAAAAAAAGGAAAACAATAGCCATGCCTATTTTTAATCCTTTCCCTTTTGTGGAGAAAATACTATCAACGTTTTTAAAAATCCAGACAAAAACAAAGGATAAAAAAAAGTATAGAAGTCCTAGTATAGGAACAAAATACCGGTTCGATTCTTCTCCTAACATCAAGGTAATCTTGGAAATAATAAGAAAATAGCCTAAAGTTCCAAGAAAAAGAATAGAAAAGCCTGGATGAATGGAAGAAAGAATAGATTTCCACTTTTTTTGCAGGAAAATGTTAAGAATGAGAAAAGAAACAAGGAAAAAAAGGAAAATTCCAATGAGGGTTCCATAAAATGAATGTTCATTAATTAATTGAAAAAAGTAAAGGAGCCGTTCCAAAAAAACATCTTGATCCCAAAAGGCAGTTTGTACATCTTTTCCTCTATAATCAGTGAAAATATGAGAAAAGGAAGCAGGGTAAAGAAAAAAAGCAATGAAAATGGAACTAAGGACAGAAATTCCATATAATATCCATTCTTTCCATCTTTTTTCTCTTAAGAGAAAAAGGCTATACCCAAAACTAATAAAAAATAAAAATACGAGAAAATAATATTGGGTCAGGCAACCACAAAGGATAACAAAGGAAAGAAAGAAAAGTTGAAACCTAGAAAAAGGACTGTTTCGTCTTTTTAACATTTTAAGATGGACATAAGATAGCAGGAGGAACCAGAAGGCAAGCATCATATACATTCGAATAAAAACAATGCCTGATAAAGTCCCAGGGCTAAATCCATAGAGAAAACATGTAAGAAAGACAAGGATTTTGTCTTTTGTTAGTTCATAGGAAAGGAGACCTAAAAGAAAGAAGGTTAATATAAAAAATACAAGATTTATAACAAGGCCAAACCATTTGCTGTATATGTTTGGAAAAAGAGAACAAACAGTATGGAGAAGAAAATAGTAAAGAGGAGGATGAACATCTTTTTCCTGATTTTTATATACATTGGCATAGTGGAACCGTCCCTCATTAGTGACAATTAACTCTTGGAAAAGGAGGGCAGTGTCATTCCATTCCCTATCTTTAAGAGAAAGTCCATGAAGACCATTGGTAGAATAATAAGAATAAAATTCGTCGTTATGCATACTTTCCTTTTGCGTACCAAAAAAGACAGCCAAGGACAATTGCAAGAATAAAAGACAGAAAAAAGCAATTTTCCAGTGTTTTTGTCCTATATCCATTCTATAAATCCTCCCAATAATATCTTTTATACATAATTTACCAATTTTTATTGTATCTTATAATTGTTAATATTATGTGTTTCTAATCTTAAAAAATCCTTAACAAAATCGTAAATTTACCTTGTTATAAAAAAGAGAAAAAGACATAGTCAGAAATGAGAAAGTATGTTATACTGTACGGATAAATATCTATTGCATTTTTTTATAATAAAAGACCCATTCTTCTTTACGTATAGGTGGAAGAAAATCAATATAGACATCATGGATAGAAAGAGGAGGAGGATGAACTGTGGGAATGACAATGACGCAAAAAATTTTAGCAAAAAGTGCAGGCTTAAAGGAAGTAGAAGCAGGTCAGCTTATTGAAGCAAATTTAGATTTGGTGCTGGGAAATGACATTACTGCCCCAGTTGCTATTCGAGAAATGGAGAAAATGAAAGTGAAGGGGGTTTTCCATAAAGATAAAATTGCCTTAGTGCCCGATCATTTTGTGCCTAATAAAGATATTAAATCTGCTGAAAATTGTAAATATGTCAGGGAATTTGCTTTAAAACATAATATTACCCATTATTTTGAAGTAGGGGAAATGGGTATTGAACATGCTCTTTTACCGGAGAAAGGGTTAATTTTGGCAGGAGATGTCATCATTGGGGCAGATTCTCACACATGTACATATGGAGCTTTAGGAGCTTTTTCTACTGGGGTGGGAAGTACAGACATGGCTGCAGGAATGGCGACAGGAAAAGCTTGGTTTAAAGTTCCCTCGGCTATAAAATTTTATTTAACAGGAAAGCCTGGAAAGTGGATTAGTGGAAAAGATATTATTTTACATATTATCGGTTCCATTGGAGTAGACGGTGCCCTTTACCAATCCATGGAGTTTACAGGAGATGGAATCCAATATTTATCCATGGATGACCGCTTTACTATTGCCAATATGGCTATTGAAGCCGGGGGAAAAAATGGCATTTTTCCAGTGGATGACCAAGCGATTGCCTATATGACCCAACACTCCAAAAAGTCATATAAGACATATGAGGCAGACGAGGATGCCGTTTATGAGAAAGAATATACTATAGATTTAACCAGTCTTAAGCCTACCATTGCCTTCCCTCATCTGCCAGAAAATACAAAAACCATTGACCAAATTCCAGAAGATATTCCTATTGATCAGGTTGTTATTGGCTCTTGCACAAATGGAAGATTGGAAGATTTAAGAGCAGCTGCCAAAGTAATGGAAGGTAAAAAGGTAAAAAAGGGACTGCGCTGTATTATTTTCCCTGCCACCCAATCCATTTATTTGCAGGCAATGGAAGAAGGACTTCTAAAAACATTTATTGAGGCAGGTGCTGTTGTGAGCACACCTACCTGCGGTCCTTGCTTAGGAGGATATATGGGTGTTCTGGCAGCAGGAGAACGCTGCGTTTCCACGACGAACCGAAATTTTGTGGGCCGAATGGGACATGTGGATTCAGAAGTATATCTGGCTAGTCCAGCTGTTGCAGCAGCCAGTGCAGTGACAGGTAAAATTGCTGGCCCTGATGAAATAAAATAAGTCAACAGAAAGGGATAGAGGTAAATATGAAAGCAGAAGGAAGGGCATTTACATACGGAGACAATGTAGATACAGATGTCATTATACCGGCAAGATATTTAAACAGTACAGATCCAGGGGAGCTGGCCTCCCATTGCATGGAAGATATTGATAAAGAATTTGTACAAAAAGTAAAAAAAGGGGATATTATCGTAGCAAAGAAAAATTTTGGATGCGGATCTTCTAGAGAACATGCTCCAATAGCCATTAAGGCTGCAGGCATAAGCTGTGTTATTGCGGAAACCTTTGCCCGGATTTTTTATCGAAATTCTATTAATATAGGTCTTCCTATTATGGAATGTAAAGAGGCAGTAAAAGAAATAGAAGATTATGACGAGATAAAAGTGGACTTTGACAGTGGCATTATTTACAATAAAACAAAGGGAAAGCAATATGAAGGACAGGCTTTTCCTCCATTTATGCAAAAAATTATAAAGGCCGAAGGCTTAGTCAATTATATTAATCAAACATCCTTGACGTAATCCTTGATTTTGCCATTATAATGAAATTAGGTATGATAGAAAATAAAGGGGACATTTGTAAAGAAGGGGAGAGAAGATGGAAAAAGTATGTATACAGCCTTACTATCGGAAAGCCTATTATTATGAAACAGATCAAATGGGAATTGTGCACCATTCCAATTTCATAAGATGGCTGGAAGAAGCAAGAATAGAATCCATGAACCAATGGGCTTGCCCATACAAAAAAATGGAGGAGGAAGGAATACTAATTCCAGTATTGGAAGTACAGTGTACTTATAAATCCATGGTTACATTTGAGGAACCTCTTGCCATATGGGTTCAGCCTCTCTCCTTCAATGGAATAAAAGTTTCCTTTTCCTATGAAGTAAAAAATAAAGAGACGAAGGCTATAAAAGCAAAGGCAAGGACGTCACATTGTTTTCTCAATAAAGATAAAAGGATTTTGAATTTAAAAAAGGAAAATCCAAAATTATATAAACAATTTTCTAAGTTCTTTTCTCAAGGAACTTAGAAAATGCAAGAAAGGGAATTTTTATGGCGACAGGCATCCAGGATGAAAAATTGGGGACAGAGCCCATTGGCCGTCTTATTATTCACTTAGCTCTTCCCTCCGTAGCAGCTCAACTCATCAATGTTTTATATAATATGGTAGATCGAATGTACATTGGGCATATTCCCGGTGAAGGAGCCCTGGCTTTAACAGGTCTTGGGGTTTCACTTCCTATTATTATGCTCATCTCAGCCTTTAGCGCTTTTGTGGGAATGGGTGGGGCTCCTTTAGCTTCCATAGAACTAGGCAAAGGAAATAGAGAAGGAGCAGAGAGAATTTTAGGAAATGGAGTCACCTTACTTTTTTGTTTTTCCCTTTGTCTGACTATTGGTTTTTCTTTATTTAAGACGCCATTACTTTATATGTTTGGCGCCAGCGTAAATACAATCTCTTATGGGGAAGAATATTTAAAGGTATATCTTCTTGGAACTATTTTTGTTCAGGCGTCCCTTGGGTTAAACCCCTTTATTAGCAGTCAAGGATATGCAAAAATCGCCATGGGATCGGTTCTTATTGGCGCAGTGTTAAACATAATTCTGGACCCTGTCTTTATTTTTTTCTTTCATATGGGAGTAAAAGGGGCGGCCCTTGCAACGATCACAGCCCAAGCTGTCAGCGCCTTCTGGATCTTACGCTTTCTTGTTTCTAAAAAATCAGGCATCTGTATTCGAAAGAAATATTTAAAGCCAGATCCTAAGGTTCTTTCCCATATAAGTTCCCTTGGAATATCCCCTTTTATTATGCAGTCAACAGAAAGCTTTATAAGCATAGTATTAAACAGCCAACTGCAAAAATATGGAGGAGATCTCCATGTGGGAGCCCTTACCATTTTACAAAGCGTCATGCAGCTCGTTGTTATTCCAGTGCAAGGAATATCTCAAGGAATTCAGCCTATAATTAGTTACAATTATGGAGCAGGGAATAGAGAAAGGATAGAGAAGACATTCCAGATTATGACAGGAGTCATTTGTACAGTTACTACATTAAGCTGCCTATTCGCTCTTTTGTTTCCAGCTATGTTTGCAAAGATTTTTACAAAGGATGAAGAGCTCATTATGCTTGTTTCTGATGTATTGCCTATTTTTTTAAGCGGCATATGGATTTTTGGGGCTCAAATGTCTTGTCAGACAACGTTTATGGGGCTTGGTCAGGCAAAAATTTCCCTTTTTATAGCTCTTCTTAGAAAGGTATTTCTATTGATTCCCCTTGCCTATATACTTCCCCTTTTCCTTCAAGTAAGGGGAATCTATTTTGCCGAACCTTTGGCAGACATTACCGCTGCAATTTTCTGCATTCTTCTCTTTTTGGCCAACTTTAAAAAAATACTTGGAAAGGCGTCTATGGAAAAATGAAAAAAAAAGAAAAAAGTCTTTTTATTTTTCTCTTAGCTCTTGTTTGCTTTGGTTATGTCATAAGTGCTTTTTATACAAAGGAAGAGGCTGGAAGGATTTTTATTTATGTGAGTGGAGAAGAGATAGGAAGTTATCCATTGAATGAGGATACAAACATTACTATAGAAGGAGAGGCAGGATTTTCAAACCATCTTGTTATAAAAGGAGGGAAGGCATACATGGAAAGCGCTGGATGTCCAGATCAAATATGTGTGCAAGAAAAAGCAATCTTCAAAAACAAAGAAACGATTGTCTGCCTTCCAAATAAAATCGTCGTTGAGGCAGTAAGTGAAGAAGAAAAGGAATTGGATGGTGTAACATGAGAATAACCTTGAAACATATGTTCTTATATGATATAGTAAAAAAAGGACAATTTTTTTATGGGTAATAAAGTGGCCTGTCTTGGTTTATTTGTAACCCTTGCACTCATTTTTACTTATGTAGAAACTCTCATTCCCTTTTCCTTTGGAGTTCCAGGAATGAAGCTGGGCCTCACAAACATTGCTTTGGTTCTTCTCTTGTACTGGTATGGACCTAAAGAAGCTCTTCTTGTATCCGTCTTACGTATTTTTTTGGCAGGCTTTCTTTTTGGGAGTTTTTTCGGAATTCTTTACAGCTTGTCAGGAGCTCTTCTTAGTCTTTTCGTGATGACAGGGGCAAGAAAAATTCAAGATTTTGGAATAATCGGAGTGAGCATTCTTGGAGGAGTCTTCCACAATATAGGGCAGTTATTAACAGCAATGGTTGTTGTGTCCAATTATCGTATTGGTTTTTATCTCCCAGCTCTTCTTTTGAGTGGCACAGTAACTGGATGGTTAATCGGGACCCTGGCTAGACAAATATCTATAAGAATTTCTCACTGAATAGAAAAATGATCAAAGGAGAGGGGTAATGATAGGATTTCTGAGAGGGGAAATTGCAGAGTTGACAGAACAGATGGCTGTGATAGATGTTCAAGGCGTTGGATATGAAGTTTGGATTTCTAAGAAGACAATGGCAGCTCTTCCAAAAGTGGGGAGTGAGGCAAAACTTTATACGTATTTTCATATTCGAGAGGATGCCATGCGTCTTTATGGATTTTTGACAAAGGACGATCTAGATTTTTATAAACAATTAATTGGAGTAAATGGAATTGGACCAAAGGGAGCTTTAGGAATTTTAGAAGGAATGACAACAGATGATTTACGCCTTGCCATTTTGTCAGAGGATGTAAAAGCTATTTCAAAAGCGCCGGGAATTGGGGCGAAGACTGCTCAGCGTCTTATTTTTGACTTGAAAGATAAAATATCCATAAGGGACACTAAGGAGGAATTTCCTGGGTTCTTAAAAGAAGGAGAAGGAGCTTCCAATGAGGCGGCACAAGCATTAATAACCCTAGGTTATTCCCAAAGCGAGGCGATAAAAGCAGTGCAAAAAGTAAAGGAAAAGGAAACAATGAGCGCTGATGCAATATTAAAGGCAGCTTTAAAACAGATGAATTTTTAAGAGGATAAGTCATGCAAAGACGGGTGATTGAGACTAATGTGACAGAGGAAGATGGAAGAATTGAAGGAAGTCTTCGTCCTTTGCGCTTGACAGAGTATATTGGTCAGGAAAAGGCAAAAACAACCTTAAATATTTATATAGAAGCTGCAAAACAAAGACAAGACTCCTTAGATCATGTACTGTTCTATGGACCTCCTGGACTTGGAAAGACGACTCTTGCTGGAATTATAGCTAATGAGATGGGCGTGAACATGAAAATCAGTTCTGGACCTGCTATAGAAAAGCCGGGAGAAATGGCTGCTATTTTAAATAATCTTCAGGAAGGAGATGTCCTTTTTGTCGATGAAATCCACAGGCTGAATCGACAGGTAGAGGAAGTACTTTATCCTGCTATGGAAGACTATGCCATTGACATTCTCATTGGAAAAGGAGCAGCAGCCAGATCCATACGTCTTGAACTGCCCAAATTTACCTTAGTAGGGGCAACCACAAGGGCAGGACTTTTGACCGCCCCTTTAAGAGATCGATTTGGTGTTATTCATAAACTGGAATTTTACACAATCGAAGAGTTAAAGGAAATTGTCATCCATTCGGCAAAAATTTTAGGAGTGGAAATAGAAGAAGAAGGAGCGAAAGAACTTGCAAGGAGAAGCAGGGGAACTCCAAGGCTGGCTAACCGTTTGTTAAAAAGAGTCAGGGATTTTGCTCAGGTTCAGTACGATGGAATTATCACAGAAAAAGTGGCTCAAAATGCCTTAGATATGTTAGATGTAGATAAATGCGGACTTGATCGAGTAGATCGGCATATCCTTGTTACAATTATTGAGAAGTTTTCAGGAGGTCCTGTAGGATTAGAAACTTTAGCTGCAGCTATCGGAGAAGACTCAGGAACTATTGAAGACGTGTATGAACCTTATTTAATAAAAAATGGATTTATTAACCGGACGCCAAGGGGACGGGTTGTCACAGAACATACATATCGTCATCTTGGCCGGTTACTTTAAAAAAGGAGTGATAAAGAAATGTTAAACGAAGGAACCAAAGCCCCAGATTTTGCATTGGAAGGAAAAGACAAAAAAATAATAAAACTTTCCGACTTTCTTGGAAAGAAAGTAATTGTTTATTTTTACCCAAAGGATAATACTCCTGGCTGTACAAAACAAGCTTGCGCTTTTGCCTCTATCTTTGGGCAGTTTGAAGAAAAAGGCATTATTGTCATTGGAATTAGCAAAGATAGTCCAGCATCCCATGAGAAATTTGCAACGAAATATGAGCTCCCTTTTCTTCTTTTATCCGATCCTAACTTGGAAGCGATAAAAGCTTATGACGTATGGAAAGAAAAAAAGCTCTATGGTAAAATAGGAATGGGTATTGTCCGGTCTACTTACCTTATTGATGAGACAGGAATGATTGAGAAAGTATATGAAAAAGTAAAACCTGACAAAAACCCAGAAGAAATTCTTTCCTATTATGAAGAAAAAGGGGTATAAAGGGAATCATAGTTGTGAAAATCTGAAATTTTGCTATAATAGCTATGAGATTATGAGTGGATAAATAGATAGGAGTGGAATATCATGGCTTCTAAAGTGGACACAGAAGTAGTGATTGGAGGAAAAGCCTTTACTTTAAGTGGAAACGAAAGTGAAGAATATTTGCAAAAGGTTGCCTCATACATTAATGGCAAAATGGAGGAATATAGTAAGATGGGCACGTTCACCCGTCAGCCTATGGATACCCAGAACGTGCTTATTCAGTTAAATATTGCCGACGACTATTTTAAGGCAAAAAAACAAGTAGAGCTTTTAAAGGAAGAAGTGGAAAAAAAGGAAAAAGAGATTTATGATTTAAAGCATGAACTTATTGCAATGCAAATAAAAATGGAAAGCAGAGAAAAAGCAATGAAAGGGATTCAGACAGAAATACACAGCGCTCAGAAAAAATTAACCCAGTTGGAGGAAGAGACAGAGAAAAACAAATCCAAAGAAAAGGAGAAACTGCCTGAATAACAATAAAAAAGTGTAGCCACACCCGTACAAGAGCACAGCTGCTTTAGCAGCCATTTTCCTTTTGCGCCATCCTTAGGCTGTCCATAAGACAGCCTTTTCCATTTTATATATGTTGAAAGGAAGGTAGAAATTCACATGGAAAAGAAACAAATAGAGCTTCTTGCCCCAGCTGGATCTTATGAAGGATTTTTGGCTGCCTTAAAGGCAGGGGCAGACGGAGTATATGCTGGAGGAGATCTTTTTGGAGCCAGAGCCAATGCCCAAAATTTCACGACAGAACAACTGATAAAAGCTATCGACTTGGCCCATTTAACAGGAAAAAAGCTCTATTTAACAGTCAATACCTTGATAAAAGATAGAGAACTGGATATGCTGGATAGCTTTTTGACTCCATTTTATGAACGAGGTTTAGATGCTGTCATTGTACAAGATATAGGAGTCCTTATACACATTCGGGAACGATTCCCTGATCTTTCTATTCATTGCAGCACCCAGATGACTCTGACAGGAGTGGAAGGAGCCAAGTATATGAAAGAGCTAGGGGCAAAGAGAATGGTTACCTCAAGGGAAATATCTCTTTGGGAAATAAAAGAAATCCATGAGCAAGTTCCTATTGAAATTGAAAGCTTTATCCATGGGGCTCTTTGCTATTCTTATTCTGGACAATGCCTTATGTCTGGCATGATAGGGGGAAGAAGCGGCAACAGAGGCAGATGCGCTCAGACATGCCGTCTGCCCTTTGATGTGGAAAAAAAAGGAAAAACAATCAATGGTAAAGAAGAAAAATATATATTAAGTTTAAAAGATATTTGTACCATTGACTTGCTGCCCCAGTTTATTCAGGCAGGGGTTTCTTCCTTAAAAATGGAAGGGCGGATGAAAAAGCCAGAATATACTTATGGAGTAACAAAAATATATCGACATTATTTGGACAAATATTTAGAACAAGGGGATGAACATTATAGAGTCGAAAAAAAGGACAGAGACCTTCTTTTAAATCTTTATACAAGAAGTGGTTTAAGCACTGGATATTATATGGAGAGAAACGGAAGGGAAATGGTTACACTAACTTCTCCAGGGTATACAACAGATAAGGAAAATAGTTTTCAAAAAGTACAGGAGGAATGGAAGAAAGAAGAGGAAAAACAGGGGGTGAAAGGTTGGTTTTTAGGAAAACATTTCCACCATATGGAATTAAAAGTCCAACTAGGAGAAATAGAAGTTTGTGCAAAGGGCGACTTTGTGGAAGAGGCAAAAAATCATCCTGTAGATAAGGAAGGTGTAAGAAGGCAGCTGGAAAAAACAGGAGGAACCCCTTATTTCTTTGAGACTTTGGAAATCAGCCTGGAGAACAGAAGCTTTTTTTCTCTAAAAAGTTTAAATGCCTTAAGACGTCAGGCTTTTTCTCTTCTAGAGGAAAAGGCGCTCTCTTGCTATTTTAGAAAAGCAAAGGAGATCTATAAAAAAGAGGAAAAAGAGAAAAGAAGAAAGACTTTTGGAAATAGGACAATACCTATTCATATTCAATTAAGGAAGGAAGAGCATCTAAAAGCTCTTATAGAGGAAGAGGGGATCCATGGACTTTATTTAGAAGGAGATTTTTTACTTCAAAAAGGGGAAAAATGGATGAGTATCCAGGTGGACAGAATCCACCAAAGAGAAAAAAAGGTATATTTTGTCCTACCATCTATTTTTCGAAAAGATACAAAGGATATGTTAGAAAAGGACTATGCATATTTATTTTCAATGGATTTTGACGGAATGATTGTAAAAAATTATGAGGAAATCCAATGGTTAAAAGATATGGGATACAAAAAGGAAAAAGTAGCTGATCACAATTTGTACTCTTATAATCACCTTTCCTCAAATTGGTGGAAAAAGGAAGGAATGGCTTATGATACAGTACCTTTCGAATTGAATTTCAAAGAATGTATGGAACGGGGAGTAGAGAATAGTGAGATGGTTGTTTATGGCTATGTACCTCTTATGATTTCCGCCCAATGTGTCCATAAGTCTTTGGGAAAATGTACAAAAGTCCAGGAAGAACTTTTTCTTACAGATAGAATGCATAAAAAATTTTTAGTGCAAAATCACTGTCTCTTTTGTTATAATGTCATTTATAATAGCGTTCCCTTGTCCCTTCATGGAGAGTGGAAGGATATAAAAAAACTTTCACCTAAAAGTATTCGTCTTCAAATGACAATGGAATCGGTGAAAGAAGTTTTAGAAATAGTCCGTTATTATAAAGAATTTGGACAAAAAGGGAAGGAAACTTCCTGTCCTGTTATATCCTATACGAAGGGACATTTTAGAAGAGGTGTACAGTAATGATTGGTTTCATTTCCCAGGTGTCAAAATATATCATCGTCTTGCTCATGGCTATTTATACCTTTCAATGCTTTTATGTATTTCGTCATGCCAGTGAAGAAAAAAGGAAGGGAACATATATTTTACAAAATATATTTATGTTTCTTCTTTTATTTCTTGCTTTTGCTGTTATTTGCGTCCATACTCAGGAAAGGGAAATTCTCATTTTCTTTGGAGCGCAGCAAATCATATTGTTGGCCATTCTTGTATTATATCGTATTATTTATCCTTTGGCAAACCGTTTGATTGTGAATAATATGTGTATGCTCTTAAGTATTAGCTTTATTATGCTTACAAGACTTTCTTTTGAACGTTCTGTGAAACAGTTTAAAATTGTTATTTTATCCGTTATGCTCACCATATTTATTCCCTTTTTTATTAGCAGGTGGAAATGGTTTAAAAAATTAACATGGGTTTATGGAGGGTTGGGTATTGCTGCCTTAGGGGTTGTCATGTTTCTTGGAAGCATAACCAACGGCTCCAAGCTTTCTTATACAATCGCAGGCTATACGTTCCAGCCTTCAGAATTTGTAAAAATTATATTTGTCTTTTTTGTAGCGGGAATGCTTAGTAAATCTACAGAGCTTTTGCAAGTTCTTTTAGTTTCCATTGTGGCCTCTATTCATATTATTATTTTAGTGTTGTCAAAGGATTTAGGGAGTGCTTTAATTTTCAGTGTAACCTATATTATGATGCTTTATGTGGCATCTAGAAATTTTTTCTATCTCCTAGGAGGATTGGCTGCAGGAGTGGGCGCTTCCGTTTTAGGATATTCTTTATTTGCCCATGTACGTACAAGAATTATTGCATGGAAGGATCCTTTTAGTGTTATTGAGAATCAAGGTTACCAGATTACCCAGTCTTTGTTTGCCATTGGCACAGGAGGCTGGTTTGGAATGGGGCTTTATGAAGGGGCTCCTAATAAAATTCCTGTTGTTGAGGCAGACTTTATATTTTCTGCTATTTCAGAAGAACTGGGATGCTTTTTTTCTCTCTGTCTTATTTTAATCTGTATAAGCTGTTTTGTCATGTTTATGAACATAGCCATGCAAATTCGAAACAGATTTTATCAATTAGTAGCCCTTGGCTTGGGTATTGTCTACGGGTTTCAAGTGTTTTTAACAATAGGAGGAGTCATTAAATTTATTCCATTGACAGGGGTAACTTTGCCACTTGTAAGCTATGGGGGCACTTCTGTTCTCACAACATTCATTATGTTCGCTATTATACAAGGCTTATATATTATGAGAAAAAATGAGGGATAGCTATTGAAAAGAAAAAAAAAGAAACAGAAAAATATAGAGATTGTTCTTGTGACCTATTTGTTTGTCTTTCTTTTTATTTCAATGATGGGTTACTTTGTTTATTTCGTCTACGCAAAAAGTGGAGAAGTAATGAATAGTCCTTATAATACAAGACAGGAACTTCTTGCAAATAAAGTAGTGAGAGGAAAAATTTTATCAAAGGATGGACATATATTGGCAGAAACAATCATAGAGGCAGATGGAAAGGAAGTGAGAAGGTATCCATATGCCCAATTATTTGCCCATGCAGTAGGATATTCTGTAAAAGGGAAAATGGGTCTGGAAGGGAATGCTAATTTCACTCTTCTAACTTCCAACACCTTTGTAGGGGAACAAGTAAAAAATAGTATGAATGAGAAAAAAAATATAGGGGATAATGTGGTTAGCACCTTGGACATGGAATTACAGCAGATTGCATACGATTCCCTAGGCATTTATCAAGGAGCCATCATTGCTATGGAACCCAAAACAGGGAAAATCCTTGCAATGGTTTCAAAGCCAGACTTTGATCCAAATCAAATAGACAGCCAATGGGAGGAGCTAACAAAAAGTTCTGAGGATGGAGTATTCGTAAACCGTTGCACCCAAGGACTTTATCCTCCTGGTTCCACTTTTAAAATGATTACTGCTTTGGAATATATAAGAGAAAATCCCTCTTCTTATTTAAATGAACATTATCTTTGCACAGGACAATTTATTCAAGGAGGGAATGGAATCCGCTGCTATAGGGGACAGGCCCATGGGGATGTAGATTTAACAAAAGCTTTTGCTAAATCTTGTAACTCTTCCTTTGCCCATATGGGTTTGTCTTTGGATCGGGTTTCCTTTTTAGGAACATTAGAAACATTGTTCTTTAATCAAGATTTAGGACTGCCCTTTGCCAGTAATCCAAGCCAGATTTCTTTAAACAATGAGACAACAGATGCTCAGTTAATACAGGCATCCATTGGACAAGGCACAACCTTAATGACTCCTATCCATATGGCTATGATTACTTCGGCAGTGGCCAATGAAGGAAAAATGATGAAGCCGTACCTTATGGATCATGTTCAAACATATAAAGGAAGTGTCATAAAAACCTATTCTCCAGAGAGCATGGGACAGGTAATGGATAAGGAAGAGGCAGAAGCCTTAAAAAAGCTTATGGCAGAAGTTGTAGAAACAGGGACAGGGACAAAACTGAAAGATGCCCTTTATACATCTGTTGGGAAAACAGGATCCGCTGAGTACAGCAACAAAGAAAAAGGGGAAAGCCATGCTTGGTTTACAGGCTTTGCTCCAGCACAAGACCCACAAATTGCTGTGACGGTTATTATTGAAAAGGCAGGATCTGGAGGAGATTATGCTGTTCCTGTTGCAAAGAGATTATTTGACGCATACTTGAATTAATGTTATAATATTTGCAATTCTTGAGACACACCAGGACAGGAGGGATTGCAATGATTGAAGCAATAAGCTGTGGCGGTGTGGTAATATTTCGAGGCAAGATCTTGCTCTTATATAAAAATTATAAAAATAAATACGAGGGATGGGTTTTGCCAAAAGGTACTGTAGAGCATGGGGAGGAATTTAAAGAGACAGCAGCAAGGGAAGTATTAGAGGAAACGGGAGTAAATGCATCCATTATTAAATATATTGGAAAAAGTCAGTACTCCTTTAATATTTCAGAGGATACAGTAGAAAAAGAAGTACATTGGTATCTAATGATGTCAGACAGTTATTACAGTAAACCACAACGTGAAGAGTATTTTACGGATTCTGGCTATTATAAATTCCATGAAGCATTTCACCTTCTAAAATTTTCTAATGAAAAGCAAATTTTAGACAAAGCTTATGGAGAATTTTTGGAATTAAAAAAAAGCAATCTTTGGGGAAACCGGAAATATTTTTAGAGTTCTTTTTGAGATCGGACTCTTTGGTTCACATAGAAGGGGGCTCGCAGTGCGCAGCGCCCTTATTTTTTTCCATTTGGAAAAGCAAAGGGCAAAAGAGTGATAGAAAGAAGGGTGAGAATGTTAGAAAAGCTAGATTTGACCAAAAAGCTGGATAAAAAAGAATATAAGAAGAGGCTGGAATTTCTTTCAACAAAGCTTGCAAGCTTGCAAAGAGCGTTGAGAGAAGAGAAAATTCCAGTCATTATTGTGTTTGAAGGATTACAAGGAGGGGAAAAGGGTATACTCATGAACAGGCTTATACAGCCCCTTGACCCTAGGGGATTTTCTGTCCATGCCATTAAAGGAGAGTCTGAGGAGGAACAAATGAGACCCTTTCTCTGGCGATTTTGGACAAAAATACCAGAACAAGGGAAAATTTCCCTCTTTGATAGAAGCTGGTATAGAACAGTGTTGTCTGATAGATTTGATAAAATAACGTCTAAAGCCCGTTTAGAATATGCTTACCAGGAAATTAATTCCTTCGAAAAGCAATTAACCGATGATGGAACACTGTTTATTAAATTATTTCTTTGTCTGTCACAAGAAGAACAAAGAAAAAGACTGTCAGCCCTTTTGGATAGAAAAGACAAAGCTTTTACTGTATCTGAACAAGATTTAAAGAGAAATAAACATTATGAGAAATATTTAAAAATGAGTGAAGAAGCCATTCAGCTTACAGATTCCCAGTGGGCCCCTTGGACAATGATTGAAGGGAATCAAAGAGAATATGCCACTATTAAAATAATGACATCTGTGGTAGAATATTTTCAAAGATCGATTGAGAAAAGGAAAAATATGGGGGTTCCATCTATAAACAGCCTATTTTCAAAAGATGATTTAAAATCCAGTATATTGGATCAAGTGGATCTGACTAAATCAATGAATAAGGACAAGTATAAAGAAAAATTAAAAATCCTGAGAGAAAAAATTTCTTTCCTCCATGGACGCTTATATTCCCAACGAGTTCCAGTAGTCATTTTGTTTGAAGGCTGGGATGCAGCTGGAAAAGGAGGAGCTATCAAACGCCTTACAGAGGGAATGGATCCTAGAGGTTATCAGGTAAATCCCATCAGTGCACCGAACGATTGGGAAAAATCCCATCATTATTTGTGGCGTTTTTGGGAACATATTCCAAAGAATGGACACATTGCTATTTTTGACCGTAGCTGGTATGGGAGAGTCATGGTGGAAAGAGTGGAAGGATTCTGCAAAATGGAAGAGTGGATGAGAGCTTATAAAGAAATCAATGAATTGGAAAAGCAGCTCGTAAACCATGGGACTGTTTTATTAAAATTTTGGCTCCATATTGATAAAGAAGAACAGGAAAAACGATTTTTGGAAAGGATGAAAAATCCAGAAAAACAATGGAAAATTACAGAAGAAGATTGGAGAAACAGGGAAAAGTGGGATTTATACCACCAAGCTGTAGATGAAATGCTTTTAAAAACATCCACTGTCTATGCGCCATGGATTGTTGTGGAAGGAAACAATAAATATTATGCAAGGATAAAAGTATTGGAACAGGTTGTCTTAGCATTGGAGAAGAAATTGGGGGAGCATTGACCCATGAAATTTTATAGAAAGCTTTATCTTGGTGAAGGAACAAAGAAACATTGGAAAAAAATTGTCTGGAAATTGAAACACCGTGTAGGACAGATTGGCATTTTCGTCCTTGCCCTCCCAGAAGGGCAGGGACTATTGGAAATATATCACAACAGTCTATTACAGCAAAAATACTATAAAAAATATCCTCCATTTATTATAGGTATTGCAAAAGGCTATGACGAGGCAACAAATGTTGCCGTAGACATTATAAAAGAAGTATACGAAAAAACAGGGGGATTTGATGTGAAAAATTATTTGTTGAAAGAAAAAGGAAAAGAAATTTCGTTTAGGTGAGAATATGCTACATATTATTTTGACAATACTAAAAATACTTGGGGTTCTCCTCCTATGTCTCTTTATATTGCTTTTCCTTTTTCTTTTGTTAGCTCTTTTTGTTCCAGTGAAATATCGAATAAAGGGAATAAAGGGAGAGGAAGTGGAAGGGAAAATTCTCATCTCATGGCTTTTTTACATCCTTTGTTTTCGTCTTGAATATAAAAGCACTAGAAAAAAGATGGAGCTTTTACTATTTGGTATTCCATTTAAAATTTCTGGGAAAAAAAAGAAAAGAAAAAGTGAAAAAAAAGAAGAAAAGGAGATTCCCGTTGAACAAGATTCTCTTTCTTCCATAAAAGAAGAGGAAGAATCAAAAAAGGAATTTGACAACGAAAAGACAGAAGAAAAGGAAGAGGAAACCCATTCATCCCATATGGAAAAAAAAGAGGAAGAAATTCCCCTCATTCATGATTTTGATCCAGATGCTAAGGACATGGGACATAAAAAAAAGAAAAAATGTTCCATTATCCTTATTTTTAAGAAAATAGGCAAAATGATGGATACATTTATACAAAATTTTTTCCAGTTCTTTAAAAAGATAGGATACACATTTTCTACATTGTGTGATAGAATAAAAGCCATAAAAGATCAGTGGGAATATTATACGGGAATATTTTCTGATGAAAAAAATATACAAATCATAAACAACTGCTTAGGGCAGGTGAAAAAAGGGATAGGCCATATAATGCCTAGAAAATGTAAAGGTTTTCTTAGAATCGGTATGGAAGATCCTGCATGGACGGGACGTATTCTCTCCATCCTAGGCGTTTTATATCCCCTTTATGGAGAAAAAATAAAAATAATCCCAGAGTTTGAACAAAGGGTTTTTGAGGGAGAAATACTCCTAGCTGGGAGAATAAGAACGGTTGTTCTTTTACGAATCGGATTAAAACTCTATTTTAACAGAGAGTTAAAGCAATTAATGAAAGCATTGAAAAAGGAGGAAGCATAATGGCAGATCAGTTTAACGGAGTGGTGGAGTCCCTTTTGAGAGGAATGGATAGTGTAATCAGCACAAAAACCGTCATAGGAGAGGCAAAACAAGTAGGAGATACCATTATACTGCCTTTAGTAGACGTTACGTTTGGCGTTGGCGCAGGAGCCTTTAATGGGGAAAAGAAAAACAGCGGTGGTGGTGGGATGAGTGGAAAAATGACTCCCAGCGCTGTATTAGTCATCCAAAATGGGACAACTCGTCTTGTAAATATTAAAAATCAAGACAGTATGACAAAAATTTTAGATATGGTACCAGAATTCGTTGACAAATTTACAAGAAAGAAAGAAAAGGAAACAATAAGCGATCAGGATGCTGCCAAAGCTGCTTTTGATGAGGAAGAAGAAAAACAGTAAAAGAAAAGGAACAATTTATGAATCACTGCATAGAATAACAATGGGAACATGAATTCTAGAGGTGAGCCAGTGTGAAAACCCGAAAAACCATTGGACTGATTCTTTTTTGTATAGCGCTGGGAATGGTCCTTATGTTGTTTATGCGCCATTCTTTTACAGGAATTGTTATTATTGGATTTTTAATGCTTCTAGGCTATAATTTGTACTGTGATTAAAATCCTGATGTAAAATACTTAGAAACTATAGGAACTAAGAGAATAATAAATGGATGATTAGGAAAGACTTCTTTTAGGAAGAAGGAGATTTAATTAGGGCGGGATGAATATGTTCGATTTAGAAGGGGCAACACAACAACAAATGTCTGAACTAAAGCTTTGGCTATTTCGGGAAAGTGTTCGAATAGAAATGGCGAAACAGGAATTGGAAGAGATTAAAAAGGGATTTGAAAAAGAAAAGAAAAATATTGTTAGACAGTTAGAAGAGCAACATGACCGGCAAGTTTTTCAGGAAAAACAGCTTAATCGTCAAAAAGAATTATTTGAAAAGCAATGGAAAGTTTTACAAAGAGGTTTCCACGTTCTTCATGCAGACAGGCAGAAGCTGGAGAGGGACAGGCAATATTTAGAATCAGAAAAGGCGAGACAAAAGGGTATTTCAGGAGGTATGGACAAGTCTGTCAATTATGCCGTATTTTTTAGAGGGGTGAGCAGCGATGCCTCCTTGAAAAAAAGATATAGAGAATTGATGAAGATTTTTCACCCAGACAACCCTGATGGAGATACAGACGCTATTCAAAAAATTAATAAAGAATACGCTGTTTTAAAGAAAGCATTTGGTTTAGAAAATTAAAAAGGGTTATCTGTAGGAGATAACCCTTTTATCCCTTTGCAAAAACGGGAAGTTTTAAGCCCGCTCTACACGGTTGGACTTTAAACAGTTTGTACATACGTGCAGCCTTTTTTTAGCTCCATTTACTTTACATTTCACCTGTTTTATATTTGGTTTGAAAACTCGGTTGGATTTTCTATTCGAATGACTTACGTTATTACCAAAAAGAACGCCTTTTCCACAAATATCACATTTTGCCATGATTGCACCTCCTCGTCCTTGAAATAGCTGTCAAATGCAAGCTTACAACATTTGTATTCTAGCAGAAATTATCAAATAATGCAAGGGATAATATAAAAAGAGTTTAATTTCAAAATAATGATTTGATTTTCAAGAAAAACAAGGTATAATAATTAGGATGAACAATAGGCAACCTGTTTTGCAAGATGCCTTTATGTGAATGGAGGAACGGAGGTATATCTATGAAAGGACGTATGAATACCCAATTGGGAAATATATTAATAGACCCAGAAGTCATTGCCCAATATGCTGGTTCTGTGGCAACAGAGTGTTTTGGCATTGTTGGCATGGCAGCGGTGCATGTAAAGGATGGTCTTGTTAAACTATTAAAAAAAGAAAGTGTAACAAGAGGAATTTCTGTAACGGTTTTGGATAACAGGCTTGTGCTGGATTTTCATGTTATTGTATCTTACGGAGTCAGCATCCTTGCAGTTTCTGACAATTTAATTAGTAATGTAAAATACAAAGTCGAGAAATTCACGGGATTGGAGATAGAACAAATTAACATCTTTGTCGAAGGTGTTCGAGTGATTGATTAAGGAGGATTAAGAAGTGGGAATGAATACAATCGATGCGAGGATGGTTGCAAAGATGTTTTTGGCCGGAGCGCAAAACTTAGAGATAAATAAAGATAGGATTAATGAGCTCAATGTATTTCCAGTTCCCGATGGAGATACAGGGACAAACATGACATTGACCATCATGGCTGCCGCCAGAGAAGTAACTGCATTGGAAGAGCTAAATATGAATACATTGGCAAGGGCCATGTCTTCTGGTTCTTTAAGAGGTGCGAGAGGAAACTCCGGCGTTATTTTATCCCAGCTTCTAAGAGGATTTTCAAAAGTTATTAGGGATTATGAAGAAATTGATGCTGCCATTTTGGCAAATGCAATGCAAAAAGCAGTAGAGACTGCTTATAAAGCGGTTATGAAACCAAAAGAGGGAACTATTCTCACAGTGGCCAAAGGAATGGCAGATAAAACCGCCCAGTTAGTAAGTACAGTGGGGGATAATTTGGATACTATGATACAGGAAGTAATTGAGCATGGGGAATTTGTTTTAAGTCAGACTCCCGAAATGCTTCCTGTTCTAAAAGAAGCAGGCGTAGTAGACTCTGGGGGACAGGGACTGATAGAATTTCTAAAAGGAGCTTATCATGCCTTTCTTGGAAAAGAGTTAACTCTTTCTATTGAAAGGGAGCAAAGGAGTTCTTCGGACAGTAGGGAAAGAGAGATGATCACGGACCAGGATGATTCCATCCTTTTTGGTTATTGTACAGAATTCATGATTTTGGCGGATAAGGGATTTCCCCAAAAGAGCGAATGGGACTTAAAACAATATTTGGAATCTATTGGTGATTCCATTGTTGTTGTCACGGATGAGGATATGGTAAAAGTCCATGTCCACACAAACGATCCAGGACTGGCCATACAAAAGGCTTTAACTTATGGCGCCTTAACAAGTATGAAAATAGATAATATGCGGGAAGAGCACCAGGAAAAACTCATTCAAATGTCTCAACAAAAAAAGATAGAGAAGCCTGTTTCTTTAGAGACACAAGAGGTTAAGAAGGAAGAGGAAGCAAAAGAATATGGATTTATTGCTGTGTCGGCTGGAGAAGGCATGAATGAAATATTAACTGGTCTGGGAGTGGATTACATTATTGAAGGTGGTCAGACAATGAATCCCAGTACAGAAGATATGATGCAGGCTATTGAAAAAGTAAATGCAAAAAATATTTATATTTTGCCCAATAACACAAATATTATTTTAGCTGCAAATCAGACGAAAAGTCTTATAGAAGGAAAAGAGATTATTGTCATTCCTACAAAGACCATCCCTCAGGGAATTGCTGCTCTCATTCACTTTATGCCAGAACATAGTCCAAAAGAAAATGAAGATAAAATGTTAGAAGAAATAAAAAAGGTAAAAACAGGGCAGGTAACCTATGCAGTAAGGGATACAGTCATTGATGGAAAAGAAATCAAGCAGGGAAATATTATGGGAATTGGAGATCATGCCATTTTATCTGTTGGAACAATTGTAGAAAATACTGCCAGGGACATGATTAAGAAATTAGTAGACAAAGATTGTGAGCTTATTAGCATTTATTATGGAAAGGAAGTAGATGAGGAAATTGCAGAGGAATTTGCCTTTGAAATAACGGCCTCCTACCCAGAGTGTGATGTTGAACTTCATATGGGAGGACAGCCCATCTATTACTATATTATTTCTGTAGAATAATTATAGGCCTGCCGCAGAAAATTTCTACTGCGGCAGTTTCCTTGACATGGTTGCTCTTTTTTCCAAAGAAGATGGTTCCTTTACATATTCGGAGTAGGATTATGAATTTAGATAGCAGATTGACCCAGTTAAAAGGTATCGGTGAAAAAATAGCTGTTCTCTTTGAAAAATTAGGGATAGAAACGATAGAAGAACTCCTTGCCTATTATCCAAAAGATTATGAGACTTATGAGAAACCTGTTTTTGTGAGAGATATTAAAGAAGAAGGAATGGTCACAATAAGAGGAATTGTGGCAGCTCCTCCTATTCTAAGGCATAGTGGAAAGCTGCAAATTGTAACAGCTATTCTTCAGGATGAAACAGGTTCTATTCAGGTAAACTGGTTTCAAATGCCCTATTTAAAGAAAACATTGACTCTTGGTAAAACTTTCTATTTTCGGGGAAAAGTGCGAACGAAAAATGGATTTTGGGCAATGGAACAGCCTAAGCTCTATAAGGAGGAGCAATATATTATACTAGAAAAACAATGTCAGCCTAAATATTTGTTGACAAAGGGTATGACCGATCAAGGAATGTCAGGATGGATAGGACAGGCCCTTGAAGAAGTGTTTCTCCCAGACTATTTGGAAGAAATCAGGGAGAAGTACCATCTTCTTCCCTACGAAGAAGCAATAAAAAACATCCACTTTCCAAAAAACAAGGAAATTCTTATAAAGGCAAGAGAGAGGCTTGTATTTGACGAATTTTTTCTTTTTATTCTGGCAATGAAAAAGCTTAAGACAAGTCAAAGAGCTTCCTATCACTCCTTTCCTATGGAAGAAAAGGTAGAGATAGAAAGATTTATGAATTGTCTTCCTTATTCTTTGACAAAGGCTCAGAAAAAGGTATGGGAAGATGTAAAAAAGGATTTACTCTCCTCCTTTGTGATGAACCGTCTCATTCAGGGAGACGTGGGCTCTGGGAAAACGGTAGTCGCTATTTTGGCTCTCCTTTTCACATCCCTAAACGGTTATCAAGGAGCTTTCATGGTACCTACAGAAGTTTTGGCAAAACAACATTTAGAGTCTATGGAAACGTTGTTTTCCAATATTGGAATTCAAATGAAAATTGATTTATTGACAGGTTCCATGACCCAAAAAGAAAAAAAACAAGTCTATGACAATATAAAGTCAGGAAAAACAAAAATTGTTTTAGGAACCCATGCCCTTTTCCAGGAAAAGGTCGTATATAAAAACCTAGCTCTTGTTGTCACAGATGAGCAACATCGCTTTGGAGTAAGACAACGGGAGGCCTTATCTGAAAAGGGAGAGGATCCCCATGTACTTGTTATGAGTGCAACACCTATACCGAGAACTTTGGCCATTATTCTTTATGGAGATTTACATATTTCTGTCATTGATGAATTGCCAGCCTTAAGACTGCCTATTAAAAACTGTGTGGTGGATGTGGGATTCCGGCAAAAGGCGTTTGAATTCATTATAAAAGAAGTAAAAAAGGGAAGACAGGCCTATATTATATGTCCTATGGTGGAAGCAAGCGAGGCCGTCTCTTTAGAAAATGTGCTGGATTATACAAATATGCTGAAGAAAAAACTTCCAGAGGGTATACAAATAGCTTACCTCCATGGAAAAATGAAAGCCCAGGAAAAAAATAAGGTGATGGAGGCATTTTCTTCCAATGAAATCCAAGTACTTGTTTCTACAACAGTTATTGAGGTAGGTGTCAATGTTCCCAATGCATCGGTAATGATGGTGGAAAACGCAGAGCGGTTTGGCTTAGCCCAGCTTCACCAATTAAGAGGAAGAGTGGGAAGGGGAAATCACCAGTCCTATTGTATTTTTCTTAGTGGAAACAAAAACAAAGAAACAATAGAGAGATTGGATATTTTAAATCATTCTAACGATGGATTTTATATAGCAAAAGAAGATATGAAGAAGAGGGGGCCAGGAGAACTCTTTGGATTTCGACAAAGTGGAACTTTGGATTTTAAAATAGGAGACATTTATTTGGATGGAGAAATTTTAAAAAAAGCATCTATGGTATCGGACATTTTGCTAAAGGAAGATCCCACATTAAAAAATCATATACTCCTTCAAAGACGATTAGATTCCTATTCCAGAGGAAGAACGAAACATTTAAATTTATAAAGAAAGGCCATTTTTATGAAAATTATCCTTTCCCCTGCTAAAAAAATGAATATATGTAACGACTATATTAGCCCAAGCTCCTCTCCTGTATTTCTCAATGAGTCCAAAAATCTCTTGGAGTATTTGAGGAAAATGTCTTATGAGGAATTAAAAGCGTTATGGAAATGTAACGATTCCATTGCATCCTTAAATTATGAAAGAATATTGTCCATGGATTTGGAGAAAAATGTAAGTCCTGCTCTTTTATCCTATGAAGGCATTCAATATCAATATATGGCTCCCAATGTATTTACTGATAAACAATGGGAATATGCCAAAAAACATGTTCGAATTTTATCTGGATTTTATGGGGTGTTAAAGCCTTTGGACGGGGTTGTCCCTTATCGCCTTGAGATGCAGTCAAAAATTTCTTTTGGCCAGTACAAAAGCTTGTATGCCTTTTGGGGAGATAAAATATATAAGGAGCTAAGAAAAGAGACAAGTCTTCTTTTAAACCTGGCTTCCAAAGAATATGGAAAATGTGTGGAAGAGTTTTGGGAAGAAAGTGTTCCCCTCCTTCACTGTCATTTTGGGGAAAAGATACAAGGAACGATTAAAGTAAAAGGAACGATGGCTAAAATGGCTAGGGGAGAGATGGTTCGTTTTCTTTCAGAGGAGGGTATTGAAGATAAGGAAGGCATTCCATATTTTCATCGTCTTGGTTATACCTTTTCAAAAGAAGAATCCACAAAAAATGTTTATGTTTTTTTAAAAGAAGCAAAAGGAAAGTAAATATATGTTTTGTAAAAGCAACAAGGTCATGGGAAATTATTTGATTTTTATTGGCATGATTCATGGGGGAATTTTTTGTCTGTGCGCTATTTTGCGTTTTGTAAAGGCAGATCCCTTTCTTCTTTCTATGCTAAGCCCTTACATAGAAATGATAATAAAAGTTTTTGTTACAGGAGCAACTGCATGGCGTATACATGCAAGAGGAGGAAATGAAGAAAAGGCGCTTTTGGCTTTATGGGGCTTTCTTTTTTTGTTTATTCAGGCCATTTACTATGTTTATACAAACCTATATGGAAAATTAGTGACTGATTTGTTTTCCATTGTTTCCTTCCAGGAATTTCAGAAGTGGTATTCTCAAATGCACATTTTTAAATATGCGCCAATGCTTATTGGCATGATTCTTTGTCTTTTTATAACAGGTATCTTTCTCCAGAAAAAATTTCTTATCATACTTTCCCTTCTTTTAGGAGGGACTTATATTTTGTGTATTCTTTTTGATCTTACAGCTACATTCCAAATTTCCAATGAGATAAAGGCTCTTGTCATTGGAAGTGCAGTGTTATGTCATGGGATGGAGAGTGTAGGTCTGTTTTTATTAGGAATTTATTTTAAAATAATAGAAGGAAGTGAGAAGAAACATGTATTTTTCTATACCAACGAAATTGATTCAAGAAAGAAATGCAGTCAAAAAGGGGGCACAACACTTTAAAGGGGTAGGCAGTCATGCGCTTCTTGTGACAGGAAAACATTCTGCTGTTGCAAGTGGAGCACAAAAAGACGTTACAGATGTACTAGATTCTCTTGGAATCCCTTATGATGTTTTTTCACAGGTGGAGGAAAATCCTAGTCTAGACACTGTGGAAAAGGGAGCTTACTTTGGGCTGGAAAAAGGAGCTGATTTTATCATTGGTATTGGAGGAGGTTCTCCTCTGGATGCATCGAAGGCCATTTCTTTGTTAATGGGTACAAAGGAAAGTACAGGGAAGGATTTATTCAACAAGGATATTCCTATGAAAGGGCTCTTTTTGATTGCTATTCCTACTACTTGTGGAACAGGTTCTGAGGTGACTCCTTATGCTATTTTATCCCTTCATGAGCAAAAGACGAAAAAGGGAATGAGCCAGAGACTGTTTCCAAATCTAGCCTTTTTAGACGCTACATATTTAGAAAGCGCTCCGCCTTCTTTAATCCAGTATACAGCAGTGGATACTTTAGGGCATTTGCTAGAAAGCTATATAAATCCTCATGCCTCTTATTACTCAAATATGTGTGTAGAGTATGGAATGGGATTGTGGGCTAAGAAAAAGGAGCATTTATTGACAGGAGATTTTACAAAAGAAGACTATGAGCATTTTCTTACAGCTTCCTCCATGGCAGGGATGGCCATATCCCATACAGGAACTTCCCTTCCCCATGCTATGAGCTATTATCTAACGTATGAAAAAGGGGTTCCCCATGGAAAGGCAGTAGGAACATTTTTAGCTTCTTATGTAAAGGCATGCCCAGATAAGAAATGGATTGGAAAAGTGGAAAAGATGCTTGGCTTTTCTTCCCAAGGGGAGATGAAAGACTTTATAGAACGTATATTAGGCAGATTGTCTATTCCAGAAGTAGAAGGACTTGATTGCGCCAAGGCTCTTTTGAGTAATCATGAAAAGCTGGCCAATTGTCCCTTCCATCTTACAAAGGAGATGGCTGTATCTATGTACAAGGAATCGTTAGATTTTGTTGGTTAAAGCCAAACGGGCGTAGAGTGTTTATATTAAGGGAAAGGATGGAAGGATCCATGTCAAAGGAAACAACCTATGATGCAGGCAGTATTACTGTTTTAGAAGGTTTGGAAGCAGTTAGAAAGCGGCCAGGAATGTATATAGGGAGCTTGTCTGTAAAAGGGCTGAACCATTTGATTTATGAAATAGTAGACAATGCAGTAGATGAACATTTGGCAGGGTTTTGTGATAAAATTTTTGTCACATTGGAGGCAGATGGTTCCGTAACCATTGAAGATAATGGAAGGGGAATCCCTGTTGGCATGCACGAAAAAGGGGTCAGCGCTGCAAGACTTGTTTTTACAACCCTACATGCAGGCGGAAAATTTGATGATTCTGTTTATAAAACAAGTGGAGGCCTTCATGGAGTAGGCTCTTCAGTAGTGAACGCTTTATCCTGTTATTTAGACATGGAGATAAGAAGAGATGGAAAAATTCACCATGATCATTATGAAAAAGGTATACCTACTATAGAGTTGAAAAATGGTTTGCTTCCTGTCATTGGAAATACAAAGAAAACAGGAACAAAGATCAATTTTCTTCCTGATAATACTATTTTTGAGAAAATAACCTTTAAAGGAGAAGATGTAAAAAGCAGACTTCATGAAACGGCCTATTTAAATCCTTCCCTTACACTTTTTTTCCAAGATAAAAGGCAGGGAAAACAAGAAAAAGTGACTTTTCATGAACCCCAAGGAATTATTGGCTTTATTAAGGAAATGAATGGGCATAAAGAGAGTGTCCATGATGTTGTTTACTTTAAAGGGGAAGCTGAACATATAACAGTAGAAGGCGCTTTCCAATATGTGAAAGAATTCCATGAAAACGTCCTTGGATTTTGCAACAATATATATAATGTAGAAGGAGGCGCCCACTTAACAGGCTTTAAAGCTGCCTTTACAAATATTATTAATTCTTATGCAAGAGAACGAAATGTTTTAAAAGAAAAAGATTCTAATTACACAGGAGCGGATATCCGCAATGGAATGACGGCAATTATCTCTGTAAAGCATCCTTCTCCTAGATTTGAAGGCCAGACAAAGACGAAATTAGACAATCCAGATGCTTCAAGGGCAGTAGGAAAGATCACTGGGGAGGAGCTTAAGCGATATTTTGATCGGAATGTAGAAACCTTAAAAAATATCATTGCATGTGCAGAAAAAGCTGCAAAAATTCGTAAAGCTGAGGAAAAAGCAAAGATCAATATGCTGTCTAAGCCAAAATTTTCCTTTGATTCCAACGGAAAACTAGCTAATTGTGAAAGCAGACAACCAGAACGGTGCGAGCTTTTTATTGTGGAAGGGGATTCAGCAGGGGGATCGGCGAAAACTGCAAGAAATAGAGAGTTTCAAGCGATTCTCCCAATTCGGGGAAAAATATTAAATGTGGAAAAGGCAAGCATTGATAAAATTTTGGCTAATGGAGAAATAAAAACAATGATCAATGCGTTTGGCTGTGGTTTTTCAGAAGGTTATGGAAATGACTTTGATATTCGCAAGTTAAAATACCATAAAATTATTATTATGGCAGATGCTGATGTTGACGGAGCCCATATTTCTACCTTACTTTTAACTTTATTTTATCGGTTTATGCCTGATTTAATTTATGAAGGTCATGTGTATTTGGCAATGCCTCCTTTATATAAAGCCATGCCTTCTAAAGGGAAAGAGGAGTACTTATATGATGATAAGGCCCTTGAGCAGTACAGAAAACGTCATAAAACATCCTTTACTCTTCAGCGCTATAAGGGACTTGGGGAAATGGATGCGGAGCAGCTTTGGGAAACAACCTTGAATCCAGAAACAAGAATTTTAAAACAAGTAGAAATTGAAGATGCCAGAATGGCCACCAATGTGACAGAGATTTTAATGGGAACCGATGTGCTCCCTAGAAAACAATTTATTTATGAGCACGCATCGGATGCAGAGCTGGATATATAAAGACTTGGTAAGAATGGGGGATGAACATGGAAGAACAGATTATTCGGACAGAATATTCCGATGTAATGCAAAAGTCTTACATTGACTATGCTATGAGCGTCATTATTTCCAGAGCTTTGCCTGATGTTAGAGATGGACTTAAGCCTGTGCAGCGTCGTACTCTTTATGACATGTATGAATTGGGAATCCGCTATGACAGTCCTTATCGAAAATGTGCCCGTATTGTGGGGGATACAATGGGTAAGTATCATCCTCATGGAGACTCATCTATTTACGATGCTTTAGTAGTCATGTCCCAGGACTTTAAAAAAGGGCTTCCTTTAGTGGACGGCCATGGCAATTTTGGATCCATAGAAGGAGATGGGGCAGCTGCTATGCGTTATACTGAGGCAAGGCTTCAAAGAGTGACCCAAGAAGGCTTTCTTGCTGATTTGGATAAAGATGTTGTAGACTTTATCCCCAATTTTGATGCCACAGAGAAAGAACCAGAAGTACTGCCAGTAAAGCTTCCTAATCTTTTGCTTAACGGTGCAGAAGGTATTGCCGTAGGCATGGCTACGAGTATTCCACCTCATAATTTAGGAGAAGTAGTAGAGGCAGTAAAAGCTTATATGAAAAAGGAGAGCATAACAACAGAGCAATTAATGGAATACATAAAAGGGCCAGATTTTCCTACAGGTGGCATTGTCATTAATAAAGATGAATTGCCAGAAATATATAGAAAAGGGTATGGAAAAATTAAAGTTCGGGGAAAAATAGACGTAGAGCAGGGGAAAAATGGGAAACTATGTCTTGTTATTACAGAGATTCCTTACCCTATGATTGGAGCCAATATTGGCAAATTTCTCAATGATGTGTATTCTCTTGTAGAGACAAAAAAGACAAACGATATTATTGATATATTAAATCAATCATCGAAAGAGGGGATACGGATTGTTTTAGAACTACGAAAGGATACAGATATTGAAAATCTAAAAAATATGCTCTACAAAAAAACAAGGCTGGAAGATACCTTCGGGGTTCATATGCTGGCCGTTGTAAATGGACGTCCAGAGACAATGGGACTAAAAGAAATTATTGGCCATTTCGTAGATTTCCAGTTTGAAGTGACCACGAGAAAATATAAAAATATGTTGGAGAAGGAGCTGGAAAAAAAAGAAATTCAAGAAGGTCTCATCAAAGCTTGTGATGTTATTGATCTAATTATTGAAATATTAAGGGGATCTAAAGAACGAAAACAAGCAAAGGCCTGTCTCATGGAAGGAAAAACAGATGGAATTGCTTTTAAGACAAAGACTTCTAAAAAACAGGCGTCTATGCTTCGATTTACGGAAAAGCAGGCTTCTGGAATTTTGGAAATGCGTTTATACCGTTTAATTGGACTAGAGGTTGAAGCGCTTATGAAAGAGCATGAAGCAACCCTTGCTCGTATTAGTGAGTATGAGGATGTACTAGATAATTATCCTTCCATGGTAAAGGTTATTCTCACCCAGCTCAATGCTTTTAAAAAAAATTATGGAAGAGATAGAAGAACTCTGGTAGAAAATGGAAAGGAGGCAGTATTCGAGGAAAAGAAAATAGAAGAAATGGACGTTTTCTTTTTAATGGATGGATTTGGCTATGGAAAAACCATTGATGCCTCTGCTTATGAAAGAAATAAAGAAGCTATTGCCTCTGAAAATAACTATGTATTTTGTTGTAAAAATACAGGGAAACTATGTATTTTTACAAATATTGGTTTTCTTCATACTGTAAAAGTAGAGGATCTTCCCTTTGGAAAATTTCGGGATAAAGGAATTCCTATTGATAATATAAGTAATTTTGACAGCACAAGAGAAACCATTTTGTTTGTGGAAAGCTTAGAAAAAATAATAGAGAGTAAAATGATTTTTACAACAAAAAAAGGGATGGTAAAACAAGTGGATGGTAAAGAGTTTCAAGTGTCAAAGAGAACGGTAGCAGCCACAAAACTTTCTGACGAAGATGAACTACTTTCCATTGAGACAGTTTGCCATGAGGAAACCTTTTTATTAGGAACAAAATTAGGATTTTTTTCTAAATTCCTTATAGAGGAAATCCCAGAAAAGAAAAGGAGCGCTATAGGAGTAAGGGGAATAAAACTTACACAAGGGGATGAGGTAGAGCAGGCATTTATTGTAAAGTCTCAAACAAACTTTTTTTCTTATAAGGAAAAGGAAGTGGAAATAAGTAAGTTAAAGTTGACAAAACGGGACACAAAGGGGACAAAATTAAAATTTTCCTAGAGGAAATCCATTGACGCAGCTCGTATGACAACTTATAATAAAAATGAGAGAAAATGGCAGTAGAAAAATATGAAAAACGTAATTGAGCCCATTCCCCTTGGAAAAAGCTCAAGGGAGAAGGGACAGGTATAAAAATGAGAGTCATTGGCGGCAGTGCAAGAAGTTTAAAATTAAAAACACCTCCAGGGCTTCATACGAGACCTACGACAGACCGTATAAAGGAGACTTTGTTTAACATGATCGCTGACAAAGTGCCTGATAGCATTTTTTGTGACATGTTTAGCGGCAGCGGAGCTATTGGCATTGAGGCCTTAAGCAGGGGAGCGAAGAGAGCTTACTTTATAGACAATCGGATGGATTGTATTCGCTGCATGGAAGAAAACTTAAGGTTTACAAAGCTTTTCAATAAGGGGGAGATTTTTAAGAAGGATGCTTTTATGTTTGTTAAAGATTGGAAGGGTAAGGAAAGCCCAACGATACTTTTTATGGATCCCCCTTATGAACAAGGCTTGGAAAGAGAAATGCTCAACCTACTTTATGAGTCCTCCTTTGTGACAGAAAATACATGCATTATTGTGGAGACTTCACTTCACAATCCTTTTTTCCATAAAGGGTATGAGGGATTTCGTATCATAAAACAAAAAAAATATAAAACCAACCAGCATATTTTTCTTCAAAGATAAGAAAGGATCATGGTTAGAAAAATGACAAAAGCAATATATCCGGGAAGTTTTGATCCAGTAACTTTTGGACACATTGATATTATTCAACGAGCGGCCCAGATGGTAGATGAACTAACAGTGAGCATTTTAAGCAATAAAGTAAAAAGTCCGTTGTTTTCTGTGGAAGAACGTGTTAATATGTTAAAAGAAGTGACAAAGGAAATTCCCAATGTGAAAATAGATTCCTTTAGCGGCCTTCTCATAGATTATGCCAAGTCTTTAAATGCCACTATTGTGGTAAGAGGTTTGAGGGCTATTACAGATTTTGAGTATGAGCTTCAATTTGCCCAGACAAACAGAAAACTCGCTCCTAAAATAGATACGATTTTTTTGTTTACCAGTTTGGAATATGCTTATTTAAGCTCCACAACAGTAAAGGAAGTAGCTAGTTTTGGCGGCGATATTTTAGAATTTGTCCCCCCTGCCATTGCAAAAGAGATATACAAAAAATATGGGATTTCATAGAGCTTCGATTTGACAGAGAGGGAACGGGGTTTGAATGGAGTAAGGAGAGACGTATGAGCAGTAGGATTGAACAATTAATCGAAGAAATTGAGGAATACATTGAAGGGTGTAAATTTCAAAAATTTTCTTCCACCAATATTATTGTGGACAAGGAAGAAATTGATGAACTTCTCAGAGAGCTTCGTATGAAAACTCCAGATGAAATAAAAAGATACCAAAAAATTGTCAGCAATAAAGAAGCCATTTTAAATGATGCAAAAGAAAAGGCAGCAGCCCTTATTAATGAAGCTCAAATCCATACAAATAATTTAATTAACGAACATGAAATCATGCAGCAGGCTTATGCCCAGGCAAATGAAGTAGTCAAACAGGCTACCGTCCAAGCCCAGGCTATTTTAGATAATGCAACAATGGATGCCAACAACATTCGCATGTCTGCTATGCAGTATACGGATGATATGCTGGCCAATTTGCAAAATATTATTGAGCATTCCATTGACACTGCAAGAGCGAAATATGATGCTCTTTTAATGCAGCTTGGCAACTGTGCCGATATTGTAAATACAAACAGAGCCCAAATGTACCCACCAGAAGAAATGGATGATTTGGAAAATCATTCAGAAGGAGAATCCAATTCTTTAAATGCTGTGGACCAGTCACAAGAAGGCATTCATCTGGACATGCTGTCAAAATAAAAACGCTGTACATGGGAGGCTGCTTTTACATGATGTATATGAAAAAACCATGGCGTCAGGTTCTTTATGCCATGGTTTTTATTCATGACAATAGAATCCTCGCAAAGCGTGGATTCTATTATTTGACAGGACTTTTCAGAAGAAGAATATTTCAAATTAAAACAAAAGTAAAAATGTAAAGACTCCTGTTAAGATTGCAATTACTCCTTTTGAGCAAATATATGGAAGAAAAGAAAGATTTGTCCCCCCTATCATACTTTTTGTCTGGGCCATACAGGAAAATCCTCCAAATGCATTGCCAGAAAGGATTAATAGAACCGTAAGAGGAAAATAGTCCTTATGGGTGGCCATAGCAGCTGTTCCATTTGTAATTTCCATAAGAAGAGAAAAGAGATCTTTACAAAAGGATGAAAGAGGAAAGATTGTAAACATACTGCTTATAATGGAAAATAAAATCATATATCCCCCGAGTTTTGTAATATTTAAAAATCCGTTACTCATGGAGGCTTCTACACTGTTCATGAAAAAAGGAAGTCCAGCCTGTTTGGCAGGTCCAGGTTCCCCTTCTTTAAATTCTTTTGGAAAGCATAAATATCGGCTAATAATTCCAAAAAGAAGGGGAGGTATGTAAATACAGAGTAAAAAAGGAAATAAGCTGCCTGTTAGGGACAGAGAGTCAGAAAGCACATAGCCTATCATATATGCAGGACTTGCATGGTTACAAAAATTCAAAAGATACTGTCCTTCTTCTTTACTGATCCGCTTTTGCCTTACCAAATCCCCACAGACTTTCGCACCCATAGGATATCCGCATACAAAGCCCATAAGGAGGGCAAAACAACCGTTTTTGCTAATACGGAATATAGGGCGTAAAATCGGAGACAAAAAGGAAGTAAGGTCTTCCATAAGATTGAGCTGAATCATGAGATTTGCTGCAATCATAAAAGGGAGAAGGGTTGGAAGCATTGTCTGAAACCAAAGCATAAGTCCTGTCCGCGAGGCAGACAAGGCTTCCTTAGGAAAACGGATTAAATAAAGGAAAAATAAAAAAACAAACAATGTTATACATTTTTTTTTCATAAATACACCTGAATGTTCTGGCCAAATGAGAATTACTTGGCTATACTATATAAAAAATATATTCCGAATGATTGGATTGTATGATCGGAATGGAGGTTAGAAAGATGAAGATATTAGAAAACCTAGAACCAAAGAGTGTTTTTTCCTATTTTGAGGAAATATGTTCTATTCCCCATGGTTCAAAAAATACAGAGAAAATAGCCGATTATCTTGTGGAATTTGCAAAGGAACATCATTTGACACATCGAAGGGATGAAGCTGGAAATGTTATTATTTGGAAGAAAGCCAGCGCTGGTTATGAAGATGCCCCTGTCACGATGTTGCAAGGGCATATGGATATGGTATGTGCAAAAAATGCTTCTACAGACCATGATTTTAAATCCCAAGGACTTTCTCTTTTTGTAGAGGGAGATTTTATTCAAGCAAGGGGAACATCTCTAGGAGGAGACGATGGAATAGCCATTGCCTATGCTCTTGCTATTCTTTCTGATGATAGCTTGAAGCATCCAGCACTTGAAGTAGTGATTACAAACGATGAAGAGATTGGTATGTTAGGAGCGGCAAAGCTTGACACAGAGGATCTAAAAAGTAAATATCTTTTAAATATTGATTCTGAAGAAGAAGGTATTTTACTCTCTAGCTGTGCGGGAGGGCTTACAGCTGTCTGCTCTCTTGGGTTAAAAAGAAGAGAGCTTTATGGAGAAAAAGTAGATCTATTTGTTAAAGGTTTAACAGGAGGACATTCAGGGACAGATATTGAAAAAGGAAGAGGAAACGCCAATCATATATTTGGCCAGCTTCTTCGCCATTTAAAGAGGTCCTTTGACTTTGATCTTCTTCACTTACAAGGAGGAAGCCAGGATAATGCTATTCCAAGAGAGGCGGAAGGTTCCGTCCTTGTAGCCAAGGACAAAGTCTGCCAATTTTTAAAAGAGGTGGAACAATTTCAGTTCATTCTTCAAGAAGAATGCCGTCCTGTGGAAACATCCCTGTCCATTTATGGAGAAGGAAAAGGCTCCTTTGCAGGAGAAGCTATGACAGAGACAACAATGGAAAAAGTACTATTTTTATTAGAAGCCTTACCAGACGGCATTCAAAAAATGGACTTTCATACAAAAGGATTTGTGAAAACTTCTTTAAACTTAGGGGTGATGGAAACAAGTGATGAAACATTTTCCATGAAATTATCTCTAAGAAGCTCCAGCCCTTATGAGAAAAATCAGTTAAGTTATAAGTTGCGCTCCCTCATACAAATTGTAGGAGGCCAGTATAAAACACAAGGGGACTATCCATCTTGGAGTTATAACGAAAACTCTCATCTTCGAACAATCATGATCCAAATTTATAAAGAAATGTTTGGTAAAGAACCAACGATTATGGGAATTCATGCTGGATTGGAGTGTGGAATTTTTTATAAAAAAATGCCCAAGCTAGATATTGTTTCCTTTGGGCCAGACATTTTTGACGCTCATTCTCCTAGAGAGAGAATGAGTATTGCATCTGTAAAAAGAACTTGGGATTATTTATTAAACATTTTGGAAAATATAAAGAGCTAAAGGAATCTTAACTTGTTTAAGGGGAAGAATGGCATAGTAAAAAAAGGATATGCATATATATGGTATGCATATCCTTTTTTTCTTCTATAAGAAAAACATGGCCACAATAAAGTGTGCAAGGAAATCCCCTAAAATGGGGGTAAGGGGGTTAATGTGTGCTTACCCAACATGTCAAATAGCAAGAGAGGAAGATAAATCCTTTCCTACTTGATTTCCTAAACATATCTATCTGTGTAGAAAGGAGTTTCATTGAAAAGAAAATTACTAGCTCTTTTGATTCTTATGGGTTTTGGCATTGTCTGTCTTTTATCCTGGATGGATTCCTGTTTTTTGTATGAGGACTTTCACCTTTCTTTAAATGAAGGAAATGGATTTCGAAATCAATGTATTCATAAAGATTTTATTGCCTTTGCAGATTCTATCAGCCCTACCATTGGCATAGAAAGAGAGACCCTTTTAGCTCTTCTTCTTTATCGGCATCATTTTACACTGGATCAGTCTTCTTTTAAAAGATTAAACAAATCCTTAGAGGAAGAAGAGCTAAAAAACTTATATGTTGATTTATCCGAAAAAAAACAAGAGGAATTAGAGAGACTTGTGAAAGGGGTGGAGGCAGTCTGGAGGGATATTCAGTATTTCCCTGTTCCTTTGTCCAAATATGAATTAAAAGCCCAGGTTCATTTTGATAATTCCTGGATGTTTGAAAGAAGTTATGGAGGACATCGGGGCCATGAGGGAACAGATCTTATGGCAAATATAAACAAAAGAGGGTATTATCCCATTGTCAGCATGACCGATGGAGTCATAGAAAACATAGGCTGGCTTAATCAAGGAGGGTATCGAATTGGAATTCGCAGCCCCCATGGAGGATATTTTTATTATGCACATTTGGATAGTTATGCAGAGCCGTTTTCGTCTGGTACAGAAATCAAGGCAGGACAACTCATTGGATTTATGGGTGACTCGGGATATGGTACTGAGGAAGGAACTGTGGGAATGTTTGATGTACATCTTCATGTGGGCATTTACATAAAAACAGAAAAGTATAAAGAGTTAAGTGTAAATCCCTATTGGATTTTAAAATATTTAGAGGATCGTAAGTTAACCTATATTTATTGAATAGATTGTGGTATAATAGGAAAACTATGAGATTACCAGAAATGTTTGTAAAAGAAATGAAACATATACTAGGCCAGGAATATGAACTATTTGAAAAGGCAATGAGAGAGAAAAGCAAAAAAGGCCTTCGGATTCATAGGGGAAAGATTTCAGTGGAAGAATTTTTAAAAAAATCCCCCTTTTTTTTGGAATCTATCCCTTATGTGGAAAATGGATTTTACTACCAGGAGGAAGACACACCTGGAAGGCATCCTTATTACAGCGCTGGCCTTTATTACATCCAGGAACCAAGCGCCATGGTTCCTGCCTCCCTTCTTTCTCCTCTTCCTGGAGATAAGGTGCTAGATCTATGTGCAGCTCCTGGAGGAAAGGCAACGGAATGGGGGAGCCAGTTAAAAGGAGAGGGGGTTCTTTTTGCCAATGATATTAGCTCTTCCAGAGCAAAAGCCCTTTTAAAAAACTTAGAGATGGCTGGTATAAAAAATCTATTTGTCACTGCCGAGACCCCAGAAAGGTTAGCAGCCTCCTATCCTTCTTATTTTGATAAAATTTTGATTGACGCTCCTTGTTCCGGGGAAGGCATGTTTCGAAAAGAGAATCAGCTCATAAAAAGTTGGGAAAAAAAAGGACCAAAGGACTATAAAGACTTACAAAAGGAAATCCTTTCCTATGGAGTATCTATGTTAAAACCTAAAGGAAAGCTCCTCTATTCTACCTGCACTTTTTCCCCAGAGGAAAACGAAGGTGTTATTGATTTTTTATTAAAAACAAATCCAGATATGGAACTGTTACCGATTAATAAAAAACAAGGTTTTTCTTGTGGAAGGCCAGATTTAATCAAAGGGGGAGGGGAAGAACTAAAAAGATGTATTCGTCTCTATCCCCACAGCATAAAAGGAGAAGGACATTTTATGGCCCTCCTCCAAAAGAAAGGAAGAGAGATGAAAAAAAAAGAAAGTTCTCCTTTCCATAATATACAAAGGTTTCCTAAGATGGATGGGTTTTTTAGCAGCCTTTCTTGGAAAATAGATCCTTCTAGAATTTTTGAAAAAGAAGGATATCTTTATTATTTGCCTGACAAAGAAGTCCCAAAGAAATCCATTCGTTATTTGAGGACAGGCCTTCTTCTTGGAGAAGAAAGAAAAAATACATTTGTTCCTTCCCAGGCTCTTGCCATGGCTCTAAAGCCAGAGGAATGCCAAAAGGTTCTCTCTTTTAATCCAGAAGATAGAAGAGTAATAAAATATTTAAAAGGGGAGACCATAGACATTTCTGATAAAGGACTGCCTCTAGAAGACAAAGGGTACTACTTAATCTGTGTGGAACATTATCCCCTAGGCTTTGGAAAAAAATTAGGACATCAGCTGAAAAATAAATATGAGCTAGGATGGAGATGGACATAAAATGGAAAGAGAGCGGATAGATAAAGTACTAGCTAATGCAGGAATGGGAAGCAGACAGGAAGTAAAAGCTGCTTTAAAAAAAGGTCTTGTTTTCCTAAATGGAGAAAAGGTAACAAGACCAGAAATGAAGATTAATCCAAAAATGGATAACATTATGTTTGCAGGAAAACCCCTTACCTACCAGATGTTTTTCTATTATATGCTTCATAAACCAGCAGGAGTTGTCTGCGCTGTCAAAGATCCAGCACATAAGACTGTTTTATCTCTTATAGAAAAGCCTTGTCCCAAGGGACTTTTCCCTGTAGGGAGGCTTGACAAAGATACAGAGGGCCTCCTTTTATTAACCAATGACGGGGAGTTGGCCCACAGTCTTTTGTCCCCCAAAAGGCATGTGGATAAAACGTATTACGTAAAGCTCGATCAACCTTTGGAGGAGGAAAAGGCTAGGCTTCTGTCTAAAGGACTGTCTATTGGAGATGAAAAGGACACCCTGCCTGCGAAATTAGATATTCTTACAAAAAAAGAAGTGATGATAACGATACAAGAGGGAAGATACCACCAAGTGAAACGAATGTTTCAATCTGTAGGGTTACAGGTTCTGTATTTGAAACGAATATCTATGGGAGGCCTTGTCCTAGATAAGTCTCTAAAAAAAGGAGAGTACAGAACCTTAACAGAAAGGGAAATTCAGTGTTTGAAAGAAAGTGGGAAACAAGTACATGTTGAAAAAAACAAAAGCCATTATTTTTGATTTAGATGGAACATTAATTGACTCTATGTGGATGTGGCAGGATATTGATACCCAATATTTGGGGAAATTTGGTCTTTTTGTCCCAGAGGATTTGCAAAAGGCCATTGAAGGAATGAGTTTTACAGAAACAGCTGCTTATTTTAAAGAGCGTTTTAAGCTTCCGAAAACCATTGAAGAAATAAAAAGAGAGTGGAATGAAATGGCTTATGATAAATATATTCATGATGCTCCTTTAAAAAAAGGGGCGCTTCCCTTTTTAAAAAAATGTAAGGAAAAAGGCATAAAACTGGGAATTGCCACAAGCAATTCGACAGAAATTGTATCTGGCGTCATAAGGGCAAGGGGGATCGAGACTTACTTTGACTGTATTAAAACAAGCTGCGATGCAAAAAAGGGAAAGCCAGCTCCTGACATTTATCTTCTTGTGGCAGATATTCTAGGAGTAAAACCGAAAGACTGTCTTGTTTTTGAAGATGTGCCTTCAGGCATTAAAGCAGGTAAATCAGCGGGAATGAAGGTGTGTGCTGTTGATGATTTATATTCAAAAAATCAGGAAATAGAAAAGAAGAAGCTAGCAGATTATTATATCCAAGATTATACCCAGATACTATCTTTTACATAAATTTATAGGGGGAATGGACGTGAACAATGGATTTTTGCCGATTTCTAGAGAGGAAATGAGAGAGAGAAAGATAGAGCAATTGGATTTTGTCTATGTTATCGGTGATGCTTATGTAGATCACCCCTCTTTTGGGCATGGGATCATTAGCAGAGTTTTGGAGGCAAATGGATACACAGTAGGCATTTTGTCCCAGCCTGATTGGAAAAAGGAGGAGAGTATACAAATATTTGGAGAGCCAAAACTTGGATTTTTGGTGAGCTCTGGGAATATGGATTCTATGGTGAACCATTATTTTGTCTCAAAGAAAAAAAGGCCAAAGGATGCCTACACTCCTGGCGGGCATGTGGGAAAGAGGCCAGATTATGCTGTCGTTGTGTATGGAAATTTAATTCGTAAAACTTATAAGAAAACGCCTATTATTTTAGGAGGGATAGAAGCAAGTTTACGCCGTATGGCTCATTATGACTATTGGTCCAATCAGCTAAAGAGGTCCATTCTTCTAGACTCTGGAGCAGATCTCATTTCTTATGGCATGGGAGAACGGTCCATGATAGAAATTGCCCATGCGTTAAAGGAAGGGATTCCTGTTGAAGAAATTACCTTTGTAAAAGGTACTGTGTTCAAATGTAAAAATCCAAGTTTTCTCTCTAATAGTATTATCTTGCCTTCTTATGAGGAAATGAAAAAGGATAAAAGGAAGTATGCAAATAGTTTTTCTCTCCAATATGAGAATACAGATCCTTATTCTGGAAAAAATCTAATAGAGCCTTATGGAAAATCTCTTTTTGTTGTGCAAAATAGTCCTTCGCTTCCCCTCTCCACGAAAGAAATGGATATTATTTACAGTTATCCATATGAGAGAAAGGCCCATCCCTCCTATGAGAAAGAAGGAGGCGTACCAGCGACAGAAGAGATCAAGTTCAGTATTACAAGCAGCCGGGGCTGTTTTGGAGGCTGTAATTTCTGTGCCTTAACCTTTCATCAAGGAAGGATTATACAGTCAAGAAGCCATGCGTCTATTATAGAAGAGGCGAAAGGCTTTGTCCAGGATGGAGATTTTAAAGGTTATATTCATGACGTGGGAGGTCCAACGGCAAATTTTCGAAAGCCTTCCTGTGAAAAACAAAAGACAATGGGAGTATGCCCAAAAAAACAATGTCTCTTTCCTTCACCCTGTGAGCATCTTACGGTGGATCATGAAGATTATTTACAATTGTTAAGAAAATTAAGAAAGATTCCTCAAGTAAAAAAAGTATTTATTCGTTCAGGAATCCGATATGATTATTTATTGGCAGATAAAAAGGAAGATTTTTTTAAGGAATTAGTTAAGTATCACATTAGCGGCCAGCTAAAAGTAGCCCCAGAACATGTGGCAGATACTGTACTTGATAAAATGGGAAAGCCCAAAAGAAAGATATATGAACAATTTTATGAGAAATATAAAAAATGGAATGAGCAGTTAGGGATGAAACAGTTTTTAGTCCCTTATCTTATGTCCTCCCATCCAGGTTCTACACTAAAGGAGGCAGTAGAACTAGGAGAATTTTTAAGGGACATGCATGTAAGGCCAGAACAGGTGCAAGACTTTTATCCTACCCCCTCTACAGTTTCTACAGTTATGTATTATACGGGAGTGGATCCAAGAACAATGGAAGAGGTATATACACCCAAAAATCCTCATGAGAAGGCAATGCAAAGAGCCTTGCTCCAATATACCAATCCCAAAAATGCCAAGCTTGTTAGAGAAGCTTTAATCCAGGCAGGGAGAGAGGATTTAATTGGATATGGCAGGCGTTGTCTCCTTTCTCCTTTAAGAGGAGAAGAGAAAAGATGGATAGAGAAAAGAAAAGAAGAGCTGCCTTCCCATTTCAAAAAAAAGAAAAAGAAAAAAACCATTCGAAATATTCACAAAAAAAGGAGGAATGAAACATGAATATTGCTGTTATAACAGGTGCTTCCTCAGGACTAGGCAGAGAATTTGTAAGACAAATTGACAGTATATATACACATTTAGATGAAATTTGGGTCATTGCAAGACGAAAAGAGCGCCTTCTAGAGCTTTCAAAAGAAGTCATTGTAAAGCTTCGCATTCTTCCCTATGATCTGGCAGAAGAAGAGGGACTAAAAGAGTTATATAAGCTGTTAAAAAAAGAAAGACCAGTCATTCGTATACTTGTAAACTCTGCCGGATATGGGATTATTGGAAAATTTACAAAATCGGAATGGAAAGAGACCATAGGTATGATCCATTTAAATTGTTCTGTTTTAACTTCTATCACTTACCATTGTTTGCCGTATATGAGAAATAATGGAAGAATTATTCAAATAGCTTCCAGCGCTGCCTTTTTGCCTCAGCCCAAATTTGCCGTTTATGCTGCTACGAAATCTTATGTGTTAAGTTTTTCCAGGGCATTAAATAAAGAATTAAAGTCTAGAGGCATTTTCGTAACAGCTGTTTGTCCAGGTCCTGTTTCCACAGAATTTTTCCATAGAGCAGAAAAAAAAGAAAAAATGGCCTTCTATAAAATGCTTGTTATGGCCAAGGCACCTGACGTTGTTAGAGATGCCATGAATGCATCTTTACGAAGAAAGGACGTCGCCGTCTATGGAATGATGATGAAGTTTGTTGCCATAACAGCAAAAATGCTCCCCCATAAGGTTTTATTAGGTATTTTTAAGTAATCATGAGTTTTAAGAGAAGGGATAGGAATGGGCAGAAAAATACAAAAGGGACAGTATGGATATTTAAAAAGTCAAAGGAAAATAGAAATTAGGAGGACCGTTCTTTTTTTTGGCATTTCCTTTGCCTTATTTTTTACAGGGCTTTTTTTTACAGGAACAAACAAAAACCTTCTGACCATTGTAGCTGTCTTAGGAATGCTTCCAGCAAGTAAAAGTGCCGTATCCATGATTATGTTTCTACGTTTTCCTTCGGGAAGTGTGGAACTATATGAGGAGACAAAAATACATGCAAAAAGCCTTCCTGCAATCTATGATTTTGTCATCACTTCCAGGGAAAAAAGCTTCCCTCTTTCCTCAATGGTATACAAGGATCGTATGCTGTATGGGTTTTGTGAAAGAAAAGGAGAAAATAAGAAAGAACTGGAAAGCTATTTAAAGGAAATGTTAGATAGCAATCATTACAAGGCAGTAAACGTGAAGATATTTGATGATTTCCCAAAATATATCAAACGTTTGGATTCCCTAAAAAGTCAAGAAAAAGGACAGAAAAAAGAAGAGGATTCTAATACAAAAGAAGGAAAAAATGTACTAGCCCTTTTGCTTTCTTTATCTATTTAAGATAAGTCTTCCTTAAAGTGAAAGAAGGTTGAAAAATGCGTCAAATAACTATCACATCCAAAGAAGAAGGACAGCAGCTGTTAAAGCTGTTGTCCAAATATTTGAAAGAAGCTCCAAGGGGCTTTTTACACAAAATGCTGCGAAAGAAAAATATTACCCTAAACGAGAAAAGAGCAACGGGAAAAGAAAAAGTAAAAGAAGGGGATAAAGTAACCTTATTTCTCAAAGAAGAAACGATAGAAACATTTTCAGGGAAAAAATCTTCCTCTTTTCCTTATAGGAAGCTGGATATTCTCTATGAAGATGAGAATGTCCTGTTTGTGAATAAGCCTTCTGGAATCCTTAGTCAAAAATCAAAAGAAGGGGATATTTCTTTAAATGAATATGTTCTTGGTTATTTGCTTAACACAGGACAAATAGAGGAAAGCTCCTTGGATTATTTTCGTCCTTCAGTGTGTAATCGGCTGGACAGAAATACAAGTGGTATTGTTCTTTGTGGTAAAACAATACAAGGACTTCAAAAAATGGCAGAGCTTTTACAACAGGGAAAGTTAAAAAAATATTACCGTTGTGTTGTAGATGGAGCTCTTTATGAAAAGGGGCATCTCAAAGGATATTTGTCCAAAGATGAGAATAAGAAAGCTTTTATAGAAAAGGAACCTAAAAAGGGGCTGAAATATATTGAGACGACTTATTATCCCATCCTTGTAAAAGAAAAGGAAACCTTGTTGGAAGTGGAACTCATAACAGGAAGATTTCACCAGATTAGGGCCCATTTGGCCCACATAGGTCATCCCATATTAGGGGATCCAAAATATGGAGAAAGAGAAAAAAACAACTATGTATTGAAAAAATATAAGGCAAAGGGACAAATGCTCCATGCATACCGTTTGGAAATGCCTTATATGGAGGAGGAGCTTTGGTCTCCTTTATCCAAAGGCATCTTTATTGCAAAAGAGCCTGGTTCCTTTTACCGATGGATGGAGGAATAAGGAATGGCAACCTGGAGCTCCAGAGGACTTAGAGGTTCTGGTTTCGAAGAACAGATAAACAGGACAAATGAAAAATACAGGGAAAAGGGGCTTGCCTTAATCCAAAAAGTACCGACTCCCATTACTCCCATTCGTATTGACAAAGAAAACCGCCATATTACTCTTGCTTATTTTGAACAAAAAAGCACAGTGGATTATATTGGCGCCGTTCAAGGAATTCCTGTCTGCTTTGATGCAAAGGAATGTAGTTTGGATACATTTTCCTTAGGAAATATCCATGAACATCAAGTTCAGTTCATGGAAGAATTTGAAAGACAGCAAGGAATTTCCTTTTTACTTATTAATTATACAAAAAGAGAGAAAGTCTATTATCTTCCTTTCCGGAATTTAAAAAAATTTTGGAAAAGGGCAAAAAAAGGTGGAAGAAAAAGTTTCCGGTTAGAAGAATTGGATGAGAATTATGCTTTAAAAGAAAAGCAAGGAATCTTCGTCCCTTATTTAGAGATGATCCAGAAAGATTTGGATGAAAGAGGAGACATTGACAAGGAATGAAAACTATTTTATAATAAGAATAATTTATCAAATTATCACTTTACTATAAGAAAGGAGAGGGGTATGGGAAAACAAATAATACATACGCCAGAAGGAGTTCGAGATATTTATGGAGAAGAGTATGACAAGAAGTTGGCATTGGAAGAGAAGCTCCATCACTGCCTAAAATCCTATGGTTATCATGATATCCAGACCCCTACCTTTGAATTTTTTGATGTATTTTCCAGCAGAATTGGAACAATTCCTTCTAAGGAGCTATATAAATTTTTTGACAAAGAGGGAAACACCTTAGTTCTTCGCCCAGATTTTACCCCTTCCATTGCCAGAGCAGCTGCCAAATATTTTATGGAAGAGGAGCTTCCCCTGCGTCTTTGCTATAAAGGAAATACTTACACAAACCATATAAGCTACCAAGGTTTATTAAAAGAAATGACACAAATTGGGGCAGAGCTCATAGGAGATCCTTCTCCAGAGGGAGATGCAGAACTCATTTCCCTAGTTATTACCTGTATGAAGGCAGCAGGAATAGAAGAATTTCAAGTGAGCATAGGTCAGGTAGAGTTTTTTAAAGGTATTTGTGAAGAAGCTGGGATGAATGAGGAGGAGGAACAAAATGTAAGAGACAAAATTTCTAATAAAAACTATTTTGCAACCGAAGAAATATTAGAACAATTAAAAATAAAGAAGCATTTAAAAGAAGTCATTTTACAAATTACAGATTTTTTTGGTTCCATTGAAAAAATGAAAGAGGCAAAAGCTCTAGTACAGAATCTTCGTTCCAAAGAGGCAATATGCCGTCTTGAGCGGTTGTATGAAGTGCTTCTTGTTTATGGGGTCGAAAAATATGTCACTTTTGACTTAAGTATGTTGAGTAAGTATAATTATTATACAGGTGTCATTTTTAAAGCATATACCTATGGGGTTGGAGATGCTCTAATGAAAGGCGGAAGATACGATAAGCTTTTAATGGAGTTTGGAAAAAATGCTCCAGCCATTGGTTTTACCATTATCGTAGATACTCTTTTATCAGCTATTGCTAGGCAAAAAATTTCTCTTCCTGGCTGCCTGAAACAAAAGGGCATTCTTTACCCAGAAATTATGTGGAAAGAAGCCGTTCTTATGGCCAAAGAGCTTAGGGAGAAAGGAGAAAGAGTGGAATTAATAAAGGAAAGAAAAGGAAAAGAGAAAAAAGACTATATAAGTTTTGGAATAAGAAACCAAATGAGTGAAATTTATTCCATGAAAGAAAAAGAATGGTGGAAGACAAAGGAATGGAGAGATATTTGACCTTTGCCCTTGGAAAAGGGCGTTTAGCAAAAAAAACACTGGAGATGTTAGAAACAATCGGCATTTCCTGTGAAGAAATGAAAGATAAAACATCTAGAAAACTGGTTTTTGTAAATGAACCGTTAAAGCTTCGGTTTTTCCTGGCAAAAGGTCCTGATGTTCCTACCTATGTAGAATATGGGGCTGCAGATATTGGTGTTGTAGGAAAGGACACGATTTTAGAAGAAGGAAGGAGGGTATACGAAGTTTTGGACTTAGGATTTGGAAAATGCAAAATGTGCGTCTGTGGTCCAAAGGAAGGAGAAAATCTTCTAAAACGCCATGAATTTATTCGAGTAGGAACGAAGTACCCCCATATTGCAAAAGACTATTTTTTTAATAAAAAACATCAAACTGTGGACATTATTAAACTAAACGGTTCCATAGAATTGGCTCCTATTGTAGGATTGTCTGAGGTCATTGTAGATATTGTGGAAACAGGGTCTACCTTAAGGGAAAACGGACTATTTGTACTGGAAGAAGTATGTGATTTATCTGCCAGAATGATTGTCAACCAAGTGAGCATGAAAATGGAATTTTTGCGAATTAAGGAATTGATAGAAGGATTAAAAAGAATTTTATAAGAAAGATTTTTAGAAAAAAAGTTGGAGAGGAAAGTATGAAGATTATCTCATTAACAGAAGATTCAAAAAGAGAAGTGCAAGACCAATTATTAAAAAGAAATCCAGATCAGTACAGGGAGTATGAAAAGACAGTTTTGGAAATTCTTGAGGAGGTAAGAACGAAAAAAGACGCCGCTCTTTTTAAATATAGCAGACAATTTGACCATTGTTCTTTGGATTTTTCGACGATTCGAGTGAGTCAGGAGGAAATCGAAGAAGCCTATGCCTCCATGGATGAAACATTTCTGTCCATTTTAGAGGAGGCAAAACATCGGATTGAAGCATTCCATAAAAAACAAGTCCAGCAAAGCTGGTTTGACATTAAAAAAGACGGTTCCATTTTAGGGCAAAAAATAACGCCCATGGAACGAGTAGGCGTCTATGTGCCAGGAGGAAAGGCGGCTTACCCTTCTTCTGTTCTTATGAATATTCTCCCAGCAAAGGTTGCCAAGGTAGGTAAAATTATTATGGTGACTCCTCCCTTAGCTGACGGAAAAGTTAATCCAAAAACATTAGCAGCAGCAAAGATAGCTGGGGTTACAGAAATTTATAAAGTAGGAGGAGCCCAGGCAATTGGGGCTATGGCTTTTGGAACAGAGAGTGTACCAAAGGTAGATAAGATTGTTGGCCCAGGCAATATATTTGTTGCCCTTGCAAAAAAGGCAGTGTATGGTCATGTTAGCATTGATTCTATTGCAGGTCCCAGTGAAATACTAGTATTAGCAGACGCCTTTGCGAATCCTTCCTACGTGGCTGCTGATCTCCTCTCCCAGGCAGAACATGATGAGCTTGCTTCTGCCATTTGTATTACAGATTCCATGGAGTTGGCCAAAAAAGTTTCCATGGAAGTAGAAAAAACGATAGAAAAACTTTCAAGAAAAGAAATTATCCTTAAATCTATCCAGCAATATGGCTGTATTCTCGTTGCAAACAATATGGAGGAAGCCATTATGACAGCCAATGAGATTGCATCGGAACATTTAGAAATTATGACAAAAAATCCTTTTGAAGTTATGACAAAAATTAAACATGCAGGGGCTATTTTTCTTGGAGAATATTCTTCAGAACCTTTAGGAGACTATTATGCTGGGCCAAACCATGTCCTGCCTACGAATGGAACCGCAAAGTTTTTCTCACCTCTTTGTGTGGATGATTTCATCAAAAAATCAAGCATTATTTCTTATTCCCAGTCTGCCCTAAAGGCTGTCCATAAAGAAATTGAGTATTTTGCTATGAAAGAAGGATTAAGTGCCCATGCCCATTCCATTGCCGTACGGTTTATGGAAGAAGAGGAGAGGAACAATGAGTAGGAAAACAACGATCAACAGAGAGACAAAAGAAACCCAGATTCAACTTTGTATGAATTTGGACGGAAAAGGAGAGGTTCAGGCAAATACAGGCATTGGCTTTTTGGATCATATGCTTTCTAGTTTTGGAAAACATGGTTTTTTTGATTTGGACGTAAAAGTTACAGGAGATTTATTCGTAGATGGACATCACACAGTGGAAGATACAGGAATTGTCTTAGGACAGGCTGTCAAAGAGGCAGTTGGGGACAAAAAAGGGATCAAGCGTTATGGCCATTGTATTCTTCCCATGGATGACGCTTTAATATTATGTGCTGTTGATCTTTGTGGACGTCCTTATCTTTCCTTTGAGGCTTCTATTCTGGCAAAGGAGGTAGGAGGGCTTTCCACAGAGCTTGTAGAAGAATTTTTCTATGCAGTTTCTTATAAGGCAGGTATGAACCTCCACATAAAAATGCTATCTGGAAAAAACAGCCATCATATTATTGAAGGGATGTTTAAAGCCTTTGGAAAAGCCTTGGATCAGGCAGTCAGCAAGGAGCCTAGACTTTTGGATGTGCTTTCCACAAAAGGTTCTTTTGATTGAAGGCAGAAAGGAGATATTCATTGAAAGGAAAAAAATTTATTCCATCTCTTTTTCTAAAAGAGAAGAAGTTTGATAAAAAACAAATGATAGAACAAGCTATATTTTACGAGAGATCTGGAGGAGACGGACTTCTTATTTGGGATCAAACCAAAAGCCAGGCAGAACATGAAAAGGCTCTTAGAGCAATTAAAGAAGTATGCAGACATACAGATTTTCCTGTCATTGGCGCTGGAAATGTAAGAAAAATGGAAGATGTAAAAAAATTGCTCTATGGAGGCTGTACTATCGCCGCCATAGACTTTTTAGGAGAAGCTTCCCTTTCCCTTGCAAAGGAAGTAGGAGAGAAGTTTGGAAAAGAGAAAATAGCTTTGATCATTGACAATTCTTTGACAGAGGAGAAAGAAAAACAAGCTGCAAAAGCTTATGGAAGCATTTTTTTGCTTACAGATGTAAAAAAGCTTGCTCCTTGTCTTGACATGGAGCTTCTCCCTATTCTTCCTCTTTGTGAGAAAGGAGAAGACATAGAAAAAATCTTAAGGGAAAAGGGGATTTATGGCATAAGCGGCCCTTGCATTTCTAGTGAATCCTTTGCCTTTTTGGAAGAAAAAGAAAAACTCCGGGAAAAAGGCATACCCATGGATCTCTTAGAAGGGAAACTGCCTTTTGAATCTTTAAAGAAGGATTCCCATGGGCTTATTCCAGTCATTGCACAAGATTATCAAACGAACCAAGTGCTTATGATGGCTTATATGAATCAGGAAGCTTATGAAAAAACATTAAAAACGGGAATGATGACATATTATAGCAGAAGCCGCCAAGAGCTGTGGATAAAAGGGCTTACAAGCGGTCATTTTCAATATGTGAAATCTCTTTGGGCAGACTGTGACAAAGATACAATTTTGGCAAAAGTAGCTCCCATAGGACCTGCCTGCCATACAGGTAAAACTTCCTGCTTTTTTGAAGAAATTGTTGTAACAGACAGTAAGCAAAGAAATCCTATGACGGTTCTTGAGGAAGTTTATCATATAATACTCCAAAGAAAATTACATCCAAAGGATGGCTCTTATACCAATTATTTATTGGAAAAAGGTGTGGATAAAATATTAAAAAAGCTGGGAGAGGAGGGGACAGAAATTATTATTGCAGCAAAAAACCCTGATCCAGAAGAAATAAAATATGAGGTTTCCGATTTTCTGTATCACCTCATGGTACTTATGGTAGAAAAAAATGTCACCTGGGAAGATATTATGAGAGAATTGGCAGAAAGATGACATATCATGAAAATATTTCAAGAATATTTTGAATTATTATTTTATATTTTATAAATTTTCTGTTCTTTGTAGATTTTTATCTTTGCTTTGTGATATAATCAATGTATCATGAAAGGAATTGGAGGGAAAAGCTCATGAAAGGAATGAAAGGAACTACTTTTTGGAAAAAAACGTTGGCCTTTCTGCTTTGTTTTGCTCTCTTTTTAGGGGTGGGTTTCAAAGTAGAAGCAGCAACAAAGAAGCACAATGTTTTGTTTATTTATGGCACAAATATGGCCCAAGTTCAAGTAAGGGATGGTAAAGATGCCGTTGCCCCAACCAATACATATGTTCCAGGTTACACATTTATAGGATGGAATGCGGATATTACCCATGTAAAAAGCGATATGGTTGTTCTGGGAATGTACATTCCAGGGGAACTACCTGTGTGGAACTCTATGACAGCCGTTACAGGAACAGCCAGTACAGGAATGTCTGTCCCCCAGACAACAGCCACATATAAAGTTGTTTTTTATAACGGAAATACAAAAGACGTTCTAAAGACAGAATATGTTCCTTATGGAGGCAATGCCACACCTCCTGTTAATCCATGTTACGGTGGTTACGATTTTGGTTACTGGGTAGGGGAATATAATAATGTGACAAGCGATAGAGAAATCATGGCTGTGTACTATCGAACCCATACAGTAGAGTTTAAAAATGAAGTGACTGGTGAGAGAATTGATCTCCAATATATTCGAGACGGAGAGACGGCAAGAGAACCAAAGCCAGATGAGATGGATGGGTATGAATTTATTGGCTGGAGTCGTTCTCTAGAAAATATTAAGGAAGATAACACAGTGATTTACGCACAATATAAGAAAAGATAAAAGCCTATATGGGAAATGAAAAGGAACAAAGGGAATCTGGCAATATCATAGATTCTCTTTTTTTTGCATAAATATGAAGTAAGAAGAAGTAAATATGTTAGAAGAAGGGAGAATGAAAATGAGAAATAGTGGAGAAGAGAGATTGGAAATGATTAAAAATATACGAGCCAGATCAGAGTCCAATTATATGGCCATGAACAAAAAAAGTCAAAACATCCAAGAGGAGATAGTAGAAAGAAGAGAAGAGATTTCTTTTGATTCGGGAAATAGTTTTAAAATTCGCCTTGTTGCAGCTGTCATGCTGTTTGCAGGATTTACATGGATGAGCCTGACAGAAGAAACATTTTTACATAAATCTGCCACAGACTATGTAGAAGAGATCAGTGCAGAATTTGATATACAAACTTTAGATGACAGTACCTTACAATTTCTGTCCCAAATAAGTCCTTTATAATGAAAGGATATTGTATTTGACAAACATACCATTGGTATATTATAATAGTAACATACTAATAGTTGGTTTTTCTATCTTGATGAAAAGATTTTCTGCCTATAGTAGATCCCTTCCATCATTGTATTGTATAGGAAATTTTAGAAAATTTCCTATACAATACGACTTTTGCCCACAAAAATGGGCATATATTTTTAAAAAAATACATACCAACGTATGGTACTAAAAAGAGGGGAGATAGAAAAATACTATAAGAATCCTTTTAGGAAAGAAGAGGAACCAGAACAGAAATGGAGGTATGAAAATGAGTGAAAAACTATTTTCAAAAAATTTTACAATGATGATTATTGGGCAAATTATTTCCTTATTTGGCAATGCTACTGTCCGATTTGCTTTACCATTATATTTATTAAACCAGACAGGATCCTCTGCCCTCTATGGAATAGTGACAGCTTGTGCCTTCCTTCCAGCAATTTTGTTTTCTCCAATTGGAGGGATTGTGGCAGATAGAATAAACAAAAGGAATATTATGGTTATATTGGATTTTTTTACAGCGTTCGTTATCCTTATTTTTTCTTTCCTTATGAATAGAGTCTCCCTTATTTTTTTGATAACAATCACATTAATGCTTTTATATAGTATTGCAGGGGCATACCAGCCCTCTGTACAGTCCAGTATACCTTCTCTAGTGAGTGAAAACCATCTAATGATTGCAAATTCCATTGTGAATACAATCAGCTCCTTTGCCTCTTTTCTAGGCCCTGTACTTGGGGGAATTTTGTATAGCGCCTACGGGCTAAAGTTTGTGTTGTTCCTTTGCATTCTTTGTTTTTTTCTCTCTGCAGTAATGGAAATTTTTATGGAAATACCATTTACAAAACAAAAGTCTAGTCATCATATATGGAAAATGGTAGAAGAAGATTTTTCCAAAAGTATCCATTTTATTCGAAAAGAGAAGCCGACTATTGGAAAAGTACTTCTTATAATATGCGGGATTAATTTATTTTTATCATCCATGATTCTTGTAGGCATGCCATATATCATCACAGAGGTTTTAGATCTAGGTGCAAGAGAAGGAAATAAGCTATATGGTTTTGCACAAGGGATATTCGCTATTGGAGGATTGGCAGGAGGAATCAGCGCTGGTGTTTTTGCAAATAAGCTTACCATTCAAAAATCAGGAAATCTCATCATAGCCTGCGCCATCTGTGTCTTTCCCATAGGCTTTTCCTTATTTTTATTTTCTTCTGGATTTTTAAATTATATTATCATGACTGCATGCTGTTTTCTCATTTTAGCAATATCCGCAATATTTACTGTACAAATGATGGCATTTATCCAAAGGGAAACACCCCAGAGCTTCATTGGTAAAGTAATTGCTGTTATTTTTACTGTTACCATGTGTGCCCAGCCTTTAGGAAATGCATTTTATGGTATTTTGTTTGAAATTTGTAAAGGCTTTGAATATTTTGTCATTTTATTTTCTGGGTTTGTTTCTTTGCTTATTGCAATTTGTACAAGAAAAATTTTTATGAAACTGTCACCGAATAAAGAGTAGGAAAGATTCCTTTAGAATAAAACTTCATAGGCTGTCTCATTGAGATTTGTCTACTTCTGTGTTATCATCATGTATAAGTTGGATATGATTATAAGACAGAAGGAAGTTTTATGAAAAGGGATATGAAAGAAATAATTGTATGAAATAAAAATACCCAATCCATAAAATTTTCTCACCAAAGAGAAGGGACTGACAAAGGTTATTTCTATGGTTGGAGACATAAACTATTCTATGGATGTATAAAAACAGACACCTTAGATAGAGGACTGACCAAAACAGCCTTTCTTTTATATAAATAATTATATTATACGAAATAGGAGATTTATAAAAATATAGGAACATAATGGAGTAGCCAATATGTTCCTATCAAATTATAAAGGAGCATAAAGATGACTGAAAGAGAGAAAATGCTGGCAGGGCAGCTTTATGATTGTGGCGATAAAGAGTTACTAGACCAGTGGCATAGAGCAAAAGATCTCATAAGAGATTACAACAAGATAGATTCTGCTAATTTAGAAGGAAAAAGATGGATTCTTCAAGAACTGCTGGGAGGACAGGGAAAAAATTTGTGGATTACCCCTCCGTTTTATGTGGATTATGGTAATAATATTTTTTTTGGGAATCATTGTGAAGTGAATATGAATTGTACTTTTTTAGATGATAATAAAATTATTATTGGAAATAATGCATTGATTGCCCCTAACGTCCAAATATATACAGCTTTTCATCCTACAAATGGAGTCCATCGATTTGGGGAACTAAAAGAGGATGGTTCCTTTGCATTTTGTAAAACCCAGACAGCCCCTGTTATGATTGGAGATAATGTATGGATTGGGGGTGGTGTCATTATTTTGCCAGGGGTAACTATAGGAGACAATGTCGTCATTGGAGCAGGAAGTGTTGTTACAAAAGATATTCCAAAGGATACCATTGCCTATGGAAATCCTTGTCGAATAATAAGAGAAAACAAATAGAAAATATATTCCAATTATGAAAAGAAAGGGAACACAAATGATACATTTATATACAGGAGAGGGAAAAGGGAAGACTACAGCAGCCATTGGACTTTGTATAAGGGCAGCTGGAAGAAATTTTCATGTGTGTTTCTCTCAATTTATGAAGGGGAATGATACAGGAGAACTTTCTATATTAAAAAATATTCCTAATGTGACTATTTTTCGTAGTGAGAAAAACTTTGCCTTTTATCATGAAATGTCCCAAAAAGATAAGGAAGAACTTACCAATATCCATAATTCTATTTTGGATAAGCTTTTGGAACAGGTTAAAAATAGAACTTGTCAAATGATTATTATGGATGAGATAACATATCCAATACATTGGGGGCTGTTGGACAAGGAAAAACTAAACAGACTGTTCCAATTGCAAAAGGAAGGGGTTAAAGAGGAGCTAGAGCTTGTGCTCACTGGACGAGACCCTGCTGATTTTTTAATGAATGCAGCTGATTATATTACATATATGTCTTGCATACGTCATCCTTTTCAGAAAGGCATTGCTGCTAGGAAAGGTATTGAATTTTAAAAAATATAGCTCCTTTTATGGGAGGAGAAAAAAGAAGTGGATTTTACTTAGGAGGAGAAAAAAGATGGCAGCTTTTTTTTCAGATTTATTGGATGATTTTTTAAAGGATACTTTTTTACATCGTGTTTTCAAAAAATTTCATTATGGGAAAACACAATGGGAAGAACTTTATGGAGTTGCAAAAGAAATGCTGCCCCTTATGCGTAAGGAAGCCTTCTGGGAGAGAAGAAAATCTTGTTGCATACATAAATGTCAAGAACATACCCATGTAAAATATGAGGATGTGGTCATGTCTTTAGGAAATGGTCTGGATCACTTGCAGGAAAGCTACAATAAAAAAGGGCTGTTGTCTGAAATATACATGCTTCAGAATCTGGCCAGCGAATTGTTAATGCTTGGCTATCCTTCCTATAATCAATACATAGAAAACAATCTAGATTGGCATGTTGCAAACTATCATTTTCTTGGAAGCGAAAAAGAATTTCCTTTAGAAATGCTTCCCAAGCTTTTAAAAGGTCTAACGCCAAAGATGACTTGTAATGAGGCTTTTTGCATACTGCCAAAAAAGAGTGTAGCCTTTGTAGCACAACTAACCCAAGATAAGGAAATCCATTGTGAGGGCATTTGTGCAGGTTGCCAAAGCAAAAACTGCCAAAACTATGTGACTAAGGATTTCCAACATAGGAAGGATGGAAAGATACCTTTGCACTATGGTTATCATAGAATTTTCAAGAAATCTATGAAAAAAGATGGGAGTCCCCCTTTATCAGGCACTCCCTAGAAATAGGTTTTATAAAAGCAGCTGCACTTGATATTTTTCCAGCCAGTAATTGACCTGTAATAAATAGGCAATCATCTGGGGACCAGCCATAAGCTGTCCATACCAAGGCTTTCCATAATCAGAAGGGCTTTTCAAAAATTGTTTGACTTTTGTTTTATCTAACAATGCTCTAATAGGTGCAGCAGTGTCAGAGAGAACTTCCTTTAAATGGTTGCCAAGCATCTTTTCATAGGAAGGATCGTACGTTTTTGGGTAAGGACTTTTTTTCCTCCATAAAATTTCTTTTGGCAGCTTTCCCTCCCCGGCATATCTTAGAAGCCCTTTGACAATGCCCTCTGGACATTTCATTTGCCATGGCACATTGAAAATATATTCTACAATTCGGTGATCTGCAAAGGGGACTCTGGCCTCTAAACCATTGTACATACTTGTGCGATCCATGCGATCTAAAAGAGTGGCCATAAACCAGCGCAAATTTAAATATGAAATTTCCCTTCTCCTTTTTTCTTTGGCAGTATCTTCAGCCAATATGGGTGTTTCCATGATTGTTTTTTCATAGGCAGCGTATGCATATTCTTCCATGTGCAAATTCATCAGCAGCTCATCATCTAAAAGGGCCTGTCTGGGTTCCATATTCATGGACCAAGGAAAGGCTTTTGTTTCAAAGGCTATTTTATTATGAAACCAGGGATAACCTCCAAAGATCTCATCCGCACATTCTCCTGTTAAGGTGACTTTGTTATAGTTGGTAACTTTGGAGCAAAAATAGAGCATAGAGGCCTCCACATCAGCCATACATGGAAGATCCCTGGCATCTACAGCCTTATATAAACATCTTCGTTGATCTTCATTCGTACATTCTAAAAAATGGTGATTTGTCTTGGAAAAGTCTACCATTTGTTCTACATAAGGGCGGTCTTGACTTGGCTGAAAGGAATTGGACTGAAAATATTTATCGTTATCCAAAAAATCAAAAGAAAAGGTATTAAGAATTTTTCCTTGCTTTTTTCGTTCTTTTGCACATATAGCTGTAACCAGGCTACTGTCTACCCCTCCTGATAGAAATGTGCTAATGGGAATATCCGACAACATTTGTTTTTTTACTGCATCTTCTACAAGCCAAGCGGTCTTTTCAATAGTTTTTTCCATAGAATCTTCATGGGGACAGGCTTTCAGCTTCCAGTAAGCATCTGTTGTACAAGAACCTTGGTCAAAGGTGAGGTAATGGCCAGGAAGAACTTCCAAAATATTTTTAAATACCCCTTTTCCATAAGACTTTGCAGGCCCCAAGGCAAAAATCTCACAGAGCCCGTCATGATCCAAAAGAGGTTTAATCCCAGGATAGGCAAATAAGCCTTTAATCTCAGAAGCAAATACAAGGGTTTTATCGGTCATTGTATAAAAGAGAGGCTTTACTCCTAGCCGATCTCGAAACAGGGCAATTTGGCAAAGGGAGGAATCCCATAAGGCTATGGCAAAAATACCATTTAATTTTTTTATATAGTCCTTTCCGTGGAGCATATATCCTTCTAAAATGACCTCTGTGTCACTCGTTGTTTGAAAAGAGGCCCCTTCCTCAATAAGCTCTTTTTTTAACTCTTTCATATTATAAATTTCACCGTTAAAAATAATGGCGCATTCCCGATCCCCATGTTTTTTTACCATTGGCTGGTTTCCTGTCATTAAATCAATAATTTCCAGACGTACATGGGCCAGACCACACATAGAGCTTATATAAATCCCCTCATCATCTGGTCCTCTGTGCTTTAGGGATCGGTTCATCTTCTCCAAAACATTTATCCACTTTGGTTTCTCTTTTGTATAATCTACATAAGGATTATAAAAACCAGCAATTCCGCACATTTTTTCTCCTTCCTTTCATACAAACATGAGGGATATTTAACAGATAACCGGCTGATACTGCCTTCCCTCTAAAGCAGCCTCCAAAGCTGGGATAAGAAGCTTTGTGTGGGCAATCATAGAGTTAGGTTTTTTCTCTGGATCATCCTGACCAAAAGGAACAAAATAAATATTTTTTGCGTTGAGAAGCAGGCCAATATTTTTCATATTCATTCCTAGAGCATCATTAGTAGAAATAGACACTAAGAGAGGCTTATTATTACGAAGATGGGCTTTTGCGGCCATTAATGAAGGGGAATCTGTAATTCCATTGGCCAGTTTTGCTATAGTATTTCCTGTACAAGGAAAGAGAATAAGAATATCCAGCAAGCTTTTTGGCCCGATAGGTTCGGCTTCCTCAATGGTGAGCATAGGCTTTTTTCCTGTTATCTTTTCTGCTTTTTTCACAAAATCATTTGCTTTTCCAAAACGGCTGTCAATCGTTTTGGCAGAATCTGAGAAAATGGTCTGTACATGAGCTCCCTTTTCCACAAGTTTTTCTAGTTCTATCCATACCTTTTCATAGGTGCAAAAAGAGCCTGTAAAAGCTACTCCAACATGTTTTCCTTTTATATTCATTGAAATCCTCCATTCAGCAATGTTTCCATTGTTTCTTTTATCCCTCTGGCAGAAGACAGAGGGGAATACTTGCCAGGAAGTCCTGGGCAAAGGAATGCATGAACGCCTAGCTGTCTTGCGGCTTCAAAATCTACACCACCAGGCATTGACGCAATATCAAGGATAGTAACTGTAGATTTCATTTGCTTTAATAACTTATCTGAGATGACCAGAGAAGGAATTGTATTAAAAATAAAGTCAAATTTTGAAACATTCTTTCCAAAATCTTCAAGATTCCCTACTTGATCAGCAATGAGTCTTCCTCTTGCTTGCTCCTCTTTTGGATTGGCTGCTACATATACATGACAGGCCATCCCTTTGAGTGCGTTTGTCAAAGTACATCCGCATTTTCCATATCCAAGAACAGCACATTGGCTGTGCCAAAGGTTTAAGGGACTTTCTTTGATAGCTTCACATATTGCTCCTTCTGCTGTTGCAATGGTATTAAAAATGGAAAGGGATGTTTCTTCCATGAAATCAAATATATAAACGCCTTTTTTTAAAGCCATTTTCTTAAAATATTCAGGTATACAGCCTCCAAAGAAAAATTGATTTTCCTTAAGGTTTGGTAAAATCTCATCAATGGATAGCTCTTTTTCATAGGCAGACTGGTTCAAAAGATGTCCCTTTTTGCAAAGAGGAATAGGGCATAGAATACAGGAGGAAGCACATATCGCCTCGTTCAAGGAAGAAGCGCTCATGGAGAATGCATTAGGAGCTTGGCACAGAGCAAAATGACATATTTTAATATCCTCTTTAGCCAACTCTTGTACAAGATAAACTTGGCGCATATCGCCTCCGATGACAGCGTAATCATAATGTAAGTCCGTCATTCATACACTCCTGAAAAAAGAAATTTGTTTTATGATATGCAAAGAAGAAAGGTTTTGTTATTTCGAATGTCTTTTAGAGACTTTGTATATTGGTCAAATGACAAAGGCAATACTCAAAAAAAGGTAGCACTTGAATAGTTTGCCTGGCTAGGGTACAATGAACCTAATGTTTTCGTCAAATCCATGGCCATTTTGAATGATAAAAAAGAATGAGAATGAATAAAGGAATAGAAAAGAATGAGAAAACTTGCATTAAAAGATGAAATACTAAACAGGGTAGAAAAACCTGCCCGCTATATTGGAAATGAAGTAAATTCTGTTATGAAAGATAAAAAGCAAATAGATATTCGATTTTGTATGTGCTTTCCTGATGTATATGAAATTGGAATGTCCCATCTTGGCATTCAAATATTATATGACATGTTTAATCAGAGAGAGGACGTATGGTGTGAACGAGTTTATTCTCCGTGGATAGACGCCCATGAAGAAATGAAAAAGGAAAATATTCCTTTGTTTGCTTTAGAATCCCAGGATCCCATAAAGGAATTTGATTTTCTTGGAATCACTATCCAGTATGAGATGTGTTATACAAATATTTTACAAATATTGGATTTAAGTAAAATTCCTCTCTTTTCAAAGGAAAGGGAGGAGGAGCCCATTATTATTGGGGGAGGCCCTTGTGTTTATAATCCCGAGCCATTAGCAGACTTTTTTGATTTATTTTATATTGGAGAAGGGGAGACTGTATATTACCGTCTTCTTGATCTTTATAAAGAACACAAGAAGAAAAAGGGGAAAAGAAGAGATTTTTTAAAAAAAGCAGCACAAATTCCTGGCATTTATGTTCCTTCCTTTTATCACGTTTCTTATAAGGAAGACGGGACTATCCAAAGTTTTCTTCCAGTGGAAGATGGAATTCCAAAAACTGTACAAAAAGAATTGGAAATGAACTTAAAGGAGACTTATTATCCATTAAAACCAGTCGTCCCCTTTCTTCGGGCAACCCAAGATCGGGTTGTTTTGGAAATACAAAGGGGGTGTATTCGAGGCTGCCGCTTTTGTCAAGCAGGAATGATTTATCGTCCTGTAAGAGAAAGAAAAGTAGATAAGTTAAAAGAATATGCTAGTAAAATGTTGAAAAATACAGGATATGAAGAAATATCCTTAAGTTCTTTAAGTTCCAGTGATTACTCTCATTTAGAGGAACTTGTTTCCTTTCTCATAGATCAATGCAAAGAACAGGGAGTCAATATTTCCCTTCCCTCTTTGCGCATTGATTCCTTTTCTCTAGATGTTATGAGCAAGATTCAAGATATACGAAAAAGTAGTTTAACCTTTGCTCCAGAGGCAGGCTCTCAAAGGCTTCGAAATGTGATTAATAAGGGGCTTACCGAAGAGGAAATTTTAGGAGGAGCTTCCCTCGCTTTTAAGGGAGGATGGAACAGGGTAAAATTATATTTTATGCTGGGACTTCCTACAGAAACAAAAGAGGATATGTATGGCATTGCTATTCTTTCTGACAAAATTGCCAGAATCTATTATGAAACTATTCCAAAAGAAGAGAGAAAGGGTAAAGTACAAATTGTAGCAAGTACTTCCTTTTTCATTCCCAAACCTTTTACCCCTTTTCAGTGGGCAAAAATGGATACAAAAGAAGAATTTGTAAAAAAAGCCTGTCTTGTCAACAGTGCAATGAAAGAACAGTTAAATAGAAAAAGCATCAAATACAATTGGCATGAACCAGATGTCAGTCAATTAGAAGGAGTTTTGGCAAGAGGAGATCGAAGAGTGGGAAAGGTCATTCTTTCTGCCTATAAGAAGGGAAGTATTTTTGATGCTTGGACTGAGCATTTCCATGAATCAAACTGGTTAGAAGCTTTTTCGGAAAATCATATATCCATAGATTTTTATAATACAAGAGAACGAGATTTAGATGAAATCCTTCCTTGGGATTTTATAGATACAGGGGTAACGAAAGAGTTTTTAAAGAGAGAATGGGAGAAAGCCTTAAAAGAACAAGAAACGCCTAATTGTAAGGAGAGCTGCTCTGGCTGCGGTGCCAGAAAGTTTGGTGGAGGGGTCTGCTATGAAAATTAGAGTAAAATTTACAAAATATGGGGTTATGAAATATGTGGGACATTTAGATATGATGCGATACTTTCAAAAAGCAATACGAAGGGCTTCCATTCCCATTGTATACAGCGAAGGATTTTCTCCCCATCAAATTATGTCTTTTGCAGCCCCCTTAGGCGTTGGTATGGAAAGCAAAGGGGAATATATGGACATAGAAGTTACATCTTTGGAAGGAATAGAAGGAGGGATAAAAAGATTACAAGAAACAATGGTGGAAGGAATAGAAATTCTCTCTTTAAAAAAACTTCCTGACAGTGAAAAAAGTGCCATGTCCCAAGTAAAAAGGGCCGCTTATTGGGTTGTTCAAAGAGAAGGAAAAATTTTTTTCCCAGAAAAAATCAAAGAGTTCTATATGTGTCAAGAGGAAATTATTGTAACAAAACAGACGAAACGCTCTGAAAAAATCATAGATATTAAGCCTATGATCTACAAAATGGAAGAATTAAAAGAGGGACTCTATATGGAAGTGGCTGCAGGAAGCGCTGAGAATATAAAGCCTGAAGTCGTTTTAAAGGCATTTTGCTCTTTTCATAATATTCCTTATGTAGAAAAAAACATACAAATCATTCGTCTGGATCTTTATACAGAAAAAGATGGAATGGCCATATCTTTAGGGGAAGCAGGAGAACTACTTTGAACAAAAAATGTATTATTACAAAATGTAACGGGCTGCTGTTTTGCGCTCTCATGGAAGAGGGACGTATTGCCAGCTTGGATATTATAAGAAAATCTCATGGAATACTAGGTAACATTTATATTGGAAAAGTAAAACATATATTAAAAAATATTCAGTCGGCCTTTGTAGAAATAGGAGACGGACAAGTCTGCTATCTTTCCCTAAAAGAGGCAAAAAATCCTATCTTCACTACTGATAAGAAAGATGGAACCATACGATGTGGAGATGAAATTTTAGTGCAAGTGAGCAGAGAAGCCATGAGGACAAAAGAACCGGTTGTTACAACCAATATATCATTTCCTGGGAAGTATACTGTGATTACAACAGGGAAAAAATATTTGGGGCTTTCTGGAAAAATGAGCCCAGAAGAAAAGGAAACATGGAAAGAAAGACTTTCCTCCTTTTTTGATGACTTTCCTTTTGGCATCATCCTAAGGACAAATGCAAAAAACGTGTCCTTTCCTATTGTGGAGGAGGAATTAAAAAAAGGAAGAAAGGAATTAGAAAAACTCTTTTCCATTGCAAAACACCGCACCTGTTTTAGCCTTATCAAAGAATCTGCGAAACAATATTTAATCCAAGTAAGAGATTTATATTCCCAGCATTTAGAAGGCATTGTTACAGATGATCCAAAGGTTTATGAGGAAATCAACGATTATTTATCTTCTTATGAACCAGAAAATCTTCATAAGCTGACATTCTATCAAGATAAGCTCCTTCCTTTAGCTAAGCTCTATTCTTTTGAAACAACAATAAAAGAAGCCCTATCAAAAAAAATATGGCTGAAATCAGGAGGATATTTAGTCATTGAGCAGACAGAAGCTCTTGTGGCTGTTGATGTAAATACAGGAAAGTATATTGGCAATAAAAAAATGCAGGATACCTTCCTTAAAATTAATAGGGAAGCTGCCAAGGAGATTGCCTACCAGCTTAGGCTTCGCAATTTATCGGGAATTATTCTCATTGACTTTATTGACATGGAAGAAAAAGAATACCAGGAAATGCTTCTTAGAGAACTGGGCTTACATTTTTCAAAAGATCCCATTCAAACAACTCTTGTTGATATGACAGTCCTGCATTTAGTAGAAGTCACTAGAAAAAGAATCCGTAAACCGTTATGGGAACAAATACAGGAAGGAGAAAGGGAAAAAGAGTGAAATTTTTGCATTTATCAAAAGTATATGATGGGACATACTTAAAAAATTATGAATTAACTTACCATAATAAAGAAGGGGAAGAAAAAAAATATGAAATGGTTAGCCGAAGAGAGATAAAAGATGAGAAAGATTTAGGGAAACATACAAGCGGCGTTTCTATTGTGGCAATAAAAGAAGATAAAATGATCTTATTAAAGGAATTTCGCATGGCAGTAAATAAAAAAATTTACAATTTGGTAGCTGGCATGCTGGAAGAAGGAGAAACAATAGAACAATGTATTGAGAGAGAGCTTTATGAGGAAACAGGACTCCATGTAGTTTCTATTATGGATATTCTTCCCCCATCCTTTTCAGCTGTTGCCATTTCCGATGTGAAAACAAATATTGTTTTTGCCAAAGTAGATGGAGAAATAAGCGATCACACATCCAACAACGAGGAAATTGAGGCAGCTTTTTATCATCGGGAACAGTTAAAGGTTCTTTTGCAAACAGAACCTTTTAGCTCAAGAGCCCAAATGGCTGCTTATTTATTCCTCCATTCCCATTGGTTGGATGAATAGGTTGACGCATTAAGAAACTTATGTTATGATATTATAGTATGCCGCATAGTGAGGTTTTCAGTTTGCTTTTGCAACACCGAAGCTAGCGAGTAAAAATAGGAGGTGCCCTATGTACGCAATTTTTGCAACAGGCGGAAAACAGTATAAAGTTTCAGAGGGAGACGTCATCAAAGTAGAAAAGCTGGATGCAGAACCAGGCAATACAGTAACCTTTGATCAAGTTGTCGCTGTAAACAAAGATGGTTTAAAAGTAGGATCGGATGTGTCAGATGCAACTGTATCCGCAACTGTGGTAGAACATGGCCGTGGTAAAAAGATCATTGTATATAAATACAAGAGAAAGACAGGATACCACAAGAAAAATGGCCATAGACAAGCATACACTCAAGTGAAGATTGACAAGATCAATGGTTAATGTATATAATAACGACGATGATTACTGTGAGTGTTTATAAAAGTCAAGGCATTTACAAGGGATTTCATTGCCTTGGGCATGCGGGATACGGGAAAGCTGGAAGGGATATTGTATGTTCTGCCGTCTCTGTTCTGGTTATTAATACAATCAACTCTATAGAAACATTTCTTTCAGAAGATATAGAGGTAACTGTTGATGAACAGATAGGAAAGATACATCTAGACTTTCAAAAAGCTCCCAGCGAAAAGGCAGCATTATTAATGGACTCCCTTGTTCTTGGACTGACAGGAATTGAAGAAAATTATAGTAAAAAATTTGTAAGATTATCCATAAAGGAGGTGTAGACATGCAAAATATGAACCTTCAGTTTTTTGCACATAAAAAAGGAGTTGGCTCTACAAAAAATGGAAGAGATTCTGAATCCAAACGTTTAGGTGCAAAGAGGGCAGACGGACAATTTGTAAAAGCAGGTAATATTTTATACAGACAAAGAGGAACAAAGATTCATCCCGGTACAAATGTAGGACGAGGTGGAGATGACACATTGTTTGCATTAATAGATGGCGTATTACGTTTTGAGAGAATGGGAAAACACAGAAAGCGGGCTTCCATTTATCCAGTAGAACAAGTAAGGTAAGATTTGAGAGGGTTTCAAACGTTATTGTTTGGACCCTTTTTATTATTGAATAAGAACTTCCTTTCAAATGTCTCAGAAGTTACCCGTTGTTTTTTTTTGTAATTCTTGTTACAATAAATAGAAGAAAGAAAGGAGCATGGCGCTGTCATATGTTTGCAGATAGAGCAAAAATATTTATAAAGAGTGGGAAAGGCGGAGACGGGCATGTCAGTTTCCGAAGAGAAAAGTATGTCCCTAATGGTGGGCCTGATGGGGGAGACGGAGGAGATGGGGGAGATGTTATTTTTTCCATTGATCAAGGCTTAAATACCCTGGCTCCCTTTCGCCATAAGCAAAAATATTGTGCAGAAAATGGTACAGGAGGAAGTAAGAGAAACTGCCGTGGAAAAAACGGGGCTTCCATTATCATTAAAGTTCCCCCAGGGACTGTTATTAAAGAGGCTGTAACAGGGAAAATTATTGCAGATATGTCTGGAAATAATACAGAACAGCTTGTATTAAAAGGAGGTAAAGGGGGAAAAGGAAACCAGCATTATGCCACATCTACGATGCAGGCTCCCAAATATGCCAAGCCTGGACAACCCTCTATGGAATTGGATCTTTTGTTAGAATTAAAGGTCATTGCAGACGTAGGACTTGTTGGATTCCCTAATGTGGGAAAATCCACCTTTTTATCAAGGGTAACCAATGCAAAGCCAAAAATTGCCAATTATCCCTTCACAACGCTGCATCCCAATTTAGGCGTTGTGGACTTAGAAGATGCTAAAGGATTTGTTATTGCCGATATTCCTGGATTAGTGGAAGGAGCTTCTAAAGGAGTGGGACTAGGCCATGAATTTTTACGACATATTGAGCGGACAAAATATATAATTCATATTGTGGATGCTGCTTCATTAGAAGGAAGGGATCCACGAAAGGACGTCATTGCCATTCAAAGGGAATTAGAAAATTACCATATGGATATAGTAAAAAGACCACAGGTCATTGCAGCAAACAAAATAGACGCCTTGTCATCTCAAGAAATTATTGAGAAGCTGAAATCTGAATTTGAGCCAAAGGGTATATGCGTGTTTCCTATTTCAGCAGTATCTGGAAAGGGAGTGAAGGAGCTTCTCTACTATGTAAGCAAAGAATTGGAGAAACTGGATATAGAGCCTGTCCGATTTGAACAAGAGTTTTTTCCTCATACTCGTGACAACATAGCGGATACCTTCACAGTACAAAAGGAAGAAGGGCCAGTCTATGTTATTGAAGGACCTCGCATTGAGAAAATGCTAGGTTATACAAATTTAGACTCTGAGAAAGGATTTCTTTTCTTTCAACGTTTTCTAAAAGAGCAAGGAATTTTAGAAGAGCTAAAAAATCTTGGAATCGAAGAAGGAGATACTGTTCGCATATATGGTATGGAATTTGATTATTATGAATAGGAGGATAGGAATGACAAGCAGACAAAGAGCTTATTTGAAAAGTTTAGCTAGTAAAGAAAATGCTATTTTTCAAGTAGGAAAAGCAAGTGTTACTCCTGATTTAACAAAGGGAATATCCCAGGCCTTAAAGGCAAGGGAATTGGTTAAAATTTCCGTGTTGAAAAATTGCATGGATGATCCAAAGGAAATTGCTCAAATGATTGGAGAACGGACAAAATCTCAGGTTATCCAAATAATTGGGAAAAAAATTGTCTTTTATAAGCCATCTAAGGAAAATCCTAAAATCTTATTGCCAAAGGATGAGTAGCCGCTTATGAAAAAGGAAAAAATAGGAATACTAGGGGGTACCTTCAATCCTATTCATACAGGACATTTAATTTTAGCTGAAAATGCTTACGATGAATTTCATTTGAACAAAGTATGGATTATGCCTAGCGGCTGTTCCTATTTCAAGGACCAACAAAGGATTGTTTCGGGGGAACATAGAATGCAAATGATTTCTTTAGCCATTGAAAAAAACCCTCATTTTGAGTTATCCACCTTAGAAATATATCGTCCAGGCAACACCTACACTTATGAAACCATCCATTTTCTAAAAGAGCATTATCCAAATACAGATTTTTATTTTATTCTTGGAGAAGATTCCTTATTTCAAATAGAAACATGGAAATGTCCAAAAGAAATATTTTCAGGATGTACTTTATTAGTAGCTTGTCGAGAGGAGCGAGGAGCGAACAACCATACCTTTTCCCCTCATGTTTCTGTAAAAGAGAAAATTCTTTCTTTGTGCAATGAGTATAATGCAGCTATTTATACAATGGGGACTCCACATTTAGGTATTTCTTCTGAAAAAATTAGAAGGGATGTTTTTTATGGAAAGTCAATTAAATACTATGTTCCTTATTCTGTAGAAAACTATATCTATGAAAATAAATTATACAAGGAGAATAGCCAAAGTGAAAGAAAATGATATCAAAAAAATTCACAGAAAATTGGAAAAGGCATTGGACAAAAAACGTTTTGAGCACACTTTAGGAGTAGCCTACACAGCTACAGCGCTGGCCATGCGTTATGAGGAGGATTTAAAAAAAGCAGAAGTGGCAGGACTTCTTCATGACTGTGCAAAATGTATTGAGAATAGCAAAAAACTAGCAATATGTGAGAAATATAATATTCAAGTATCTGACTTAGAAAGGAAAAATCCCTATCTTCTCCATGCGAAATTAGGAGGATTTATTGCCATGCAAAAATATGGAGTGAGAGATAAAGAAATTGTCAGCGCCATTGTCAATCATACAACTGGCTGTCCACATATGGGACAGTTAGATAAAATTATTTATATTGCAGATTATATTGAACCATATAGACATCAAGCTCCCCATCTAAAGGCTATTCGCAAAATGGCTTTTCTAGATATAGACAAAGCGCTGCTTATGATATTGGAAGATACACTAAAATATTTAAATGCCCTTGGTAATTCTATTGATCCTATGACAGAAAAAACATATGAATATTACAAAAACAATATCCAATAGAAAGGAGTTATTCCATGGCCTCATCAAAAGAAATGGCAAAACTCGTTATTCATGCATTAGAAAATAAAAAAGCAGAAGACATTCGCATTATTGATATTCGCAATGTGTCTGTCTTAGCTGATTATTTTATCATTGCCACTGGCAATAATAGAAATCAAATACAGGCTATGATTGATCATGTGGAAGAAGAGATGCAAAAAGCTGGATACGTTCCAAAGCAAATAGAAGGATATCAAAATGCAAATTGGATTCTTATGGATTACTTAGATATTGTTGTCCATGTATTTGATTCTGAAAACCGTCTTTTTTATGACTTAGAACGGGTATGGAGAGATGGACAGCATATATCTTTGGAAGATTTGGGAACATAACATTTTGTGCCATTCTAAAAAAAGCAAACAAGGATAGGTGCATAACTCCATGTTTGCTAGGGGTACAGGATTTATTATTTTACTGATACTCTAATGAAACAATCGAAAAACGCCAAATACCTTTCCTAAAATTTCCACCTCATCTGTTATAATAGGTTCCATTGCATCATTTTCTGGCTGTAATTTATAATATCCTTCTTCTTTAAAAAAACGTTTAACAGTAGCAGAATCTTCTAACAGAGCGACAACAATTTCCCCATTTTTTGCTGTACTGCATCTTTCCACAAAGATCTGATCCCCATCAAAAATTCCAACATTTTTCATGCTATCCCCTTTCACATAAAGAATAAACGAGTCAGAGGAGGGAACCATGTTGGAAGGAATCGGAAAATAGCTTTCAATGTTTTCCTCTGCCAAAATAGGAATTCCTGCAGCAACCGTCCCAACAATGGGGATGTTGCTTATATCCTGACGGACCATATAAAAGTGATCGTCCATAATTTCAATGGCTCTTGGCTTTGTGGGATCCCTTCGAATATAACCATTTTTTTCTAAAGTTTCCAGATGGGAGTGAACGGAGGAGGTTGATTTCAAATGAACAGCTTCACATATTTCCCTCACGGAAGGGGGATAGCCCCTTTCTAAAATTTCTTTTTTTATAAAATCTAAAATTTGTTTTTGCTTTGCGCTTATTTTTCCATATCCCATAATTTCATCTCCTGTTTCAATATACATATTAGTATACCACAAATAAAAAGGAGATGCAAACATATATTCCAAATATATGTTCGATAAATATTCACTCCCTCAACCGCACTGCATGAGCTGCGCTGCGGCGCCTTTCATCATCCAAAGCAGCATAATGCTTTTTTGTTGTATTCACATCTTTATGTCCAAGTACATCTGCCACAAGGTAAATATCTCCTGTTTCCCGATATAGAGAAGTGCCATAGGTGCTTCTCAATTTATGAGGTGTTATTTTTTTTAAAGGAGTAACCAATTTGGAGTATTTTTTTACAAGGTTTTCCACACTCCTCACACTCATTCTTTTCTTTTGAAGGGAGAGAAAGAGGGCATCTTCATTTCCCGTTACAGGAATGATTTTCTCCCGTTCTTTTAAATAATCCAATAAAGCTTTTTCTACTTCGTCACCAAAATAGAGAATTGCCTCATACCCTCCCTTTCTTCGGATTTTTATTCCATTATTTTTAAAATCTACATCTTGGATATTTAACCCTACGCATTCCGAGACACGGATTCCTGTCCCAAGAAGAAGAGTAAGAAGAGCAAGATCCCTTCTCTTTGTCTGGGCATGGAATCGTTGTTGTTTATTTGTAAGTTTACTGCCATTTTCCACTTGATCAAGTAAGATGGCAACCTCGTCCACATCGAGACGAATAATTTCTTTTTGGTGGAGCTTTGGCATTTTAACAAGAGAGGGGGGGTTTTTTTCAATAGCTTCCTTTTGAAAAAAATAATTGTAAAAGCTTCGTAAGGAAGCCAGCTTTCTAGATTTTCCCCTCTCATCGTTTTTATATTCCTTCCCATCCTTTTCATAGTATGTTAAATATTCTAAATATTCTTCAATATCCACAGGAGTAAGTTGGTCAAGGATAGAAAGGGGAAATTTCTGAATCTCTAATTTTCTGCAAATAGGATTGGTTTCATGTAGAAATTCAAAAAAAATGCGAAGATCATAGGCATATGCCGTTCTCGTCCTGGGAGAAGTCATATTTTCTACTCCACGAAAAAAATCTTTACAAAAAGATGGAAGAGTGGATATAAGCTCTCTTAATTTTTTTATATTTTCTATATTTACTTTGTCATGATAATTATTATTTTCCATATTCAATCCCTGAACTTTCCCTTTTCATTTTTATATCTTTTTCTATTATACTATAAAATACATTTTTTGCATATTTTTCTTTTTCTCTATGGCAAGAGAGGAAGGGCCATGATATAATATAGCGACAGACAGATAAATGGTTTGTAGTCTGAAGGAAAGGCGTGGGAATGAAAATGAAATACAAATGGGACAAAAAATATCTTTATTGGGGTGTGACAGCTTTTAGTGTGATCGTGGCCAGTATGGGAGTATATTATTTTATTTTTCACAGGACGGAAATCTCTTTGGGATTTTCTGCAATCCGTAAAATTGTTATGCCTATTATTGATGGATTAGCCATCGCTTACCTTCTTTCACCTGTTTTAAATTCTATTGAAAGAAATTTACTAAAGCCCTTTTTTAACCTGTTACACATTCCGTTGAATGAAAAAAACAAAAAAAGAATGCGCTATTTAGGCATTTTGCTGACAATGATCTGTTTTCTGTTCATCATTTATTTTCTATTTAATTTACTTGCTGTACAGATCTCAGAAAGTGTACAAAGCTTTTCAGCTGCTTTTCCTCTTTATATGAATAATCTGTATCGTTATATAGGGGAACTTCTAGAAGGAAATCAAGAAATGGGCGAGATGGTAATGGACTGGCTAAGAAATTCTTCGACGACTATAGAATCTTGGCTTAACGGAGATTTTGCTGTATTTTCCCAACTAAAATTCGTTTTGAAAAACCTTACAGGGAGTGTTCTTGGTATTGCAGTAGGACTTTGGAACTTTATATTAGGCTTTGTCATTTCCATCTATCTTTTAAATAGCAAAGAAATTTTTGCAGCCCAAGGGAAAAAAATTTTATATGGATTGTTTCAGGAGCAGAGAGCCACATTATTTATTCATAATCTGCGTTTCACCCATAGAACCTTTGGAGGATTTATAAGTGGTAAAATTTTAGATTCTATTCTCATTGGCCTTCTCTGTTTTGTAGGCACAACTTTGCTGAAAATGCCCTATCCCGTATTAATCAGCGTCATTATAGGTGTAACAAATATTATACCTTTTTTTGGCCCTTATTTAGGAGCTATACCTACTTCTTTTATTATATTAATGGTGAGTCCTGTAAAATGTTTATATTTTATTCTTTTTATTTTAGTACTTCAACAATTTGACGGAAATATACTAGGACCTAAAATTTTGGGGGATTCCACAGGGCTTAGCAGTTTTTGGGTCATTTTTTCCATTACTTTATTTGGGGGGATGTGGGGTGTTCTTGGTATGGTTGTCGGCGTTCCTTTTTTTGCTCTTATTTATGCAGCAATCAAAGCTTTATGCAATATGCAGTTAGAAGAAAAAGAGCTTTCTACAGATACGAAACAATATATGAATTTGGACTATATTCAAGAAAAAAAATTTTACTATTTGGAGGAACCGTCGAAAAAAAACTATTCCCTTCATAAAAAAAGGAAAAATAATACTATGAAGCTAGAGCTTAGAAAATCTGTATTTAAAAAACATAGTAAAGAAGAAAGAGACGAATAATCATGCGCTTAACTATCCAGAAAAGAAAGGAATATATTCTCCTATGCGATTTTTAATTCAACGTGTGAAAGAGGCAAAGGTAACAATCGAAGGCAGAGTAATCGGCCAAATTGGGGAGGGACTTCTTTTATTTGTCGGAATCAGCGAAAAAGATACAGAAGAAATTGCAGATAAATTGATAAAGAAAGCAGCTTCCCTGCGTATTTTTGCTGATCATGAAGGAAAAACAAATTTATCTTTGAAAGATGTACAAGGAGAGCTTCTTATTGTTTCCCAGTTTACCCTTTATGCCAATTGTAAAAAAGGGACCCGTCCTTCCTTTGTAGAAGCAGGGAATCCTTCTATGGCAGAAAAGCTATATCATTATATTGTAAAGCAATGGGAAACTTATTGCCCATCAGTAGCCCAAGGGAAGTTTGGTTCTTATATGGACGTTCATTTAATAAATGATGGACCTTTTACTATTTTATTAGACTCTGAAAAATGGTAAATACATTGGGAGATAAAAATACCAGAAAGTTTACATAATAAATTTATGTAAACTTTCTGGTAAATAAAAAACTTAAAAAGGTATATAATACATTTTTTATTAACTATTCGTTAAAGTTGTCTTTCGCGAATAGTTATCTTTCTCTCCTTAAGAAAAATTTTTCTCAAATCCATTGACAAATTGTTTAATTAGTTCCACTGTTCCATCGATTCCAAGAAGGCTGCTATCAACAGAAAGATGATAACTTTCAACGGAAGCCCATTTTTTAGAAGAATAATAATTATAATAACTAGCTCTTTGTTTATCTTTTTTTATAATCATTTCTTTTGCTTTATCTGACGTTAATTCATATTTTTTGGCAACTCTTTGTATTCTTGTTTCTAAATCTCCATGAATAAATATATGAACGCAGTTTTTAAACTCGGCCAATGCATAATCTGCACACCGACCTACAATAACACATGGTTCTTCTTTGGCCAGTTTTTTAATGGCATCGAATTGAGCTAAAAAAACTTTATGGCTAATAGGCATATCCACAAAGGTAGAAGAATTATATCCAAATGAGTATGTGTCCATTACTAAATTATATAAAAAACTATTGGTAGGACGCTCGTCATGATTGCGAAACATTTCTTCACAATAGCCACTCTCTTTTGCAGCTCTGGCTAATAATTCCTTATCATAACATTTTATTCCCCAAAATTGTGCCAACTTTTCCCCAATCTCATGACCTCCACTACCAAATTGTCTTCCTATTGTAATAATTGTATTCATACTATACACCTCATTCCCTAGTTATTCAATTAATGATACTTTTATTATAGCATATTTTTTCTCTTTGTTCTATTCTAATCCTTCTTTCCACGTCCCATTTACGGTATGATTTCTAACAAATGTTGAAAATAATCGGGTAAAGGGGCTTCCACTTCCATATACTCCCCATTGGATGGATGAAGAAAACCGATAGTCATGGCATGAAGAGTCTGCCCTTCCAATGATGTATAAGGAGAATTTCTATGACTGTATACATAGTCTCCTAAAAGAGGATGTCCCACTCCAGCCATATGAACTCGAATTTGATGAGTTCTTCCTGTCTCAAGCTGGCACTCAATATAAGTAAATTGACCAAATCTCAAAAGGACTTTATAATGAGTAACAGCTGGCTTTCCATTTTTTACATTCATGGCCATTTTTTTCCTATCTGTAGGATGACGTCCAATCAAAGATTGAATCGTACCTTCCTCGTCTTTGATTACCCCATGAACAATAGCCCTATATTTGCGAACAATCGTATGCTCCTTTAATTGCCTGGCAATTTCACGATGGGCAATGTCATTTTTACAGACAATAATAGATCCTGTTGTATCTCTATCAATTCGATGGACAATACCAGGTCTTAAGATACCGTTGATTCCAGAAAGTTCTTCTTTACAATATTCTAAAAGAGCATTTACCAAGGTTCCTTTTTCATGGCCTGGAGCTGGGTGTACAACCATTCCCTTTGGTTTATTAATAATAAGAATGTCTTTATCTTCGTATAAAATAGAAAGAGAAATATTCTCTGGAAAAAGACAAGGCACAATTGGATCAGGGATAGTCAACTCTATTCGTTCCCCTCCTATAAGACGATAATTTGCCTTTATCTTCTCATTGTTTACAAGAAGATAGTTATCTTTGATTAATTTTTGTAAATAAGATCGGGACATATTTGGAAAAGATTCTTTTAAGCATTTATCTATCCGTTCCCCCTCCCACTTATATGGTGCAATCCATGTTTCTGTTTTCATTTCTATCCTTGCATGACTTATTCTGCCCTTGTCTTAGATTTCCCTTCATCCTTTGATTCTGTCAAAAAGGCAAAGTCCTCCTCCTTATAATATAATAAAATAAGAATAATTAAAAGTAAGGTGGCGATTGTAACATAACAGTCTGCCACATTAAAAATTGGAAAATCAATGGGGACAAAATAAATAAAGTCAATAACAAAATGGTAAGTAAGTCTGTCAATAATATTTCCTATGGCCCCAGCAGAAATAAAAATTAGAGAAATTCGAAGGGGAGTATACCTGTTTTGAGCAGGTATTTTTAATAAGGCATAAGAAATGCCTGCCAAGGCAATGAGACCAATCATGACAATGAGCCATTTTTGGCCCTGAAGAATGCCAAAGGCAGCCCCTCTATTTTCTAAATATTGGAAATGCAAAATGTCTTCCCACAAAAACAATGGCTCTTTTTCTTTTAAATGCATAATAGCCAGACGTTTCGTATATTGATCTAGAAAAATAAGAACAATGGCAATGACAAAATCGAGTGCATAAACCATTCCCTTTTTTTTACTTGAAATCATGATAATGCTCCTCTCATTTTTTTACTCATAAAGTAAAATCTCCTTCATCCCTTTTAACATCTCCTCCTCTTTTACACTTTTATCTATGATTGCCTTTCCTATTTTTTCAAGAAGAATAAATTTCACTACTCCTCCTTCCATTTTCTTATCGGATTTTGTAATTTCCACAATCTCTTCTGGTGAAATATTTCTAGTACAAATGGGAAGAGAAAAGGACTCAAATATATATTTGATATTCTCATATTCTTCTTTTTTTAATAATTTCCGCTCCATGGAAATATATGCTGCAGCCACAGATCCTAAGGCAACACATTCTCCATGAAGCATTTGAAAATTTTTTGTTTTTTCTATAGCATGGCCAATCGTATGTCCAAAATTTAATAGTGCCCTCTCTCCCTGCTCTGTTGGATCCCTTTCTACAATTTCTTTTTTTATAAGACAGCTTTTATAAATCATTTCTTCTATGGTCTTTTTATCTCTTTTTAAAATGTTTTTAACATTAGATAAAATCCACTGAAAAAATAAAGGATCCCTTATGAGACCATGTTTTATGATCTCTGCCATTCCAGAAGAAAACTGCCTTTTATCCAATGATTCTAATACTTCTAAATTCATATATACAAATTTTGGCATATGAAAGGCTCCAACCATATTTTTATATTTTTTAAAGTCAACCCCTGTCTTTCCCCCTATACTGCTGTCCACTTGTGATAATAATGTTGTTGGAATCTGAATATAATCTATTCCTCTTAAATAAGTAGCTGCCGTATACCCTGTTAAATCTCCTACGACTCCTCCCCCTAATGCAATGAGAACGTCCTTTCTCTCAAACTTATTTGTTATTAAATACGTATATAAAGATTCTACTGTACTTAATGTTTTATTCTCTTCCCCTGCTGGAAAAGTAAAGACAGAAATTTCTTTTACATGATTTTTTAAGACAGTGGAAACTTCATTACTATAAAGAGGCCCAACATTGGAATCCGTAACAATGCATACTTTTTGATTATTTCTACATAGAAAATTCCATTGCTCAAGTAATTTTTCAAAAGAGAACTCTAAAACAATAGAATATTCATCCTCTCTCATTCCTTTCACAAGCATTTGTTTTGCCATAGTTATAATCCACCTTTCTGCGAAAGGCACCAATGGGGTTATGAAACTCATTTGTGGCTTTCACTCTTCAAATTTTCCTGATATATTATCGTTGTAAGACTGACACACTACACAACACGTGGAGGTGAGTGGCGGGGCTGTATAGCGGCAACCTCGTATAGTTATATGTGTCGGTCATCCGTTAAGGCATCAATGAATGGCGCATTCCAAGAGGGTGTTTACACCCCTCTTTTAGCCCG
>CAJUTQ010000095.1 GCA_910589265.1 uncultured Lachnospiraceae bacterium
GGAAGAGTTGGACGAAATCATTGGGAAACCTTTGGAACAAGTGGAGGAAAGAATGGTGGAGCTGGCGGCAGTGTATGGGAAGTTATGGATAAGGATGTTTAAAGGGGAGTGGATGTACAAGGAGAATGACATATATGGAGGAGCTCTCATAACGAAAAGTACTTGTAATAATATATATCCATTAAAAAAAATAACAGCATATTGGCATGCAGAATGGGATGAAATATTGGAAGATTACGCAGAAGAAAAAAAAGAATATGAGGAACATATAAAAAATAAAAGAAGAAAGAGAAAGTAATGAAGGATTAGAGGAAAGAATGGGGTTATAAATACAGAATGGTTTATAAGAAGGAGTAGATTGGAAAGGGACAGGAAGCTTTTTTATGAGTATCTAGCAGACAGTCTCATTGTCAGTATGGGGGGGATACACACCTACGACATGGGGAAAGTTTTCAAGGGAATAGCAGAGGAGAAAAAATGATAAAAAAGAAAATGTTAATGGAGACAATTGGGAAAAAATGGGCAGCCTATGGATTCCAGTTTGAGGAATATGACTATTATAGGTGGACATTTAGCAGAAGAGTGGATGAAGTAGATCAAAAGATCAGCATACAAGAAGGTATTTATGGATATCCAGAGCTGCGGTTCGAAGTAGAATTATTCCGTGGCTCAGAGAGGAAAGATGTGGGAAAGAGTAAAATCCAGGAACTGAGCGGACTCAAAGAATTTGGTATGTTTCTGCCTTACGAGGGGGAAGAAGAGTTAAGAGAATTGTTAAATAAATGGGGGGATTTAATCGGAGAGAAGGTCATCGATCGCCTGGCAGATATACCAGTGAAATGGCATGAATGGCCAGGAAGGGAAAGTGAAAAGAAGCTGTATGAGAAAAGGGAGGAGTTAGCAGAGAGATTTTACAAAAGACATGGAATAGATGAGGAAGCAGCAGAAGAAATCTTGCTTGGGAAAATGAAGGAAGAGTTGGACGAAATCATTGGAAAACCTTTGGCCAAAGTGGAGGAGAGAATGGTAGAGCTGGCGGCAGTGTATGGGAAGTTATGGATAAGGATGTTTAAAGGGGAGTGGATGTATTATTTGAAAGAAAATTTAGAAGGAGCTCTCATAACGAAAAGTACTTGTAATAATATATATCCATTAAAAAAAATAACAGCGTATTGGCATGCAGAGTGGTGGGAAATATTAGAAGATTACGCAAAGGAAAAACAACGGTATGAGGAACATATAAAAAATAAAAGAAGAAAGAGAAAGCAATGAAGGATTAGAGGAAAGAATGGGGTTTTAAAATACAGAACGGTTTATAAAAAAGAGTAGATTGGAAAGGGACAGGCAGCTTTTTTATGAGTATCTAGCAAATAGCCTCATTGTCAGGGTGGGGGTACACATCCATGACATGGGGAAAGTTTTCAAGGGAATAGCAGAGGAGAAAAAGGAGAAAAAAATGATAAAAAAGAAAATGTTAATGGAGACAATCGGAAAAAAATGGGGAGCCTATGGATTTCAGTTTGAGGAATATGACTATTATAGGTGGACATTTAGCAGAAGAGTGGATGAAGTAGATCAAAAGATCAGCATACAAGAAGGTATTTATGGATACCCAGAGCTGCGGTTTGAAGTAGAATTATTCCGTGGCTCAGAGAGAGAAGACGTGGGGGATGAAAAAATCAAGGAACTGAGCGGTCTCAAAGAATTTGGTATGTTTCTGCCCTACAAGGGGGAGGAAGAGTTAAGAGAATTGTTAAATAAATGGGGGGATTTAATCGGAGAGAAGGTCATCGATCGCCTGGCAGATATACCAGTGAAATGGCATGAGTGGCCAGGAAAGGAAAGTGGAAGGAAATTATATGAGAAAAGGGAAGAGCTAGCAGAGAGATTTTACAAAAGACATGGAATAGATGAGGAGGCAGCAGAAGAAATCTTGCTTGGGAAAATGAAGGAAGAGTGGGACGAAATCATTGGAAAACCTTTGGTCAAAGTGGAGGATAGAATGGTAGAATTGGCGGCAGTGTATGGGAAGTTATGGATAAGGATGTTTAAAGGGGAATGGATATATATGGAGAGAGATACATATAGAGGAGCTCTTATAACAAAAAGTACATGTCATAATATATATCCATTAAAAAAGATAACAGCGTATTGGCATGCAGAGTGGGACGATATATTGGAAGATTACGCAAAGGAAAAACAACGGTATGAGGAATATATAAAAACTAAAAGAAGAAAGAGAAAGTGATGAAGGATTAGAGGGAAGAATGGGGTTATAAATACAGAACAGTTGGGTACGCACCCACGACATGGGGAAAGTTTTAAAGGGTATAGCAGAGGAGAAAAAAATGTTAGGAAAGAAAATATTAATAGAGACAGTCGGGAAGAAATGGGAGATATATGGATTTCTATTTGAAAAATGTGACCATGATAGGTGGACATTCAGTAGAAGAGTGGATGAAGTAGATCAAAAGATTA
>CAJUTQ010000096.1 GCA_910589265.1 uncultured Lachnospiraceae bacterium
AAAGAACAGTTTTTAAAATGCCCATAATTCTTTTAAGGGGAAATTATGGGCATTTTTCAATTTTAATCTGCACTGTTTAATAAAGTCTCAATCTGGATAATTCATATGTATAAAATCCATGCTTAAGTTTATGATGTTGGGGAAAGGGGGAGGTATACGCTTTTTTAAGATAGAACTGAATTTTTAAGACAAAAAGAGGAGCCGTGAAAAAGGGTGTTTCAATCACTCCATTTTTTTCACAGCCCCTTTTTTTCTTCTAGGATTTAATTATAATCCTAATTTTTTTAGCCTTTTTAGCCTTTCCTTACGTATTTTGGAACGCATCATTAAAGCATCCCTCTGTCTTTTAATGAGGATACAGTGACGGACAAAAATGAAAACCCCAGTGACCATGACAAGGAGAGTTAAAATAAAGAAATAAAAAAGCTTGCTCTGAACAGAAGACTTAGGGGAGGAGGGCTGTCCTTGTTCTGCTTCTAAGTTATCTAAGGATTGCTCTGTTTCAGAAGCGGGCATTAAGTTTATGCCTGTATCCAAAGGAGTTTTTTCTGTCACGATAGTTCCTACAGGAATTCCATTGTAGGTGTAGGCAATTTGGGAGATAATACTTCCATTTTGCTCTATAGTAGAAAAGGACGGACTCGCATCAGAAAAGGAAGCTGTATTTGGCAAAATAATTTGTGACATAGGATTAGAGGAAATGACAGAGAGGGCATCTTCGTTTGGAAACCTAGTTTCCTCCATAGGGATAGAGTGAAGGGTGAAGCTGTTAAATCCATAGTCAAAAAGTTGGATAGTATCTGTAAACTGATCTGGAGATTCTTCTTTAAAAACAACGCAAATAAGTTTCATCCCATTTTTTTGTGCACAGGAGACCAAAGTCTGGCGAGATTGGGAGGTAAAGCCTGTTTTGCTTCCAACAAGATATTCATAAGGTTTTTTTCCATTTAAAAAATGATTTTTTGATCGAATGGTAAAAGTATCTGGTTGGGTGTCTGTTGCATAAAAATTATAAGTGGGAGTGCTGGAAATCTGACATAGAAGAGGATTTTGAAAAAATTCCCTTGCAATGAGAGCTAAGTCCAAAGCAGTCGTATAGTGATTTTCATCAAAAAGGCCGTTAGCATTGACAAAATTGGAGTTTACACATCCAAGTTCCCTAGCCCTTTTATTCATTAACTCAGCAAAAGCACTCATGCTGCCACTTACATGTTCTCCAGCAGCATTCGAAACTTCATTAGCAGATTCCACTAGCATTCCATAAAGACACTGCTCTACAGTTATTTTTTCTCCTGCATCCATTCCCATATTCGATCCGTCATAAGGAACACTGTATACAGCTTCTTTGGAAAAGTCAACAATTTCGTCTAAAGAGCAGTTTTCTGCTAAAAGAAGGCTGGAGAGAATTTTTGTTGTACTGGCTGGATACATTTTTTCATGAATATTTTTTGCGTAGAGAACAGCTCCTGTAGCAGCGTCCATAAGAACAGCAGATTGGGCAGAGACTGCTGGGCCGCTGGGCCAGTTTATCCAATCATTGGACTGGATAGGCAGATATTTTCTATTTTCAGCTTCCTGTTTATAGTCAAGGACTTCTGCAAACAGGCAAGAGGGGAGTGCAAGGTAAAGGCAGAAAAAGATGAGAATAAAGGAGAGCAGGTAATTTGAGATTTTTTTCTTGTTTATGTTTTTCATTTATATTCCTCTGTTTCATAGATTTCTTAATATAATAATATATCATATTTTATTTTTCCATGCACCTAAAAATTTGGACTTTTTCTTTTTTTATTTTTGAGAGTAATAAGACAAAGGGCTCTGCCTTTGTTGAAGCATTAGAGTAAATTAAAATAGGGAAAGAAAAAACATAAAATGTATAAATTTTTAAAATTGGCGAATACTCCAAGTATAAATGTTAGAAAGGGGTGCCATCATGTCTGGGAAGACAGCAAAGAAAAAAAAGAAAATTAAAATTGATGAGCTGACACCAGAAGAAAAAATGAAATATGAGATTGCTGCAGAGATGGGACTGTTAGATAAGGTTATGACAGAAGGATGGCAGGCACTGTCTGCAAAGGAAACAGGAAAAATTGGAGGAATGGTTAGCAGAAGGAGAAAAGCAGAAAAAAGTCATTAATGTAATTATTTGAGTTGATTGTGCATTTTCAAGAAAGCTATGTAACGGACTAAGTCCCTTCTGTTTGTTCTTGTCAGAGATTGGGCTTCTAAAATAAGGTGATTCATGGAAATACCATCCACATATTGTCTAGTCATATCAGAGCTTCCAGGAAATTTTGGAGGTATCCCTAAAAGGTAATCTGCGCTGACTTGATAAAATTGTATTAATTGAATAAGTATGGGAATAGGAATCTCCCTTGTCCCTGTTTCGTAGTTGGAGTAAGTTTGTTGGGCGATTCCTAAGTAATTTGCTAAATCTTTTTGTGTCAGATCTCTGTCAATGCGCAGCTCTTGTAGAATATGGTTTATTTCTTTCATATTTTTCCTCACTTCTATATTCCAAAAATGTATGCTTTTTCCTTCCGCCATACTACATATTGTTGTGAATACAATAGCATAAACGACAAGATGGATAGAATTAAAACAATAAAATGGAGTATAAATGATATAAATACAACAAATAAATGTATATTTAGACAAAAGATAGAATTGTAGTTCATTTCTTGTTATAATAAAAATAGGGGGAAGAGAGATGATAAATATTGCAATTTGTGACAGTGAGAAAATTACATGCAGGCAAACAAAAGAATATGTGGAAGCCTATGGAAGGAGTCAGGAGGAAGCAATAAATATTTGGAAGTTTTCCAGCGGTGAAGAGCTTTTAAATGTTTATTTCCCTGTATTTCATATTATTATAATGGAAATATGGCTAAGTGGACTAGATGGAATAAAGGTGGCAAGGGCATTGAGAGATAAGGGAAGCAGAGTTATTCTTATTTTTCTCACATCTAGTACAGAACATGTGTTGGAGGCTTTTGAAGTAGAAGCTCTCCACTATTTAAAAAAACCAATTAAGTATAGAGAATTAGCTTTGTCCATTGACAGGGCAATTCGTCAGGTAAAAATGGAACAAAAGGAGCTGAGAATAGGAATTCGAAATGGCAGGACTAGATGGATTGTGGAACAATCCAAGATTAAGTACATAGAAACTTGGGGGAGAAAAACTATTGTCTATACAGAAGAGGGGAAAATGATCAGCAGTCAGAAAATGTATGAATACGAAAAAGAATTGGCAGGGAGAAGCTTTATTCGGTGTCATACAGCTTATATTGTAAATATTGCTCATATTTTAAAAATTGAAAAGGGAGAAATTGTATTGACGAGTGGGGAGAGTATTCCTTTAAGCCGTAAGAGAAGGAAGGATTTTACATCAGAACTGCAAAACTATGTTTTATTTTTAGGAGATTGAATCATCCATACTTTCTACAAACAAAGAAGAAATAAGAGTGAAGGCTGTTTGATGTGAAGGGAGAAAGGAAGGAAAGAAATGGTTTAAATATTTGTAGAAAGTATGACAGCCTGAGATTGTACGACTATTATATCATAAGAAAAAGAATACATTCGTGCCGTTTATACACGAAATAAGGCTATTTAAGTCGAAAAATGAAAAGAAAAACTTTATCAAAGGGTATTATTTGGCCTTTTATTCAAAAGAGGCAAAAGAATAATGACAAAAAGTACGCCAGTGATACCTTGCATGATGTTAAAGGGTATTTCCACAAAGGATTGTGTTAGGGCAGAGCCTAAAGAGGCTGAAGAAAAGCTTCCATTTGTGAGGGATATGACGAAGATGTTATATAAAAAATATCCTCCCACCATAAAGAGCTCTCCTAATGTGCTGCTCAATAGAAGGGGAAGAAAAGATCCCTTCTTATTTTTGACTTTTTTCTTAAGAAGACAATAGCTGCCACCTCCAATCATGGCAACACCTGCTTTAATAAGAAAGGTTCCAGGAGCAAAGATAAGGTAGCCTGAAAGGAGATCTGCAAGCATAGAGCCAAATCCACCTGCTAAGGAGCCATAGACAGGGCCTAAGAGAATTCCAGAAAGTAAGACTAATCCATCACCTATATGGACATAACCCATTGTAGGGGTAGGCACTTTTATAACCATTGTCCCTATACAACATAAGGCAGTCATAAGTGCGGCAGTTACTAAAAATTTTGTGTTCGATAGCGTTGTTGTATACATGTTTTTCCTCCTTACATAAACAATGATCCTGTTGATTTAAGTATATTGTTTATTATAGGCAAAAGTGGTATAGTTAAAAATGCCAATTATTAAAAAAATAAACAGACCAGATAGGAATGGGGGTTGACAAAAAAAGAAAAGGAAAGTATGATAATAAAAATTATAAAAAGAGAAAAGTAATGAGAAAGAGGAGTACATATTACCCCTTACCAGAGAGAATAATCAGGGATAACCTTGGTGAGAGATTATTTATAAGGAAGGGATATGGAAGGTAGCTTTTGAACTGGAGGGCAGAAATAGGAGTAAGCTTTCCCGTCTCATCCCCGTTAATGGATAAGGCCAATGATAGTTGGCAGTGAGGCAGCTTTGTCAAAAATGCTGTAAAAAAAGGTGGTACCGCGCTCAGTCGCCCTTTTCTGTGTGAAACAGAAAAGGGCGTTTTTTTCTAGTAGGAAAAGAAAATTGTGCCTTTTGAGAAAAGGAATATAAAGGAGTGAACAATCTATGAAAAAAGAATTGCCAAAAACTTATGATCCCCATGGATTAGAAGAAAGAATATATAAAAAATGGGAGAAAAACAAATATTTTCATGCAGAGGTCAACAAGGAAAAAAAACCTTTTACAATCGTGATCCCTCCTCCCAATATTACAGGGAAGCTTCATATGGGGCATGCGCTGGATAATACAATGCAAGATATTTTAATTCGTTTTAAAAGAATGCAAGGATATAATGCCCTTTGGCAGCCTGGCACGGATCATGCCAGTATCGCCACAGAAGTGAAGATTATTGAAAAGTTAAAAGAAGAGGGAATAGAAAAAGAGGAATTAGGAAGAGAGGGATTTTTAGAGAGGGCATGGGAGTGGAAAAAGGAATATGGAGGAAGAATTATAAATCAGTTAAAAAAATTAGGTTCCTCCTGTGATTGGGACAGGGAAAGATTTACTATGGATAAGGGGTGTTCCAAGGCAGTAACGGAAGTTTTCGTTAATCTTTATGAAAAGGGATACATTTATAGAGGTGACAGAATGATCCATTGGTGCCCCATATGTAACACATCTATTTCTGATGCAGAAGTGGAATATGTAGAGCAGGAAGGGCACTTGTGGCATATCCAGTATCCGGTTGTGGGGACAGATGAATTTCTTGAATTTGCCACAACTAGGCCAGAAACAATGCTGGGAGATACAGGAGTAGCTGTTCACCCAGATGATAGCAGATATAAACATCTCATTGGAAAGAAGGTAAAGCTTCCTTTTATAGATAGAGAAATTCCTATTGTAGCAGATACTTATGTGGATATGGAATTTGGCACAGGTGTTGTTAAAATCACGCCAGCTCATGACCCTAATGATTATGAAGTAGGAAAGCGTCATAATTTGGGGGAGATAAATATTATGAATGACGATGCCACGATCAATGCCAATGGAGGAAAGTTCCAGGGAATGGATCGCTATAAGGCTAGGAAAGAGATTTTAAAAGAATTAGGGGAAATGGGCCTTCTTCTCAAAGAAAAAAATCACCTTCATAATGTGGGAACTCATGACCGCTGTAAGACGACTATAGAGCCTCTTATAAAACAGCAATGGTTTATGAAAATGGACGAGCTAATAAAACCAGCCGTAGAGGCGGTAAAGACAAAAGAAGTACAGCTCATTCCTGAGAGAATGGAAAAAATATATTTTAATTGGACAGATAATATTCGAGACTGGTGTATTAGCAGGCAGCTTTGGTGGGGTCATAGAATTCCAGCCTGGTATTGCAAAGATTGTGGAAAGATAACTGTGTCCAAGGAGGAACCATCTTCCTGCAAAGCATGTGGAAGGGAGAATCTTGTCCAGGAGGAGGATACATTGGATACTTGGTTTTCCTCAGCCCTTTGGCCCTTTTCTACTTTAGGATGGCCGGAATCTACAAAAGACTTGGAATATTTTTATCCAACAGATGTGCTTGTCACAGGATATGATATTATTTTTTTCTGGGTAATCCGAATGATTTTCTCTGGATATGAGCATATGGGGGAAAAGCCATTTCACACAGTATTGTTTCATGGTTTAATAAGAGATTCTCAGGGAAGAAAAATGTCAAAATCTCTTGGAAATGGGATTGATCCTTTGGAAATCATAGAAAAATATGGGGCGGACGCCTTACGGCTGACACTGGTCACAGGAAATGCTCCAGGAAGCGATATGCGTTTTTACTATGAGAAAGTAGAAGCCAATCGGAATTTTGCAAATAAAATATGGAATGCTTCTCGATTTATTATGATGAACATGGATGAAGGGGAAGAAAGATGCAAGGGAGCGTTAGAGCCTGCAGACAGATGGATTTTCTCTAAGCTAAATCAATTGATAAAAGAAGTGACAGATAACATGGAGCATTTTGAGCTGGGAATTGCAGTACAAAAGGTATATGATTTTATATGGGATGAATTTTGTGACTGGTATATTGAAATGGTAAAGCCAAGACTATACAATACAGAAAATCAAGAATCAAAGGATGCTGCCCTTTTTACCCTAAAAACAGTTTTGCTCCATGGACTAAAGCTTCTTCATCCTTATATGCCTTTCATTACGGAAGAAATATATTGTACTCTTCAAAGGGAAGAGGAATCTATTATGATATCTAAGTGGCCAGATTACAAGGAGGAGTGGAATTTTCCAGAGGAAGAGAGAGCCATTGAGACAATAAAAGAAGCAGTGAGGGGAATTCGAAATATTAGAAGTAAGATGAACGTTCCTCCCAGTAAAAAAGTTCCCATTATACTTTTGTCAAAAAAGGAGGAAGTATTGGAAATATTTAGAGAGGGAGAATCCTTTTTTCTGTCCTTAGCGTCAGCAAGTCAAATGACCATGCAAAGGGGACAAGAGGGGATACCAGAAGATGCAGTATCCGTTGTTATATCAGACGCTATCCTTTATATTCCTTTAGAACAATTAGTCGATAAAAAGGCAGAAGTGGAAAGATTGGAAAAAGAGGAAAAACGTTTGGAGGGAGAATTAAAAAGAGTGAACGCCATGTTAGCAAATGAAAAGTTTATGAGTAAAGCTCCCAAAAAGAAAATCGAAGAAGAAAAAGAAAAGTTGGAAGATTATACGAAAAAAATGGAGCAGGTAAGAGACAGACTTTTACAGCTTCGATAAGAGACAGCAAGGAGATAGAGGACTATGTGGAACAAAGAAAGGGCAGTCCAGTATTTATTAGATGTTCCTAAATTTACGGAGAAAAACAGTTTAGACCACACAAAAGTTTTGTGGAAAAAGCTTGGAAGCCCAGGAAAAGACAAAAAAATAATCCATGTTGCAGGTACAAACGGAAAAGGCTCTGTTTGTGCCTTCCTTGCGTCTGTTTTAAAAGAAGCAGGGAAGAAAACAGGATTATTTACATCCCCCCATTTAATTACAATGGAAGAGAGATTTTTTGTGGATGGAAAAATGGCGGCACAAGACCAGTTTCTAGATGCTTTTTTAAGGATAATGGATGTGGTGGAAAAGGGAGAAAAAGAAAAAATAAACCATCCGACATTTTTCGAGTGGTTATTTCTCATGGCAATGGTATTATTTGAAGAGGAGGAGACAGATTATATTATACTGGAAACAGGTCTGGGAGGAAGATTAGATGCAACAAACATCATAGAAAAGCCTTTGATTACCATTATAACGGGGATAGGATTTGATCACACAGAATACTTAGGGGAAACAAAGGAAGAGATTGCCTTTGAAAAAGCAGGCATTCTAAAGCAAGGGGCGCCCATTGTCTATAGGAAGACTTCCCCATCTGTAGATAAAGTAATAGAAGAAAGAGCAGACCTTCTCCAATGTCCAGCGATTCCTGTCGATTTATCAGAGATTAAAATTTTAGGAATTAAGAATAAACATATTGATTTTTCTTTTAAATCTAGGTATGATAAATATATTAATGTTAAAATACAGGCACAGGCCTTATATCAGACGGAGAATGCCATGGTTGCCATCCGAGGATTAGAAGAGATCCTTCCAGAAAAAAAACTTTATCCTGCTGTACTGCCAAGGGGCATGGAGAAGATGACCATACAAGGCAGAATGGAAGAGATGAGAGAAGGCGTTTACGTAGATGGAGCCCATAATATAGATGGGATTGTAGCATTTTGCAAGACAGTCAAGTCTCTTATTTCTAATAAGGAAAGAAAGAAGATTCTACTGCTGTTTTCAGCGGTACAGGAAAAAATGTATGTGAATATGATTGAGGAGTTGACAAAAATTCCTTTTAGTATAATAGTTGTAACGACAATCAACAATCAAAGAGGAGTAAAGGCAAAAGAAATAGCAAGCATTTTTAAAAAGTTTACAGATAGGACAGTAATTGTAGAGGACAGAATAGAGGATGCGTATGAGAAGGCCATGGAGTGGAAGGGTAGAGATGGCTTTTTATTTGTTACAGGCTCGCTATATCTTGTTGGAGAGCTGAAAAACTTTCTGTGGAGGATAGAAAGGCGTGGTTATGAAAATGATTGACTTTGAGGAAGAATTGAAGAAATTTCATCCAAGTTTAGAGGTAGAAGATGCTGAGGATGCAATTACTAATCAGGACTTGACAGACATGGCGGACGTATTGATAGGAATGATTCGAGAAGCGAAGGATGAGGAATAGTTAGGGGAGATTGGATGAAGTGTTATAACTGTGGCTGCAACTTGTCCGAAAAGAATTTTTGCACAGGCTGCGGTGTTGACGTCACTTTATATAAAAAAATTATCTATATGTCCAACCGGTACTATAACGACGGATTGGAGAAAGCAAATGTCAGGGATCTGTCAGGGGCCATTATTAGTTTAAAGCAAAGTTTGAAATTAAATAAAAATAATATGAATGCCAGGAATCTCTTAGGGCTTGTCTACTATGAGACAGGGGAGGCGGTGGCGGCTTTAGGTGAGTGGGTCATTAGCAAAAATTTAAAAAATAACAAAAATATTGCAGATGATTACATACGTATGGTGCAGTCCAATCCTACAAAGCTGGACGCCATGAACCAGACAATAAAAAAGTATAATCAGGCATTGGCATATTGTTATCAGGATAGTTTAGACTTAGCTGTCATACAGTTAAAAAAAGTGCTTTCCATTAATCCAAATTTAGTAAAAGGATATCAGTTGTTAGCTTTGTTGTATATTCAGGCTGAAGAGTGGGGACGAGCAGAGAGAACATTGAACAGGGCCCTTAAAATTGACTCTAGCAACACGTTAACTTTAAAATATTTAAAAGAAACAGAAAAGATGCTCAATAAGCAGGAAGATTCTTCAAATAGCAGCAAGAAAAAAAAGGCAGCGAAGGAAGAGGTCATTACTTATCAGAGCGGCAACGAGACAATTATTCAACCAATCAATACAAAGAAAACAGGGGGACTTTCCACAGTGGCCAATATTATGATAGGGCTTATTGTGGGAGCGCTTATGGGAGTATTCCTCATTGTTCCTGCTATGAATAAGGCGGATAATTCAGATGTAAATAAAAATTTTACAGAACTAAGTGATCAGCTTGCAGCAAAAAATGCTGCTGTATCAGAGCTAGAGCAAAGAGTGCAGGCTCTGGAAGATGAAAAAACTGCTCTTCAGGAAGAGATGGAAGCAGTGACAGGCTCAGAAGGAGTGCTAAAAACAAGTGACTATCTCCTTCAAGCTGGGAATGCTTACATAGAAGACAAAAGCAAAGTAATAGAGATTATGGATTATTTAGGGAATATAGATAAAGCATATTTAGAATCTGGGGCTTCAGAACCCTTTAAATCATTGTATGAAACTATCTATAACGATATTAGCAAAAAGGCAGCGAAGGAGTATTATAATGCGGGAATGACCGCTTCCAAAGAAGACGACTATGCAACAGCCATTACAGAGCTGACAAAAGCCTGGGAATTAGATGAGACTAATGTAGATGCTCTTTACAATTTAGCCCATGCCTACCGCAATTCCAACAATACGACAAAGGCAGACGAATTATATAAACAGGTTATAGAGTTATTCCCAAATACGAGAAATGCTAGGAATGCCCAGGGCTACTTGTCAGATTCCAATAATGAAGCCCAGGCTGAGGCAGCTAACGAGGAAAACGGGGACGAGGAGGAAGGGGAAGACATTCCAGACAATAGTAATCCTGTAGTGCCACAAGCACCCGTTATTCCTGATCCAACTCCTGCTGTGCCAGAAATAACCATTCCTACACCAGGAATCGATCCTATAACAGGGCTTCCCCTGCCAGCAGTAGATCCAAATGCCCCTTTAGGGCCATAATGAAACAGGGAACAATACGAAAGAGAATAGTAAAAATACTATTCTCTTTTTGTACTATTGAAATAGATGTTTCCAGTAAATGTGTATATGTAGCAGATAGGAATGCTCTTTGACAAAAAGAATGGAGGATAAAAATGGAAGAAGCTTTCAAAGTAATAAAAACCTATTTAATGATAAAGATGCCAAAAGAGCTTGATCATCATCAGGCAATGCGCATCAAAGACACTGCAGATAAATATATTGAAGGAAAAGATATTGAGCATGTTATTTTTGACTTTGAGGATACAGAGTTTATGGACAGCTCTGGGATAGGAGTCATTATGGGCCGATATCAGAAGATGAACTATTTGGGAGGGGAAGTAGCGGCAATCCATGTAAACAAACGGATTCGAAGAATTTTTCAGCTATCAGGTCTGTATAAAATTGTCCATATTATTGAGGAAAATGTAACAGAACAGGAACATAGGAGGGAATTTTCATGACAAATGAGATCAAAGTGGAATTTGAAAGTTTATCAATGAATGAAAGCCTTGCAAGAAGCATTGCCGCTGTTTTTGTATCCTATTTAAATCCCACCTTAGAAGAATTAGCAGACATAAAAACAGCTGTTTCTGAGGCAGTGACCAATTCCATTATTCATGGTTATGGAAATCGGACAGGTATGATACAGATGAAATGTAAAATGCACAATAAAACAGTTATGATTGAGATTGTAGATTATGGATGCGGTATCAAAGATGTAAAAAAAGCCATGGAGCCCTTGTTTACTACCCGTCCCGATTTAGAGCGTTCTGGAATGGGATTTGCATTTATGGAGGCGTTTATGGATGAAATTCAAGTACAGTCCAAGCCAGGGAAAGGGACGACAATATGGATGAAAAGAGAAATTGGCGTGGAGAGAAAAGAAGAAGAGCCCATTGCCTTTGCAAAAGGGAATAAATAATATGGAAGATACCATTGTTTTATTAGAACGCTCGCACAAAGGAGATAAGGAGGCAAGAGAGGAGCTTGTAGAGAAAAATTTAGGACTTGTCCATCATATAGTGCGCAGATTTGCAGGAAGAGGTTATGATATGGAAGACCTGTTTCAAATAGGAAGTATTGGACTACTCAAGGCAATTGACAAATTTGATCTTCAATATGATGTAAAATTCTCCACCTATGCTGTTCCCATGATTGCAGGAGAAATTAAGAGGTTTTTACGAGATGATGGAATGATCAAAATGAGCCGTTCTCTAAAAGAAACGGCGATGAAGGCAAGGGTGGCTCAGGAGAAGCTATCTCATGAAAAAGGAAGGGAGGCTACATTAGAAGAAATTTCCAAGGAAATTGGAATGGAGATGTCAGACGTAGTGATGGCGTTGGATGCCAATGTGGAAGTAGAGTCTCTCTATAAAACAATTTACCAAGGGGATGGGGGAGATATTTATTTAATGGACAAGCTAAAAGAAGAGAGAGACGGCAACGAGGGCGTGATGAATCGTATGGTAATTGAAGGCCTATTGAAAAATTTGGATGAAAAGGAAAGGGAAATTATTATTCTCCGCTATTTCCAAGACAAGACCCAAAGTGAGATAGCTCTTGCCCTAGGTATTTCTCAAGTTCAAGTATCTAGGCTTGAAAAAAGGATATTAAGGCAAATGAGAGAACGATTATTATAAAATGAATAAGAATAGAGAAGGAAGCAGATTATATGACAATTTCACTTTTTGCTTTTCCATTTCCAAGAGAAAGGGTATAATAGCACTATGGAACGATTGAAGAAAGGAAGAAAAAAGTGAAAAAAGTGAACTATTTATGGGTAGGGCTGGGACTGACATGTCTCATCCCCTGCTTCTTTTTTACATTGAGCAGAAGGCAGCTCGTTCTTTTCCAATGTTTATACATGCTGGCTGTTGCTTTCATTGCCTTTATCATGCACAAAAAGGGATGGAAACTTCACTGGACAGTTATATTTATGGCAATCAGCATGGTTGTAAAAATTGGTTATATTTTTGCCACTCCTGTATGGGTCAGACAACATGATTTTATTGATTTTGGCGTAGGATTTGGTCATGGAGGTTATATAGAATATTTTTATTATAATAAAAAGCTGCCAGATTTTGACCCAAGAGAGGTTTGGGCGTTTTTCCAGCCGCCTCTCCACCATATAATAGCTGCCCTTTGGCTGGGAATTCAGACATCCTTAGGAGTAGCCTACCGCCATGCCCAGGAAAACGTCCAGGCTCTCACTATGTTTTACGCAGGGGGAACGGTGCTCCTTTCTCATGAGATTTTTAAGAAAATGTCTTTACAAGGATTGGGGCTTTTTTTACCTACCTTGTTGATAGCCTTTCATCCTGCTATCATTTTACTTTCAGGAAGTTTAAATAACGATGCCCTCTCTTTGTTTCTCCAGGTAACGACCCTTTATTTTACTATAGTATGGTATCAAAAGCCTTCCATGGGCAGAGTCATAGGGATTGCTATTTCTATTGGATGTTCCATGATGGCAAAAGTATCTGGCTTTCTCATTGCCCCTGCCATTGCCCTTGTTTTTCTAGACAGATGGATCTGCGAAAAAGAATGCTTTAAAAAATATTTGGGACAATTTTTTGTATTCGGTCTTATAAGCCTTCCTCTTGGACTTTGGTATCCAATTCGGAATTTTGTGAAATTTAAAGTGCCATTTAATTATACACCTCATGTGGGAGAACCAGTGGGAAACGTTTCCTGGATCCAGAGAATATTTGATATGAGGACAGAGAAGGTGTTTGTTTCCCTCTTAAGTAATCAAGATGCTTATGATGAGTATAATATTCCCCTGACACTTTTAAAGACAGCCATGTTTGGTGAGACAGATCTTTCCATTGGCGCTGAATATATTATTCCTTTTGCAAACTTGTTATTTTGTATCAATATCGTTCTTGTGCTTCTGTCTTTAGGAGCAATGGGTTATTATTTTATAAAGAAGACAGCGTATATAAAAGGGATGCTCAAGTGGTTCTTTCTTCTTTATTATGTAGTTATGATGCTCTTTTATTTCCAATTTAACTTTTCCATGCCCTATTTCAGCTCCCAAGATTTTCGATATATTATACCAACAGCTATCATAGGCGCAATGTTTTTAGGGTTTCTGCTACAGGATTTAGAGATAGGAAAGGAAAAGGGAAAAAATAAATTCTTTCTTAGTTTGATTCGTTTGATGACAGGATTGTTTTGTTTTAGCTCTTTTGCAGTATACGTTCTTTTGATAATGAATATGGGATAGATTTTATAAGAACAGAATGGTACAATAAGCAAGGAAATGTGAAGGATATGAAAAAAGGAAAGGAGAGATTGTTTTGTACAAAGCAGTGAAAACGGATGCAGCGCCAGGGGCTATTGGCCCATATTCTCAGGCAATTCGCACAGGTGATTTTGTTTTTGTCTCAGGCCAGATTCCCATTGATCCAAAGACAGGGGAGTTTTCTGGAACAGATATTGCAAGTCAGACTCGTCAATGCTTAACAAATTTGAAGGAGATTCTTAAAGCAGCAGGAAGCGATATGAGCAAAGTAGTAAAGACAACAGTTCTGCTTAAAAATATGGAGGATTTTGGAGATATGAATGGAATATATGCAGAATTTTTCACCGAGCCTTATCCTGCCAGGGCCGCTTTTCAGGTAGGCGCTTTGCCAAAGGATGCCTTGGTGGAAATTGAGTGCGTGGCAGTTATTTAGAAAGACAAGCTCTTGTTATTTGTTAGCAAGAGCTTTTTTCTTTTCAAGATAAGTTCTAAATATATAGGAAAAAAATGAAAATGAATAAAATAAAAGAATTCTTCCATAATAAAAAATAAGCTTTATTTTGGAGGGTTTTTGTATGGGTAAAGAGAAAGATACGCTATATTTAAAAGCAGAACGTCACATACAAGTAGAAAAGGAAGTCATAAAGCTTAGTGATGTTGCGAAAATGACTTGCAGCGACAGCCAAATACTAAACCATTTAAAAACGATTACAGTATATAAATTTAAAAAAGATGGGGAAAAGAGAAAAGTAATAAGTATCTTGAAAATTATTGAATGCATTCATGAAGTTTATCCAGATATGACAGTAGAAAATCTTGGAGAAACAGATATTGTCATGGAACAATTGAAGGTAGCTGAAAAAAAGGGTATGGTTATTTACGGTAAGGTAGTTTTTGTATCCCTCATAGCTTTTTTTGGAACCGCTTTTACAATTATGGCCTTTCACAATGATATTGGCATTCAAGATGTGTTTGACAATATGTACATGCTAATTATGGGAGAGTCTCCCGGAAATATAACAATGATGGAAGTTTCTTATTCTATTGGATTGGCAGTGGGCATTACCCTCTTTTTTAACCATATAGGGGGTAGAAGAATTACAAAGGACCCTACACCTATTGAAGTAGAAATGAGAACTTATGAGAGCAATGTGAATACAGCTCTTGTTGAGACAAGTAACCGGGAAAGGAAGAGCCTGGATGTGGATTAAAGAGATTTTTTTAATTCTTATTTTTGGAAGTTTTGGATTTATTGTATCTGCGGGAGTGTTTACAGTTCTTTTGGCAGTAGGTCTTATTCCAAGATTTGCAGGTAAGACCCATACAGGGGATCATATTTTTCTCTACGAGGAAATGGTAGTGGCAGGTTCTATCATTGGAAACTTATGGAGTGTATTTCAGTTATCCATAAATTTGGGGCAATGGTTTCTTATTTTATTTGGCTTTTTTGCAGGAATCTTTGTGGGCTGTTTGGCATTGGCTATTGCAGAAATGTTGGACACTATACCGATTTTTGCTCGGAGAATTGGATTCCGCCATGGGCTGGGGATTGTTGTATTATCTGTCGCTTTTGGAAAGATGCTAGGCTCCCTTATATATTTCTTTTACCGTCTTGCAAGCCCGTAACAATGATTGGAGGAGAAGCTTATGTTGGAAGAAGTCAAGAAAAAACAATATCAAAATAAGGTAGATGAGGTAACGCCCACCCACAGTTTGTGGAAAAATATGGGGAAGGCCTTTCTTGTAGGAGGCATTATTTGTACAATAGGACAGGCCATTATTCAAATGGGATTAGGAATGGGGCTGGATAAGGAGACAGCAGGAACGTGGTGCTCTTTGATTTTGGTCTTGATTTCTGTCGTGCTGACAGGTTTTAATATGTACCCTAGTATTGTGAAGTTTGGAGGGGCAGGAGCCTTAGTGCCGATTACTGGATTTGCTAATTCAGTAGCAGCTCCAGCTATAGAATATAAAAAGGAAGGACAAGTTTTTGGAGTGGGATGTAAAATATTTACAATTGCTGGACCAGTAATTTTATTTGGCGTGTTTACATCCTGGATTTTAGGAGTTGTTTATTATATTTTGCAGGCATTGGGGGTAGTGGCATGAAACAGACTGTGGGAAGTCAAAGCATTTCCTTTAAAAATCCAGTTTACATTTTAGAAAGTGCATCCATTGTGGGAAAAAAGGAAGGGGATGGACCTCTTGGGCAGTATTTTGACCTCATTGGAGAGGATCCCATGTTTGGATGTAAATCATGGGAAGAGGCAGAGAGCACCTTGCAGAAGGAAGCAGCCTTGATGGCCCTTGGAAAGGCGAAGGTGCAAAAGCAGGATGTGCGGTATTTATTTGCTGGGGATCTGTTAGGACAGCTCATAGCCTCCTCCTTTGGACTTGTAGACTTAAATATTCCCCTTTTTGGGCTCTATGGAGCATGCTCTACATGCGGGGAGGCTTTAGGATTAGGGGCAATGGCTGTGGCAGGAGGTTATGGAGAACAGGTACTATGTGTCACCTCCAGTCATTTTGGCAGTGCAGAAAAACAGTTCCGCTTTCCTTTGGAGTATGGAAACCAAAGACCTTTATCCGCCACTTGGACAGTGACAGGAAGTGGGGCTTTTCTCCTTGGAAGTACAGAGACAAAGAAGACAAGGGCTAAGATTACTGGATATACTCCTGGTAAAATTGTGGATTATGGAATCAAAGACTCTATGAATATGGGCGCTACAATGGCGCCGTCAGCAGCAGATACTATTTATACCAATTTTATGGATTTTAATAGGATGCCAGAAGATTATGATAAAATTATTACAGGAGACTTAGGGAAAATAGGACAGGTGCTCCTCATTGATTTATTGAAGGAGAAAGGTTTTGATATATCCAAGGAGCATATGGACTGTGGCATAGAAATATTTAATGGGGAAGAACAGGATACCCATGCAGGGGGAAGTGGCTGCGGCTGTTCTGCAGTTACTTTAAGTGCCTTTATATTAAAACAATTGGAAGAAGGATGCTGGAAAAGGGTATTATTTGTACCTACAGGAGCCCTTTTATCTACTGTTAGCTTTAACGAAGGGCAGACAGTGCCAGGAATTGCCCATGGGGTTGTCATTGAAAGAAGATAGTGAAAAGGCAGGAGCATTGTCAGGCTCCTGCTTTTGTGTTACTATTATAATATATTTTAATGTATATTGTGAAGTCTTTACATATCACAATAAGAAAGTTTACGGGAATGGAGAAGGAAGATGAAAAAATATAAAAGGATATTTGCCATTGTCATTGATTCCCTTGGCGTTGGTTCTGCTCATGATGCAGCAGAATATGACGACGCAGGGGCGGATACTCTGGGACATATTTCAGAGAAGATGGAGAAGGAAGGAGAGAAGTTTCATATTCCCAACTTACAGCGAATGGGAATTGGCAACCTCCATCCGTTAAAACAAGTGGAAGGGGTGGAGAAGCCCCTTGGTTATTATACGAAATTAAGTGAGGCGAGCAAGGGGAAGGACACGATGACAGGTCATTGGGAACTGATGGGTCTATACATTGATACGCCTTTTCAAACATTTACAGAAACAGGGTTTCCAGAGGAACTCATGGAAGAATTATCCAAACGGTGTGGAAGGAATATTATTGGTAATAAAAGTGCCAGTGGTACGGAGATTTTGGATGAGCTGGCTGAGAGGGAGATTGCCACAGGAGATATGATTGTCTATACTTCGGCAGATTCAGTGTTACAAATTTGCGGAAATGAGGAAACCTTTGGCTTAGATGAGCTCTACCGATGCTGCGAGATTGCAAGGGAACTAACATTGCGGGATGAGTGGAAGGTTGGAAGGGTCATTGCTAGACCTTATGTAGGCAAGAAAAAAGGAGAATTCAAAAGGACGAGCAACCGTCACGATTACGCTTTAAAGCCAATTGGCCCCACTGTTCTTGACGCATTAAAAGATGAGAATTATGATGTAATTTCTGTGGGAAAAATTTTTGACATTTTTGACGGAGAGGGCATTACCCAGGCATATAAGTCAAAGTCTTCCGTACATGGAATGGAGCAGACAATAGAATGCATGGACAAAGACTTTACAGGACTTTGCTTTGTAAACCTTGTTGATTTTGACGCCTTATGGGGGCATAGAAGGGATGCTATTAACTATGGGAGGGAATTAGAGCGGTTTGATGAAAAACTGGGAAGGGTTCTCTTAAAATTAAAAGAGGATGATTTACTTATTCTCACTGCAGATCATGGGACAGATCCTACGTATAAAGGGACAGATCATACAAGGGAGAAGGTACCGTTTCTTGCATACTCTCCATCCATGAAGGGTAATGGAAGGCTAGAAGAAGGAGCAAGTTTTGCAGATGTAGGGGCAACGATTGCAGACAATTTTGGAGTGATAATGCCAGCCATAGGAAAGTCTAGACGAAAGGAGTTATACTAAAGAACATGAAAGAATTTTCGATCTACGAAATGGAAAACATAAAAATTGGACACGCTCAAGATGAAGAAAATGCTACAGGATGTACGGTTATCCTTTGTGAAAAAGGGGCGCCTACAGGGGTTGATGTAAGAGGCGGGGGTCCAGCATCTAGGGAGACTGAACTGTTAAACCCTGTTGCAGCCAGTGAGGAAATTCATGGAATTCTTTTAAGTGGAGGAAGCGCCTTTGGACTGGACGCAGCAGGGGGAGCTATGGAATACTTGGAAGAGAGAGGGATTGGCCATAAAGTAGCCATGACTGTAGTCCCACTGATATGTACATCCTGTATTTTTGATTTAGGTGTGGGAAATTATAAAGTCCGCCCTAATAAGGAAATGGCATACAGAGCATGTGAAAATGCTCAAAAGTCACAAGGAGGAGAGGGAAATATAGGCGCAGGGATGGGAGCTACTGTAGGAAAGCTCTATGGGCCAGGACAGATGATGAAGGCTGGCATTGGCACTTATGGGTTAGAGCTGGGAGAGCTAAAGGTGGGGGCTATTGTTGTAGTCAACGCTCTGGGAGACATATATGATCCAGAGAATGGAAAAAAACTAGCAGGACTTTTGGATAAGCAAGGAAATGAATTTTTAGACAGTGAAGAAGAGCTTTATAAAATGTTTGCGTCAAAACCTTCCCTTTTCCCAGGCAATACTACTATTGGTGCAGTAATAACGAATGGAAAATTTAAAAAATATCAGATGAAGAAAATAGCAGCCATGGCTCAAAACGGCTATGCAAGGACAATTCGCCCTGTACATACATCAAGAGATGGGGATAGTGTATATGCTATGTCGGTAGGGGATATTGAGGCAGATGTAGATGTTACAGGTACTTTAGCGGCTAAGGTAATGGCTATGGCTATAAAAAAGGCGGTGATGTCTACAGAATCTATTTATGGTCTCAAATGTGCCAAAGATTTTTTATCATAAGAAAGACAAAAGTAAGAAAGAAATTCCTTTGCGCATATTTTCAATAAAATGTGAGACTCTATTCATAGGGGATTTTGCATAAAAACCTTGAAAGAATGGAGATGAGAGACAGATGGAGTATTTGAATGCCTTTTGGGTAGGAGGGCTTATTTGTGCCCTTGTTCAGATTCTCATGGAAAAAACTAAGATGATGCCAGGAAGGATTATGGTGCTTTTAGTATGTTCAGGAGCAGTATTAGGAGCTTTAAACATTTATCCTCCCTTTATAGAATTTGCAGGGGCTGGCGCTACGGTTCCTCTGCTAGGGTTTGGCAATACCCTCTTTAAGGGAGTGAAGGAGGCCATTGGAACCGATGGATTTTTAGGAATTTTTATGGGGGGCTTTACAGCTAGCGCAGTGGGTATCTGCGCTGCTCTAGTATTTGGCTATTTAGCGTCTTTGATTTTTGAGCCAAAGATGAAAAGATAGTAGAAAGAAAGGGTTTATGGCGTCCTGCAATATGGAAGGGCGCCATAGAAGTTTCCAATGTAAGGATAGGGAAGTGCTATTTTCATGGGGATTGGCAATACATAAGGACGTGTCATAGCAGCTCATAGGGCAGGGAATGGGTGTTAAAAAATTGAAGGACCATTTGATCCCATGCTTGATGAACACTGGAGTCCAAGGTAAAAATATGAAGTGATGTTCCTGTAACACATTGGAGAGAATGATTCTTATAGCGAAGAGTTAAGAGAAGGCCTTCTACTTGGGATGGATCTATATTTATTTGGGACTGAGAAAGGAGTTTCTTTGTATCCTTGGCGGAAAGCTTTAAGACAAATTGGAAGGAAAGAGGGGTTTTCTTTCCCCGAATGATTTGAAAACAAAAGGGCTTTACATATTGCCAAAGGGAGCAGCTATTGCCAGTAGACTCTATGTCTGCCCATTCTTTTGCCGTATAAAAATCTTTTAGCAGACGTCCATGAATATGAAATGTGTTATAAGTAGAGATAGTCACTTCCTGTACAAGGAAATCATCAAAACAATCTTTGTGAAATAAGGTATTCATAAAATCTTTAATATGAGTAATTTGAAGCGCAATCATAGAGACTCCTTTTATTATGTGAATTGTCATTATTATAGTATGAGAAAAACAAAAAAACAAGTTTTGGTTTGTGTAAAGAGAGAAAGGATGATGTGAACATGAGTGAGGCAGAACAACTTTTAGGATTTTTAACAAAGGCCACCTCTCCCTTTCATGGGGTTGAAGAGATGGAAAGACAATTAAAAAAAGGGGGATTTCGCCCATTGACATTAGGGGAGGAATGGGAATTAAAGCCAGGAGGAGCTTATTATTTTATTCAACATGGTTCCAGTTTGATTGCCTTTCGAATAGGAGAGCATTGGAAAAAGGGGAAAGGATTTCGTATTGGGGCAGCACATACAGATTTTCCCGGCTTTCGAATAAAGCCAAATCCTGATATGACGGAGGAAGGCTATGGGAAAGTGAATGTAGAAGTTTATGGAGGAGTAACTTTAAATACATGGATGGATCGTCCACTTTCAGCAGCAGGGAGGGTTGCTCTCAAGGGAAAAGATGCTTTCCACCCAATGATTAAGCTCGTTGATTTTAAAAGGCCTATTATGACTATTCCTAATTTAGCTATTCATTTGAGAAAAGAGCTGAATAAAGGGGTAGAGTTAAATAAACAGACAGATATGATACCTATTACAGGTATGGTGGGAGAGAATGTAAAACATTATTTTATTTCTTATCTCGCTAAGGAGTTAGGGGTTGTGGAGGAAGATATACTGGACTATGAGCTTTATGTATACTGTGCTGAGGAAGGGTGTACGGTAGGATTAGAGGAGGAGTTTATCTCAGCTCCCAGACTGGACAATATGACTTCTGTACAAGCAATTTTACAGGGACTTTTGGAGGCTGGGGAGGGTGACTGCATTCAAGTAGGCGCTTTTTTTGATCATGAAGAAATAGGAAGCAAGACAAAACAGGGAGCAGGTTCCATGCTCTTATCATTTGTAATAGAAAAGATAGTGGAAGGACTCGGGGGAGCGAGAAAGGACTATATAAAACTCATGGAAGAAAGTATTTTATTGTCTGTGGATGTTGGACATGGTTTTCATCCAAGCCATGGTGGAAAGTATGATCCTATGAACAAGGCTGTTTTAAACAGTGGGGTTACGATTAAAGAGGCGGCAGCCCAATCTTATGCAACAGACTGCAAAGGGGTTGCTATCATTTTGCAGCTTTGTAAAGAAAACAAGATTCCCTTTAAGAAGTTTGTCAATCGCTCAGATGGGACAAGCGGAAGCACCTTAGGCTCTATTGCCTCTTCTTTTTTACCAATGATAACTGTTGAGGTAGGCGTTCCCCTCTTAGCTATGCATTCTGCCAGAGAGTTAATGGGAATAAAGGATCAGAAAAGTCTTACAGATTTAGTGAGGGCATTTTATACTACTCCCTGCCATGAATAAAAAATAGAAATTCCTTTTCAAGTTATTATAAATATGCTATCATATAGTAATGAAAACGATATTGAGTTGTATGGAGGGAATATGAGCTACAAAATTGTGGTGGATAGCTGCGGCGAATTTACAAAAGAAATGAAAACAAATTCTCATTTCCATCATGTGCCTTTAACGCTGCACATAGAGGAAGAGGAGATACTAGACGATGCATCTTTTAACCAAAAGGAATTTATAGAAAAAATGGCTGGGAGCAAGGAATGCCCTAAGTCTAGCTGTCCTTCGCCTAAGGCCTATATGGAGGCATATGAAGGGGAAGAAGAGAGAGTATACGGAGTAACCCTTTCTTCTCAGCTAAGTGGTTCTTACAATAGTGCCCAATTGGGAAAAGATTTACTGGAGGAAAAGGAGAAGCAGAAGAAAGTCCATATTTTTGATTCCTGTTCAGCTTCATGTGGACAAACCCAGATTGCCTTGAAAATATTGGAATGTGAGGAGGCAGGACTGCCTTTTTTGGAGGTTGTAAAGGAGGTAGAGGAGTATATAAGCCAAATGGGTACGTATTTTGTGCTGGAATCTCTAGAAAACCTGCGAAAAAATGGGAGATTAACAGGCATTAAAGCCTTTGTTGCAACGGCAATGAATATTAAACCAATTATGGCGGCCACAGATATTGGGGAAATTACTCAGCTGGGACAAGCTAGGGGAATGGAGAAAGCTTTAAAGAAGATGATTGAAATCATTGGAGAAAAGCATAAAAACACAAAAGAAAAACGATTAGCTATCTCTTACTGCAACTGTAAAGAGCGGGCCCAGTGGGTAAAAAACCAATTTCTTCAATCTATGGAGTTAAAGGATGTGATTATGTTGGACACAGGAGGAATCAGCACCTTGTATGCCAATGATGGAGGAATTATTGTAGCTTTATAAGCTTCAAATGTTTATAATATTACTGTGAAAGTCCTATAGCTTGGAACAGGGGACTTTCCGTTATGATAGTGTCGCTATCAGGCGACATATCCGTTTAGGAAGGCATTCTTTTGTTTAGGACAGGTATATGAATCATTTAATCACAAAGTAAATGAGTAAGGGGCGGCGAATCAAAAGCTGCCCCTATTCGTTTATAAAATATGTCATTTTAAAATGGAAAGAAATATTAAGAAACATCCCACAAGCTGTATTAAGAAAATAGCTGGAAGTCCTATAAGAAATGTTAAATGCTTTGTTTTATGCCGAAATAAAAACATCCCAGCAATGGAACCAAGACTGCCCCCTAAGATGGCAGCGAGGAAAAGAGAAGACTCTGAAATCCGCCAAGCATGAACCTTGGCTCTATGTTTATCAAGGCCCATAATAAAAAATCCCCAAAGATTCATGATGGATAAATAACAGACAAAGATAGTTTTCACATCCATAATAGTTCTCCTTATACAATTGAAATCTTGGGCAGGGACAATTTATTTCATCATATCATACATCCTAGACTATTTCAATATCTTGCAGAATGGGGAAGAAATATGTTAATATAAGGAAATACATGTACTGTTTTTTTGTTTTATAACGAATGGTAGAGATAGGATGGAGGAATCAAAATGGAAAAAAGCAAGCAGGTAATACAAATGTGTAAAGAAAAGGGCATTCAGATGATTGACTTTAAAATGGTAGATTTGGACGGAAGATGGAGGCATATTACAATACCAGCAGAGCGATTTGGAGAAAGTGTTTTCCAATATGGCATTGGATTTGACGGGTCTAACTATGGATATGCCCCTGTAGAGAAAAGCGATATGGTTTTTATACCTAATCCAGAAAGTGCAGTAATCGATCCTTTTGTGGAAGTGCCCACATTATCTATGACAGGAGATGTATGCATTATTGGAAAAGAAGAGAATAAACCCTTTGATCAGTATCCTAAAAATGTTGCAGTCAGGGCAGTGGAGTATATGAAAGAAGGAGGGGTTGCAGATAAGATGCTCATAGGACCAGAATTTGAGTTTTATCTTTTAGATAATGTATGTTTTGACGTTTCCCCCCAAGGAGCCTATTATTCAGTGGATACCCGTCAGGCACAGTGGAATACGGGAGTGGACAGTGGGCAAAACCTGGGATATGAGGTGAAACATAAAGGAGGCTATCACATTGCCCCACCCCAAGATATTTCTTACAATTTAAGGAGCAAAATGTGTTTATGTATGGAGGAATGGGGTATACAGGTAAAATATCATCACCATGAAGTAGGAGGACCAGGGCAGCTGGAAATTGAAGTTGAGCTGGGAGAAATGGTAGATATGGCTGACAAGACAATGATAACAAAATATATTGTAAAAAATATGGCGGCAAAGGAAGGACGAACAGCTACTTTTATGCCTAAGCCAATTTATCAGGAGGCGGGAAGCGGACTCCATGTACATATGCTCCTTTTAAAAGATGGCCAGCCCGTTTTCTATGACAAAAATGGTTATTCTGCTTTGAGTAAAACAGCCCATTATTTTATAGGAGGGCTTTTAAAGCATGCTGCCTCCTTATGCGCTTGGACAAATCCTTCTACCAATTCTTATAAACGGTTAGTGCCAGGATTTGAAGCTCCTGTGACTATTGGATACGCTACTTCCAACCGCAGTGCAGTCGTTCGTATTCCTGCCTATGCTAAGGCTCCAGAAGCAAAACGGTTCGAGCTAAGAAGTCCAGACGCCACGGCAAATCCGTACTATGCTTATGGGGCAATTTTAATGGCTGGTTTAGATGGCATTGAAAACAAGATCGATCCTGAAAAAAATGGTTGGGGTCCCTATGACTTCAACCTCTATAACTTATCCAAGGAACAGCAAGAAAAGATTCAGTCTCTTCCAAAATCTTTGGAGGAGGCTTTGGATGCCTTAGAAAAGGATCATGATTATTTGACAAAGGGCGGGGTATTTCCTGAGAGATTGATTCAAATATGGATAGAGAGGAAAAGGAAAGAAGGACGAAGAATTATCCAGATTCCCCATCCTGCTGAGTTTGATACATATTACGATTTATAAGCCTTTCTACATAAAAAGGGGATATACGTCCTAAAGGGAGGTGTATCTTCTTTTTTTGACAGGTACAAGTATTTCTTTTTATCATTTTTCTCTTGAAAGAAGAAGAGGCAGACCACACAGCAGACGAAGTAAGAATTTGTGCATTATTTAACAAAACAGTAAAAATTACTATTTTTTGCTAAATATATTGACAAAATATACCTTTATGATTTATAGTATATTTAGCATATTAAACAAAACAAAATTTACCAATGAGAAAGGAGAAAAAGTTATGCCTGTTAATCCAGAGGCAATTGGGGTATTTGGCCTGTTTGCAACCGTAATGTGTTTTGGCTTAGAACAGCTGGGAGTTGGTGTGGAGGGCGCTGACCATGAGAAGATGACCCGTTCATTAGGGTATATTGCTATTTTCTTTGGTGGCTTTACCCAATTGTTTACTTCCGTTTGCATGTATTTATTTACCATTGCAGGGGATAATAGTATTTATCTTGGAACAATATTCGGCTTCTTTGGCATGTTCTGGGTTTTGGTAGGGTTCTTTTTTATAAAAGGAGGAGATAAAAAAGTGATGGCTCATTTTTTCCTCTGCGGCCTAATATTGGCCCTGGCCTTTACCTATATGGCTTTCCAGAAAGGACTTGTCTGGCCTTTAGGCATTGATCTGGTAGTCATTGACATTTTGCTATTTGTTCTTATTCCAGGCTGGTATACTGGGAAACCTATCTTTACAAAGATTGCTGGTTTGTGCAATGTGATTATTGGACTTATATCTTTATTCTTGCTGTTTCCTGCACTGGGAATTTAAGAAAAAGGGAAAAAGAAAAAGCAGCCAAATAACCGGAGGAGGTCATTTGGCTGCCTTTTTTTACATAGGAAAGACATGGCTTTGATGAAGTATGAAAGAAAGGGCTGCCCAATATGTATCTGGTTACAGCAAAGAGTGAAAGTCTCTCAAGATGGAGGGGATCTGATGTGGGCTTGTTTATAAGATAAATGAATAGTAAAGGATGACTATGTCAAAGAATGGTGGAAAGAAGGGAGTCCAATGCCTGAATGTCTTCTTCCTCTGTGGCCCAACTTGTAGCAAAACGGACAACCGTCTCTTGTTCGTTTAATCTTTCCCAAAAGCTAAAGGCTACATGGTTTTTTAGCTTTTCTATTTGATGATTGTTTAAAATAATAAACTGTTGATTTGTGGGAGATTCTATATAAAAGGAAAAATGATATTTTTGAAAAATTTCTTTTAGCTTTTTGGCCATATGATTTCCATGGGCGCTTATTTCAAAATATAGATTATCAGTAAACAAACAATCAAATTGAATACCAAGGAGACGACCTTTCGCTAACAGGGCCCCATGCTGTTTAACTATATTCATAAATTGTTTGGGCATGTTGTTTTTTGGAAATACAATTGCTTCTCCACATAAGGCGCCTACCTTCGTGCCTCCAATATAAAACACATCGCAAAGGCTGGCAAGGAGTGGAAGGGTGACATCAGTATTTTGGGCAGTAAGAGCATAACCAAGGCGGGCTCCATCTAAGTATAAAGGAATTTTATACTGTCTACACAAGGCTGCGATTTCTTGTAATTCTTTTGCAGTGTAAAGAGTTCCGTATTCTGTAGGGTGGGACAGATAAACCATACCTGGATATACCATGTGTTCTTTATTTTGTTCACACCAAAAATTTTGAAGAAAATCACGAAGCTCATTGCTTTTTATTTTGCCATGATGTTCAGGAATTTCCAAGACTTTATGCCCAGATGCTTCAATAGCTCCAGCCTCATGAAGGCTGATATGTCCTGTAGAGGGGGCAATGACACCTTCACAACTATGGAGAAGGGCATCAATAACCGTTGCATTTGTCTGGGTGCCTCCTACTAAAAAGGCAACTTCTGCATGCTTGCAGTGGCAGAGAGATTTTATTTTTTCTTTTGCATTCTGGCAGTATATATCTTTTCCATAGCCAGAAAGTTTTTCTCTGTTGGTTTCCAGCAGCTTCTCCAAAATTTTTTCATGTGCTCCTTCTGTATAGTCGCTTTCAAATGACAGCATAGGACTTCTCCTTTCGAAAACTTATGTAAAATGTATGATACATTTTACATAGGAAAAGAGAAGATTGTCAACAATGAGTTGTATCTATTCTTATTTCCATATATAATAAAGGATAGAAATGTTTAGGAGGAGATAACAGAATGATTCCAAAAGATCCAGCAATGCTTCTTAGCTTTTTAAATATGAAATTAAGGGATACTTATAGAAGTTTAGACCAGTTGTGTGAAGACTTAGATGTTGACAGAAGGGAATTGGAGGACAAAATGGCTGGCCTGGACTATGTTTATGATGCTCTAAAAAATCAATTTTTATAATTAGGAAGCTGTTTCGCTGCATATATTTAGTAAAATGGTACTTTAGAAAGAAGGTATCGAGATGTGGCAAAAGAAAGGATGCTGGATTCTTTTAGGGATTCATTTACTCATTCTTTGTATTGCTCTCATATCATCGGGAGGAATCCGTGGACTTAAAAGAGACTGGAGTCAAGCTTTTTTGGAGATGGGAGAGAGATTGGGGGAGGAGAAGCCCAAAGTAGCTCTTACTTTTGACGATGGTCCCCATCCTGTCTACACAGAAGAGATTTTAGATGGATTAAGAAAAAAAGGAGTGAAGGCAACTTTTTTTGTCATTGGAAAAAGTGTGGAGGAACAAAAAGAAATAATTGAAAGAATGGGAGAAGAGGGGCATTTAATAGGGAATCATACCTACGACCATGTAAATTTAGGACAGCTGGGGAAAAAAGAAGTATGTGTACAAATCGATAAAACGAACAAGGCTGTTTCTGACATTACAGGACAGGAAATGGTGTATATGCGTCCTCCTTTTGGGGAATGGAATAAAAATAACGATTGTCTTGTTGATATGATTCCTGTTTTATGGACTGTAGATACAAAAGATTGGCTTTATCAAAGTCCTTCCTATTCTATGAAACAAGTAAGGGAGCATGTGAAAGATGGTTCCATTATATTAATGCATGATTATTATAAAACTTCTGTAGAAGCTGCAATGGAAATTGTGGATTATCTTTTAGAAGAGGGGTATGAATTTGTAACAGTAGATGAAATAGTGCTAGATTAAAAGGTTTTTGTTAGGAAGGTTTGGAAAGACAAAGATGGATATGAATTTATTTGATTATATGAGAACAGGGAAATTAGAAAAGGATTCTCCTTTGGCAGCCAGACTCCGTCCCTTATCCCTAGAAGAAATAGTAGGACAAAAGCATATTATTGGGGAGGATAAACTCCTTTATCGGGCCATTAAGGCAGATAAACTTCGTTCCCTTATTTTTTATGGTCCTCCTGGTACAGGAAAGACCACATTGGCTAAAGTAATCGCCCATTATACAAGTGGGGAGTTTGTCCAGATAAACGCCACAGTAGCAGGAAAAAAGGATATGGAGGCTATAGTAAATAAGGCAAAAGATGTATTAGGAATGTATGGGAAAAGAACGATCCTCTTTGTTGACGAGATACATCGATTCCACAAAGGGCAACAAGATTATCTTCTGCCTTTTGTGGAAGATGGAACATTAATACTTATAGGGGCAACGACAGAGAACCCTTTTTTTGAGGTGAACGGGGCGCTTTTGTCCCGCTCTCTTCTTTTTGAATTAAAAGCATTGGAAAAGGAAGAGATTGGGGAGCTAATAAAAAGGGCAGTTTATGACAAGGAAAAAGGAATGGGGGCTTATGAGGCACAAATAGACCAGGATGCTATTGATTTTTTGGCTCAAATGAGCAATGGAGATGCAAGACAAGCGCTTAATGCTGTAGAGTTGGCCATTATGACAACAAAACGGGAAAAGGACGGGGTAATTCATATTACTCTAGATGTAGCGTCAGAATGTATTCAAAAAAGGGTTCTTCAGTATGACAAATCAGGAGATAATCACTATGATACTATTTCGGCTTTTATTAAAAGTATGAGAGGGTCGGATCCAGATGCCGCCCTATACTATTTGGCAAAAATGATTTATGCAGGAGAAAGTGTTACCTTTATTGCCAGAAGAATTATGATTTGTGCCTCGGAAGATGTGGGAAACGCAGATCCCATGGCTTTGACAGTGGCTGTGTCTGCCGCCCAGGCTGTAGAACGTATTGGATTTCCAGAGGCGAATTTAATTCTAGCCCAGGCAGTGTCTTATATAGCCTGTGCGCCTAAGAGTAATGCGGCCAGTGAAGGGATTGGGGAGGCTATGGAAACGGTAAAGACAGTAAAAAATGTAACAGTGCCCCCCCATCTTAGAGACTCCCATTATAAGGGAGCAAAAGAGATGGGACGGGGGATAGGTTATCAATATCCCCATAATTATAAAAATCATTATGTAGTCCAGCAGTACATGCCCTATGAGCTTACTGGAAAGGAATTTTACCATCCTTCGGGAAATGGATACGAGAAGAAGATAAAGGAGCATATGAAATGGCTAAAAGAAAATGCAAAAGAATGATTATTCTATCCTTTGACGCAATGGGAGCAAGAGATTTACAATATATGAAACAACAGCCAAATTTTCAAAAAATATACGAGGGCTCAGCTAGGTGCGAGAAGGTGTTTAGTGTTTATCCATCCATTACTTATCCAGCCCATGCTTCCATCGTGACAGGGAAATATCCGCGGAGCCATAAGGTAGTGAATAATTCCCTTATCCAGCCAGGAAGAATATTTCCAGACTGGATGTGGCAAAGAAAGTACATTCATGGGACAACCTTTTACGATGAAGCAATAAAAAAAGGAAAAAAGGTGGCAGCCCTTTTGTGGCCAGTTACAGCAAAATCCAAAATTCAATATAACCTGCCAGAAGTCGTGGCATTACGTCCTTGGCAGAACCAGATTGTCGTTTCAGCTTTAAATGGAAGTATGTTTTATGAAATTGATTTGGCAAGAAGATTTGGAAAATGCATCAAAGGGATTCAACAGCCAGAGTTAGATAACTTTGTTCAGTTATCTTTGCTCTATACCCTAAAAAAGTATCGCCCTGATTTAACGATGGTTCATTTTACAGATTTAGATACAACAAGACATAGAAAGGGACTGGATAATGAAAATACATATCAGGCTATGGACAGACATGATAAGAGGCTTGGAGAAATAATGGAACTTTTACAAAAGGAAGGAATGGAGGAGGAGACAACCATTGTCCTTTTAGGGGATCACAGTCAGATGGACGTTCATACAATTGTGAATCTCAATGCCCTTTTGGCAAAGAGGGGTTATGTCAAAGTAAGAAATAAGAAAATAATAGGTTATAGAGCATTGGCAAAACATTGTGATGGCTCCTGTTACATTTATATAAAAGATCCGTCTATTGTGCCTCAGGTAGCTGATCTTTTAAAAGAATGGAAAAAGAAAGGCTGCTATGGAATTGAGAAAATATGGAACCGGAAGCAGGTAAGAGAATTAGGAGCTGACGATAGATGTAGTTTCATGGTAGAGGCAAAAGAAGGATATTATTTTTTAGACGGTGTAGACAGTCCTGTAAAAAGGGTTGAAGAGGAGAAAGATCACCCTATGAAGGCAACCCACGGATATTTGCCTTATAAAGAAGGATATGAGACATTTTTTATGATGAAAGGGCCAGGTGTAAAGGAAAATGTCCATGTAGAAAAAATGACCCTTGTGGACGAAGGGCCTACGATTGCAAAACTTTTATCCCTTAACTTAAAGGGTGCAGATGGAAGAGTTGTGGAAGAAATGCTTGTATGACTAAGGAGAATTACAGTAGTTGTTCCATAAGATATCCATAAATCTCCTCATGCTTTTCTTTCCATTGACGGCATGCCTTTTTAGCTCCTTCCTCTGTAGGAACAGAAAGCTCAATGTGGATTAAATCCCACATTTCTTCTTTAATAAAAAGGCGGGCCGTATACTCGCCACTTGTAGATTTAAAATAATCCGATTGAATAGAAACTTCATTTTTAAAGTTTAACTTATTTTGACCCATGAAATTGCGGATATCTTCCTGAATAGAAGGTTCTAAGCGGTTGGAAAAATATTTTAAAGTACTTTTTCCTTCCTCTGTGATACTTAGCTGAGTACCATTTAAGACGGTTTTGGATTGGATGAGCTGGGAGTCAAGTAATTCTCCAATGGCTTGTTGTAAAGGAAAAAAGGTACAATATTCCCTTTCCAAAATAAACTCGAATAATTGAGATCTTTTCAGGGGAAATTTTACTTCGTTTAGCATAAAAAGAACAATGAGCTTATATAAGGTTAATAAGGAATCTTGCATAGGTATAGTCCTTTCTTTGAAGAATGGCAGTTTTCTATGAAGTAAGACGCATATATTTTTTTCCCTGCCATGTATTTCTTTGCTGAAACTCTTTGTGGATTGTATTTAAGACGACTCTTTTTTTTAGACACCATAAAGGGGCAATGAGGAGATCTTTCGGGGGATCCCCTGTTAACCGATGAATGACCATTGTTTCTGGAAGAATCTCAACGGCCTTTACAACATAATCAACGTATTCCAAAAGAGTGAGTGTTTTAAAAGGGTTTTCTTTATAAATAAGGGCAAGGTCCGTGTTATTTAATACTTGAAGAAGCTGAAGCTTTATGCCTTGGATGTCCTTTTTTGCTAAATAAGAAATGGTGTCCATCATCATCTTTTCTGTCTCAAAGGGAAGCCCGAAAATAGTATGGACAACAATGGGAATTTTGCGGGACTGGCATGCTTTTAAAGCCTCCTCAAAGCAAAGCAGATCGTAGCCCCTGCGGATAAAACGGGCAGTTTCTTCATGGATTGTTTGAAGTCCTAATTCTATAAAAATAGGTTTTTTTCTTTGCATCTCTTCTAACAGATCAAGTTTTTCCTTTTCTAGGCAGTCTGGTCTTGTAGCAATGGAAAGGGCAACGATATCTGGATGGGAAAGAGCCTCCGTATAAACCTTTCTTAAGTAGGAAACAGGGGCATATGTATTTGTAAAAGCTTGAAAATAAGCAATAAATTTTTTTCCTGTATTTTTAGGAGAATCTAGAAAATATTTTTTGCCTTCTTCTATTTGCTGGTAGATGGGGAGAGAAGGGGAGCCTGCAAAGTCTCCGCTGCCTCCTTGGCTGCAAAAAATACATCCTCTAAAGTCAAGAGTATTGTCTCTATTGGGGCAGGTCATACGAGCATTTAGAGAAATTTTATAAATTTTTTCCCCAAACTGCTCTTGCAAACTGTAGTCCAATGAATGATAAGGTTTCTTATTCCATAAGTGATTTTTCATATGCACCTTCCTAATTTTTACTTCTTAAATCCATAAAATTGAAATACAAACGAGTATATAGATTCATGCCTATCATATAATATTTATTTTATGAAATCAAGGGAATGCCCTTGTTTTTTATAATAAACCGTTGTATAATTTATGATTATAAATCATTGAAAGATTCAAAGTTATTCATCTGCTGTTGTAAAGCTAATCCAGACGGCACATCAAATCTAATTATAAATTCCACATATATTGAATTAAATATAGACTGAGCCGCTTTAAAAAATGAAGGAAAGGAAAATGAGCAGACGCCCACTTTTTTGGCGGATCAAACAGGGCTGTTTTCCAGGGAAACCTGGGAAATGCATAGGTATGTATATGAGAGAAAAATATGAGTCATTATCACTGGTTGTATTGAAGGACATAGCAAAGACAAGGGGTATGAAACACATCTCATCTATGAAAAAGCAAGAGCTAGTGGATGCAATGCTTAAGAGAGATGAGGAGGAAGAGAATAAAAAGGAGAATATGGCCCATCCAGAAGTTTCAGCAGAGAAGGAAGCTTTGGACAGTGGGATTACGGCCAATGGAATATTGGAAGTTCTTCCTGATGGATATGGATTTATTCGATGTGCTAATTATCTCCCAGGAGAGAATGATGTATATGTAGCTCCTTCCCAAATACGAAGATTTAATTTAAAGACAGGAGACATTGTTGTGGGGAATACAAGGGTGAAAACCCAGACAGAGAAATTCAGCGCCCTTCTTTATATTAAGTCCATTAATGGCTTTCATCCCAATGAGGCTGCCAAAAGGTGTAATTTTGAGGACATGACACCTATTTTTCCCAACGAACGGCTGCATCTGGAGACAGGGACACAAAACCTTCCTATGAGAATTATGGATTTGATTTCCCCTGTAGGCAAAGGACAAAGAGGGATGGTAGTATCCCCTCCTAAGGCAGGAAAGACAACTTTATTAAAAGCCATTGCCAAATCTATCAAACAGAACAACCCAGAAATGCACATGATTATTCTTCTCATAGATGAGCGGCCAGAGGAAGTGACAGATATTAAAGAGGCAATCGAAGGAAAAAATGTGGAAGTGATTTATTCCACCTTTGATGAGCTTCCAGAACACCATAAGAGAGTATCTGAGATGGTCATGGAGAGGGCAAAAAGACTAGTAGAACATAAAAAAGACGTCATGATTTTACTGGATAGTATTACTAGGCTTACAAGGGCATATAACTTAACAGTGCCTCCCAGCGGCAGAACCTTATCTGGCGGACTAGATCCTGCAGCGCTTCATATGCCAAAGCGTTTTTTTGGGGCTGCGAGAAATATGCGGGAGGGGGGAAGCCTGACAATACTTGCATCAGCTCTTGTGGAGACTGGGAGTAAAATGGATGATGTTGTCTATGAGGAATTTAAAGGTACAGGAAATATGGAGATGGTATTGGATAGAAAGCTGTCTGAAAAAAGGATATTTCCTGCCATTGATATTCCAAAGTCTGGAACTAGAAGAGAAGATTTATTACTTAATGCCGAAGAGCTGGAGGGAATGAACATTATGAGAAAGGCATTAAATGAAATGAAGCCAGAGGAAGCGGTGGAACGAATTTTGGATCTTTTTGTTAAGACTAAGAACAATAAAGAGTTTGTGGAAATGATAAAAAAGATAAATTTTTGAAAGAAGAAAAAAGGCTTGCGCAAATAAGTAAGCTATGATAAAATGAATGAGCTATGTAAAGAATAATAGACAGATACTTGTATATAAAGAGGTGAAATAAAAATGAGAGAAGGAATCCATCCCAATTATCATCAGGCAACGGTTACATGCAATTGTGGGAACACATTTGTGACAGGTTCTACAAAACCAGATATCCACGTTGAAATCTGTTCCAAGTGTCATCCCTTTTATACTGGCCAACAGAAGACGGCTCAGGCACATGGACGCATTGACAAGTTTAACAAGAAATATGGCGTGGACAATTAAGTTATTTCTTATGTAAGGGTTGGGGTTGAAGAATCTCAGCCTGTTTTGCTGTATAATAAAAGAAATAAGTTCATTTCCCGACAAGGCAAATACTTGAAGAATGGATGGTAGGGATGAAAAAAATGAAAAATGCATCTTGTGGCATTGGGGGACAGGCGGTCATCGAAGGAGTGATGATGAAAAATAAAGAGCGGTATGCAGTGGCAGTTCGAAAGCCAGATCATACGATAGAAGTAATGACAGATGAATACAAGACCGTTGCCCCGAACAAGAAATTAACTGAAATTCCTTTTGTACGGGGAGTTTTTAATTTTATAGATTCTTTAGTGCTAGGAATGAAAATATTGTCTTATTCTGCTTCCTTTTATGAGGATGAGGAGGATAGGGACAAGGAGAAAAAGAGCAAAAGCTGGATGGAGAAAGTTTTGGGAGAAAAGGCTGAATCTGTATTTATGGGATGTACGATTTTCCTTTCTGTTTTGGCGGCAATTGGCCTTTTTATGATTCTTCCCTATATTATTTCCACTTTTTTAGGCAGATTTATTGATTCCCATGGGGCTCTTGCAATTCTTGAAGGAATTTTACGACTGACTATATTTATTGGCTATGTATTTCTCATCTCTCTGATGAAAGACATTAAACGGGTATATCAGTATCATGGAGCAGAACATAAATGTATTAGCTGCATTGAAAGGGGATATCCATTGACTGTGGACAATGTAAGGAAGAGCTCCAAAGAGCATAAACGTTGTGGCACGAGTTTTATGCTTTTTGTAATGGTCGTGAGTATTTTATTCTTTTTTTTCATTAAAGTAGAAAATCCTTTCATAAAAATGGGACTTCGAGTAGTACTCATTCCTTTTATTGCAGGGGTTTCCTATGAAATTATTCGTTTAGCGGGAAAAACCGATCATTTCATTGTGAATATACTTTCTGCCCCAGGGCTTTGGCTTCAAAGATTAACGACAAAGGAGCCAGATGATCAAATGATTGAGGTAGCTATTGCAGCAGTGGAAGAGGTTTTTGACTGGAAGGCTTACTTTCAGGAAAGATTTGACTCAGTTAAGGGATATAGAAAGGAATAGGACAGAAGAAAATGCAGTATAAGGAAGCCTATGCATATGGAAAGAGGATATTGGAGGAGAATAACATTGCCTATGCCCAGTGGGATGCACGGCGACTACTGGAGCATATTTGCCATATAAATAGAGGACAGTTCGTAGTATGGGGAGAGAAAAAGATGGAGGAAGAAGAGGAAGAGAAATACAAGAAGGCTATTCAAGAGCGGGCAGCCCATAGACCATTGCAGTATATTGTAGGAAGCCAGGAATTTATGGGTTTGCCATTTCTTGTAAATGAGCATGTACTTATTCCCAGACAGGACACAGAGTGCCTGGTAGAAGAAGTTTTAAAGAAAGTACAAGATGAAATGGCAGTTTTAGACCTTTGCACTGGTTCTGGTTGTATTATTTTAAGCATTGCACATTATAAAAAAAATATTATGGCGAAGGCCAGTGACGTTTCACCAGATGCTTTGGCAGTTGCCAGGGAAAATAAAAAAAGACTAGGGCTGGATGTTCAGTTTGTTGAAAGTGATCTGTTCCAAAAAATAGAAGGAAAGTATGATGTTATTGTCTCCAATCCTCCCTATATAAAAAAGGGCGAGATAGGGGAATTAATGGAAGAAGTCAGGGATTATGAGCCTTTTTGTGCCTTAGATGGAGGGGAAGACGGACTTTTCTTTTATCGAGTGATTGGTAAAGAGGCAAGAAAATATTTAAAAAAGGGAGGGTGGATGTTTTTTGAGATTGGATATGATCAGAGGGAAGAGGTGATTTCCATAATGGAGCAATATGGATACGAGGATATTTCCAGTGTAAAAGATTTAGGAGGACACAATCGAATAGTTTATGGTAAATATGGGATTTCCTCGTAATGGAAATAGATTGTTTGTGCCTGTACTAGAGCGCAAGAAGAAAAGAAAGACAAAGTAAGAAGCGCAGAAATGGGGAAAGAAATGTTAGACAGATTAGAAGATTTATTGATTCGATATGAAGAAATTATGGGGGAACTAAACGAGCCTGCCGTTGCCAATGATCAGGAGAGATTTCGTATGTTAATGAAAGAACAAAGTGATTTATCCCCTATTGTTGAAAAATATAAGGAATATAAAAAATGTAGGCAGGATATTGAAGACAGTCTGGCCCTTTTAGAAGAGGAAAATGATGAGGAGATGCGAGAGCTGGCAAAGGAAGAGTGGAATGATGCCAAAAAGCGTCTTTCAGAATTGGAGCATGAAATAAAAATTCTCCTTCTTCCAAAAGATCCCAATGATGAGAAAAATGTTATTGTTGAGATCAGAGCAGGGGCAGGAGGGGATGAAGCGGCTTTATTTGCAGCAGAAATGTATCGGGTATATGTACGCTTTGGAGAGAGAAACCGCTGGAAGGTAGAAACAATGAGTATGGATGAGATTGGCATTGGAGGAATGAAGTCTGTTAGTTTTATGATTTCTGGACAGGGTGCATATTCAAAGTTAAAATATGAAAGCGGTGTCCACAGAGTGCAAAGGGTGCCAGAGACAGAATCAGGAGGACGGATACACACATCCACAATTACCGTTGCTATTATGCCAGAAGTAGAAGATGTAGACATAGAGATTGATATGAATGATTGCAAATTTGATGTATTTCGGGCGTCAGGCAATGGGGGGCAATGTGTGAATACAACAGATTCGGCCGTCCGACTCACCCACATTCCAACAGGTATTGTGATTTCTTGTCAGGATGAGAAGAGCCAGTTAAAAAATAAGGATAAGGCTTTAAAAGTCCTACGAGCAAAGCTCTATGAATTGGAACAGGAAAAGCAGCATGATGCAGAGGCACAATTGCGCCGCAGCCAAGTAGGCACAGGAGATCGATCAGAGAAAATTAGAACTTATAACTTCCCCCAAGGAAGAGTAACGGATCATAGAATTAAGCTAACCCTTCATAAGCTGGATGCAGTTATGGATGGAGAATTATTTGAAATGATTGACAGCCTGATTGCTGCTGATCAGGCTCGCAAGTTATCTCGCTTAGAGGAGAAAGGACTATAAGCCCGGTTTATTAACTATTGCCAGTAAAAGGAATTAGTGGTATACTGCATATAAAAATGAGCCTATTTTTTATGAATGAAATTCTTAATATGAATGAAATAGGGAGGAAAGGCAGGGAACATATTTTGAGTATACAAAAGCTAATATTCCGCTCACTGGCTGTACTGACTATTTGCAGTCTTCTGGGCACGTATTTAATTTTTTTACTATTGAGTCAAAATAGCGATAATGGACGGGTAGTAAATTACAGTGGAATGGTGCGGGGAGGAGTCCAGAGAATTATCAAGCTTCATATAATGGATCAGCCTGTCGATGAAATCTGTATGAATATTGACAAGATTATTCAAGGGCTCCTCGAGGGTGACAAAGATTTAGAGCTGCCAAAGGAAAAAGACAAGGCCTTTCAAGAAAAAATGATGCAGGTAAAGGAATATTGGGAAAAAGAGATTCTTCCAGCTTTGGAGTCCAATAAGGGTGAAGACAATTTGGAGGAGCTTTTAGAAAAGAGTGAAACGTTTTTTTCACTGACTAATGAAGTAGTAGAGGCGTCAGAGAATTTTACTCGTAGGGGAATCAATCAGATAAAGGTGGTGGCTGTTATTGCCTGTCTTGTTAACTTGGCCTGTATTTCTGTTATAGGAAAGGTTATCCGCCGCAAAATTCTAAAACCAATTCAACAAATGGAAGGTTATATGAGGGAAATAGCCAAAGGAAATCTTTCTATTCAAGTAGACTATCAGTCGGAAGATGAGATGGGCTCTTTGGCAGACAATCTCCGTTTTACTATTCAGAAGCTGGGAGAGTATATTTATGAGATCCGTCGTCAGTTAAGGGAGGTTTCAGAGGGGAACTTAGATTTAAAGACCCATGTGGAATTTCATGGAGATTTTGTAGAGATTCAACATTCATTATTTACATTGATTGCCTCCTTAAATGAAACAATACATATTATTAATAGCAGTGCTGATCAAGTAGCCGCCAATGCAGGGCAGGTTTCAGAAAGCACCCAAATGTTAGTGGACGGTTCCTCAGAGGAAGTGGGGACAATGGAAGAGCTGGAGGAAGAAGTTAATGCTATTTTACACCAAGCGTCTCAGTCAGAATTCAATGCAAAACAGGCAAGGAATAAAGTAGAGGAAGTACGTGAAAAAATTAACCAATGCGGAGAGCAGATGAAGGAGTTGCTTGGGGCAATGGATCAAATTATTGATAGCTCTTCTGGAATTGTAGAAGTGTCAAAGGGAGTGCAGGATATTGCATTTCAGACGAATCTTCTGGCGCTTAATGCGTCTGTGGAGGCAGCCCACGCAGGAGAAAGCGGAAGAGGATTTGCAGTTATTGCAGATGAAGTTAGAGATTTAGCCAATAAGAGTGCAGAGGCGGTAAAAGACACAGAAGCATTAGTTTCTCAGTCCTTCCAAGCAGTGAACAGCGGGAGTCAGCTGGCAAATAATGTGGCCGATCTGCTCCAGACGCTCATAGATATGACCCACGAAGTTACCGATGCAGTGAAGCTTATTACTGATGCGGCAAGTGAACAAGCCAAATCAGTAGAAGAAGTGACAACAGGAATACATCAAGTGGCTAGCGTGGCTCAGTCCAACAGCAATGCTACTCAGGAAAGTGCAGCAGCTACCGAGGAATTGTCCAGCCAGGCACAGCTGCTTAAACAATTAGTGGAACGATTTCACATAACTGATACAAGAGTATTGTAAAATAATAATTTTTCATGAAATAGAAGGATTTAAAAAAGTCAAATGAAAACAAGTAACATAAAAAAATTAATTTCTTATTATCAGCCTTATAGAGGGTTATTTTTTACAGATTTAGGATTTGCTATTGTAGGTTCGGGTGTCACATTAGTGATACCCTTAATTGTTCGTTTTATTACAGAACAAGTTGTTATCTTGGAAGCACAGGCTGCTTTTTCGATGATTATAAAGCTGGGAGCTTTTATGATGGGGCTTGTAGCGCTTGAATGCATTTGTAATATTTTCATTACCTATTATGGTCATATGGTGGGGGCCAATATTGAGGCAGATATGCGTAAAGAAATATTTGGGCATTACCAAAAATTATCCTTTGCTTTTTATGATAATCAGAAGGTTGGATATTTATTGAGCAGAATTACTTCTGATTTATTTGATATTAGCGAGCTTTTACACCATGGGCCAGAGGACGTCATTATATCCATTATAAAGTTTATAGGCTCCTTTGTTATTTTATTTCAAGTGAATAGAAATATGACTTTTGTAGCTTTTGCATTTATTCCTGTACTTTTTCTTTATGCATTTTCTTTAAATAAAAAAATGAAGAAGGCTTTTTGGAAAAACAGGGAAAAAATTGCAGCATTAAATAGCCAAATTGAAGATAACTTGTCTGGAATACGGGTTGTAAAATCCTTTGCCAATGAGGAAATGGAATTAAAAAAGTTCCATAAGGGAAATAATAAGTTTGTTGATGCAAAGAGGGAAAGCTATCGATATATGGCGGCATATCATTCAGGGCTGACAGCTTTGATTACTATGGTAACGATTGGGGTTTTGGTGGCAGGGGCATGGAATATTTTGGAGAGAAAGCTTGTTGTTGCAGATTTAGTGACCTTTCTTCTATATATTAATAACTTTACAGAGCCTATTAAAAAGCTTGTGGCGTTGACAGAACAGTTTCAAAATGGATATGCTGGGTTTGAAAGATTTGAAGAGATTTTATCTATTGAGCCGGACATTCAGGATAAGGACAATGCCATAAACCCTGGTAGATTAAAGGGACAAATAACTTTTAGAGAAGTATCTTTCTGCTATGAAAATGATAAAGAGAAGGTATTAAATCACTTAAACCTAGAAGTAGAGGAAGGGGATTATTTAGCAATTGTAGGAAGCTCTGGAGCTGGAAAAACAACTATGTGCAGCTTAATTCCCCGGTTTTATGATGTGACAGGGGGACAAATACAAATTGATGGAATAGATATTCGGGATATGGAATTAAAAAGTTTGAGGGAAAACATTGGAATTGTACAACAGGATGTCTATTTATTTGCAGGAACTATTTTGGAAAATATTCGTTATGGAAGGCTGGATGCATCGGACAGAGAAGTTATTGAAGCGGCAAGGAGGGCTAACGCCCATGATTTTATTGTGGGATTTCCAGAAGGATATGCTACAGATATTGGTCAAAGGGGAGTCAAGCTTTCAGGAGGACAAAAGCAGAGACTGTCCATTGCCAGAGTATTTTTGAAAAACCCCTCTATTTTAATTTTTGATGAAGCTACTTCTGCACTAGATAATGAAAGCGAGAGAGTCGTTCAGAAATCTTTGGAAGAACTCGCAAAGGGCAGAACAACTTTTGTCATTGCTCACAGGCTTTCAACAATACGAAATGCAAAAAAAATAGTCGTTCTCACAGAGGATGGAATTCAAGAGCAAGGATCCCATGAAGAACTGCTGAAAAAAAAGGGAATTTATAAACACTTATATGAAATGCAGTTTGAGGGACCAAAGTAAGAGAAAGAAAGGACAGGTATGGACATAACGTGGAAAAAGATAGAACTGGAAGATAAAGAGACAATTGAAAAATATTTTAGGGAAGAACAGCCTATGAACTGTGAATTTACCTTTGCGAATTTATATTTATGGTCTAGGCAGTATCCTACACAATATACAGTTATTTTTGACACCCTTGTTTTTTTGGCTATGAGAGAAGGGAAGGAGGCAGTGACCTTTCCATGCGGACATGGGGATGTAAAGGGAGCCATTCATTTATTAAGGGAACATTTTCAAAAGACAGGGAAGGATTTTATTTTGTATCTTGTTACAGAGGATAAGTTTGCTCTGTTGGAGGAATGGTTTCCAGATACGTTTGAAATAACTTATGACAGAGATGTTGCAGATTATATTTATGAATCAGAAAAGCTCATTACTTTATCAGGAAAAAAGCTTCATTCCAAGAGAAACCATATTAATGTTTTCAAGTCAAAAAATCAATGGAGCTATGAACCTTTAAAACAAGAAAATGTGGAAGAATGTTTTCAAATGGCATTAAAATGGAGAAGCAAAAACTGTCAGGAGGATGAAGAGGATAAAATGGCAGAAGTCTGTGTGACATTTAATGCCTTAAGACTTTTTGAAGAATTGGAATTGATAGGAGGGGTGCTTCGGATTGATGGAGAGGTTGTAGCTTTTACAATAGGGGAGGCGGCAAATAAAGATACATTTGTCATTCACATAGAGAAGGCTTTTGCAGAAATACAAGGGGCTTATCCCATGATCAATCAACAATTTGCCCAGCATGAATTATCCGCTTATAAGTATATTAACAGAGAAGAAGATACTGGATCGGAAGGATTGAGAAAGTCAAAATTATCTTACAAACCAGTTTTCCTTATTGAAAAAGGGATTGTAAAAGAAAAAAGAAAAGGTTCGTCTGGGAATTAGGCATAAAGGTCTGGCAGGAGAAACAGAAAAACATTTTCTTTCGCTGCAAGATGCTGAAGCTGTTTTGTAAATCCTTTGCAGCTGAATAAGTAATAATAACGAGCTTTCATGGATGTAAAATGGAGGCTCGCTTTTTTTATTTTTATATAATCTTCTACATCCATCAAGGAAGAATAGCTGGCAGAGGCAAAGAGGGCCTGATTTTCTTCAGGATCAACAGCTACAATAGGAATATAAAGAGAGTCTCCAAAAAGGGGGGATTGATCCCACCAAGAGCCAATTTGGGCAATTTCCATAGGAAGGAAAGGACAGTAAAGAGATAAGTAATCAGTGCATATTTTCGTAAAAACTTGTTCCATATAAGAGTCTAGACGATCCTCTACAAATCGTTGATAGAAAAAGGGCATTCTGCCAGAAGTTATATAGGACATATGAAAAGGCACAAAACGATACCAAAAATAAAACATATAGTTGTTTATTTCATAAAAATTGTTTTTATTGTCATTGGAAAGAAGAGGAACTCTCTTTTGAATAATTTCAAGGGTTGAGAGATTTTTTAAATACTTTAAAAGAAGTTCTGGTTCTAAATGGACAGCTTCCGATAGCTCCTGAAGCATCTTTTTGCCAGCAGCCATATTGGTGAGAATTCCATTATACAGTTTTAGATCGCTAAATTCTTGATTCAGGCAGTAGGCTGGCATTTCCAAAAGGGGACTGTTGTATTGAAAAAAGGCAGAGAGAATATTTTTGTGGATTTCTTTTTCCTGAGAAAAAAAAGAAAAATAATAGGGAATTCCTCCAGTAACTCCGTATACCAATGCCTTTTGGGCATGGGAATAGGAGGAAAAGAAAAATCCAGTTTCTTTATATGAAAAGGGCGAAAGCTTTAAAGATTCTGTACAAAGGCCATAAAGAGGACTTTTTTCACCTAAGACTTTTTGCTCCATAAGGGAGGAGGGAGAACCAATGAACACTAAAAATAAGTTTGTATTCAAAAAAAACTGCTCCATAAAATGTTGGAATGTTTCAAGACAGTCTGGAATAGAGCTTAATAAGTATTGAAAATTGTCAAAGACAACAACGATTTTCTTATTTTGGGCATATGTATTTAGGTTATTCAGAATAGAAGAAAGCTCTGTTAAAGTTGGATGAACAGACAAAGAGGGGGAGATAGAGGAAAACAATGCATTGGAAAAGGACGCTAAATTTACATTTTTTGTAGAGTTTAAGGAGGAAAAGAAAATCGTTTTCTTTCCCCGGCAAAATTCATGGATGAGAGTTGTCTTTCCCACATGCTTACTTCCATAAATAACCGTGAAAATAAAGCGGTTCTCCCGCCAAAGTTCCTGCAAAAGAGTTAGTTCCAGTTCACGTCCCAGGATCATCGTTTCGTCCTCCAGTCATATTGTTTTGTTTGCTATTATTTTACCATACAAAGACAGGTAAGGAAAGCTTGCAAATTTTAATACGTATAGTATAATGAACAATAATGAAACATATTTAAGATAAAAGATAAATATACGGAGGATGCTGTGAATATTATAATTGTTGGCTGCGGTAAGATAGGACGTACATTGACAGAGCAGCTTTGTAAAGAGGGACATGATATTTCAATCATTGACGAAAAGAAAGAGTTAGTGGAAAACATAGCCAATAAGTTTGACGTTCTAGGCGTAATTGGAAATGGGGCAAGTTACACAACCCAAGTGGATGCTGGAATTGAAGGAGCGGATTTGCTGATTGCTACGACAGGAATGGATGAGCTGAACTTGCTATGCTGCTTAATTGCTAGAAAAATTGGAAAATGCCATACTATATCTAGAGTGAGAAACCCTGTGTATGGAAGGGAGATTGGCATTATTAAAGAAGAGCTGGGACTCTCCATGATAGTGAACCCTGAGCAGGCAGCTGCCATGGAAATAGCAAGGCTTCTCAGGTTCCCGTCAGCCATTAAAATTGATACCTTTGACAGGGGCAGGATTGAATTATTAAAATTCAAAATCAAACAAGGCTCAAAGCTAGATGGGTACCGGTTGATGGATATTTCTACAAAGTTAAAATGCGATGTTCTTGTCTGTACTGTGGAAAGAGGAGATGAGATACGCATTCCTAATGGACAGTTCCTTCTTCAGGGGAACGATGTAATTTCTATTGTGGCAGTGCCAAAGAAGGCAGGGGAGTTTTTCAAGAAAATTGGCCTTGGAACGACGAAGGTGAAAAATACTATGCTTGTGGGCGGGGGAAGGATTTCCTTTTATCTTACAAAAGAATTGCTCCACATGGGAATCCAAGTGACCATTGTTGAAAAAAATAGGGCAAGGTGTGAGGAGCTAAGTTTGGAATATCCAGAAGTTCTTATTATAAATGGAGATGGCATTGACAGGAATCTTTTATGTGAGGAAGGAATAGAGAGAGTAGAATCCTTTGCCGCTTTAACAAATATGGATGAGGAAAATATTTTGCTTTCCCTTTATGCAAAACATCGATCCAATGCAAAGCTTATTACAAAAGTTCATAGAGTGGAATTAGATGATGTTATACTGGAGATGGATTTAGGAAGTATCATCTGTCCGAAAAATATTGTGGCAGAACACATTATACGGTATGTGCGAGCCATGGAGAATTCGGCTAGAAGTAGCAATATAGAGACTTTATATAAAATCATAGAGAACAAGGCCGAGGCCTTGGAATTTATTATTAGGGAGAGGTCGGCAGTTACTGACGTTCCTCTGGAAAAACTGAATATTAAAGATGGTGTTATTATTGCCAGTATTAAGCACAAGGGAAATATTGTTATTCCAAAAGGGCAGGACGTTATTCGAGAAGGAGACAGCGTTATTGTTGTTACAATTGACTCAGAAATTGATGATATTGCAGATATACTAAAGAATTAACAAAGTGGGGATGGCATATGAATTATTCAGCAGTTATTTATATATTAGGTTGGATTTTGAACTTTGAAGGGTTTTTTCTTCTTTTTCCATGCATTGTAGCAATTATTTATCGAGAGAAAACAGGTGTTGTTTTTGCTGGCTGTATGCTTCTTTGTCTTTTATTAGGGGCAATGGCAATTCATATTGGCAGGAAGGATAAGGAATTTTATGCAAAGGAAGGCCTAGTTACTGTTTCCATAGGCTGGATTATTTTAAGCGTTTTTGGGGCGCTGCCTTTTTTTTTAAGCGGAGAAATCCCCTTTTTTGAGGATGCCTTATTTGAAACTATATCTGGTTTTACGACAACAGGAGCGAGCATTTTGTCTGATGTGGAGGCTTTATCAAAGTGCAGTCTTTTTTGGAGAAGTTTTACCCACTGGGTAGGGGGAATGGGCGTTCTGGTGTTTGTACTTGCTGTTCTTCCTTTGGCAGGAGGATATAATATGCATTTAATGAGGGCAGAAAGCCCTGGCCCTCAAGTAGGTAAACTCGTTCCCAAAGTGCGTTCTACAGCAATGATATTATATGGCATTTATGTATTTTTGACAGCTTTGGAAGTGCTTCTTCTGCTTTTTGGGGGAATGCCTTTATTCGATGCGTTGACTTTATCCTTTGGAACGGCAGGCACTGGGGGATTTTCTATTAAAAATGACGGACTGGCTGGATATACTTCCTATCAGCAGACAATTATTACCGTTTTTATGATTATTTGCGCAACAAATTTTAATGTTTATTACTTTATTTTGATGAAAAAAGCAAAGCAAATATTAAAATTAGAAGAAGTGATGATATTTTTGGGAATAATACTATTCTCTGCCCTTTTTATTACTTGGGATATACGCCATTTGTTTTCCAATCTTAGGGAAGCAGGACATCATGCCCTTTTTCAGGTTGCTTCTATACTGTCCACAACAGGCTATTCTACAACCGATTTTAATGTATGGCCAGAAACAGCAAAAACAATTTTAATACTTCTTATGTTTACAGGGGGATGTGCCAGCAGTACAAGCGGAGGAATTAAAGTTTCCAGAATGGTCATATGTATGAAAATGTTAAGAAAGGAGTTAAGTACTTTTACTCATCCAAAAAGTGTTAAGAGTGTCCATATGGAAGGAAGAGCCATTGGCCAGGAAGTACAGTTTTCAGTGGCTGTTTTTGTTATGACTTTTGCCATGCTTTTCATTATTTCCCTTTTTATTTTGACTTTTAATGAGTTTGATTTTACAACGAATTTTACAGCAGTTGCCACTACTTTAGGAAATGTAGGGCCTGGATTTGCAAAGGTAGGGCCTATGGACAATTTTGGAAAATTTTCTGTTTTATCAAAAGTTGTGTTAATGTTTAACATGCTGGCAGGCAGATTGGAGCTTTTCCCTATTTTAGTCTTATTTTATCCAAAAACATGGAGAAAGTAGGGGAGGCTGCCTTGACTTTCCAAGGACTTCTTATTATGATAACGGATATTAGATTTAGAAACAGAAAGTAGGCGGTTAATTGAATAAATGGAGAGAAAAATTCATGCGTTTTATGAGAGGACGGAGGGGAATGGACGAGTTGGGACAATTTCTCCTTGTTCTATCAGTTCTTACGATGACGATTACATCAATAACAGGAAGCGCTATTTTTGGTATAACAACTATCCTGATTCTTGGATATACCTATTACCGATTTCTATCAAAAAATGTTACAAAAAGGTTCGAGGAAAATCAAAAATTTACCAATGATTGGCTTCGATTTCGATTTTGGCTGCAAAGTCGAAAAATGCGTTTGAGTATGAGAAAAACCCATAAATATTATAAGTGTAAAGGATGTGGGAAAATCGTCAGGGTACCAAAGGGAAAGGGAAAAATATGTATTACTTGTCCAGTATGCGGACATGAATTTGTGAAAAAAACATAATAGATGTCTTTCATTTTGTGAAAGGAAATGGGATAGATTACTGTTGAAAGGGGCCGATGGATTTATTATGGAAGAAATACAATTCATAGAAGGAAAAGAGGTGTTTTCAAAAGTTGGCATTGCTTTTTTCTTGCTACTCATATTGACAGAGATTATGGGGCCTCTTTTTTATATAGTCATGGAGCAAAGTGGCATTCAGGAAATAGTGGGGAAATATCATCTGGACTTATTTTTGACCCAGATGCCTATGTACTTGGTAGCTGTGCCTATCAGTATATTCGTTTTAAAAGGTCTGCCAGCTCATGGAAAACCAGAAGAACATTCATGGAAAATGAGCAGGCTTTTTGCTTGTTTCTGTATTTGTATTGGAACAATGTATTTGGGAAATATCATTGGTCAGGCTTTGATGACTCTTATAGGTGTTCTAAAAGGTGGCAAATCAGAAAATCTATTGGAGAATGTTGTAATGGATACCAATATATGGGGAATCTTACTTATTGTTGTTCTTATCGGGCCAATTTTAGAGGAATACTTATGTAGGAAAGTACTTCTCGATCGGATTAACCAATATGGTCAAGGAATTTCGGTTCTCGTTTCTGGCCTTATATTTGGTTTGATTCATGGGAACTTTTATCAATTTTTTTATGCCTTTGGACTGGGTGCTATTTTTGCCTATATTTATGTAAAAACAGGAAAATGGAAATATCCTGTTGTTTTCCATATATTGATTAATTTTATGGGTTCCGTTGTTCCCTTATTCTTTATTAGGAGACTAGAAACCGTTCTTTCAGATGATATGTCAAAGAGTTTAGGAGAGGTGGTCTTAAGCCTTCTTTTATTACTCCCCTATGCAGTTATGATAATTGGACTTATTATAACAGGCATTGTATTACTTTTTTGTTTTCGAAAAGAAATTGTTTTTTCTAAAGGAAGTATATGTATTGAAAAGGGAAAACAGTTTCAAATGATTTTCGTAAATGTGGGTATGATTTTGCTTTTTGTTACATGTGGAATTTTATTTGGGATTTCTACAATAATGTCATAAGAAACAGCGCCTATGGAAAAAGTTTACATGCTTTTCGTACATTTTTTCTTTCAAGTCACAAATAGGTAGAGAAAAGTGTAAAAATTCAATTTATAATGGGTAATATTGGAATTCTAATTTGAGGACGTTTACCCATGGGAATAAAATACGAAGAAGTACTACAGAGAATAAAAGAAGAAAGAAATAGTTTTGGATGGTCTCAGGATACAATAAGTCAAAAGCTGAGAATGACACAAAGCCATTACAGTAAAACAGAGTCAGGCAAGAAGCGGTTTTCTTACCAAGAGCTGAGACTCCTTAATGATATAGGCATTGATCTGGATTATGTATTTACTGGACAAAGGGCTGTGAAAAAGCAGGAATATGATTTATTAGTAAACTGTGGTTCCTATCTCCAAAATATTGTAGAAGTACTGTATATTGTGGCGCAGCCCTTTTGCAAAAACCTGCCAGTGGGAAAGCGTATAGGATATATGAAGTATATTTTGGCAGAAAGTGGGTCTACAAAAAGCATTTGGAGATTAATAAGGGAGTATTCAGGTTATACACAGAGGGAGATGGCTGTCCTTTTGGGAATAGATATAAAAAAATACAGGCGCTTAGAGAAAAAAGAAGTACAGCCAGACAGTGAAATTATTTTAGCTTTGTATAACCAGTTCCACATTTCACCTCTCATGCTTCTTGGAAACTGCGCAGGTTTGTCTAAGGAAGTATGTGAAATATTGGACTCTTTGGAGGAAAAGACAAGAGGTGAAATGTTACGTTTTCTCCAATATGTATATCATTTGCTTCGCAAACAGGAAGATAGAGAGTAAAATGGTCAGGGAAAAGTAGAGGTAATTGATTTTAATATATACTACTTTTTGTCTGGACATTTCAAAGGACATACTGTGAAGCTAAATCCTTTAGATGGAGTATATGATTGTGATGTAAGGCCTAATATGCTCACAGACAAGATGTTGTCATCTCAAATTTGTTCCGTCCATATTTTACTTGTAGAGGATATTTGGAAATTCGTTAAGTAAATCATTTTTACGATGTTCTTGTCTATGAGTTCAGGAAATGAGTAAATATTGGGATATTCTTTAGAAAATCATAGGCAAAAAAGCGCTGTATTTTATAGAATACTTCTATTCTTTTGTTGATCTTCCTATGACAATGGGATACAATAGGGAAAGAAAAGCAATATAGCCATTAATAGGAAAACAAAGTAGTTTGTGTCAGTGCAGCATCCACAAACTGCTTTAACTATATATGGATTTTTAAAGATAGCTGCACAGAAATGAGGGAATCTATGAAATTTTGCAACATGCCCTATGAACGGGTTGATTTGAAAGAGACAGAGAGGGAATTTAAGATCCTTTTGGATGATTTTAAATCATCCAAAAGTGGGGAAGAACAGTTTCAAGTGCATCAGAGATTTTATGCGCTGACAGATCAGGTAGAAACGATGATGACCATTGCACAAATCCGCCATAACATTGATACAACAGATGAGTTTTACAGTAAAGAGCAGGATTACTATGATGAAATATCTCCAAAGTATAATAACTATGTTATAGAATACGTAAAACTGATTAACGAATCTCCATTTCGAAAGGAACTGGAAGAGAAAATCGGTTCTGTTGCATTTAAAAATATGGACCTGGCTCTAAAAGCTTTTGATGAAAAACTCATTCCTCTTATGCAAGAGGAAAATGCTTTGACAAGCCGTTATGACAAACTTATTGCAGGAGCAAAAATCCAGTGGGAGGGAGAAACTTTAAATCTTTCTCTTATGACTCCTTATACAAAAAGCAATGATCGGGATGTACGCAAAAGAGCATGGAAGAAGGTAGATGAGTTTTTTGAAGAAAAGGGAGAAGAGCTGGACGAAATCTATGATAAATTAGTAAAAAACCGGACAAAGCAGGCCAGGGAGTTAGGATATGAAAATTATCTTCAGCTGGGATATTATAGAATGAAACGAAATTGCTATGACAAGGAAATGGTGGAGAAGTATCGGAACCAAATAAAAAAATACTTTGTTCCGTTTGCAGAAAAACTCCATGAAGAGAGAAGAGAGCGTTTAGGCTTGGAACAGCTAAATTATATTGATGAGGGTATATATTTCCTAGAGGGGAACCCAAAACCAACAGGAAGTCCCGAGGAAATCATGGAAGCAGGACAGCAAATGTACAGGGAACTTTCTCCTGAAACAAGAGAATTTTTTGATTTCATGATGGAAAATCAATTGTTTGACGTATTAGGAAGAAAAAATAAAAAGGCAGGGGGATATATGACTTATCTTCCCGTGTACCACGCTCCTTTTATATTTGCGAATTTTAATGGGACAAGCGGAGATGTAGATGTAATTACCCATGAATGTGGCCATGCGTTTCAAGGATATTTGTCAGGCAAGGATCCAGTGAAAGAGCATCGGGATATTACAATGGAGACAGCGGAAATACATTCCATGTCCATGGAATTTTTTACAGAAAAGTGGATGGAAAAATTTTTTGGGGACAGGGCAGAGGATTACCGAAAAATGCATTTAGAAGATGCAGCGGCCTTTATTCCTTATGGCTGTATGGTAGATGAGTTTCAGCATTTCGTATATGAAAATCCAGAATGGACTCCTAAAGAAAGGAATGAGAAATGGAAGGAATTAGAGAAAATATACAAACCTCATTTAGACTATACAGGGAGCAGTCGGTTTGCATCAGGAGGATTTTGGCAAAAGCAGCTTCATATTTATGATTATCCTCTGTATTATATTGACTATTGCCTGGCACAAACTTGTGCTTTACAGTATAAAGCCAAAATGGATAAAGACTTCCAGGGAGCTTGGGAAAGTTATTTGAAATTATGTAAACTTTCAGCTAGCGACTTTTTTACTTCCCTAATAAAAGAGGTAGGTCTTCGAAGCCCTTTTGAAGAGGGATGTGTCCAGGAAATAGTAGAAGGGTTAACGAAATAACAAGTTTTTATGGGGAAGGATGCAAGGTTAAGCATTCTTCCCCCTATTGCTTTGAAAATTCTAGCAAGAATATATGGAAGGGTGAAGGATAATAGGCTGAAATAGACAGTGGTTTGCATTTTTTCAAATAAATTGCACAGAAAATAGGCAAAGATACTTTTATATTTGTATAAATTTTTCATTAAATTTGACAAGATAAAGTGATAAAATAGTAATAGGGCAAATGAATATTTTTTGTTCAATAAATGAAGAAAGAGGAGGAAGGAATGTGAATGGAATACTTATGATGGCAATTGCCATTGTTGTTTTAGGGGGAGCTTATCTAATTTATGGAAGATATTTAGCAAAGAAGTGGGGGATTGATACAGAGGCAAAAACACCTGCTTACGAGTTGGAAGATGGGGTAGATTATGTTCCCGCTGACACAAATGTAGTCTTTGGTCATCAGTTTGCCTCCATTGCCGGGGCAGGTCCTATCAATGGTCCTATTCAGGCTGCAATGTTTGGGTGGCTTCCAGTATTATTATGGATCTTGATTGGAGGGGTATTTTTTGGGGCTGTCCAAGATTTTGCAGCTATGTATGCATCAGTGAAAAATAAGGGGCGTACCATTGGATACATTATTGAAGAATACATAGGAAAGCTGGGAAAGAAGCTCTTTCTGCTATTTTGCTGGCTGTTTTGTATTCTTGTTGTGGCTGCCTTTGCGGATGTTGTAGCTGGTACGTTCAATGGTTTTGCCCTAGATGGAACAGGAGCGACTATAAAAGCAAATGGTTCTGTAGCCGCTACATCTATGATTTTTATTGTGGAGGCAGTTATTCTTGGAATGATTTTAAAATTTGGCAGACTTCATAAGTGGATAAATACTGCTATTGCCCTTATGATGCTTGTAGGAGCTGTCGCCTTGGGGTTAAATTTTCCTCTGTATATTGAAAGAAATGTATGGCACATTGTGATCTTTTTGTATGTGTTCATTGCCTGCATTGCGCCTGTATGGGCCCTTTTGCAGCCAAGAGATTACTTAAACAGTTACCTTCTTGTTTTTATGATAGCTGGGGCAGTTATTGGGGTGTTTGTAGCAAATCCTCAGTGTAATTTAGACGCCTTTGTAGGATTTGAAGTAAATGGACAATATATGTTTCCCATTCTTTTTGTTACCATTGCCTGCGGGGCTGTTTCTGGATTTCATTCCCTTGTCTCATCAGGAACAGCTTCTAAACAAATTAAAAATGAAAAAAGTATGCTCCCTATTTCTTTTGGGGCTATGTTAATGGAAAGTATGCTGGCCATTATAGCTTTAATTGCTGTAGCTTCTTTTGCAAAGGGAGAGGCAGCAGCAAAAGGCCTTACAACCCAGCCTCAGATTTTTGCAGGGGCCATTGCCAATTTCTTAACAGTTTTAGGCCTGCCTCATGAGCTTGTTTTTACATTAATTAATTTATCTGTCTCTGCCTTTGCCCTTACTTCTTTGGACTCTGTAGCAAGGGTGGGAAGACTATCTTTTCAGGAGCTTTTCTCAGAAGACGATGGAGAGGAATCTAATAGAAGCCTCTTTGCACAAATTTTGACAAACAAATATGTTGCTACCATATTGACCTTAGTTCTTGCGTATCTTCTTGCAAAAGTAGGCTATGGAGAAATTTGGCCTCTTTTTGGATCAGCGAACCAGCTTTTGTCTGTATTGGCTTTGATTGCCTGTTCCGTATATTTAAAAAGGACAAAACGTCAAGGGGCCATGCTCTGGATTCCTATGGCCTTTATGATGGCGGTTACCTTTACAGCGCTTGGAATGACTATTTTTCAGTTAGGCAGGGCCTTTCTTACAACAGGATTAAGCTTAGGGAATACTCTTCAGCTTGTTTTTGCCATTCTTCTACTCACCCTTGGTGTACTTGTAGCTGTACAGGGCATTCAGAAGCTGACAGAAAAGTCAGAGAAAAGGGGGGAATCAGGAAAAGAGGGAGCAGTTGGGAGACAGTATTCTTAATGCTTTTCCTGACGGTAAGCTTTGGGAGTGACTTCATATTTTGCACCAAATATTTTATAAAAATATGTGGGATTAGAAAACCCTAGTTCCTGGACGATGGAAGCGATGCTTCTTTCCGTTTTGGAGAGTCAACTTCCGTTTCTTAGAAGAAAGTGATACAATAGAATGCATATATGGAGACAAATAAAAAGAGATAAAAGGAAATCATTTTATAAGATTGCTAGAAAGGAAAAAATAATATGGAAAAAAAAATTCCTTATAAAATTTATCTTGAAGAACAGGAAATGCCAAGACAGTGGTATAATGTGCGGGCAGATATGAAGAAAAAGCCGGCTCCTATTTTAAACCCAGGTACTTTAGAGCCTATAACCTTTGAAGAACTGTCTGGTATTTTTTGTGAGGAGCTGGCCAGACAGGAATTAGATGAAAATACCAGGTACTTTGACATTCCAGAAGAAATCAGGAATTTCTATAAAATGTATCGTCCTTCCCCCCTTGTAAGGGCATACTGCTTAGAGGAGAAATTAGACACGCCAGCTCATATTTATTATAAGTTTGAAGGAAATAATACTTCGGGAAGTCATAAGCTTAATTCGGCCATAGCCCAAGTTTATTATGGGAAGAAACAAGGCTTAAAAGGAGTGACAACAGAAACAGGGGCAGGGCAGTGGGGAACAGCTCTGTCCATGGCTTGTTCTTATTTTGGATTGGATTGCCAAGTGTTTATGGTGAAATGTTCTTATGAACAAAAGCCTTTTCGAAGGGAGGTAATGCGCACATACGGGGCTAAGGTAACCCCCTCCCCTTCTATGGAAACAAAGGTGGGACGCAAAATGAACGAAGAGTTTCCTGGAACGACAGGAAGTCTTGGATGTGCTATTTCTGAAGCAGTGGAGGCAGCCCTAAGTCAGGAGGGATACCGTTATGTTTTAGGTTCTGTTCTCGCCCAAGTATTGCTTCACCAGTCCATCATTGGTTTGGAAACAAAGGCCGCTCTAGATAAGTATGGAATTCGCCCCCATATGATTATTGGGTGTGCAGGAGGAGGTTCCAATCTAGGTGGTTTAATTTCTCCTTTTGCCGGGGAAATATTAAGAGGAGAAGCAGACTATAAGCTCATAGCAGTTGAACCAGCGTCCTGTCCTAGTTTGACACGAGGGGTTTATGCCTATGACTTTTGCGATACAGGAAAAGTATGCCCTCTTGCAAAAATGTATACTCTTGGCAGCAGTTTCATTCCATCGGCAAATCATGCCGGAGGACTTCGCTACCATGGAATGAGTTCTACTGTGTCTGAATTATATGCCCAAGGGCTGATAGAAGCAAGAAGTGTAGAGCAGATAGAAGTGTTTAAAGCAGCAGAAACATTTGCAAGAATAGAAGGAATACTTCCAGCGCCAGAGAGCAGTCATGCCATTAAGGCAGCCATAGATGAAGCCATTCAGTGTAGGGAGAGTGGAGAAGAGAAAAATATTGTTTTTGGCTTAACTGGAACGGGGTATTTTGATTTAACGGCCTATCAAAAATATAATGATGGAGAAATGGAAGATTATGTTCCTACAGATGAACAATTGAGGCAATCCATCTGCGGGCTTCCAAAAGTGGAGATAGAATGATAGAGCTGTCCTTTCTTTTTGGCAGAAGATTGTAAAAAACATAATAGAAAAAGGGACAGACTATCTCCCTAACAAGGAAGAAAGGCAGAAGAGACATTTGCCTTTCTTCTTTCTTTTTGGCTGTTTACAATCGATATATACAATACCTACGAACGGATACGCCTTCTAATATCATAATACAAAAAAGAACAGGTCATATAAATAGTCCATTTTCATGACGGCTAGTATAATTTTGTTCTAACATGGCCACATGGGAAAGAAAGGCCTCATCATCAAAATATTTGGCCTTTGAAGGGCATTTTTGAATACATGCTTGACATTTAATGCAAATGCCAGGGACAAGGGATGGATCTTCTTTATGAATAGACCCCATTGGACAGGCAGCTACACATACACCGCAATGATTGCACTTGTCCACTTTTGTTTGAGGTTTTGCTTTTAAAAAAGAAACAGGTTTTCCGTCAGCGCCTAGAGGGGTGTAATAATGAGTAAGAGTATTTTCTCCAGGTACTTGGACAGGCTGAGGGATTTCTTCCAAATTCAAAGCCTTTTTAGCAGCCAAACGGGCGAACCTTCGCAAAGATTCCCAATCTTCTTCGTCTGGACGATTTGGGGAAATTTTTTCAGAAAAAGCATGACTTGTGGACACTGCAGCTCCTGCAACAGTGTGAAATCCATTCTTTTCTAATTCATTGCGCAGTTCAATAAGCCCATTGTCAAAGTTTCGGTTTCCAAAGGTTACGACAGGTAAGGCTAAGGCCCCATGGCCAGCAAATCCATTTTGTACATAGCTTAACAGTTTGTTTGGTATGCGTCCTGCATAAACAGGTGTTCCAAATACGACAAAGTCTGTTTTACTGTATTCCTTTACTCCCTGTCTGCTTTGGGGAGATGTGAAGTTGAATTGCTCCAATGGCTTGCCTAAATAGTAAGAGATTTCTTTTGCAATGCCTAAAACGGTTTCCTTTGTCTTTCCTACAGGGCTAAAAAAAACGCCAATTATTTTTTCAATTTTCATGTGAATACCTATACCCCTTTCTTGACCTATTTACCTATGTACCTTCTTATTTTTCAGTATATCATAGGGAATGGCATGTATCAAGGTAATCCAACAAGCTTGAAACTCATCGATTATATAAGAGGATAGAAGCAGTTTATTTTCCAGTGGTATAAGCTAAAATTCCCTTAAAGAGTATTATATCCCAATGAAAATTTGAAGGTGATACAAAGGAAAAGATGGACTTCCATCCAAGTAAGGTTGTTATATGTTCTGTTTCGATTATAGAAATGTTTATTGCATTGTAAAGCCAAAACGAGAGGAAACTTACCTGTTTTTCGTGGCAGATAGTAAAAAGTTGAAACAATACTATCAAACGATTGCATCCGAAATCAAGATTTATTATAATAGTAATACTTAAATGAACAAGGAGATGTCCCATCTAATTCAGGAAAATGGCGTCCCTTTTCCTATGACAGAAGATGTTCTGCCAAATATTCTTATAGAAAATGGACTCTGCCAAACATGGGGAAAGCGTTTGTATAAACTATTAAATCATGTTATAATCGATCTAGTGAAAAAGGATGAATTTTAGTGGTAAAAGTAGGGAAAGAGATGCCCATATAGATAAGGAAAAGGGGATGTGAATGGTGGTAAGCAAGACAAAAAATTTGCTTTTCATTAGTTTTACTTGTCTCATTGCTATATGTATTGCTGTTTTTACTTGGATAACCATTACTATGGCAAAGAGGAGTGAGGCGTCTATTAGCGATATTGGCATGATTTATATGTCTGAGATGAGTAAGCAGATGCAGCAGAAATTTTCTGCAATTATTGATCTGCGTTTGTCCCAGGTAAGAGGTATTGTGGGGAGGACAAATCCCGATACGTCTTTGTATGGAGAGGATATGCTCGAGGAACTGGCCCTTAGCGCTAATATCCGAGGATTCACTTATTTAGGTCTGTATACAAAAGAGGGAGAATGCGAGGTTGTTTACGGTAAGCCAGTAGTCCTTTGGGACAGCAGCGAATTTCTCAAAGAGTTATCCCAAGAGAAAAGCAGGGTGACCAGCGGTCATGATGAAGATGGAGAACGCCTTTTAATATTAGGCATTAAAGCAGGCTACAAAATGGAAGGAGGAAAAGAAAGCATGGGACTTGTGGCAGGACTGCCCATGTCATATCTCCAGACTGCCCTTACTCTTGATGGAGGGGATTCCCTTGTGTATTCCCATGTAATCCATGGAAATGGCGATTATGTAATTAGAACGGGAGACGCTTTTAGAGATAGTTATTTTGAGCGTATTAAAAAAATTTACCAGGAACATAAAGGTAAAACGCCAGAGGATTATGTGGATGAATTTAAAAAGGCAATTGCGGCTCATGAGGATTATTCAACATTGGTAATGGTAGACGGAGTGCACCGCCATATTTACTCATCGCCTCTTTCTCATTCAGACTGGTATTTAGTATGCGTAATGCCTTATGGAATGCTGGATGACGCTATTCATGATTTAGGAGCTCAAAGAGTTCTTATCATTATCAGTGCCTGCAGTATTGTTTTACTGACAATTTTGATTATTTTCCGATTATATTACCGTATAACGCAACAGCAATTAAGAAGTCTGGATGAGGCGAAGGAGGAAGCAGTCAGGGCCAATCGGGCGAAAAGCGAATTTCTCTCAAATATGAGCCATGACATTCGCACCCCTATGAATGGAATTGTAGGAATGACAGCCATTGCTATAGCCAATATCCAAGATCCTATCAGGGTGAAGGACTGTCTTGCAAAAATTACTTTATCTAGCAAACACTTGCTTGGATTAATAAATGACGTTTTGGATATGTCAAAAATTGAGAGCGGAAATCTTTCCTTAAACGTCCACCAAATTTCTCTTCAGGAAACAATGGAAAATATTGTTAATATTGTACAGTCTCAAGTGGAAGCAAAACATCAGCATTTTGATATATTTATTGAAAACATTGTGACCGAGAATGTGTATTGTGACAGTGTGCGTCTAAACCAAATATTAATTAACCTATTATCCAATGCAGTAAAATTTACTCCAGAAGGAGGGGAAATTCACACATATCTTCGTCAGGAAGAATCTCCGAAAGGAGAGGACTATGTACGGTGTCATTTTATTGTAAAAGATAGCGGGGTGGGAATGACCTCTGATTTTCAAGACAAAATTTTTGAGACCTTTACAAGAGAAAAAACGTTAGAGGTAGAGAGAACGGAAGGGACAGGATTGGGAATGGCTATTACAAAGTGTATTGTAGATGCCATGGACGGGGATATTGCTTTGCAAAGTAAACAAGGCGAAGGAAGCGAATTTCACATAACGCTAGATTTGGAAAAAGCATTTGTACAGGAAGAAGATATGGTTCTTCCTCCTTGGAAAGTCCTTGTTGTGGATAACAATAAAGATCTATGTTATAGTGCGGTTTCTGCCCTTAAGGATATTGGCTTGGATGCAGAGTGGGCCATGAATGGAGAAACAGCGGTAAACATTGTGAAAAAACATCACGAGGAGCATAACGATTACCAAATGGTTCTTTTAGACTGGAAGATGCCAGGAATGAATGGGGTAGAGACAATGTGTGCCATGAGAAGACATTTGGGGGATGACGTGCCAATCCTTATTATTTCAGCCTATGACTGGAGTGAAATAGAGGAAGAGGCCTTAAAGGCAGGAGCTCATGGATTTATTTCAAAGCCATTGTTTAAATCCAATTTATATTATCGTCTCAGCCATTATATGATGGAGGAGTCTGGAAAAAAAGATAAAGAGGAACGTAAGGAGAGGAAATGGGCTGGCAAACGTATTCTTCTTGCAGAGGATAATGATTTGAATTGGGAAATTGCAGAGGATATTCTCTCAGATGTAGGGTTTTTGTTGGAGAGGGCAGAGAATGGACAAATATGCCTGGACAAATTTCAACAGTCAGAGGCAGGATATTACGATGTAATATTAATGGACATTCGAATGCCTGTGATGAACGGCTACGATGCTGCCAAAGCTATTCGCTCATTGGAGAGGGAAGATAGACAACTGCCTATTATTGCCATGACAGCGGATGCATTTTCAGAAGATATAGAGCATTGCTTGGCATGTGGGATGAATGAACATGTAGCAAAGCCCATTGATATTAACCGGCTCATTGAATTACTAAGTAAATATATAGAATACTAAGGGAAAAGGTTACAGCCATTATATGCAGTAGGAAGGGATATGACTTTGGGACTTGCAAAAACGTGAAAAAGGGAAACAAGAAAAAATAGAGCGGAGGATGTATGAGTCTTAGAGAAAACAACAATGGAAGAAAAAAAATTTTAATTGTGGATGATTCAGAGATAAATCGTTCTCTTCTGTCAGATATGTTGTCCGATGAATTTGACATATTAGAAGCGGAAAATGGTATGGAAGCAGCAGCAATTCTCCATGTTAGAGAGCACGAAATAGCGTTAATGCTCTTAGACATTGTTATGCCTGTTATGGATGGATTTGAAATGCTGACAGTTATGAATGAAAACGGATGGATAAAAAGTACGCCAGTCATTATGATCTCTGCAGAAACAGTGCCTGCCTATGTAGACAAGGCCTATGATCTAGGGGTTTTAGACTATATTAGCAGACCCTTTGACGAGAGGACGGTGCGAAGGAGAGTTATTAGCACCATTATGCTCGCTGCTAAACAGAAGGAATTGTCTTATATGGTGGCGGATCAAATTTATGAGAAGGAAAAAGATAATAGGATGATGATCGAAATTCTGTCTAATCTCGTAGAATTTCGTAACGGTGAGAGCGGGCTGCATGTAATACATATCCGTATGCTCACAGAACTTCTCTTAAAAAGTCTCATGGAAAAAACAGATCAGTACAAGATTTCTAAAAAGGATATTCCTCTTATTTGTAATGCCTCTGCTCTCCATGATATTGGAAAAATTGCAGTGCCTATGGAGATTCTCAATAAGCCAGGACGCCTTACGAAAGAGGAATTTGAAATAATGAAAACCCATTCAGCAGAAGGGGCAAAAATTTTAGGATGCATTCCTATGAGAGAGAAAGAGTCTCTTATCCAAATAGGATATCAAATATGCAGGTGGCACCATGAAAGATATGATGGAAAAGGGTACCCTGATGGATTAAAAGGCGAAGAAATTCCAATTGCAGCCCAGGTGGTGGCATTGGCAGATGTATATGATGCCTTGACAAGCAAAAGGGTATATAAAGAAGCTTACTCCCATGAAAAGGCAATGCAAATGATTTTAGACGGGGAGAGCGGGAACTTTAATCCTTTGCTCCTTGAATGTTTAATGGATCTTTCTCCGATATTGAAAGAGGAATGGGATTCCCCTCTCACAGGAGAAAATCCTCAAAAAGAGATAAGGAGTATTGTGGGGCATATAATGGAAAAGGAAGAGCTTGGGGTATCGGAGAGGACATTGCAGCTTTTAGAACATGAGCGTATGAAATATCATTTCCTTGCGGATCTTTCTTCAGAAGTGTTATTTGAATATAGAGCAATGCCAGAAATGATTTTATTGTCTGAGTGGGGAGCCGCATACTTAAATATGCCAGAGACCATTTTAAATCCAAGGGAAGAGGCTTTTGGTAATCGAATTTTCTCAAGGAAAGATTTTTCACATCTGTTGGAGAGATTAAAAGGTACAACTATTCAAAATCCAGTCATAGAGGAAAACTATTTGCTGAATATAAATAGCTGCCTTCGTTGGAGCAAAGTGATCACCTACTCTATTTGGAGTGAAGGAGAACAGCCAAAGTTCGAGGGAGCTATTGGAAAGATTGTGGATATTCACGATCATATGGTAAAGGTGAGTGAGTTGGAACTTATGGCAGCCCAAGATTCTCTCACTGGTTTGCTGAATCATGCAGCTGCAAAAGAAAAAATCTCTTCTATATTGTCTAAGGATAAAGAAGGAAAATATATGCTGATTATGGCAGACTTAGATCATTTTAAGGAGGCAAATGACCGATTCGGTCATTTATTTGGGGATGAAGTGTTAAGGTATGCTGCTGATAAAATCAGAGCCTGTACCAGAAGTACAGACATTGTTTCCAGAGTAGGAGGAGATGAATTCCTTGTTTTTATGGAATACCATGAGGAAGGGAAAGCCCAGGTGGAAAGGATTTTTCATCAATTGTCAGGGAGATATAAAGAGTTTGTACTTAGTGTCAGCATGGGAATTGTTTGCATAAAAGGATGGGATAAAGATTACAAATCCCTTTTCCACCTTGCAGATAAAGCAATGTACAAGGCAAAATTAAGAGGAAGGGGGAGATATTACTTTTACGAAAAATAGTTGAAATAAATAAAAGGAAACCAAGGAGAGGGGGAATAAAATTGACACTCAAGGAATGTTATGAGGAGATGGAAGGAGATTTTGAAGATGTAACCAGCCGGCTGAGAACGAATGAACGGATACAAAAGTTTTTATTGAAAGTATTAGATGATAAGAGCTTTGACTTACTGTTAAAATCAATAGAAGCAGAGGACTGGGAAGAGGCATTTCGGGCGGCTCATACATTAAAAGGAGTTTGCCAAAATCTTGCTATTACGAGACTTTATAAATCTGTAAGCCCTCTGTCAGACAGTTTGAGAGAGGGAAAAAGAGATAGTGAGCTTCTGCCTATGCTAAAACAGGTAGAAAAAGATTATGAACATATAACAAAATGTATTAAAAGGTTGGAAAAGGAGAAGGAATGATGTTGAAAACAGGAATTATAGGAAAACAAATTATAAAAGTTACAGAAGAGATGACAGCAGAAAAACTAGGCAGTGGGAAGCTGCCAGTCTATGCAACGCCCAATATGATTACTCTTATAGAAAACACGGCCAGCGCCAGTGTGGAAGAATATTTAGAAGAGGGACAAGGAACGGTAGGAACTTTCGTGAATGTAAAGCATTTGGCCGCTACTCCTATAGGTATGTCTGTGACATGTGAGACAGAATTGACCCAGGTAGATCGAAAACGTCTTGTATTTGAAACCAAGGTGTATGACGAGTCGGAGTTGATCGGAGAAGGGATACATGAACGGTTTATTATTGACAAGGAAAAATTTATGAAAAAGGCAGAAGGCAAGAAGTAAGCTTCTGCCTTTCATAAAATTTTGCAGTATTGGGAAGGGCAAGTCAGCCCTTCCCTTTCATAAGGAGCAAGGCTGGAAATAAAAGAAGCATTCCTATTGGAAGACATATCCAGGGACTTTTTACAAATCCAGCAATAATATAAGTAAGAAAGCTTACGGATGCCACCACAAGCACGTAAGGAATTTGGGTTGTTACATGGTTGACATGGTTGCACTGGGCTCCTGCGGAGGCCATGATTGTTGTATCAGAAATAGGAGAACAGTGATCACCGCACACTGCCCCAGCCATACATGCAGAAATGGAGATAATCATTAGCTGGGGATTGGAGACGGAAAATACATCGACGACAATAGGAATCAGTATTCCAAAGGTTCCCCAGGAGGTTCCAGTAGAAAACGCAAGAAAACAGGCTACAAGAAAAATAATAGAAGGTAAAAAATTCATGAGTGAGCCAGCATTTTGCCTCATAGCGCCAGCAACGAATTCAGCAGCCCCAAGACTGTCTGTCATGGCTTTTAAAGTCCAGGCAAAGGTTAAGATTAAAATGGCAGGAACCATAGCTTTAAAGCCTTCAGGAAGACATTCCATACATTGGTGAAAAGTTAAAACTTTTCGTATAAGATAAATGATTACTGTAATAATAATGGCGCAAATACTTCCTAAGGCTAACCCAACAGATGCATCAGAATTGGAAAAGGCAGTGACAAAGTCCGATCCGCCAAAAAATCCTCCTGTGTAAATCATACCAATAACACAACAAAGAATGAGGCTAATAATAGGAATTAATAAATCCAACACTCTGCCTTTTGCAGTTTTGTTGTCCAAAGCCCCTTCCTCCTCCTTTCCATCTTCAGAAGGAAGTTCTTCCCTTTTTGCCTTTTCCTCAAAAGCTTTCATAGGGCCAAAATCTACATGGAGAAGGACGAGGGCGATCATCATAATAATGGTAAATATGGCGTAAAAGTTAAAAGGGATTGCTTTTATAAAAATAGAAAAACCGTCTTCCCCTTCCACAAATCCAGAAACAGCGGCAGCCCAAGATGAAATAGGCGCAATAATGCAAACAGGAGCAGCTGTAGAATCAATGAGATATGCAAGCTTGGCCCGAGATATTTTGTGTCCATCAGTGACTGGCTTCATGACGCTTCCCACAGTAAGACAGTTAAAATAGTCATCAATAAAGATAAGAATTCCCAAAGCAATGGTTGCAAGCTGTGCGCCTGTACGAGTTTTAATTTTCTCTTTTGCATATTGGCCAAAGGCAAAGGAGCCTCCCCCTCGATTCATGAGACTGACCATAGCTCCTAAAATAACAAGGAAGATTAATATACCTACATTATAGCTGTCAGACAATACGGACAAAAAGCCATTGTTAAAAATATGTGTGATTGTACCCTCAAAGGAGAAACCAGAATAAAAAAGCCCTCCCACTAAAATTCCTATGAATAGAGAGCTATAGACTTCTTTCGTTACAAGGGCTAGTCCAATGGCTACAATAGGCGGAACTAATGCTAAAAAGCTTGCATACATAGAAGGGATATATTCTGTTTCTATTTCTCCTCCAAAAACAGGGAGGGACAGAAATAAGACAAAAACAAGACAAATCCATGCTCCTCCAAAGGTTTTCTTAAAATAATTCATTACTTTCCCCCTTTTCTTTTGCTTTTTTTGTTTTTTTACGTTAAAGCAATAACGCATTCTTTCCTATTGTATCATTAAGTGAAGTAAAAAAGAAGTAGTTTTTTATAGATATTTGTAATTTATAGATATAGAAAGGATAAAAAATGGTTCGAAGAGGAGAAACAGGTGATATTTCAAAAATGGCAGAAATTTACTGCCAGGACATAAAAGAAACTTATAAAAGCATTTTGCCCAAGGACTATTTGGAGCATGTGACAATAGAAGAGTCAAAGAAGATATGGTTGAATTTTATGGAGAAAAAAGGACATCTTTGTCTCCTATGGGAAGAATATGATATTTTGGGATTTGCGGGAATAAAGGAAGATGAGGAAAGAAAGAGATGTACAATGCTATCATCTCTATATGTGGCAAAAGACGCCCAAGGAAGAGGAATTGGGAAGAGATTAATAGAAGAAGTATTTCAGGAGGCAAGAATGAGGGGGAGTGAATTTGTGTCTGTTTCTGTAGTTATGAAAAATGAACGGGCCAAAAATATATATGAAGGATTAGGGGCTAAGTATGAAAAGTCTCATATATATTATTTTGGAGTACATCCTGTACAATGTGGAAAATATTTATGGCGTTTATAGGGAGGGATATGAAGAAAAAGATAGTCATGACAAAAGGGGTACCTTGAGGAAGGAAAAGGGCATATACTAAGGTAAGGAAGAACACAGGGTTTGACTGTATAAGTTAAAGTGTGAAAGATAGAGGAGCAGAGGATACTTGGATAGTCAAAAAATAGAAAATTTGTTAAATTTGGCCATGGAGGCTACAGAGGAAGAGAGGGAGAAATCAGGGGAGCTAGAAGTTGGATTTAACCAGCTGGAAGAGACATGGGATATAATTGTAAAATATCATGGAGATTTATTACAAGTATTAGGAGAGGGAATCCAGGCAGAGCTGCTCATGGGAAACTATGCCATACTCACTGTTCCAGAAAGCAGGTTAAATTCCATTTCCCAGCTCTCAGAAGTGGAATATATTGAAAAGCCAAAAAGACTTTATTTTGCTTTAAACCAGGGAAAAAGGGCTTCCTGCATTCCTGAAGTACAGGTGGAATCTCCTTATTTAAAAGGAGAGGGTGTCATTGTGGGAATTATTGATTCAGGCATTGATTATTTCCATAATGATTTTCGTAAAGAAGATGGAAGCACGAGAATTTTAGCTCTATGGGATCAGACGGTAGCGCCGGATCCAGAAAAAGGGTGGAATCCACCCCAAGGCTCTTATTTGGGAACAGAATTTACCAAGGAGAAAATTAATCAGGCTTTGGAGGAAAAGACAAGGGCAGCTGCCTATGAGATTGTGCCTAGCAGAGACTTGTCTGGTCATGGGACAGCGGTGGCTGGAATTGCAGCTGGAAATGGAAGAGAATCGAGGGGAACTTACAGAGGAGTTGCACCAGAGAGCAGCCTTCTTGTAGTAAAGTTAGGGAATCCCGGCCCCAATTCTTTTCCAAAAACAACAGAACTTATGCGGGCTCTCAACTATGTGATAAAGAAGGCATTGGAGCTAGAAATGCCTGTGTCTATTAATTTAAGTTTTGGAAATACTTATGGATCCCATACAGGAACTTCCCTTATAGAAACATACATCAACAATATATCGAATATATGGAAGAATGTAATCTGCATAGGCTCGGGAAATGAAGGGGCATCGGGAGGACATGTAGGAGGGAAGCTTACAAGAAGAAGAGATGTGGAATTAGTTGTAAGCCCTTATGAAGATGCTTTCAGTGTACAAATATGGAAGAACTATACGGATGAAATTGGAATTATGGTTATTGCTCCCAATGGCGAGGAGCTAGCTATAACAAAAAATATAAGTCTGCCATTTCGAGCCAGCCTTCTAGGCGTAGAATTATTAATTTACTATGGAGAGCCTTCTCCCTATTCTGGAGATCAGGAAATCTACATTGATTTTCTTCCAAAGGATCAGTATATAACAAGCGGGATATGGAAGATACGTCTGGAGCCAGTTCAAATTGTGGAGGGAAGCTATCGATTATATTTACCTAGTGAGAATTCCCTTCAAACGGGAACTCGGTTTTTATTGCCAACCTCTGATATGTCTTTCACAATTCCCTCTACTGCTGCAAATGCTATTACAGTAGGAGCTTATAACAGCCTATATGAATCCTATGCAGATTTTTCAGGAAGAGGTTATGTGGGGATGGAGGGAATGAGCAAACCAGATTTGGTGGCCCCAGGAGTGAACATTATGTCCACAAAAAGTCAAGGACGTTATGAGTCAGTAACAGGCACTTCTTTTGCCACTCCCTTTGTCACAGGGGGGGCTGCTCTTTTAATGGAGTGGGGAATTGTCAGGGGAAACGACCCATTTCTATATGGGGAAAAGGTGAAGGCATATTTGAGAAAAGGAGCGAGGCCTCTGCCAGGATTCACAGAGTATCCTAATCCCCAGGTGGGGTATGGTGCAATGTGCTTAGCCTCAAGTCTTCCGACTTGAGGCGGGATAGTCTGCCTATATAATTGCTAAATTTAGAAAAATTCAGTATATAAAGGCAGCTGACTTATGTTCTGCTATATATCATTAAGTAAGAAGGATGAAATTGTTTTAACTTAATGTTTCTTTTAAAGAGGATAAGAGAAAAAAGTGATCAAAATTGCTTTATGGTAATCAAATTTTTTAACTTGAGATATGCTGGAAGATATAATTAGAATATATTATCTGAAATGGGTTTGATTATGCAAGCAGAAGTATTAAAAAAATTGGTTTTTGATATACAGAAATTGAAAACAGAAAAACAGACAGTTGAATTAAAGTCTGCTGAAAAAGGTTGTCCAACCAAGATGAAGGGGTCGTTATTATTTTTGGCGTTGATGAAAATGATAAATATAAAATAAAAGGAGTTTATGATTCACAGGATTTACAGAAGAAGGTAACAGAGCAGTGCAAACAGATGGAGCCAATGAGTGAATATGAGGTGTATAGTTATAAGGCTTTTCGTAAAAGAATTCGTGATGATATTCGTACAGTAGATGAAGCAAAATTACAGCTTTTGGATGAAAAGCGTTTAAATGATTATTTGACTATGGTAAAACAGGAGAGAAGGAATCTTTCGAAAAATGTATCGAATGAAGAAATCTTGGAATGGATGGCAGTTACGGCATGTAATGTTCCTACATTGGCTGGGATAATGACGCTTTCTAAATATCCTCAAACATATTTTCCCCAGCTCTGCATTACTGCAGTATGTTTACTTGGAACGGAGATGGGAACAGTAGGAGAAAGTGGAGAACGCTTTATTGATAACAAGCGGATTACAGGTGCAATACCAGATATGCTGGAAGAAGCAGTTGAATTTGTACGAAAAAATAGTCGAAATAAGACGATTAGAGATCATAATGGGAAGAGAAAGGATAAACCGGAATATCTAATTAAAGCAGTTAGAGAAGTGATTTTAAATGCATTAGTGCATTGCGATTATAGTCTGCATACGGAAAATACACCCATTCGTATTGAAATGTATCGAGATCGTATGGAAGTTATCAAGAGCGGCGGATTATATGGAAAGATTTCTATTGATGTGTTAGGGAAGGTAGATCCAGAGACAAGAAATGCTGCACTTGCCAATATGTTAGAATTATTGAAAATTACTGAAAATCGTTATTCCGGAATTCCAACAATACGATCAGAGCTTATTCAAGCAGGGTTGCCAGTGCCAATTTTTTCAGTTGTTCATGGAGAGTTTAAAGTTGTTATGAAGAATGACTGTTATAAAGAAAATACAACATCAGAAAAAGCGATTTTAGATTTTTGTTCAATACCTAGATCAAGGTCCGAATTAATTGAATTTACGGGTAAATCTCATACTTATACGATGATTAATCTAGTGGCACCGCTTTTGAGTGCGGGTAAACTAAAAATGACATTACCAGATAAGCCTAAAAGCTCTAAGCAGAGGTATATAAAAGCATAATAAAGAAAATAACGATGGACGTGGTGTAGAAAATCTTGTTGCAATTCCTATTAGGGCAGTGATAGTAAAGTAGATTATAGTTGGAATATTATAATATTCTAAACAAAGCAAATAAGGTATCTCCCAAACAAGAGGAAAAGCAAAAAATATATAGTTAAGAAAAAGTAGTAGAAAAGACTGGTGAGATAGTATTAGGAGCTGTTATCAACAAACTTAATGGGTATAAAAATAAAAAAGAATGGAGCAAACTTTTTATTGATGTAGGAGAATTCTTTTTGAAATAGGTAGAGGGCGGAGATAATATTGTTGAAGATATGTGGGCTCTTTTATCCAGAGAGAATATGAAAGAATTGGCAAAGAAAACGGATGAAGGAAGTAGATATTTATTAAAAGGCGCTTTGCATAGAGAGATAAGAAGTTTGATATTGCGATATGAGATTCCGACACAGGAGGCAGAGTTATATAGTTCTCACTTTATGACAGTTATTATGCATGAATGAGAGAAAGAAGCTCTAACAATATATCAAAAGGCATATTTGGGAGAATGAAGAGAACAAGAAGAAAAGCAGTTGGCAGAGATTAAGAAACCAATTAGCTTAGTAAATACACAATTGCGAGAAATTCAAAGTAGAAAAGTTGAAGTGTATTCTATGGATCAACAAGAAATTGAATTGGCAAAACAAACAGCGAATACTAGCCTTAATCTGTCTTTTTTTGAGATGGATGAAGTTTTTAAAGAAGCTTTTGAAGAACGTATTGGCGATGGATGCATTTACGTTTCAGGTCAATGTAAAGAGGAGACAATTTATTGTGTATTGAATGAATTGCGTAGATGGAATACAGGAAAAGTAATCTTTGTTGCAAGGAAGAAGATTGGCAAAATCTCAGACAGGCGAATGAAGAGAATACAGAACTAGGAGGGAAAATTTTAATTCCATGGTTTAATGTTGAACAAATATATGCTATTCCAAATAACATAAATATTGTTGTATATGGAGAAGAGGAATAATGTGTAGGTAAAGAGTTTATTAAAGTTAGAAAAAGAAGTACAATAGTAAAAAAATTAGAAGAAGTAGGATTGACTTATGAAGTAGCTTATGCAATGGTGGAAGGGGAAGAAAATTTAATTATTCCCCTCTATTTGTGTGGACAATGGACGAAAGTAGAAGGAGATCAGGTTGTATTAGAGAAATTATGTGGGCATAAGTATGAGCAAATAATTGAGGATATAAAACCATATATGAGAGGAGCTACTTTTCATAAGGTTTAAAATACATGGTGGAGTTGTGTACCATTTAGATAGTGTAGAAAATGCAGGGGATTATCTTGATAACAAAGTTGTAATCGGGGATAAGCTCTGGACGAGTTATGTGAATTGCGTGTTATACAATGCCAAAAGCTGAGAAGTTTGTGCTTCAGGATAGTTTATCGTTGATTGAAAAACTTAAAAATATGTTTGAACTGGATAAAATTCTAAGTAAAATACATAAAAAGGGCATGGCGCATAGAGATTTAAAGCCTGAAAACTTATTAACTTTTAATGAGAGAATATATTTGGCTGATTACGGCTTAGTATGGATTTCTGGTGAAGAATCAATTATGCACCAAACTGAATGATTAGGTCTAATAAAGATTAGGCCGCCAGAGTTAGAAGCGATGGAAGAACTTTGGCAATGTGACTATAAAAATCAGATGAATATTTGTTTTCAAAAGTTATGTGGATGTATATAAATGAAAATAATCCTGGTAACTTCAGATATAGAAGCATATGAGACTGGAGAAAAGATTTATATATTTTTGCATGATATGATTCCTTGTATAAGAGTAAAAATTAAAAAAGAGGAGAAATGGTATGATCTTTGTCCTTATTCTGTTAAAATGCTTCAAGAAAAATTATTTTGGAATAATGTCAAAGTACAATAAGTGGTAAAAATTCTATGATATGAGGACAATAGAAAGTTGTAAATCCAGACCATAAAATTGAGATATTGCTAATACATTTTTTAGAGTAGGATAGAGACATGTGAAGTGTGACCACAATATGAAATTCAGAAGCGAAAGCTCAATACAGAAATATGCTTTATATAAAAATTAGATAGATGATAACATACACACTTAGTGAGCAAGTTAAGTGTGCATGTTGTAATAAGAATTAAGAGAATTATTGAATGGGGAGAAATGCCTTGGTTAAGATGACCAAAAAAATGAACATGATAATAGATACATAGATGGTATAGAGAAAAAACAGAATGTTCACAACATATTTTTGATTTTTGTTAGGTACTTACAAACAATTTTTTGTGCAAAATGGCAAAATTTTGTATCATGTTTTTCAAGGTTAGGGGAAAGATGTATTGGTGTTGCTTATAAAGAAATCTAAAAAAATATAAAAAATTGTTAGCCTTACTTGACAGCACCATAGGGGGAAAAGGTGAAGGCATATTTGAGAAGAGGAGCGAGGCATCTGCCAGGATTCACAGAGTATCCTAATCCCCAGGTGGGGTATGGGGCGCTGTGTGTGAGGGATAGTATACTGGTATAAAGAAATAGTTGATGTATTGAAAGAAACAATAGTTTGGTAGTATGAGATATAGAAAAAGTCTGTTATAATTAGAAAAAAATATAAAGAATAATGCTAAGAAGAAATAAATTTTTTCTTATAGAAAAAAAGGTATGGTTTAAAGTAGCTTTGTGTCAAACTTATTGGAGTAAAAGATGCTTTGATGGTGGCATATAAGATTGGAAAATGTTATTCAAAGAACAGAGGATTAATTTTGGAATAATGAACAGAGGTTAAATTATTGTGCTAAATACAGCTGCAGTTATAGAAGCAGGAATTGAGCGATGGCTTTAGGAGTTGCAAAAGCTGGTTTTCAAGTAACGGATGTTTTTATAAGAGATAAGAAAGCAGTGGGTATTTATAAGAATAATATCGAAGGCAGAATATATGAAAGTGGTTTGATGTAACTGTCACCGGAAGAGATTCCAGACATCATTAAGCGGAAAAATCCTCGAACATTGTGAAAGGCATTACGCAGAGTGACGATTACTATTTTCAGGAAGGGACAGATGAAAATGCCTTTGCTGCTATACGGGGAAGCATTCGGGAAATGGATTCTTTGTTTATTGGTGTTTATTGGATAAAGATATTTTAGAGTTGATAGATACTAAAGGAGGGAACGAGGTGCATTGGTAGGGACAATGTTAGATGATTTAAATAGTAGATGAAAGATTTTTGAAAATAAGAGGAGAGAGGTATTATCATAGCATTTGCAAATGCTGATAGTGGAGCGGTAAGTATTTTTTGAGAATCATATATAGGGCTATATGGGGGTATACAAGAAAGAGAAGATATTATGGAACTCAAAAATATAATGGAAGTAATATAGAGATGTTTAGAGTAGAGGCAAAGGCAGGAATAGGCTACTACATAAGTTTATTGTAAAGATATTAATGTAGATTTGGATGAAGGTGAGAGTCAAATGACAGAAGCTGAAGTTTTAGAATTAATCAAAAATGGTGAAAGTATCACTGTAGAATTAAAAAAATCTACACATGAAATTACAAAAGATGTTTATGATACAGTTTGTTCATTTGCTAATCGGGATGGTGGGCATATTTTTCTTGGCATAAAGGATAACGGAGTAATTATAGGAATTGCACCAGAAGCAGTGGATCAGATGAAAAAAGATTTTGTTACTGCGGTCAACAATTCAAATAAAATATATCCCCCTATGTATTTGACTCCGGAAGAAATAGAAATAGAAGGACGCATTATCCTTCATATATATGTGCCTGTAGGTACACAGGTTTGTAGACATAATGGAAAAATATTTGACCGCAGTCACGAAGCAGATTTAGATATTACGAACAATTCGGATGCAGTTTATCGTTTATATGCCAGAAAGCAAGATAGTTATTATGTAAATAAGATTACAGGATTTGGGTTGTCAGATCTGCGTACTAGTCTAATTGAGAGGGCGAGAAAAATGAGCCGTATTCGAAATATGAATCATCCATGGCTGACTATGGGAGATGAGGAGCTTCTTCGTAGTGCAGGTTTGATTTTAAAAGATGATGAAAAGCATAAGGAAGGAATTACTCTTGCAGCGATACTTTTATTTGGGAAAGATATGACGATAATGTCTGCTCTTCCACAACATAAAACAGATGCGATTTTTCGTGTGGAGAATGTAGATCGTTATGATGACAGGGATGTCATTATAACAAATTTATTTGATACGTATGACCGGTTAATGGAATTTGGAAAGAAACATTTAAGTGATCCTTTTATATTGGAAGGCATAAACAGTGTTAGCGCCAGAGATAAAATTCTTCGGGAGATATTTTCTAATCTGTTGGCACATCGTGATTACTCATCTGCTTATGTTGCAAAGTTTGTTATTGAAAAGCAGTATATGTATACAGAAAATGCTAATCGGGCCCATGGGCATGGTATGCTTGAATTATCAAGTTTTCAGCCATTTTCTAAAAATCCAGTTATTTCTAAGGTGTTTCGTGAGACATCACTGGCAGATGAACTCGGGTCTGGAATGAGGAATACTTATAAATATACAAAGCTATATTCAGGAGGAACGCCTGAATTTATAGAAGGAAATGTGTTTAAGACAATGATTCCATTAACTGCTGTTTCTGTTGGAAAAGTTGGGCCATCTCACAAAAACTTAGTCACTGACCAAGTCACTGACCAAGTTACTGACCAAGTTAACAGGCATGGAACAGGTATAGAACAGGATGTTTCACAACAGATTCTTAATTTTTGCCAGGCAGAAAGAAGTAAAAAAGAAATATGTGAATACATGGGATATAGAAACAGGACATTTTTTACCAGAAAATATCTGTTTCCGCTTATCCAGGAAGGAAAGCTACAGATGACGCAGCCAGATAAGCCAAATAGTAGAAATCAAAAATATATTGCAGTAAAATATGAAAAGGGATAAATAACAGATCTTCTATGATAATGATGGGCGAAAGGTTTGAGAATAAGCTTTTCGCCCCTGCTTTCTATATATCAGTGATAGATGGGCATGTCAAGAAAGACTGGCTGACGCCAGCCAGACGGTTCTTTCCTTATTCTGTAAGACGCCCTTCATACATGCTCCCCCATTTCCCATAGACCTGCGCCCAGTTTCTTATCGGCATCGTCCATTTTTTCGTAGCTTCAAAAGTTGTCAGGAACAGCGTCTTCAATAGGGCTGTATTGCTTGGAAATACGCTTTGCTGGGTGGAGTTTCCGATAGGTGGAATGGAGGGATTCGATCCCATTGGTCGTGTATATGCCCTTTCTGGCAGTTGCGGAAAATGGGAAGTTCGGGGAAATGGCATCCCGGTTATCCTTCCAACGTTTCATGGAATTCGAATATTTCGGCATCCATTTCTCACTCACCCGTTCCAGATCATCCAGGGTCTTTTTCGCATCGGCCCCCTGATAGATCGTTTTTAAATCCGAAGCAAAGATATTTTTGTCTTTGCATGGAACATATTTCAGGGTATTCCTGACCTGGTGGACGATACAGCACTAGTATTCTGTTTTCGGGAATATTGTACCAACCGCTTCCTTCATTCCACTAAGGCCATCGGCACATAGAATCCAGATGGCCTTTACCCCGCAGTTTTTCCGTTCATTCAATACAGACAGCCAGTCTTTTGAATTTTTCTTGTCATCAATACTGATTGTCAGCACTTCTTTGGGGCCTTAGGTATGGATGCCTCCAATCCATAACTGCTGTTTCCCTGGTTTCTTTTCTCTTGCCATGTTAAAAGGCCTCCTATGATTTTTTATTTTATCATAGAAGACCATCCAAAAGGCTATTTTCAGAAAAGGTTTCACATTCTCACCCAAAATTATTTTAGGCATTGTAGTTAAACACCAGTTCCAACGCTTATAAAATTTTTCTATACCAAGTTTCCATACTCTTGTATGTGCTTTTTCGTTCTCCAATACCCAATATAGGACATAGGTTACCTTCCCTATATTTCTCGTAAGGCGAATGGATAATTCACCTTCTTTAACTCTATGAAAATCTTTTTGCCGATGAGTACGTTTTATATAATGTACATCTATGACGCCATCTTGCTTCAAATAAAATTCAGCAACTTCTTTCATTAAGTTTTCAATTTCATCTAATTTTGTTAGTTTTGCTTCATATATACATATTTTATGAAACATAAAACTCCTTTCCAACTGCCAGTTTCTATGTTTGATTATAGAATATTTGTCTGCTCCCTGCAATGTATATTTATAAGCTGATGTTTAAATGGGTACACAATTATGAAAAAGAAGAAAAAATATTGTTAAAAAACGTAGGAAAATGCTATAATAAATCATACTACAAATAAGTATCAGTATCCAAATGGCCAAACAAGGATAATTTTTCAGCTTTTAGGGAGATGAACATATGTTTCATATAGCAATATGTGATGATGAAAGGATCTTCAGAGAACAGATAAAAGAGATTTTGGAAAAATATATGGATGAAAAGGGGTGTACATTTGAGATAGATACATTTTGTTCAGGAATAGAATTCATTGAACTGGGTATCGAAAAGATAAAGTACAAGATTATTTTTCTGGATATATATATGGGACAGATGGATGGAATGTTGACGGCAAAGAAAATCCGAGAGAGTAGTAAGGATATGTTTATTGTATTTATTACTGCATGCTCTAATTATATTCTGGAAGGATATAAGGTAGATGCAGTCCGATATATACTAAAAAAGGATGTCAACATGGCTGCCAGTATTTATGAATGTCTGGACGCTATATTGGAAAAGATGAATTATAAAGCGCCAAAGATGGAATTTGATTTTAGGGAAGGAGCTCGAGAAGTTTCCTTAGAACGTATTCTATATATAGAAAGCAAATTACATAAGCTGGAAGTTTATATTATGGAAGACCGATTGGAAAAGTATACGTTACAAGGAACTTTAAATAAGTTGGAGGCCCTGCTTAAGGAAGATAGGTTTTTACGTGTGCATCAAAGCTTTCTTGTCAATATGAGATTTATAAAAAGAATAAGCAGATATAGGGCAGTGCTTCAAAAAGGAAGGAACGAGGATATGGAGGTGAATATACCAAGAGCAAGATACAATGATGTGGAAAAGCGCTTTATTTCTTATAAAGCTTCAATGGAAGTCTGAGCTTTCTACCTAAGAAAAAATGGGCATAAACAAAACATACAAGTAAAAGTGACGATACAAAAGCAGGAAGAGCAGAAAGGTTCTTCCTGCTTTTGTATGAAAGGAGAATAACGAAAAGGGAAAGAAAATATGGAACCTGAATTGCAAAGCGAGATTCCCGCCCAAGGGGGAAAGTACGATACAAACAGAATAAAATATAAGGGAGAAAGTGACGATACAAGAGCAGGAGGAACAGAGAAGTTCTTCCTGTTTTTATGTGGGAGCAGAACAGCCGG